>JBKICU010000038.1:0-55698 GCA_046566965.1 Acidobacteriota bacterium
CTGGGGCCGGAGTTGGCGGCTAGCCTGAGAGTGTAAACCGATGCTTGAAGGCATTATGCTGGGACAGAAAGCCAATCCTAGGGTTAGTCCTGAATGCTGACCCTAGAAGCATATCCTAGAGTGCTGGTCTCAAGGGCAACCTGAGAGCTCGTTTTGGGCTGGTCCTGAGGGCTGGTGCTGAAAGCTAATCCAGAAAGCTGGTTCTGGGGATGGTTCTGAGGGCTGGTGGCCGGGGGCTGTCACGGTCGGGTTCTGGCGGGCGGGCGACGAATCGTCTTCAAATCGGTTCTAGCCCGCCCGCCAGGACACGAGCGGGACAGTCCCCGGCCATCAGCCCCCAGCCATATCATCCGCCCGCCCTCGACGCGAAGCTAAAAGCCGGGTCAAGGGGAGGCTTCTCCCCTTGCGGGTCCAGGGCGGAGCCCTGGCGGGTGCAGGGCGGAGCCCGCCGGGTCCAGGGCGGAGCCCTGGCGGGTGCAGGGCGGAGCCCGCCGGGTCCAGGGCGGAGCCCGATCCTCAGCGGGCCTTGGCCGCCTTTTTCTCTTCAGCCGCCCAGTCTTTCACACGCAGCTCAATGCTTGCCAGACCGTTATAGGTATCCAGGCGCGGCGTGAAGGCCAAGGTCAGCTTGCGTCCGGTGACGTCGGGACCGATCTCTTCGGCCATGCGCCAGGCCTTGGCTCGAAGCGTCACGGCCGCATCGGGGTCGCGCACTTCCAGGAGTACATGGTTGGCTCCGAACACCCGTCGGGCCTTCACATCCAGGGGGGGCGAGCTGAACACGGGTTCTGGGTTTCCGCAGCCGAAGGGTCCGAGCAGGCTGAGTTCCTTGAGGAATTCCTGATGGATGTCCTTGAAGGAGAGTTCGCCGTCGAGGCGAAGGGTCGGGGACGGGGAGGTCGTGCCCAGTTGGGCGGCCACGGCCTTCAGGAAGTCGGCGCGCAGGGCGTCGAGGCTTTCGGGCGCGAGGCTTAAGCCCGCGGCCTGATGATGCCCTCCGAAGCCCAGCAGATGTTCCTGGCAGGCGGAAAGGGCTGCGTGCAGGTCCACTTCCGGGATGGAGCGCCCGGAGCCTTTGAGCTTGCCGTTGTCCGCCGTGATGATGAGCGTAGGCCGATAGTGGGCGTCCACCACGCGCGAGGCAACGATGCCGATGACGCCCTGGTGCCAGTGCGGCGCGTGCAGCACCATGGCGGGGTTGCCGCACTGGTCCTGGGCCTGAGCCAGGGCTTCGCCGGAGATGGCGTCCTCCTCGGCGCGGCGCTGGACGTTCAGCTCGTCGAGGGCCTTGGCCAGGGGGCGGGCGGTTTGCAGGTCCGGGGCCAGGAGGAGGTTCAGGGCCTCTTCGGCTCGGTTGAGTCGGCCTGCGGCGTTGATGCGCGGGGCGAGGCCGAAGGTGACCTGCGTGGCTTCGAGGGGGGCCTTGGGATAGTAATTCGCGGCTTCCTTCAGGGCGAAGATGCCGGGCCGGGCCGCGTCCGCAAGGAGCAGCAGGCCGTTTTTCACGATGATGCGATTCTGGCCGGTCAGGCTGACCACGTCCGCCAGGGTGCCCATGGCGGCCAGATCCAGGAACTGGCGCACGTCGATGGGTTCGCCGGGCAGCATGCGGTTGAGCGCCGCCGCCAGGAAGAAGGCCACGCCCACGCCGGCAAGATCGCGACCTTCGTTGTCGGAAAGCTTGGGGTTGGCCAGGGCGACGGCGTCGGGTAGTTCCTCTCCGGGCAGGTGGTGGTCTGTGATGACCAGCGAGAGGCCAAGTTCCCGGGCGCGTCTGGCCTCGGCCACGGCGGTGACGCCGCAGTCCACGGTAAGCACCATGTCCGTGCCGGACGCGGCCAGCTTCTCGAGGCCGGGGATGCTCAGGCCGTAGCCCTCGTCCAGACGTGCCGGGATGTAGTGCCCCACGCAGAAGCCGCGCCGCGAGAAGAAGTCGGAGAGGAGCGCCGTGGAGGTGACGCCGTCAACATCGTAGTCTCCCCAGATGGTCAACTGCTTGCCGGAGGTCAGGGCCGCGGCCACGGCCTCTGCTGCCCGGGCAAGACCCGGGATGTCCTTGGGCGGCATGAGATGGCGCAGTCCTGGACAGAGGAAGAAGTCCATGGCTTCCGGGGTGCAAAGTCCCCGGTTCCAGAGAAGGCCGGCAAGGCGCGGGGAGACGCTCAGGCTTGCGGCCCAGTCATGCAGCACGGGGGGCGGAGGGGTTGCGGCTCGGGAACGCCAGGTTTTTCGCACGAAATACTCCTTAAGAATTGTCAGCCGACGGCGCGGTCCGGCAAGCCCACGCAGTCGGCGGAATCGAGATGGGCGGTCGGCGGGGCGCCGAGGCGGGGGTTCAGGCCGCGAGTCCGGCGGCGAAAAGGCCCGGATCGTGTTGCAGCAGCAGGGCTTTGATCTGTTCCAGCATGTCGGAATCGCTCAGATGGAATTTTCCCAGCACGTCGCGCCACGGGCAGTGCACGAAGGCGTCCGGGTCCGCCACCACATGGGCCATGGCGTCGGCCACGCAGAGCACCAGGGCTTCCCGACGGTGGTTGGGGGAATGCATGGGGGCGTGATGCCAGTTGACCGGTTCGGTGATGTCTTCGGGAAGGTTCCAGGAACCCAGGACCATGGACCCGAGCATTCCGTGCTCGATGCCCCAGTATTCCTCCTCGGCCTCGGAGTAGGCCACGTGGCGCTCGCGGGTGAGGGCGTCGATGGCGTGCCAGTCGTCGGGGCGATGCAGTGCGGTGAGCAGCTTGCCCAGGTCGTGCAGCACCCCTGCGGTGAACAGGTTGTCGCCGTCCAGTCCGCCCATGAGCGGCGCCAGATGTCGGGCGATGACTGCCACGGAGAGCTGGTGCTGCCAGTATTCGCTCACCCCGAAATCCTTGGGAAAGTTCTTGTGCTGCGTCAGGGCCTTCACGCCCACGGCCAGGATCAGGGAGCGCACCTCGTTCAGCCCCAGCACGGCGATGGCGCGGGGCACGGTGGTCACCTCCTGCTGCAAGCCGTAGAAGGCGGAGTTGGCCATGGTGAGCACCTTGGCCGTCAGGCCCTGGTCGCGGCTGAGGGTGTCGGCGATCTCCTCGAGAGGTGTGGAGGAGGACTGGCCGGTCTGGCTGTAGAGTGTGGTGAGCAGGACCGGTGAATAGGGCAGGTCGTGCCGGAGTCCGGGCAGGGCGAGGAGGAATTGCTGGCCGTGCTCTTGGCTCATGGGCGCTCTCAGGAGGAACCGGGAGAGGCTTCCGCAGGCAGCAGGTCGCGCACGCCGGGCAGATCGATGGAAATCTGGTTCTGGTCCACGAGGTATTTCACGAAACGCCGGGCTTCGTTCAGCATGGGATTGAGCGCCAGGGCCTTCTTCAGGTATTCCAGGCACTCGCGGGCTTCCTGCTTGTCGAAATAGGCCCTGGCGATGTTGTACATGAGGTTCTCGTCGGACTCGGTGAGGCTTTCGGCCTTGCGGTAGTAGTCCAGGGACTGGTCGAGCATCTTGTTCTTGCGCAGGCTGATGCCGAAATCGTTGAACAGGTGCTTGTGCTCGGGCTGGAAGGCAGCGTCCAGGCGCACCAGGCGTTCGAAGATGTCGTTGGCCTTGTGGGCCTCGCCACGGTCCAGGTAGGTCAGGCCAAGGCCGAAGTTGGCCTTGACGTTTTCCTCGTCAACCTTGAGGGCCTGGTTGAATTCCAGCTCGGCGCTGAAAACCTCGCCCTTTTCCCGATGGCGCTCGCCCTTCTGGATGGTGCGGCTCAGTTCCTGGAGCTTGGGATAGACCGTGGAGATGTAGAACTCCGGCTCGGGGGCGAACTTGGCCAGCAGGTCCTCAATGGTGATCTTCCGTTTGGGTCCCGAGGGGATGTAGTTCTTGTTGAGGGGCTGGATCTCCAGCAGGTTCTCTTCGAGTTCGTCCACGAACCAGTAGGTCTTCTGGATGGTCTTGCGCGTGGTGGTTCCGGTGCCGACCTTCTGGATGGACTGGGTCGAAAAGATACCCTTGATCCTCTCCCGTTGACGGTCGGAGGACTTCACTGCATCGGGTGCAGTATCGGACTTGTCAGTTTCATTCATCGAAGGACTCCGAACCATCAGTGCGATTCGGGACTCTCCCATCAGCCGAGCCCCGGGCACAACACGCCCTACACTGTGTCCCCATCTACCCTGAACAGTTAGCGGACGCAAGCGCGGCCTGGATAACGCCCCCTACTCCCAGGTGTCCACCACGGATTCCACCAGGCCCGGATGCAGGTCCGGATGCGAGCGTTGCGCCAGATATACGGCGCGCAGTTCGTCGTAGGCGGTGTCCAGGTCGTCGTTGACCACGATGTGGTTGAACCACCCGGCCTGTGCAACCTCGCTTTTGGCCACGGCCAGACGCCTGGCGATGGTCTCCGGAGAGTCGGAGCCGCGTCCGGTAAGGCGTTTTTCGAGTTCCTGGCGCGAAGGGGGCAGGATGAACACCGTGTTGCACATGTCCAGGTTGGCTTTGAGCGCCTTGGCTCCCTGCACGTCGATGTCGAAGAGCACGTCGCGCCCGTCGGCCAGCATGTCCAGAACAGCCTGTTTCTGGGTGCCGTAGTAGTTGCCGTACACTTCGGCCCATTCGGCGAAGTGCCCCTGGTCGATGCGCGCCTTGAATTCGTCCACGCTCAGAAACACGTAGTCCACCCCCGGCCTGTCGCCGGGCCTGGGAGCTCGGGTGGTGCAGGAGATTGAGAATCCGGCCTCGGGGAATTCGGCCAGGAGCTTCCTGATGAGCGTACTTTTGCCCGCGCCGGAGGGGGCGGTGATGATGAGAGGCAGGCCCAGGCGTTTACTTTGCTTCATCGTCCTCGTCCTGGCTGAAGCGTTGCGAGATGGTCTCCGCCTGGATGGCCGAGAGGATGACGTGGCCCGAGTCCGCCACAATGATGGAGCGGGTCTTGCGTCCCTGGGTGGCGTCCACCAGCAGGCGCGACTCCTTGGCGTCCTCGCGCAGTCGGCGCATGGGCGAGGACGCGGGGTTCACGATGGCCACCACGCGGGAGTTGACCACGTAGTTGCCGAAACCGATGTTGAGCAGTCCTGTCTTCTGCACGCTCTTCCCCTACTCGATGTTCTGAACCTGCTCGCGGCACTTTTCCAGTTCGCCCTTGAATTCCACCACGATGCGGCTGACCTCGATGGACTGGGCCTTGTTGCCGCAGGTGTTGATCTCGCGGAAGGCCTCCTGCATCAGGAAGTCCAGGCGCTTGCCCACGTCCCCCTTCTGGGCCAGCAGATCCCTGATCTGGTCCAGATGGAAGCCCAGGCGGGTGAGTTCCTCGGTGACGTCCAGCTTGTCGGTCATCACCGCCAGCTCCTGGAGGATGCGCTCCTCGGAGGGCTCCACGCCGAGCTTCTCCAGCACGGTGGTCAGGCGGGTGCGCAGGGCCTGGAACTTCTCTTCCTTCACCCTGGGGGCCAGCTTCTTGATCTCGCCGTGCCAGACCGCAAGCTTCTCCAGGCGGCGCAGGATGTCCTGGGCCAGGAGGCCGCCCTCGCGCTCCCTGGCCACGTTCAGATCCTCGAGGGCCTGGGCCAGGCCCGAGGTCAGCGCTTCCATCAGCTCCGGCGGAGCGTCCTTCATGCCCTCCTGCCACAGGTGGGAGATGGTCAGCAGGCGGGTGTAGTCCGGGGTGAAGTCGTGGCCCATGTCCGTGGCCAGGTCGGCCACGGAACGCAACATGGCCTGGGCCAGGGGCTTGTTGAGGGAGATGTCCAGCACCTCGGCGCGGTGCGGCTGAAAGTTGCAGGACACCTCCAGGCGGCCCCGGTCCGCGAAGCGGCGCACGACCTTTTCCAGGTCGGGTTCGCTTGCGCGCAGGAAAAGGGGCAGACGCCACTTGAGATCCAGGTAGCGGCTGTTGACCGAACGGGCTTCCCACACCACGCTGGCGTAGGAATTCTCGGTGATGGAACGGCCGAAGCCGGTCATACTCTTGGGCATGGGTGTCTCGCTGTCCGCTTGCGCATGCCGGATGGGCGCGCGTCGCGGTTGGATTTGTCGTTTCAGGGCAGGACGCACCGCACGGAAGGATCGCCGTGGTACTGTGCGTCGGTCAGGATAGCCCGTCCGCACCGCCTTCGTAAAGAGCCGTGAAGGGTGCCCGCAAAAATTGATTCGCGGGTCGTCAGGCGGGTTCCACCAGCAGCGCGCCGTCGGACAGGCCCAGAGGCCGAACGGGCAGCAGGCCGCCCCAGGCCACGGGGGAAGGGCGCTCCAGTCTGCATTCCACATAATACTCGCTGGAGCCGCTCATGATCTGCCCGCCCTCCACGGCCATCACCAACCGGGGCAGACCGGCTATTTCCTTCAGATATGCGCGCTCCAGGATTTCCACATCGCCCCGAAGCAGCGCTGCGCGCCGTCTCTTCTCGTCCCTGTCAATCTGTCCGGCGGCCCTGGCGGCCAGGGTTCCGGGACGCCGGGAGAAGGCGAACACGTGGGCGTAGCCCAGGCGAGCCGCCCGGCAGAACTCCCGCGTGGCCTGGAAGGAGTCTTCGGATTCGCCGGGAAACCCGGTCAGGATGTCCGCGCCAACGGCGGCGTGCGGCCAGAAGCCGCGCAGCTCCTCCAGGAAATCCAGTACGGCGGCGGGGGCGTAATGCCCCCGGCCCATGGCGGCCAGCACCCCGGGATCGCCGCTTTGCATGGAGAGGTGCAGATGCGGGCAGGTCATATGCGAATCCGCCAGCACGGCCAGGGCGTGCCGGCCAAGCATGCCCGGATCAAGCGACGACAAACGCAGCCGGGCCGTCCCGGCCCATTGCGGCGACAACTCCGCCTCCAGACGGGCCAGCATGGCCCAGAAATCGCCGCCGTCTTCCAACTCGAACTGCCCCAGGTTGATGCCGGACAGGATGAGTTCCCGATGTCCCGAATCCAGGAGACGGCGCGCCTCGGTCAGGATGTCGGCAAAGGGACGGGACCGGGCGGGGCCGCGCGCCCGGGGCACGATGCAATAGGTGCAGCAGTGCGAGCAACCGTCCTGGATTTTCAGGATCGGTCGAGCCCGGCTGAAGCGGCTGATGGAAAAGTCCGGCCAGGAGGACCGCCTGCGGGACGGCGTCGCGACGCCCTCATCGGGAACGCATGCGGGGGACCATGCCCCGAGCCCGGGCTTGACGGCCTGAGGCACAACGGCATTCACTCCGGGCATGGCCGCAAAGACTTCGGGCTCCACCTGAGAGGCGCACCCAGTCACCAGCACCCGTGCGTCGGGTGCAGCACGCGCCAACCGGCTGACCGCCCGGCGGCTGTCCGCTACGGCTCCGGAGGTAACCGCACAGGTGTGCACCAGCACGACCTCGGCCTGGGCCGGAGCGTCGGCTTCGCGCCAGCCCCGCTCCTCCCAGCACTCGCGAAGGGCCTGGGATTCGTACTGGTTGATCTTGCAACCCAAGGTCTGAATGTAAAATCGCATGATTGGCCCGTGTAAGCTCCTCAGTTCGATCATGCCGACGCCCAAACTGTTTGCGGCACTCACCAAGCGGGGCATCCGGCCCTTTCTACAATATACAGGCTCTGGCGTGAAGCCGGAGACGGCACGTCCTCTTTTCAGGACAGAATCCTGTTGACGGGACCAGCGATCGCCGAATATAGGACAAGGGACAACCCCAGAGATTGACACGATCGACCAACCCACTGGAATACTGCATTTTAAAATATGGGCACATTTTTTGATAATCAGGTACCATGAACAGTTTCTCACACCTCTCGAGCCCCCTGGCTCCCCCGCGCAACGACGTCTCCCTGCGCCCTCTCTACGAACTTGAGAACCGCGCATTGGCAGGCGTCGAATTGAGTTTCGCGAGGCATGCTCCCGGCGTAAGCGTCAAGCCCGAGACGCTGGCCGCGATGCTGGAGAGCATTCGGGGGTCGCTTTCCCCTGAAACCTTCGTATGCGTCAGCCTGGGCGGGGAGGAACTCTCCGATCCGGCCTACCCCGAAGCTCTGGCATCCACCTTCGCCGCCACGCGCTCCGGCACGTCCAACGTCTGCCTGTTCTTCGAGGACAGCCTGTTTTCGAAGCTGGGCTTCGCCGTCATCGAACAGTTCGTACGATTCAAGCGGCATGGCTTCAGGCTGGGCGTGGACATCATCAACCTCCAGACAATTCCTGCGTTGATCCTGGAACGGCTTCCCGCCGACGTTCTGCGCCTTGACCCGCTGGACGCCCTCGCCCTTCCCGGCGACCCGCAATCCCTGCGAGACATCCAGAATTTCAGCAATTTTGCGGCGAACCTTCTCATGCTTCCTGCAGCAAGAGGCGTCCGAAGCCAGAGCCAATTGAATCTCTTACGCGACATGGGAGTGCGAATCGGACAGGGGCCAGTATTCTCCGACATTGCCCCACCCAGTTATTCATCCTAGTTCGTTACATACATGCCATTGTCCCCTCTCTTTCAACTCTCGCCATGTTCTTTTTCAGTTTGGCGTTGCAGAAATAAAATTTCTGTTTACAATTTATGTGAAATAGCTAAAATTCCCACCGCCAACTATAGCAGACTGCTGTACCCGGAATTGAAGGAGACCTCATGGACGACTATTTGAAAGAATCCCTGGAGATCGTCAGGGCACAGGCAAAAGTAAGGGTTATGACCGCCCAGGAAATCGTAACCATGGTTTCTAACCTCGTGCTTGGCCTTAAGGCCGTCATGCAGGGCGCCTCCCTGCCTTCCGCCCCCGTTGCGGCGGAGGACGCATCCGGCAAGCCGCTGGACCCCAAGAAGGCCATCCGCGAAAAGACCATCATCTGCATGGAAAGCGGAAAGTCCATGAAGGTCATCACCAAGCGCCACCTGGCCAAGTACGGCCTGACCCCGGACGAGTACCGCGCCAAATGGGGCTACGCCAAGGACCTCCCTCTGGTCTGCAAAGAACTCCAGCGCGCCCGCCGCAAGAAGATGCAGGACATGCGCCTGTGGGAGCGCCGCAAGAAGGATTGATTCCAGCCTCGGGCCTCGGCCCGCAAACCCTCCTGAAGCGCGGGCATGGCTCCAGGCAGGCACTGCAAAGCCCTGCTCCGACCCGCGCGTTGAATTCCCGTACGACCCGAAAGCCCTCGCGATAAAATCGCGAGGGCTTTTGTGCGTTAAATCCGCAACCTAGGATTCCGTGCACAATCGAGTCGATTTTCACCCTTTACAGGCATGTTCCGGCGTGGCAAGGACCACTACAATGGAGAATCAGCCCTCCAACACGACGCCCGGAGGTAGACCATGTCGGCCCCTGCCGCACGTTTCGACCCATCGCTCCTCTACGCAGAGTGCAGCCGTTGCGGAGCTCCTGTGCTCTGGTTTGCAGATCCCAGCGAAGACCTGCTTTGGATGGGAATACCAGCAAAGAGCCTCGATGCGGATTGCCTGCTTTTGTATGGAGGATGCCCCAACTGCTCTCCCGGGGAAAAAGCCTACGAGGCCCGCTTCATCAGATTCGGCCGCCGAGTCGAGCGCCCGGCTGCGCACTAACGCTTAAGATCCGCCCCGCTCGGAGCCGTTCAACCGCTCCGTCTTCTGTCGTTATCGGCAGGAGCGATTTCGCCATGCCTGAAAGCTGCCTTTCTCCATGGAAACATGCCGAGGCAAGATCCCTGCCGAAAAACAACTCTTCCTGGTCCAGTGCGCCAGAAAGAGGCGCCTGAACCTGCCCAGTTGACAGTGAGACTCAAAATCAACTAACACGCCTTCCACCAGATTGAACGATGGCCGCATCGGACACGCACATCAACTATCAGTCTGGAATAATTAGCTTGGCCCGGTTGCGGCGCATGCCGATTTGAGCAAATAATTACAAAAAAGTGAAAACATTTGCCTTGCCATGTAAAATGTTTCACTTTACACACATTGCGGTCGTGTTACGAAGTGGGGTTTGTCCGCTGCAAGCGGCAACCTCGCCAGCGTTCGCCGGACGCCGGAATTGCTTCGAAACCGACTCGGGCATGGTGGGGCTGTTCTCAGGTTTTCTCATTAGGAATCCGCAAGGACGCGGCAACGCCCCTCCCTGGCCATGCCCTTATCGGCAGAGGCAACACGCAGACAACAAGAGGAGGAGGAATCCAATGAAACGTCTTATGCTTTTGGCCTTGCTCGTCAGCTTCGCTCTCGGCGCCGTGGCCGCTCAGGCCGCCACCGAAGTGAAGATGACCGGCGACGCCCGTATCCACGCCACCTGGTTTGAAAAGCCCAACTACACCGGCTGGACCGGCGACGGCACCCAGACCAGCGACCCCTTCACCATCTGGCAGCGCTTCCGCCTGCGCACCGACTTCATCGCCAACGAGAGCCTGAAGTTCCGCCTGGGCATCCGCGTCAACAACACCCCCTGGGGTAACGGCACCTACCGCGTCGACAACCCGGCCGTCTCCATCGACGTGTACCAGGCCTACCTGCAGTTCAAGTGGCCCAACACCGACGTCGAGTTCACCATCGGTCGTCAGCCCTTCACCGTGGCCCACAGCTCCTTCTTCGCTGGCAGCTCCATCGTGCTGGACACCGAAGTGGCCGGCGCCATCGTGAACATCCCCCTGATGAAGGACACCGTGTCCCTGGTCGGCGGCTTCATGCGCTTCCTGGACACCAACCGCGACTTCGACCCCACCACCACCCAGGTGCCCGACGAGTTCGACGGTTACTACCTGAGCCTGCCCATCACCCTGGAAGGCTTCAGCGCCACCCCCTGGGGCATGCTCGCCGTGGCCGGCCGCAACGCCAACTACCTCGGCACCGGTTCCGGCGGCGCTGGTTTCTACAACGCCAGCCTGGCCCAGAACCTGATGTCCGCCGGCACCTTCGCTCTGGCCCCTGCCACCCTGCGCAACTCCCAGAACCTCTACTGGTGGGTTGGCGGCGCGTTCGAAGTGACCGCCCTGGATCCCTTCAAGTTCTACGCTGACGCCATCTACGGCGACGGCAACGCCAACGACCGCAGCAAGAACCGCCGCGCCGGCTTCTTCTTCGACGTGGCCGCCGAGTACACCGGCCTGGACATGCTGACCCCCCAGGTCTCCTTCTGGTGGTCCACCGGTGAAGACGACTCCCTGCGCAACGGCTCCGAGCGCATGCCCCAGATCGCTTCCTCCTGGGGTCCCAGCACCTCCTTCCTGTTCGACAACGACCAGGCCTTCATGGCCTCCAACATGGGCGTGAACGCCATCGGTTCCTGGGGCTTCTCCGCCTCGCTGAACAAGATGACCTTCATCCAGGACCTGACCCATCGCCTGACCTTCACCTACGTGAAGGGCAACAACTCCACCCGCGGCCTGCGCGTGGCTAACGCCATCCTGGGCTCCGGCACCTTCTACCAGATGGGCCGCGACCTGACCGTCAACGAGTACGTCCTTGGCGTCAACTTCGACAACTCCTACGCCATCTACGAGAACCTGTCCGCCCTGGCCAACTTCGGTTGGTCCCACGGCGAGTTCGAGCGTTCCGTGTGGGGACGCCGCATGGTCAACCAGGCCAAGGGCGGCGACGCCTTCATGGCCACCCTCGGCCTGCAGTACAAGTTCTAGGACTCGTACGGATCTGAGCCTCGCAGGCGGCCGGGATTCGTCCCGGCCGCCTTTTTTCATGCGCATTCCATGGGGAAAGGCGCTCTTGCCACCAGACTCGTTTTCAGAGTATCGCCCATGCATGTCCTCCACCGCAGCATCCCCCGTCATCCGGCTCGCGCTTCTGGCGGCCCTCCTGCTCGTAGGCCTGCCGGGCTGCGCCAAACTGAGCGCCTCCCACCTTCAGCTCAAACCCTGGCAGGACGGCGGCAATCAGAAACTCTACGCCAAGTTCATGCATTTCGACTTCCAGACCCTGCCCCACGACAAGGCCTTCCAAGTGAAGGGGACCGCCTGGCCCATCAAGGAAAACATTCCGGTCTGGGCGGACACCGTGGAAAACCTCTCCATAAGCGCCTATCTCTGCGATGAGCACGGCAACGTCCTGGCCACCAGCACGAAAAACTACCCCACCCAGAAGATTCCGGCAGCGGGCTTTCCGGTGGACCTCCCCCTGAAGCACGGCGGGCAGCCTTCCGGCGGCTACTTCGTGACATTCGGCTACAGCGCCATGTTCACGGCCTCCAAGCCCCCCTCCGTCGGAGGCCAGGGCAGCGGCGGCATTTCAGGAAACTACGTCTTCTTCGCCAACGAACAGGCGGTTCTCGCCAGATAACCGCCGGACCGGCACCATCCTCCCGTGGACGACCATGTCGGCTTGCCACCAAAGCGGCATGCAGCCCGTTTGTCCTGCCCCCTGCCGTCCCGCACAATGCGCGCAAGCAGACTCCCGGCCTGGCGTCTTCGTCCGGTCACACTTCCGTCTCCATACGTCACCAAATCCTTCGAAGCGCGTAACACCGCGCCGCGCCCAACATGCTAGGCCCCCTGAAACACGAGGGGACGCTGGCATGATCGACCGCAGCATTTTGAAAAAGGCAGCCCGATGAACCGGGCTACACCTGTCTGCGTCGCGGCCCTTTCAGGCCCTCTCGTCTCCAGCCACCGGATCGGCCCCCTCGGGCCGATTTCTCATTTCCAGCCCAAGAGAGGAGACAGGCCATGAAGATCGACATCCACGTCCACTCGAAATACTCCACCCGGCCCTCGCAGTGGTTCCTGCAGAAGCTCGGCTGTCCCGAGAGCTACACCGAGCCCAGACGCCTCTACGACATAGCCAGGCAGCGCGGCATGAAGCTGGTGACCATCAGCGACCACAACACCATCGACGGAGCATTGGAGATCGCCCACCTCCCGGGCGCGTTCATCAGCGAGGAGATCACCTGCTACTTTCCCGAGGACGGCTGCAAGGCCCACGTCCTGGCCCTGGACATCGACGAGGCCATCCACAGCGACATCCAGAAGGTTCGGGAAAACGTCTACGACCTGGTCAGCTACCTGCGCGAAAAGAAGATCACCCACGTGCTGGCCCATCCGCTCTTCGGCGTGAACGACAAGCTCACCCCCTGGCACTTCGAGCGCATGCTGCTCCTGTTCTCCAATTTCGAGATGAACGGCACCCGCGACGCCTACCAGAACGATATCCTCAAGGACATCCTGTCGCACCTCGCCCCGGCGGACATGGAGAGGCTCGCAGACCGCCACGGCATCGAACCCTACGGGCCTGCACCCTGGATAAAGAGCATCACCGGCGGCTCGGACGACCACAGCTCCCTGAACATCGCCAGCATGCATACCGTTGTGCAGGGCGCCTCCACCCTGGAGGAATTCCTGGCAGGCATCGACGCCGGCATCTCCAGGCCCGGCGGGCGCACCTCCTCCCCCAAGGCCATGGCCCACAACCTCTACGCCATCGCCTACCAGTTCTATAAAGCCAAATTCAATCTGGGCCGTTACGTGGACAAGGACGTGTTCCTCACCTTCATGGACCGCTTCCTTTCCGGCGATACCCAGCGCAGAACCGGCATGATCTTCACCCTGCAATCGCTGCTGACCTCGGTGAAGCGCCGTTCGCGCAAACCCGCATCGGACTCTCTGCCGGACATCCTGCGCCACGAGGCCGAGGCCCTCATCCACGAGGACAAGGCTCTCTACGCCCTGGCCAAAAGCGGAACCCGGAGCTGCGGCCCCCTGGAGGACGAGTGGTTCCGCTTCGTGACCCGCGCGTCCAACAAGGTCCTCTCCGGCTTCGGCGACCGCCTGATGAACCAGCTCAGCGGAGCCAACGTCTTCGACATCTTCAACGGCCTGGGCGCTGCCGGAGCGCTCTACACGGTGCTGGCCCCCTACTTCGTGGCCTACACCGTGTTCACCAAGGACCGTGCCCTGGCCCGCGAGGCCCACGCGGCCCTTCGCGGCGAACCGTCAGACAGGCAGGTCAAGGTGGGCCACTTCACCGACACCTTCCACGACGTGAACGGCGTGGCGCTGACCCTCAAGATGCAGGTGAACATGGCCCACAAGCACGGCAAGGAACTGCGCGTGGTCACCTGCGCCTGCGGCGAAGGGGAAGACATCCCGGGCGTCAAACAGTTCGCTCCCATCGGCAGCTGCGAGCTGCCCGAATACCCCGGCCAGACCTTCCACTATCCGCCTTTCCTGGAAATGCTGGAGTACGTGTACGAGCAGGGCTTCACCCACCTGCACTCGGCCACGCCCGGCCCCATCGGCCTGGCGGCGCTCGGCATCTCGCGCATTCTCAAGCTGCCCATCTACGGCACCTACCACACCGCCTTCCCGCAATACGCCAAGGTGCTCACCGGCGACGACGCCATGGAAGAGCTCATGTGGAAATACATGCTCTGGTACTACAACCAGATGGACAAGGTGTTCGTGCCCTCCCGGGCCACCGGCGACGAGCTGGCCGCACGAGGCATTTCGTCCGAGAAGATCACCCTGTTCACGCGCGGCGTGGACATCGAGCGCTTCACGCCTGCCAAACGCAACGGCGCGCTCAAGCACTACGGCCTGGAAACCGGACCGAACCTCCTCTATGTGGGGCGCATCTCGCGGGAGAAGAACCTGCACCTGCTGGCCGACGCCTTCCTGCGCCTGCGCCGAGCCCACCCCGGAGCCAACCTGGTCATCGCCGGGGACGGCCCCTACACCGGGGAGATGAAGGCCCGGCTCTCGGGCAAGGGAGCCGTGTTCACCGGCTACGTCCAGGGAGACGAACTGGCCAGCCTGTATGCCTCCTGCGACCTGTTCGTCTTCCCTAGCACCACCGACACTTTCGGAAACGTGGTGCTGGAGGCCCAGGCCTCCGGACTTCCGGTGATCGTCACCGCGCAAGGCGGTCCCCGGGAGAACGTGGACCACGACAGCACCGGCCTGGTGGTGGAGAGCGCTGACGCCGGGGGACTGGCGGCGGCCATGGAGGAGCTGGTGCGCGACGAACCGCGCAGGCTGCGCATGAGCCGGGCCGCACGCGACGCCATGGAAAAACGGTCATTCGACCGCGCCTTCATGCAGACCTGGGACCTGTACAAGTGCGCCTGCTGATCACGAACCGAACCGGCACACTGGCCCACCCTCCCCGGCCGGGCAGCTGCCGGCCCGCTGCGGCCTGAGGCTCGCGCCGGACGCCCGGCTGCGCATGCAGTGCCGACAACGGCGCACCATGCACAGCCGCGGTCCAGCCCGTCCTTTGCCGCCCGGATGAGGTGCGGGGCGTCGGCCAATCCATTGCCGCCGTGCCCAGGCTTGAGGGCACGAAAGCAATGCGCAGCGGACGCAACGGACGATCCGAAAAAAAAGTCCCCGGACAGGCCAACAACCTGTCCGGGGACTTTAAACATTGGATGCCTGACCGGCGCGTTTAGGCGCGCCCTCCCAGGGCCTTCATGGCGCGGCCTGCGGGCAGCGCCCTGGAGGAGCCCCCGCCCTGCATGCCCTCGATCAGCCCCTGGAGCACCACTGCCTGCTGGGCCAGCTGGGTGACGGCCTGGGCCGCCTGGTTCATGGCCTGGGAGGTCTCGGAAGAAATGGTGCTCACCTCCTCGATGGAGCGGTTGATCTCCTCGCTGGCAGCGGACTGCTGCTCGGAGGCCGCCGCGATGGAACGCACCTGGTCGGCGGCAGAGTCCACCATGGTGACGATCTGCGCCAGGGCCTCGCCGGACCTGGTGGCCAGGGCGGTGGCGTCGCCGATTGTGCGCACCGCCCGCTCCACGTTGCCGATGTTGGTCCTGGTTCCCTGCTGGATGCCGGAGATGGCGTCCCCGACCTCCTTGGTGGCGGTCATGGTCTTTTCCGCGAGCTTTCTCACCTCGTCGGCGACCACTGCGAATCCGCGTCCGGCCTCGCCTGCGCGCGCAGCCTCGATGGCTGCGTTCAGGGCCAGCAGGTTGGTCTGGTCCGCGATGTCCGAGATCACGTTCATGATCTGGCCGATGCCTTCGGCCTGGCTGCCGAGCGCTCCCATCTCCCGCTTGAGTTCCAGGGCCTGACTCTCCACCTCGTGAATGCCCTTCACCACGTCGCCCACAACCTTGGATCCTTCCTCGGCCCTGCGCTTGGCGGTCTCGGAAGACTGTGCGGCCTGGGAGGCGTTGCGCGCAACCTCCAGCACCGTGGCGTTCATTTCCTCCATGGCGGTGGCAGTTTCGGCGACCCGCTGTGCCTGGTTCTCCGCTCCCCGGCTGGACTGCTCCACCTGGGCGGATAGTTCCTCGGACGCGCTGGTGAGCACTTCGGCCACCTGTTGGAGTTCCGCTGCCACGCGGAGCATGTTCTCCATGGCTTCGTCAGTGCGCTTGCGCGATTCCTCGGCCTCGCCCATCGCCACATTGGCGTTCTCGGCCTGGCGGGCGGCCTCCTGGGACTTCTGGTTGGCCTCGGCGATTTTTTCCTTCAGGCTTTCCACCATGGTGTTCAGGCTGACCGCCAGTTGCCCGATCTCGTCCTTCTGGTCGATGTGCAGGGTTTTGCTGTAATCGCCGCCTGCCACGGTCCTGGCGAAGTCGACGCCCTGGCGCACCGGGCCGGTGATGGCCCTGGTAATGAGCAGCGCGATGATCACGCCCAGGACGATGGCGCAGACGAGTCCGACGACCATGGTCATCTCGGCGGTGGCCAGATCATGTGCGGAGGAATCGGAAAGCTGCGTCACCTGGGTCATGCCCGCCTGGGCGATGGTCTTGGCGACGTTCTCGACTTCCCGGCCCACCAGCGCGCGGTTCTTGTCCAGTTCCCGCTTGCCCGTGGTGTTGGCTATCTGCTTCTCCACCAAGGACCTGTAGCGGTCCATGGCGACCTGGATGTCGTCCAGGACTTTCAGATTGACGGCCTGGTGCGTCAGGGGCCTCATTTTGTCGAGCGCAACGGATATCCTGGTGAAATCAGACTTGGCTGACTCGTACAGCTTCACGTCGTCGTTGGCGTCGCCGGTCAGCACCTTGATCCGGATGCCCGCGGTAGTCTCCAGGAGCTCGGAGAGCAGCACGATCTTCTGGTGGCGCTCGAGCAGCTCCTCCTTGCTTGCATCCCTGGTGATTTCGGCGCGCATGCTGTCGTCCTGGCTCTTCTGATACCTGGCGACAAGAGCCAGGGCCTGGCTGGCCGCGCCGATGCGCTCCGCCCTGTCCTTGACTTCGTTTTCAATGAGGCTCTTGGTGTCCGCGGCCAGCTTCTCGTATTCCGCGTACTTGGCGCTACCCGAGGCAGCCCCGTCGCGCAGCTTCACCAGCCGGGGATACTTATCCGCCAGAGCCTTGGCTTCGGCCAGATATTTGCGCACCTCGGCCATCTCCTGACGGGCCTCGTCGAATATCTTTACATCCGATGTGAGGGAGTAGGCCCGCATGCCGCTGACCATCTGAAGCACATGGCGCTCCAGGTTGTTGGCGATGCCCACTTCGGGAACGTATTCGTCCTTCATGTGCTCGGCGCTCTTTTGAGCGCTTCCCATGTTCACGATGGCCATGACCCCGAGAGCACACGCCAAAGCGAGCACGAGCCCGAATCCAATTCCGATCTTTACGGCGAGCCGCATATTTTTCATCACCATATCCCCTTTGAATGACCTAGTAAAATCAGCAAGGAGCTATCGAGTTCGATCCGGACGCGCTTAGCCAGGCCGATGACTGGATGCAAGCCGTCGTCCCCGTTCCCTTGCCAAGCGACAAAAAACCCGGACAGGCCGGTGTTGAGTCAGCACCACGATTCAGCGGTAAAAGTCAAGGGCGCAAGGCTTCGTTTCGCTTACTCAAAATCGGCGAATAATCCTGACCGTACAGCCGCCCCGAGCTCTTCATCTTGATCGGCAAGGCCAACACCGGCCGCAACGACGCGGGAGAAGTCTTCCGGGATGCAATAACTGGATTGCACGCGCCCCGATCATCTCGGGAAAACGGCGGCGGACACTCGCCGGTTTCCTGTGAAAAAAAAGAAAGGCCGCCCCGCGGATGCGCGAAGGCGGCCTGTCATCACCGGAAACGTCTCGGCTCCGGTGGCGGGAATCCGCCTACTGCCCGGCTTCGGGCGTCTCGTCTTCGGGCTCGCATGTCTCCTTGTCGCCGTTGGGGGCCACCAGGGTCATTCCCTTGACCCTGTTCAGAAGAATACGTCCGGGCCCCACTTCTGGATAAATCTCTCCGAGCCGCAACGTGGTGATCACGGCCTTGCCGACCACCTTTCGTCCTTCGGAGCCGTCGGGCTCCAGGGTGCGCATGCCCCATACGTTGTGGAAGACGATGGGATGACCCTTGTACTGGCCGATGTAGAGCAGGATGTGGCCGGGCATCCATATGAGCGTGACGTAAGGGACCCCGTTTTTCAGGATGGCCTGCTCCTTCTCCTCGGGCGACATGCCCTCCAGGGGCAGGAACGAGCCGCATTTGGCCTGGGCGGACGAGTTGCGGGGAAGCCACAGACCGAACGGAGCCAGCAGGTCGCGGGTGGCGGCGGAGCAGTCGCGCTTGCCGTCCAGTCCCCCCCAGCCGTAGGCCTGGCCCATCATCTGGTTGGCAGCGCGCGCCAGGTTGGCCGGCGTTGCCGCCAGCGGCATGAGCGCGGCCTGACCCTGGGTCAGCCAGACCGGACGCGTCTCGGCGCGCCCCCCTGCCCCTGCCACGGGAACCAGGATCTTCAGGCGCACGCCGTCGGAGTCCTCCACGGGCAGAACGGTCCCCACACCGGCCCGCAGCCCCTTGCCCGGGCCGGGCAGCAGGGGAACGTCCTCGGCGACGAAGGCCGCGAACGGACGCGGAAGGTACTGGGAGGTGAAGCTCTCGTCCACGTAGGCCAGCTCGTCGGTGCGCACCCAGCCCGGGGCGATGGCGGTCTCCACCAGTGCCCAGGCTCCGTCCCGGCTCACGTGGTCCACCAGCATGGGCGTGCCCACCCACAGGGCCGACACCTGGAGGATGTCGAACGGGTACCCCTGTCCGGGTTTTCCGGGAGTGCCGAAGCGGTGGTCCATGGTGGGGATGGCGCGCAGATTGGTGTTGGCCACGGCGATGGCCGGACGCCCGGATTTGGCGAAATAACGCAGGTTGGCATTGTGGACTATCCGGTCGGCCCAGGCCTTGGTGCGCGGCTGGCCGGATTCGTCGTAGCCCAGGTTTCGGGAATAGGCCGACAGGGAGCGCATGGCCGACTTGCGGGCGTACGCGGGGTTTCCGCCGCCGCGCCAGGGCGCGAACAGGCGTTCCAGATACAACTCGGAGCGGAGCTTGGCGGCTTCGGCGGGAAGCAGCGGCTGATCCGCTCTGGATTTGTCCATGTAGGCGGCGGCGTCCTGAGGCAGTTCCTTCAGGTCGTCCAGGGGCTTTTTCTGGGCTTCGCCCCACTTGGCCTTGGGCTGGAAGGAAAGGTCCGGCGCCTTGGGTGCGCAGGCCCCCAGGACAAGGGCCAGGGCAAGGGCCAGGACGGCAAGATGGGCGGGACGCAAGAACTGTGGCGTGTGCATGATGCTCCTCTGCGGGAATCGTTCCCGCCTGGGAGTGCCTCCTTGATGCCGCAAGGTCAAGGGGCTGCCTGGGAAATGGCGCAAAAGACCCTGTTTTGAGCCGCCGCTCCGGGGAGCCCGCCAGTCCCCACAATCTTTTTCCTTTGCATTCCGAACTATTTATGTTAGTTTCACTTACTACTTAAGACCATAATATGGTTTCTTCACGGCCCGCTCCCGGGCTGGTCGTCCCCCCTCGATTCCTTGTCGTTCCGTCTTTGAGACTGTTCCGTTGCGGGATTGCCGTTTGGAATATCGTTGTAACTGGCGACATTCGAATCGTACTTTTATCATCAAGACAAAGAGGATGGAAATCCATGAAACTCAATATCCAAAGCAAGCTGCTTATCCCGACAATCGCCATCGTTATCGTCAGCATCGGCCTGGCCAGTGTGTTCTCCTACCGCAAAGCGTCCGAAGAAATCTGGACCGAACTCCAGAGCGCGTCCCGCAACGTGGCGGACTGCGTCAGCATGGGAATGACCATGTTCGTGGGGGATATCCGAGGCGCGGTGGTCTTGCAGAGCAACAACCGCGCGTTGCAGGAGTTCCTGGCCTCCCCCGCTCCGGACGAGGCACTGAAAACGGCTGGCGTCAAAGCGCTGAAAGAGCTCACCGCGTTCGAAGAGTCCATCCAGGGCGTGATCCTCTTGAACACCAAGGGCGATACCGTTCTCAGCAGCGAGGCCGAGTCCAGCGGAAACTTCGCGGACCGCGAGTATTTCAAGCAGGCCATGTCCGGCAAGGCCAGCATATCCGAACCGCTCATCAGCCGCGTCACGGGCAAGCCGGTGTTCGTCGTGGCCGCGCCGGTGAAATCCGGGGACAAAGTGCTCGGCGTGATGTATGCCCGCGTCGATCTGGGCAAGTTCACCGAGAGCATGATCCTGCCCGTGAAGATCGGCCAGACCGGCTACGCCTTCATGACCACCAAGGCAGGGCTGGTCTTCAGCCATCCCGACAACGCGCTCATCATGAAGTACAACATCAGTGAGACTGATTGGGGCAAGAAGATGCTCTCCATGGATAAGGGCGTGGTGGGATACGAGTTCAACGGTGTACGCAAGTCGGCCATCTTCACGCGGGAAAAGAACACCGGGTGGACCGTGGCCATCACCGTCAACAGCGAGGACATCGCCAGGGCTTCAGGCGCAGTGCGCAACACCACCCTGCTGTTCGGCGGCATCGGCATCATCCTGGTCAACCTGGTGATCTTTCTTATCGTGCGCAGCATCGTCAAAGCCCTCAAAACCAACGTGGCCTTCGCCGAGGCCGTGGCCGAGGGCGACCTGAACCGCCAGCTCGTCACGGACCGCCAGGACGAGCTGGGCACGCTGTCCGACGCGCTGCGGGTCATGGTGGACAAGCTCAAGGAGATGATAAAAACCTCCGAGGCCAAGACCCGCGAGGCCGAACATCAGACGGAACTGGCCCGCCAGGCCACGCAGGAGGCCGAAGCGGCCAAGCAGCAGGCCGAACGCGCCAAGACCGAGGGCATGCTCGCGGCAGCGGCCAGCCTTGAAGGCGTGGTGGCCATCGTGTCCACCGCCTCGGAGCAGCTCACTGCCCAGGTGAACGAGGCCAGCCGGGGCTCACAGGAGCAGGCTGCGCGCACCGACGAGGCTGCCACCGCCATGGAGGAAATGAACGCCACCGTCCTCGAGGTGGCCAGAAACTCTTCCCAGGCGGCGGACACGGCCATGGAAGCCAGGAACAAGGCCGAGAACGGGGCCGAGGTGGTCGGCAGGGTGGTCAAGGGAATCGGACTTGTCATGGATCAAGCCATCTCCCTGAAAGCCGACATGAACAACCTGGGCCAGCAGGCCCAGGGCATAAGCCAGGTCATGACCGTCATCAACGACGTTGCGGACCAGACCAACCTGCTGGCCCTGAACGCGGCCATCGAGGCGGCCCGCGCCGGAGACGCAGGCCGCGGCTTCGCCGTGGTGGCCGACGAGGTGAGGAAATTGGCCGAAAAGACCATGCAGGCCACCCGGGAAGTGGGTGCGGCCATCGAGGGCATCCAGACCGGCGCCATGCTCAACATCCGGAACGTGGAGACCTCGGCCCGCCTCATCGAGGAGGCCACACGCATGGCCAACCAGTCCGGCGAAGCGCTCTCCCACATCGTCGAGCTGGTGGAACGCGTGGCCGACCAGGTGCGCTCCATCGCCACCGCCGCCGAAGAACAGTCTGCGGCCAGCGAGGAGATAAACCGCTCCATCGACGACGTGAACCGCATCTCCGCCATCACCTCCGAGGCCATGCGGCAATCGGCCGCAGCCGTGCAGGATATGGCCGGCCAGGCCCAGATTCTCGGCAATCTTATCGATGACCTGAAAGCGTCGGATGGCGGGGGGGGGGCGCTGCGTTAAACTGCTTGAACCGGCCTGGGGCTCATCCGACTGCGGCACGGTGCCCGCAGGAATACACTCAGCAGCCGGACCAGGAAAACGGAACGGCCTTTGGTAGCCCCGGCGCAATGCCGGGCTACCAAAGGCCGAAGTCGTTTACTCCAGGGACGTGGACGAAGTGACGGCCCTCAGGCGACCGGCCAGGCTGCTCAGTTCCGCCAGGGAGTTGGCGGATTCGTCCATGCCCCTGGCCGTGTTGAGCGACACCTCGTTCACGTCGTCCAGGGCCTTGCTGATATGCTCGCTCACGGCGGACTGTTCCTCGGCGGCCGCCGCGATGGTCTGCACCTGTCCGGCGGTGCTCTCCACCAGCCCCACGATCCTGTGCAGCGTCTCGCCGGAGCGGCCGGAGAGCTCGGTTGCTTCATCCACTGTTTTCGCGGCCTGCTCGGTGACCCCCTGGTTCTTGCGGGTCTCGTCCTGGATGGCGGTTATCACCTGGGTGACCTCGCCGGTGGCCTGCATGGTCTTCTCGGCAAGCTTGCGCACCTCGTCGGCCACCACGGCGAAGCCGCGGCCGGCGTCGCCGGCGCGGGCCGCCTCGATGGCGGCGCGTGGGGGGCTATCCTTCTGATTTTTCACGGTTTATCCGTGAACAAAATCCTGACCTTGAGAAATTCAATAATTTCCAAGGATTAATGCGCATTGTCTGGCACTTAAAGTCTCTTTGTAGTCAAAAAGATCCTTCTTTTTCAGTATGTTACAAAGACAAGTCTAAAGTATCGTCGCTTGATTTTGTAGCAACAGAAAAAGGCGATGTTAAAATTCGCCAGCCCTTGGCTGCCCTTGCTTCCGGGGATCATTCGGCTTCGATCGTTCTTGGGAGCCCGATCCCCCTCTCTCCCTGCCAAACCCTCCCCCTGACTGCCGCCCGACACCTGGTCGGGCGGCCGCAGGCATGCCTTCGCGGGACGCGGATTCATGCTCCTGTACCTCATTCTAGCGGAAGATCAACCAGGCAGGGCAGCCCCCCTCAGGAAGTATGCTGATGAAGGAATTCTTCTGCAAGACGCGCGTCCTCCGGACCCGCTGGGACCGGATGTTTCCGAAGACCACTTTCCAACGCAGGTACGCCGACCAGCTCCACGTCGAGTCATGGGCCGGTTTCACTGTCGTGGAGGCTTTGCGCAAAGGGGCGTCGCCTGACCAGGCGGTGGCGAAGGCGGCACAGCTCCTGACGGCGATCGCTTTCCACACACAACGGTTGAGGAAGACGCCTTGCTGAGCCGGTCAAGTGAGATTTCCCCGGCTGGGGTGGCCGCCGGGGTAACGAGAACCCCTTTCCCGGTGGTGCGGGAGAGGGCCAAGGCGAAACCGCCCTACGGAGCGGTCGGTCGGGCGTGGTGTCCCGGTCCTGACGAGCCAGCCGCTCGGTCAACAGTCCAACCGGGAGCACCGGCGACGAAACAGCGACTGGCCTGAAAAGGCGAAACCCTCGGCTGCAACCGAGGGTTTCAAAAGCACGAAAGGCAAAGGCCATTCACAATTGGATGGCCTGACCGTACCCGAAAGGGGTGGTCCCGTCAAGGGGTCTGAGTGTTTTTTGTACTTTTCTCTCCAAGTCGCAAAGGCTTGAAACAATTGGAAATTCTCACTGGATGGGACGCGAAACGCGACCATGTGGAGGAGTTTGTCATGAGAACATTCGACCTCTCGTTTTCAGCGGTGATTCTCTACGGCTGCCTCATCAACCGATGCGGGCCGCGCGGCCATTGCTGGCCAGGCCAGGCCACATTGGCGCGAGACATGCGCAGGAGCGTGCGCTCCGTCCAGGCAGCGATCCAGGACCTGAAAAAGGCAGGGCTCATCGCCGTGGAGAACGGCGGGCGGCGCAGCAACGTCTATCGGCTGCTGCTCCATCCCGCGATCCTGGCGGAAAGAGCGCGCAGGAAGCCCAGAGCCGTTCCGAGACCTGGCCAGCCAAGACAGCCTGGAAGGCACGGAAATGGATCGTACGAAACAAGTTCATGTCGCACGCAACCTGCTGTTTATCCCGCAGAAAAGTGCGCACGAATAAATAAAGAAGAAATACAGAAGACCCCCCTACCCCCCACAAGGCGGGGGGAGGCGATGGAGCAGGCACCGGCACCTGCTTTCGCCGAGAGCGACAGCCGCAGAAGGCCGAAGGCGGTTTTGCGCCAGGTGAAGAGGCCTGGGAAAGCAGGGCGTATCGCCCGGCTCAGTCAGGACGAGCTCGCCGAGGCCGACAAAACCTTCGGGGTGATCCTGGCGGTTTGGCCTGAAAACAAAAACCCCGATCCGGGCAAGGCCAGACGTCTATGGCGATACCTGTGGCGTTCGGGAGCCCTGCCGGACGCGACCTTCCTGGTGGAGGCCATCAAGGACAACCTGGAACGCAACTTCCGGTGGCTGAGGGGCTATGTCCCGTACTTGGCCAACTGGCTCTGGGGCAGGCGCTGGGAAGAAGAACTCCCTGAAGCGCCGAAGAAGGCACTTCCGGAGGCTCACGCCTCCGGTCTGGAGGCCTCGGGAGCAGCGAAGGCGCACGAGCAGACCTCGGACAAGACCGGACAAGCGCCGGACATTCCCGGAAATGCGTCCAAGAAGCACGGCCAGGAAGAGAAGTGGCAGGCACTCCCGGCCAGAATTCAGGAGTCCATGGACTCCCTGGCCATGGGCCTGGGGCGTCCACTGTCGGGCCGGGAGAGGGCCTCGGCGATCTCCAGGCTCGTCCTGCTAGACCTCCGGCGCATGCATCCCGTCCAGGAAGCCTTGAGGCTGGAAGCTGAAGCTCGTGCGGACATGACAGAGGAAGAACTCTTGGCGTGGATTAGCACGCATTTCATTCCATGGGCCGAGGAGCATTGTGAAACACATGAAACCAGGGATGCAAAGGCAGCGTAAATGGAAAAGCTCACAGGGAGTGATGCCATCAAGTTCAACATCACGGATTTCGTCACGGGAGGCTTCTTGATCTCTCCTGGGGCGAAGCTTCTGTACTTCGTAGTTGTCCAGAACTGTGGCGGTAACGACTCAATTACAGTCTCGCTGGAGACGCTAAGAAAAAAGATCGCCGTCAGTAAGCCAGCCATGCGCTTATGCATCGGCGAATTAGTCAAGACCGGGTTGGTGACGTTGAAACGCGAAGCCCAAAAGAAGTTCACGTTCCAGTTGCGGTTGCATCCAAGGATCGTGGCCGAAATTGAACGGCAGAAGGCTGAAAGCAAGCCATGAAAGGCACGAAAGGCACACAGGCCCCCACCGGCCTGAAGCGGGCCGGAGCCCGTGCCTGCGGGTGGCCATGTTCACCCAACTCGGTCACCAAGTCCGTTCAAAGGCAGGCCTGGGAAAAGGTGGGGTTGCTGAACTCTCTCCATTGGTTGTCGCTGGTCGAGGAGACGAACGTTCCCTGTTTGTGTCGGGTACGGCTCCGCCGAAGAGCCTGCACGCCGAAGCGGCGTGAAGAGGGCCGGGGGGCAAGGACGTGGCCATGAAACCAAGTCGTGAACAGACGCCGCACAAGCATGCGACCAAACGCAATCTGGCGCGTGTGGAAGCCGTCGAACTGATGGACGACATACTGAAATTGCTGTTGAAGGGCCACACGCTGGATATTGTGTACCGGATGTGCATCGAGCAGAAACAGATTTCACAATATTGCTTCAAGACCTTTCAGAAGGCAGTGAAAGAGGTTTTGAAAGCCAAAGGTTACACCCTGCATCGCAACGCACTTCCAATGGAAGTGATCGTTGCGGCCAAGGGCGGCCAGGAGTCACAGCCGCTGGTTCCGGCTGCGGGGAATTCCACGCCAGGAACGGCGAACACCATTTTACCCGCTGCGAAGGATGATTACGGAATCCCGCGCGGGGTGAAAATCAATGGATGACAACATGAAACATGTACATTGGATTCTTCAGGGCAAAGGCGGCGTCGGCAAGACGTTCACGGCGTTCGTCCTCCATCAGTATTTCCAGGGCAAAGGCATGGAAGTGATGGGGGTGGACACCGACGTCGTGAATCATTCCTACGCGGCATACAAGCAGTTCAATGTGCACGTGCTGCCGCTGCTCAAGGACGAGGACTTGATCGACAAGGAGAAGTTCGACGCAATCGTGGAGATGGTCAGCACGATGCCGGACTCTACCTCCATGGTGGTCGACTCCGGGGCATCCACATTCTATCCGGCGACTAAATACCTGAAGCAGCAAGAGATTCCGCAGATGTTCGGGGAAATGGGCGTGCGCCTGATGATGCACACGGTCGTCACGGGTGGCCAGGCGTTGCAGGACACCGTGGACGGCCTGGCCCTGGTGATGAAGTTCTTCCCGAATGTCCCAATCGTCGTGTGGCTCAACCACAAGGACGGAGTGGTGAAGCACGACGGGAAGCGGTTCCAGGAGTGGGACTTCTACCGCGAGAGCGCAAAACTGATCCACGCGGTGATCGACCTTCCTGAGCGCGACGAATCGACGTTCGGCAAGAACCTGCGGGAACTGCTGGCTCGCAACCAGACATTTGAAGAGGCGTTGGCCCCGGAGTCGGAACTGTACCTGATGGTGAAGCACCGCTTGAAGATCTACTGGCGGGACATTTTCACCGTTGTGGACGCAGCCGGGCTTCTGGAGGGGGCGTGAGTTCCCGGAAAGCGCCGAAGGCGCGGGAAGGCCAGTCGGAGCAGGAGAAGGAACAGGAGCAGGAAGATTCCATCTTCCTGAGGACAGAGGACGTCGTGGCCGCGATCCAGGCGCAGTTGGGGATCACGGTGCTGAAAGACGACCCGGTGCTGCTGTTCATGCCCACGGCCATGAACATGCTGGTGGGGAAGTTCAACCTGATGCTCGGGCGGCACCGCGAGGAGTTCAAGGAACTCCTGGACCGGAACGTGGCGGATTACTTCGCCCAGAGTAAGGAGGCTGCCGACACGATCGGCACGGCCCTGAAGGCGACATCCATCGGGGCCATCCGTACCATTCTCCGCGACTTCCGTAACAGTATGATCTTGCTGCTGGCCGTCCAGGTCGTCATCGCCTGCATCACTGTAATCGCAATCATAAAGCTGAGGTGAAGGCGATGAATAAAAGAAGCGCAAGGCGTCAATACCTAACAATGATTGATGACTGCATCGAACAAGAAGAGCTTCCTCTTGTTGTGGAGATAGAGGCGTTCAGCGGGCAGTCACTGGATAATTTCCCCGTGATAGTCCGCGATGATAAGTGGTGCGCCTTTGGAAAGCTCAAAGAAGCGATCAATGACATCAAGCAACTTATAAACCAGATAGTCTCCACAAAAAAATGAACACATGGCTCCATCCTCAAATGTTGCCGTCAACCTCATGCCGTTCTGTTGTTCAGTGCATATGAAGTTGGAAATGAGGCAAGAGCTTTTGCGTACAAAATCGAATTCGCTCACCCTAGGTGTATGTTTGCGCGACAACATTGAGTCCATATTGATTTTGTTAACTCTGCTGTCAAAATTCTCGTCAGTGGTTGTTTTCACTCGACTGTCCTTTAAGGCTTTGAAAGATGCCCACGGGTCAAAGAGTAAATGCGCGTCAACATGCATAACAATCTGTTCGCCAGAATTTGCAACAAGGCGAAACACCATGCCTTTTGGGACGCTTTTTTTGGTGAGGATAGCTGAAGCAAAAGCAATCACCACTATGTCTGCACTGGGGTAGGTATGTTTGTTCATAATCAAATTCAAATACGTTGTAGCCTGGCACACCGTCAAGGCCACTCTACTCGGAGCTTTTCATGATCGACGACCGCCTGTTGCGAAACCTGGAGCAGGCCATGGGGCCGGTGGCCATGAACGCGTTACGCGATCCGGACGTGCTGGAGATCATGCTTAACCCGGACGGACGCCTGTGGGTGGAGCGGTTCGGAGAGCCCATGTTCGAGGCCGGGCGCATGTCGCCAGCTGAGGGACAAAAAATCCTCTCCCTGGTGGCCAGCGCCCTGGGCGTGACGATCACGGCATGCTCACCCGTGGTGGAAGGGGAATTCCCTATCGACGGAAGCCGGATAGAGGGAGTGATTCCTCCCCTGGCTCCCGGTCCCTCCTTCTGCATCCGGAAAAAACCCGCGCGCGTGTTCACCCTGGCCGAGTACGCCGAGGCGGGCATCATGGACGCCAGGACCAAGGAATTCCTGGAAGAAGCGGTCTTGAGGCACGCCAACATCATCGTCGCGGGCGGCACCGGCTCCGGAAAGACTACCCTCGTCAATGCGCTCATCGAAACCATGTCCAGGCTGTGTCCGCATGACCGCGTACTGGTCATGGAGGACACCTGCGAAATCCAGATTTCCAGTCCGAATGCCGTCTCTCTCCGCACCGCCGAGGGCTGGGACATGCAGAAGATCACCAAGGTCATGATGCGCATGCGCCCGGATCGGATCATCCCGGGCGAAGTGCGCGACAGGGCCGCACTGGAAGTCCTGAAGGCCTGGAACACAGGCCACGACGGGGGGATAGCCACTCTGCACGCGAACAGCGCCCCGGAGGCGCTGAGGCGCTTGGAGCAACTTGTTGCGGAAGTGACGCCTTCACCCATGCAATGGACTATCGGCAGCGCCGTGGATGTAGTCGTTTTCATTGAGAAGAGCTTGGAAGGCAGAAGAGTGTCGCAGGTAATGCATGTGGAAGGCTATGACGAGCAAAGCAAGTCGTATTCCACGCAGTTCATTGTGAACAATCGGCACTCATCCCGTTCCGAAGCATGGCACGAAAAATACATCGTTGGAGAAGCAGCATGAGAAAACTGTATTTGTCCCTGACCAGCGCGGCCATCCTGACATTGACGACCGGCTCCATGGCGCTGGCTTCGTCCGCCAGCGGACTCGACCAGTTCACAAGCCCTCTGGAAAAGTTCATCGGCTACATCACCGGGCCTTGGGGCAGGTATATCGCCATCGCGGGCATCGCCTTGGTCGGATTCTATTTCATCCGCCACAAAGAAGACCTGACCGGCGGCGTGAAGCTCGCGCTCGACGTCATCCTGGCCATCTGCTTCATCGCCCTGGCCACGAACATGGCTGACGGCTTGTTCAGCTTCAGCGGGGCGCTTTTATGAGCATCGCGCCGCGCAAAGCCCCAATCAGGCAGTCGTTGCATCGGCACAATCACGTCATGGGAGCGGAGCGCGATCCGGTTCTGTACCTGGCGCTTGCGTCCTTCATGGTGGCCGTGGCCGGGATGAACAAGATCGCGGCGGCCGTGGCCGTGCTGCTCTACATCGGCGGGATGTTCGTCCTGCGCAGGCTGGCCAAGGCCGACCCCATGATGTGCCGGGTTTGGTGGCGGCACAGCCTGCAACAGCTCTATTATCCCGCAAAATCCAGCATCTGGAGCCTCGGATCGCAAGACTGGAGGAAGTCCTGATGCTCGACCTGAGACAGTTCCGGTCGAAGTACCGGGGCCTGGGAACCGTCTTGCCGTACGCTGCCCTTGTTGAACCGGGCATCGTCATGTGCAAGGACGGCACGTTTCTGGCCGGGTTCGAGATCAGCGGACATGACACCGCATCGAGCACGCCGGATGAACTGGCCGGAGTTTCCGCGCAGTTCAACAACGCGACTCGGGTCCTGGGCACCAACTGGTTGCTCAATGTGGACGCCGTACGTGCCAAATACCGGGCGTATTCTCCGCCGGAAAAGAGCTTCTTCCCCGACCCGATCACCCAAATGATCGACGAGGAGCGCCGGAGCTACTTCGGCGGCGACGTGTACCGGACACGCACATGCGTCACCCTGGCTTTCAGGCCGGATTTGGGAGTGCAGAAGGTGGCCGCGGCCGCACGGGTCGGAGGGGCCAACTCCAGCGCTCTCGAACGGTCCCTGGCCGTTTTCAAGCACACCCTCCTGGAGTTCGAGGACGCCATGTCAGCCGTTCTGGCTTCCATGCGCAGGCTGGAGGACTACTCGATCGAGGAGGAGTACGGGGAGGTCTGGTACAGCGAACTCCTGTCCCACTTGCAACTGTGCGTGAGCGGCGTGGACCAGCCGGTGCGCATTCCGCAATGTCCCATGTACCTGGATGCGTTGCTGGGGTCCGAAGACCTTGTCGGCGGCTTCGCTCCTCGGCTTGGAGAAAAACGCATCGCCGTGGTGGCCATCGACGGACTGCCGCAGGAGAGCTGGCCATCCATGCTGGCCAGTATCGACGGACTGCCCTTGCAGTACCGGTTTTCCACCCGGTTCATTTGTCTGGACCAGTACGACGCCCAGAAGGAGATCAATACCTACCGGAAGGCGTGGAAGCAAAGCGTTGTCGGATTTTTCGACAAGCTCTTCAATCACGCGAATCCGCGTCTGAACCGGGATGCCCAGCTTATGGAGGCGGACGCCGAGGAGGCGCTCACAGAGGTCCAGGGCGGGTATGTCGGAGCCGGATACGTCACTTCCAGCGTGATCTTGATGCATGAGGATGAAACGGAGTTGCGCGACTGGGCTCGCGAATTGCGCCGGACGTTCATCACTATGGGCTTCGGATGCCGCATCGAGTCCATCAATGCGATGGAAGCGTGGTTCGGTTCGCACCCGGGCAACTGGTTCGCCAATGTACGCAGGCCCATGATCAACACCATGAACCTCGCGGACTTGCTCCCTCTTTCCAGTGTCTGGACCGGCGAGGAGTTCTGCCCCTGCCCGTTCTATCCGGCCGAGTCGCCACCGCTCATGGTCTGCACGACCGATGGCGCCACGCCGGTCTGGATCAACCTCCATGTGGGAGATGTCGGACACACGCTGATTTACGGGCCTCCAGGCTCCGGCAAGTCAACCTTACTGGCCCTGATCGCCGCGCAGTTCAGGCGCTATGAGCGGGCGCAGATATTCGCGTTCGACAAGGGCATGAGCCTGTATCCGTTGTGCACCGCCACGGGCGGCACACACCACGAACTCGGTAAGGATAAGGGGCTGGCCTTCGCTCCCCTGCAACACATTGACGATCATGCCGACCGCGTGTGGGCCGAGGGTTGGATTGCCGACTTGCTGGTGTTGCAGGAAGTGAAGGTGACTCCGGCGATCCGCAACGCCATTCACGCGGCCATGGAGCTGTTGGCGGGGAACCCGCGCCACATGCGCAGCCTGTCGGATTTCGTGAACCAGGTCCAGGACGACACGGTGAAGGAGGGCCTCCGGTACTATACCCGCTACGGGACCATGGGCCACCTGCTCGATGCCGAGACAGACACCTTGGATATCAGCTCCTTCCTTACCTTCGAGGTCGAGGAACTGATGGGCATGGGGGATAAAAACCTTATCCCAGTGCTGTTGTACCTGTTCCGGCGCATCGAACGCGCGCTTACGGGCCAGCCTACGATCATCCTCCTCGATGAGGCCTGGATCATGCTCGGCCATCCCGTGTTCCTGGCCAAGATCAGGGAGTGGCTGAAAGTGATGCGTAAGGCCAACTGCGCAGTTGTTCTGGCCACGCAGAACATTTCTGACGCTGCCGACTCAGGCATCATGAACGTCCTGGCCGACTCCTGCCACACGAAGGTGTTCCTCGCGAACGTTTCCGCCCGTGAGATCAACCAGCGTCCCTACTACGAAGCGGTTGGCCTCAACGACCGCCAGATCGACATCATTTCCACCGCCAGGCCCAAGCGGGACTACTACTGGGTCACGCCTGAGGGTCGGCGGCTCGTGCAGTTGGGGTTGCAGAAGAAGGCCCTGGCGTTTGTCGGTGTCAGCGACAAGGAAAGCATCGCCAGGATCAAGGTCCTACAGGAAACCCACAAGGAATCGTGGCCACAAGAGTGGCTCAAGGAGAGAGCGGCATGAAAAGGATAATTTTCGCTGTCGTACTGGCTTCCGTTGTTTCCCTGCATGAAGCGAAGGCCATGCCTGTGTTCTGCACGAATTGCAGCGACATATTCACCCAGCTGTTGCAGCAGGTCAATGGCGTCGAACAGCTTACGCAGCTGTACAAACAGGTCAGCGAGGCCATGCAGCAGACGCAGCAACAGGTACAGATGGTCCAGACAGGTTTTCAGCAGTACCAGAACATGCTGAAAAATACGGCTTCCCTGCCGCCAAGCATGCTTGGGCAGTTGCAAGGACAGTTCAGCCAGGTTTCCCAACTGTCGAAACAGTTGAAGCTCAATCGCGGCGATGCCTCGGCGTTAAGCCAGATCTTCAACAAGATTTACCCGCCCAAGAAGGGGCTGAGTCTGCCTTCCGCCGATGGCGGCAGCGCGAAGCCGTGGAAAAACCCCAATGAGGTTGCCGAGGAAAAGGACGCCATCGACCAGGCGGCCACGGAAGCCCAGCAGGCAGCCTTTGAGGAGTCCGGGCAGCAGATCGCGGACATCGAGGAGAAGGCGGAGCAACTCGACACGGACGTGCAGCAGCTCATGCAGACCCCGGATGGCCAGGTGAAGGCCGTAATGGCGGGGAACCAGCTCCTGGGTCGCCTCCTCCAGGAGAGTCAGAAACTCCGGCACCTCTTCGCAGTATCCACTCAGGCCCAGGCTCAACAGGCCATGAACGCGCGCAAAGAAGTGCTCGACCAGGAGACCTGGGGACAGATCACGAAGACTGACAAGCTGGGTGCTCCGGCTCCTGAAAGCACCGAGGGATTTTAAAATCCCTCGGGAACACCTTTGGGGGCAGGCTTGTCCAGAGGATTTTTCCAAGTGCGGAAAAACGCCTTGTCTTCTTCAGACACAGGACAGCCGTTGGCCATATTGGATTTGATCGCGTCATAACGAATCTGACCCGAACCATAGGTGTCCAGTGACTTCATGTCCGTGCACTTACTGTTTTTGTCACATGCGGCAACGCCAAGTAAAAAGAGAACAATACAAATGAACACTATGAAATTCTTTGCCATAACGACAGTACTCCTTTGCATTGGTGTTGCCGTGGCGGCTTATGCGGTGGAGGCTCCACCGTCCCCACTCAATCCGTACGACGACCAATGGACACCTGAAGCCGATGGATACCCTCCCTCGGGAGATGCGACACCCGCGCCGACAGGCGGAAGCGGCGGTCCAGGCACTGATATAATACAAAAAATCGTCTCAAAATTCAAGGAAAAGACTGATGCGTGGTCCAGCGTCCTGACAAGCGTCGCCATGAGTCTTTTTAGGACGTGTGTGATCCTTAACATACTCGTCTTCGGCGTGCGTGCAGCTCTCAACAGATCAGCTCTAGACAACATTCTAAAAGAGTTTGCGCTCGTAATCCTTTTTACCATGTTCATGTGGGCAGTAATCGTCAACTATCATGAATGGTCATGGAACATCATTCATGGACTGAAAAAGATTTCAGGACAGCTTGGCGGTGCGGACATGAATGTGTCAGGTCCGATAGATGTCGGACTTACGATACTAAAGAACATACTGTCCAGGATAACGAACGTGAAAATGGGAGAGGCCGTCGGCATGGTGCTGTGCGCCGCAGCTTTGGTCGTTGTATTCGCACTCATAACAGCGCAAATCGTCTTCGTGAAGTGCGAAGCCATGATCGCATTGAACGCGGCGACGTTGCTGCTTGGATTTGGTGGATTGACGTATACGAAGGAATATGCCTTCAACGCCATGCGCTACGCGCTTGCTGTCGGAATAAAGCTCTTCGTGTTGGAACTCATCATCACCATGACGATGCAGTTTTCAGAAGAGTTGAAGGCTGCGCCGCCAACCTTGGAGAGCATATTCGTCGTGCTTGGCGCGGCAGTTGTGCTGTTGGCACTTGCCAAGAGCATCCCAGAAGTATGCGCTGGGATCATTTCGGGATCGCACGTGAGCAGCGGTCATGCGCTCGGGAGCGCGGTGGCCGGCATCGCCGGAGCTGCTGCGGGAATGGCCATTGGTGCGGCCGCAACCGGAGTGCGCGGGGCATCGGCCACGGCTCAGGCGGCGAGCATGGCCAGCGCAGCCGGGAAGACCGGCTTGGGCGCAATCGGGCACATGGCCGGGACCATGTTCAAGGCCCATAAGGATGCGTTTATGCAAGGCGACAAACGAAGCCATACCGGTCGCGCGATGGAGAACATCCGCCGGATGCATGAAAACATGAAGAAGAAGTCTTGAAGTCCATAAAGAACACTGGGGGATCACGTGATGTTTTTCCGGAAGAAAGAGAGTCCTGCGGCGCAGAAGCCTAAAGAAGTGAAGTCGTCATACGTGCGCGGAAGGGAGGAATGGCTTGAGCGTTACGGCAGCTACATCAAGAGGGAAGCGTTTTGGCGCACGACGGCGATCGTGACGTTGGGAATCTGCTTCATCTCCGTGGCCGGGAACGTGATGCAGGCCACAAGGAGCAAGATCGTACCCTACGTGGTCGAGGTGGACCAGCTGGGGCAAACCATGGCCGTGGGCAGGGCGGACGAGTCCGCCGGGCCTTCGACGAAGGTGATCCAGGCGGAGCTGGCCAACTTCGTTACCCGCTGGCGCACGGTGAGCCCGGACCTGGAGATTCAGAAACGGTACGTGGACCAGCTCGATGCGTTCCTGGAAGGGGCGGCCAGGGGCCAGGTCAAGGAATGGCTCAAGACGTACAACCCCTTTGAACGCAGCAAGGACCGTACGGTCCAGGTCATCGTGAAGACACTCCCCTCCAAGGTGAGCACGGAATCCTGGCGCGTCGAATGGACGGAAGTGACCCGCAGCTATGCGGGCATCCAGATGAGCAGCGAGAACTACCAGGCCACGCTGACGATCCAGATGCAACCTCCGGCCACCGACGCGCAGGTGCTGAAGAATCCGAACGGCATCTACGTGGTGGCCATGTCGGTTTCCACGGTCATGGACTCTGGCGCTCAGGGCCGGAAATAGGAGTGCTCGATGGTCAAAGCGTCTGAAAAGCCAGAGGACGTTCTCCAGGTCGAACGCATGGCCAAATGGCCCCTGTATGCATTGCTGGCAGTGGGGCTGGCAGTGGCCGTCTTCATGCTGTTCATGATGGACTCGGCGGACTCGAAGAAAAAGAAGGAGCAAGCACCGCGTCAGATGGTGAACACGACTGAGACGAAGGCTCCCTTGTTGCAGGCTCCGCAAGGAAGCCTCGTGCAGCCTCCGTCGCAGCCTTCTGCGACAGTGAAGAAAGAGGAACCGAGGCTGGTGACGGTGGTCACAAATCCGGTCCCACTCGACCACAAGCGTGAACTGGACGAATTGCAGAAGCGCAAGCACCAGCAGGCCATGAATGCCTTGTCGTCCCCGCTTCTGTTGAAGCGGGGCAACGAGAAGCCCGAGAAGTCCGGGGAAAAGGATGCGGCGCAGGTGGCGAGCGCGCCGATCCTGGCCAGGGAGGTGGGGCAGCCACAGGCCCCGCGCGAACTGAACCTGGAGGGTATGATGCCGACCCGGGAGGGGGCATACGACCCGGCGGCGGACAAGGACAAAGAGGGGTTCTTCAACCGGGCGAAGACGGACGGCCGGTGGGTTTCACAGGAAACCCGAGTTCCCGGGTACAAGTATGAGGTGAAAACCGGCTGGGTCATCCCTGCGGTGATGGTCGGGGGGATCAACTCGGACCTGCCCGGGCGCATCACGGCCCAGGTGAGCCAGAACGTCTTTGACACGGCGACGGGTGAGAACCTTCTGATCCCGCAGGGATCGAAGCTTCATGGATCGTACGATTCACGCATCGTCTACGGCCAATCGCGCCTGCTTGTCGCGTGGAACCGGATCGTGTTCCCGGACGGCTCGTCCGTCACCCTGGAGACGATGCCGGGGACCGACAGCGCCGGTTATGCCGGGTTCAGCGACGACGTGGATAACCACTATTTCCGGTTGTTCGGCTCCGCCATCCTGATGTCGCTGATAGCCGGCGGCACCTCCTGGGCAGTGGACACCGTGACGCCCACGAGCACCGCCTCCCTCGGCACCAACAACTCGCCTTCCCTCCAACAGCAGATGGCCTCGTCGCTTGCGACGCAGCTCGGCCAGACCACTTCACAGATGCTTTCCAAGAACATGAACATCAAGCCGACCTTGGAAATACGGCCAGGATACCGTTTCAACGTGACCGTTACCAAGGATTTGGTGTTCAGGGGGCCGTATGCAAATTGAAAATGATGGTGGCCGGTCATGGGGCCGGGATGCTGTTGTTGGCTTAGGTGAGTTCATTGCCGAGGTACTGAAGTGTTTTTGGAAGTGGACGTTGCGGTTGTCCACCATCGTTCTCGCATTCCTGTTCGTCCTGTACTTTGGCGTTGTTCATCTCCATTTGCGGTTCAACTTCACGGCGTCAATGCCGCTAGGCATCTATCGCGTTGATCCTGCTGGCTCTCCTGTCGTTCGTGGGGATTACGCGACCTTTCGGCTTGCGGGGCCGCTTGCGGCCTTGGCCATGGAGCGCGGCTACCTGGAGGCCGTGCCGTGTCCAGGCGTCAAGACAAAACTCGCTGAGCACTGCCCAGCGCCGCTGCTGAAGACCGTGGCCGGTGTGCCCGGCGATGTGCTTGAGATCGGCCCGGACGGCATCCGGGTGAACGGGATCCTGCTCCAGGAGAGCCGCACCCGTGACACGGATAGCCGTTTCCGGCCGATGCCGGAAAGCCTACTGCGGCCTGGACCAATCGCCGAGGGCATGGCCCTGGTGATGTCCGATGCGAATCCGCAGGGATTCGACAGCCGGTACTTCGGACTGGTGCTCTTGTCGGGGTTGGAGAAGGTGCAGCCGGTTTGGACGTTTGGAGAGAAGGGGGATTTATGAGCCCGCAAGCAGGGTCCATGGGCCGGGAAACACCTGGCCTGAGTTGGTGGTGTCTGGCCGCGATGTATTGCCCGGTGTTGGTCGGGATGATCCTGGCGGCCTTCGTGGCGTCGGCTGAAATCGGTCAAGGCGGGAAGCGCGCGGCGGGCGTCTGGTACGCCCCGAGTCTGGCGGTAACTGAACCCGAAAGGAAGGCGGAGTGATGAGAAGACGTGAGGCGATCTTGTTGATGATCCTGACCTGGTTGTGGGTTCAGCCGGTGTTCGGGGCGGACGCGCCCGGCCGGGGCAAGGGAGGGCAAGGCGACGGCCAGGCGATGGACCTGAAATTGCCCATCAAGCCGTTGGCCCCAGGCGACTACATGAGCCCGGACGTCAAACTGAGCCCGCGTGAGCAGCAGGCGGTGAAGCTGGCCCGGGAATGGGAGAGTGCCGGAGTCCCGCCGGTCCAGGCAGGTGGAAAAGTACTGTTCACATACGGGGCATCCGTTCCTGTCGTGGTGGGTGCGCCGAACCAGCTCTGCGTTGTGGAATTGCAGCCTGGCGAGGCGGTCAATGAAGTGCTTGTCGGCGATTCGGCCCGTTGGATGTGCGAGGTGGCCAAGTCGGGGCCTGCCGCGCACATCGTGATCAAGCCGATGGATGCGGGCTTGTCCACAACGGCGCTCATCACCACAGACCGGCGCAGCTACTACTTGCAGCTTGTGAGCCAAAAAAGCGGTCATACGCCGCGCGTAGGCTTTTTATACCCTGATGAAGGAGCCGCCAAATACCGGGAGAAACAGGACAAGGAGACCAAGGAGAAGCAGTGGAAGACGGCCGAAGCGGCAGGCGAGCCGAAGGACTTGAGCCAGCTGAACTTCAGCTACGAGGTCAAGGGCGATGCTCCTTGGAAGCCCGTCCAGGTCTTCGACGATGGCCGCCAGACGTTCATCAAGCTTCCTGCGGCTGTTCAGACCGGCGATGCGCCGGTCTTGTTCGCCCGTTCCGGCGGACAAGACCAAATGGTGAACTATCGCATGAAGAATCTGTCGATGATCGTGGATGGAATCTTCCCGGAGACGTTCCTCATTTCCGGTGTTGGCAGCAAACAGCAACGCGTGACCATCCGGAAGAAGTGAGGCGTGAAGATGGCAAAATACTTACTGCTTCTGGTGTTGTGTTTGTCTGGTTGCGCCATGCAGGGCCGCCGTGCCGAGACCGGCGGGATACCGGCATATGACGGCGTGACGGACACGTATCCCGGCGAGGCCGGTCCTTTGGCTAAAGCTGCCGCCGACAACCTGGCCGAACAGTATCCGCCTGGATCGACCTCCGTGAGCCTGGCGAAGGTGAAGACGCCCTTCGGCAACGCGCTGGAGGCGGCCTTGCGCGAGAAAGGCTTTTCGGTCTCTTCCGACGGCAGCGGCATTGCCGTGGGCTACACCCTGGACATGTTCCAAGGGCAAACTCCGCCGACATGCTACCTGCGGGTGCGCACAGCCGATGGCAACAGCTTTGGGACCGTTCGGGTCGTGGGCGTGGCCACGCCTCTCCAGGCCAGAAACCCGGCCTCTCCCGTGGAGTCTAAGGACTTGCCGCAAGAACAGGCCGTTGAGGATCGCCCGGGCACGACTCCGGTTGCTTCCTCTACTCCGCCCCAGCCCCATCCCGAAAGAATGATGCCCGTCTCTGGAGGTCGGGCCGCCCTTGAAGCGGCGCGAGGCGATGCGACACCGGTCCGGAGCAAGGCCACGGCGGCGCGGATCGCCAAGCGCAACCGCATCCAGGTGGCGGACTTCTGCCGCTGGAACTCCGTGGCTCCGGAGAACGTTATGGAGGTCGGAAGGCTTGTGTATTTGCGTGAGCCTGCCGCCGGCACTCCTGCGGCTGTGGCCAAGGCAGAGACTGTTGTACAGCATGTGGCCAGGACTGCGGATCGTCCCACCAAGCCCCTCGTATCCTCTCAGCCAGCAACCGCGCCTTCCCCTGCTCCGGTCCCGGCTTCAGCGCCCGAGGGCAAGCCTGGCGCGCCAACCCTTGCCCCTGCTCCCGCGAAGGCCAGTGTTCCGGTCGGGAATTCGGCGGGGACACCCCCTGCTGTCCAGGCCGCACTTGCAGAACTGACCCCGCCCTCTACCGGCGCTGTGGAAAAGCTGTTGCCGGAAGTGGCAGCTGAACCGGCTTCCGCCAAAGTATTGGAATGGGCGGTAGAGGCGGGCGGTGTGAAGCGACAGATGGAGGAATGGGCCGTGCGGGCGAAGTATCGCCTGATTTGGCGCTCGAAGCGAGACTACGTGTTGGAGACGCCGGCCCGTTTCGGCGGATCGTACGAGGAGGCCGTGAAGGATTTGTTCACGGGGTTGCAGCGGGGCGGGCATGCGTTGCGCGTCACCATATACCAGGGAAACAACGTCGTTGAAGTGGCTGAAGACTAAACAGCCAGCAGCCATAGAAGGAGGAAAGTGTAGTGACAAGAAGTAAAAAGCTGGTGCTGGCCGTGATGTTGCTGGTGTTGGCCATGAGCGGATGCGCAAAACCGCAGAAGCAAGAAGTGGATATAGAGCGCCAGGGGGAGAAGTTCAGGGAGCAAAGCCGTTCACGGGCCGTGATGGTGACCCCGGAGCCATACATAGGGGCCAAGGCGGTTGAGTTAGGAACGGATGCGGATCCCGTGCTGAACCGGCATGTGACGCTCAAGCGGAAAGGCACTCTGTCGCAGATCGCCGCAGCAATCGGCGAGCTGGTTTCACTGCCCGTGCAGGTGGGCGCTTCCGATGCGGAGGGAACCATTAGTCCTGCTGCGCAGGCGCCAAAGCAGACTACCCCGGCCGCTCCCCCGGCTGGCCAGCCTGGCGTGAACCTGGAACTTGAATCCTTGCTGAGCGTGCCCGGGGGGACGGGAAAGGCTCCCACCACCGCGCTCGATGCGCTGACCGGACGCCAGCTGTCGATATCCTACGACGGCCCGCTGCGGGGACTCCTGGACCAGGTGGCCATCACGACGGGTTACGGCTGGGACTTCGATAAGCAGAGCGGAAGCATCGTCTTCGCCCGGATGATGGTCAGGACGTTCACGATCCTCGGCGCGCCGGGAACAGTCACGTTCGAGAACAAGGTAACGAACAAATCCAAAGAAAACAGCTCCTCCACCATCAGCGGATCGCAAGTCAACAGCGCCGTGTCCAGTTCGGACACGGCTGCTCAAACAGCGCAGTCCACCGGAACGAAGCTGTCCTTCGACATCTTCGCGGATACCGAGAAGGCCGTGAAGGCGCTGTTGTCGCCGAAAGGCGCGGTGGTCATCAACCAGGCTGCGGGAACCCTCACGGTTCGGGATACTCCGGACTCCATCAGGAGGGTGGCCACCTTCGTTGAGGACATCAACAGCAGGCTCGGCCGTCAGGTGGCTCTCACGGTGCAGGTGTGGTCGCTGTCCGTCAGTGATAAAACTGACATTGGATTCAACCTCCAGGGCATTTTCGAGGACAAGGATATTTCGATCGCTGCCGGAAGCCTCACCAATATCGGCACTCTCAACACGGCGACCGCCACGATAGTATCCGGCAAGCTCAAGGGAAGCTCGGCCGTACTCCAGGCGTTACGCCAATGGGGAAATGCCTTCCAGGTGACGTCCGCAGGCGGCCTGGTCATGAGCAACCAGCCGGTGCCGGTCATGGCCATCGAGCGGCACGCCTACCTGGCCAGCGCCGGGACCTCCACCACGAACTTCCAGCAGACCACGGAGCTGACCCCGGGCGAAGTGACCACGGGGTTCGCGATGACCGTCATTCCGCACATCCTCGACCAGCGTCGCGTGATCCTTCAATACAACATCAATCTCTCGGCGCTGGAAGAGATGAAGGAAATCGAGACGTCAGACATCACGCTCCAATTGCCGCAGACTTCGACGCGCGCTTTCGCTCAGCGTTCAGCGATGCGGATGGGACAAACACTCGTGCTGTGCGGCTTTGAAAAGCAGTCCAGGGACGCCAGTACATCACTTGGAATACCAACCACAAGAAGGACGGCGAATACTGGAAGGACTCTGCTTGTGATCACCATCCAGGTGGAATCGGCGGAGGTCTAGGTCATGCGTGAGTTGGTCATCGGCAAAAAACGTTACGCGGTGGGGCTGCACTGGCGTCCTGATTCGCCGCGTCCGGGCATGGAGGCCTTACGGCGCGAAGCCCGCAAACTGGACCCCGTGGCGGACCTGGTGACGTTCAGGCCACGGCAGCACGGGTTCGGCTGGAGCGGTGGGGATGAACGGCGCTGGCGCGGCGTGAGGCCCCTGGCGTCGAGCCTGCGCATCCCGTCGGATGGATTCCTGGGCTTTTTCCGCCTGGAGGACGCGCAGGGGCCGTACTGGTGGGTGTTTTCGCTGTTCCGTGGACAGATCGATGTGAAAGGCGACTTGGTTTTTTCGGAGCAGGACAAGGCTGAAGCCTGGTTCCAGGGCTTGGCCGGGATACCTGAGACGGAATTCGAGTCGAAGCGCTGCGAGGATGTGGAAGAAAGCGTGCGGTGGATTTCCGCCCTGCTGCCGCAGTTTTCACTGGAGCTGCCGTTCGTGCGAGGGGCCGCACTCACTCCATTGCGAGACGGGTACGGGTTGCGCCCGGGCATGCTGTGGGCGGCAGGCGGCGTGGTGGTCCTGCTGTGCGGCGGCTTCGCCTTGAAGCTGTACGTGGAGCATGAGGAGCAACAGCGCGCTCAAGCTGCGGCGCAAGCGCTGCTGGTGGGAAAGGAGGAACGCCGGCGCGAGATCGAGGCGCGCCCGGAAATGTATTTCCCGAAGCAGTGGGAGTCCGCGGGCGCTGTCGGTCCCATGCTCGATGCCGGTGTGGCCGCGATCCTGGGGCTGCCCGTGACGGTGAGCGGTTGGGTCCTCGATGGCGCATCGTTCACGGGCAGTGAGGTGTCGGGCTGGTACGCGCACCAGCCTGGGGCCAGTTTCCTGGCCCTGCCGGCAGGAGCGCGTCTTGAGACGCCGCAGAAGGCGGTGCTGTCCTGGCCGGTGCGAGTGCCGACGGGCGAACGCCCGAAGGGGCTCCTTCCCCGTGAGCAGGCATCCCGGCGGCTGTACGAGAGCGCCCAACTGCTGGGGGCGCATCTGAAACTCTCCTTTGCCGGGGCTCAGCGCCGTGAGGTGGATGGAATCGAGGTTTGGTGCCCGTGGCTTGAGGGACAATGGGAGCTTGCGGGGGTGCCGTCGCTGGTTGTGTCGGACGGTTCGTTCCCGGAAGGCCTCACATCGTTCCCGGGACTCACGCTTTCGAGTGTTTCCAACGACAAGGGCGCATGGGCGCTCAAAGGGAAGATTTATGCCCTCAGATAAAAACAACGTGATGCTTCCAGGCAAGGGCGACGCGCCCGAGGAGAAGCCCTCTTCACGCGAAGCGTGCAGGCTCTTTGCGGAGCGTACCCAGTCCGAACAGGGAACGCCAACTTCCACAAGCTGTCCCTATTCCCCAGGGAAAGCCTGTCCACCTCGCGCCCTCCCCGGCCTGCCTTTGAACGGTCAGGACAGCCGCGCTGGTGGCACTGCCCGGGCGAAGGGCACGGGCTCCGGCCCGCTTCGGGCCGGTGGGGGCCTGTGTGCCTTTCTCCCAGATGCGGCTGAGGAGAAGCGCATTGCCTACCGGAAGGCCATTGCTGACGCCTTGCGTTCGGACCCAGGCGTGCTGTTGAGCGGTGAGATCAGATTCCCTGACAAAACTGAGGAGGCTCCCAATGCTGCTCGGTGAAGGACGCAACAAGCGCAAAATCATCCTGTGGATCGGGGCGCTGGCGCTGGCGGTGCCGTCGCTGTGGATGATCGTCGGGGAGGTCAGGCAAAGCTTCTTCCCTCCACCGCCTCCAATCAAGGCCGGGGCGTCGGCTTCTTCTTCGCCTGGCGTAAAAACCTCTTCCGCTCCGGCTTCCGCGCCGAAGGCCGAGGCCCCGGGCGCAGCTACAGTTGCGCCGTCTCTCCAAGCTGGAGCGCCGTCCGTGACGGTGCCGGTGGCAGGTAATCTGAAGGAACTGACGAGGCTGCGCGCGGAGCTGGAGGAGGCGCGCTTGCAGGCTTCAATAGCTCAAGAGCGAGAGAAAGGAGCTCCGAAGGCGGCGGCTGCTCCGGTTGTGATCGCGCCTCCTCCGGTAGTGGCTTCACCCGTACACAAGGAAGCCCAGAGCAGCCCGGTGGTTGAAAGCGTCCAGGGAGCGGACGGACGCCTGACGGCAAGGGTCCGGCTTGGTTCCGGGAAGGTGGTGGGGGTTCGCCCTGGCGACCGGCTGGCCGGCGGCGTTGTGGAGGCTGTGGGGCGTGACGGAGTGTCAATCCGGCAAGGCCGAAGCTTAACGATGATCGGATTTGAATAGGGGGACGCCCATGGAAACCACGACGATATTCGAAAAGATTCCGCCGAAGCTGCGCAGCCGTGTGGCGCTTGTGGACGGCGTGCTGCACGTGAGCGCCGAGGTGCGCGACGAGCCGGAGGTAAGGGAATGTTACAGCCATTTATACCACTCGTGGGGGGCTATTAAATACGAATTCCACCCGCCGGAGGAGTTTGACAAGCAATATGCCAACCAATCCGCCAGGACCGGACAGGGCGAAAATGACGTGGTGCAGTACGCTATGGACCTTCTGGCCAAGGCGTACGAAGCGAACGCGACGGACATCCATATCATCGACTCCGGCCCGTATACGATGATCCGGTTCAGAATACTTGGGATGCTGGCGAACTACACGCACCTGGAAGGACCGTTCGGCCGCCAGGTGATCGCGTGCCTGTACCAGAAGATGGGGCAGTCGTCGGACACGAGCTTCAGCCCGTCGGAGCGGCAGGAAGGACGCATCGCCAAGCGGGAGTACCTGCCGGGCCCCGTGCATTCGGCGCGTGTTCACTGCGAGCCCATCGAAATCACCCAGGCGCAGGATAGCGTGGGCACGTCCATGGCCTTGCGGCTCCTGTACGACTCGACGCTGGCCAAGGGGAGCTTGGCCGAGCGGATGGGACGGCTGGGATTCACATCGGATCATTGCGATACCATGCAGTTCCTCACCCGGCGCACGGGTTTGACCATCATCTCCGGCCCGACCGGGCACGGAAAGTCCACCCTACTCAAGCACATCATGGAGGCCATGGTGGAGCGGACTCCGGAAAAGGCGTTCTTTTCGGTGGAGGACCCGCCTGAGTATCCATTGCGGGGCGTGCGGCAGGTCCTGATCGAAAAAGTCAAGGACGATAACAAGCGAGCCCAGGCGTACAAGGACGCCATTGCCGGGGCCATGCGTTCAGACCCGGACGTGCTGATGATCGGCGAAATTCGCTATGACGCGGCGGCATTGGCGGCCATAGACGCGGCGCTGACGGGGCACGGGGTGTGGGCCACTCTGCACGCGAACAACGCCTTCGGGATCATCGCCCGCTTGGTGAGCATCCTCTCGGGAAAAGCCATGAACGCCTTGGATCTTCTGTGCGACCCGAACGTGCTGGCGGGCCTCACCTATCAGCGCCTTCTGCCGGTGCTTTGCCCTGAATGCAAAGTGAAGATGCTGGACATGAAACCCAAGGAGCTTGCGCGGTTCGTGCCTCGGGACGTCCAGCAGCGGCTGGACATTGTTTTGGCCGATCAGGAGGGCGTGCATGTGCGCGGCCCGGGCTGCGAGAAGTGCCATGGGCTCGGGCTGGTGTCGCAGACCGTGGCGGCGGAAGTGATCGCACTGGACCAGCGGATGCTGGCGCACCTGCGCGCGGAAAAGATGGCCGACGCATACGACTACTGGCTCAACGAGAAGCACGGCAAGAGCTACGTGCAGCACGCCTTGGACCTGATCCGGCAGGGGGTGGTGGACCCGTACCTGGCCGAAGAGCGCCTCGGGGTGCCCCTGGACTTCAACCAGATGTTCCTGGAGGGGCGGCCGTGAAAAAGACGGAATACCTCGCGGCGCGCCTGAGCTTTGGTCCCGGAGTCCGCCAGCGCGCATGGCGCAAGCTGGCGGCGCAGACGAGCCATGGCTTGAACCTGCTGCGCGCGGTGGAGCTCCTGCGGGCGAGAGCTGAACAACGCCAGTCTCCATTGAGGCTGGTGTACGCTCAGGTGCTCGAATCGCTTTCGCTCGGCCTCGACCTGGGGACAAGCCTCACCGGTTTCGCCAGTCCGGAAGAAATCATGCTCATATCCGCCGGCCAGCGCTCGGGAACACTGCCCGAGGGCCTCCAGCTGGCGGCCGGCCTGCTCACGGCCAAGGCTGCCATGCGCCGCGCAGTGTTCTCCGCCTTGGCCTACCCCGTGTTCCTGTTCGCCATGGTGGGCGTCGTACTCGCCGTGGTGTCGATCATGGTCATGCCCAACCTGGCGGCGCTCTCCTCGCCTTCCTCTTGGACCGGCGCTGCCTGGGCTCTGTACGCGCTGACCAGCTTCGTCGCATCGCCGGCAGGAGGCGTTGCCCTGATGGTGTTCCTTGGGGCCGTCGCCGGGGGAACCGCTGCCCTGCCGTTCTGGACCGGCAGGGCGCGCCAGGTGGCCGACGCCATCCCGCCCTGGTCGATCTACAGGCTCACCGTGGGGTGCACCTGGCTCTACACTCTGGCCACCATGATGCGTGCCGGAGTGCAGTTGTCCCGTATCCTGGAGAGCATCCTCGATTCGGAATCGACCACGCCTTACCTGCGTGAGCGGGTGTTGGCGGCTTCTCAGGAGTTCGGCATGGGCAAAAACCTCGGAGAGGCCTTGTATGACTCAGGTTTTGATTTCCCCGACAATGAAATCGTTGACGATTTAAGGGTGTACGCGGCTTTGCCGGGCTTCCACCTGCGAATGAACGAACTGGCCACGGAGTGGATGGATGATGGGGTGGAGCGCGTGAAACGGCAGGCCCGTGTGCTCAACCTGTTCGCTCTTGTGCTGATTACAGGTCTGGTAGGCCTTATCGCCGCGTCGATAGGCTCTCTGCAAACACAACTGCTGCAAGCTGGAGGAATGTAAAATGAGCTTTCTTGAAACTATTGGCGCGATTCTCGTGGCGCTTATCGTCCTGGCCGGTGCGGCATTGGGGCTGCAAAAGGCTTTTACCGGCGTGAAGCTCAACGACACGGAACAGAACCTGATCGTCTTGCGCATGCAGACGCAGCAGTTGTTCTCGGGAAGCCCCGGCTACACGGGCCTGGACAACACCATGGCCCTGAACGCGGGCCTGGTTCCCAAGCAGTTCGTGAAGGGCACGGAGCTGGTGAACCCATTCGGGGGGACCATCACCCTGGCCGCGTCTTCGGACGCCTCGTCGTTTACTATCACACTCACTGGAGTCCCGAGGGAGGAGAGCACCAAGTTGGCCACCTTCCAGTCCGACGCATGGCTTGGCGTGAGCGTCAACGGAACGGACGTGACCGGGGGCAGTGTCTCGGACATCCAGGCGGCGTGCAGCGGCTCGAACAACACCATCATATTTGCTGCGAGGTAGGCATGCCGTTGTCGGATCTTGTTTTCTCCGACCTGTTGATCCTGCCGGACGGGTCGGGGCGGCTGAAGGGCTGCCCCGATTCGGGGCAACAGCTGGTGGAGCTGCCCGAAGAGTATGCGGAAGAGATATCCGATCTGCCCAACAAGCTGACGGGAGCGTTTCTGACCTCGCGCCGTGATCCGGAGACAGGGGCGCGCGTGGGCAAAACCACTATCCGGTTCCTGCACCAGGGCGTGCACTACCGGGCGGCGGACTTCGAGGACGTGAACGGCGGCCGAACCTGGTTCTTGCGCCGGCTGCCCGAAAAGGTGCCCAGTCTTTCGACGCTGGGGCTTCCTCCCTACCTATGCGAGTGGCTGCTCATGCGCCAGCAGCGTCACGGGCTGGTGTTGGTGGCCGGAGCGCAGGCCTCCGGCAAGACAACCACGGCCTCGGCCTTGGTGGCGGGCCGTTTGGAGCACTTCGGGGGCCATGGGGTGACGTTCGAGTGCCCGGCGGAACTCCCTTTGGCAGGAGCCTGGGGAGAACATGGCTACTGCTTCCAGACCGAAATCGACTCCGAAGCCGAGCTGGCCGTCCACATCGAGCGGGCACACTTGTACGCCTCACCCAACGTGATCTTCATCGGGGAAATCCATACGCGGCACGCGGCCACGGAGTCATTGCGGGTGGCCATGGGATCGCGTCAGCAACTGGTGGTGGCCACCATCCACGGCTTCGACGTGCAGGCCGCCTTGGAGCGCCTGCTCAACTGGGCCAGGGAGACCGATGGAGCCAATGCAGCCGGGCACCTGGCCAACTCGCTCCTGGCGGTCATCTTCCAGGACCTGGAGTGCGAGGAGCGGTTGCAGAAGGTGCCTCAGTTCCTCTTGCTGCCATTCCCCTATCCTGGCCAGTCGAATGAATCCCTGGTGCGCGTGCAAGGCACCCGGGCCAAGCTTCGCAGTTGCCAGCTCCACTCCCTTGGCGATGACATGCGACAGGTCAAGAACATCATCGGCCGCGACGGGCTGGAGGCCATATGAAGGCATTGGCCATTTTGATGGTGCTCATGGGGGTGATGGCCATGATCCGGTTCGAGGAGCGGGACAAGCCGGATTCGTTGCAGGCCAAGGCGGTGGCCACGAACTACGCGGTCTTCCGAAATGAGGTCTACCGCTATGTCTTCGACGGGCACAAGGCCGCAGGAGACGTGCCGACGGCGGCGCTGACGCTGCCGGCCGGCTACGTACCCCTGCGGCCCTGGCGAGCCCGGGTTGATTCCGGTTGCCTGTACGTCTGGGGGACTGCCTCATCCGACGAGATAGAAGCCACACGCGAGCTGTTCTGGGGAAGTAAGGCAGTGGGCCGCGCGAACGCCGGCTTCATGGTTCCGGACGGCGTGACGCCGGTCCCGGGCTTCGTTCCCGAGGGGAGCTTGGTCAGTGTCACCGGGACGCAATAAGGCCGGGAGGTCCAATGAAGATCATTGAAGTCATAGCCTCACTGCTCGTGATGTTCGTGCTGTTGCCCGCGATCGCGTCGCTGTGGCAGTACGGGGCCACGGAAATGCAGAAGCGCCAGGCTGCGGACCAACTGGCCCAGGTGAGCCGCGCGGCCGCGTCCTATGTCCGCAAGCACCAGACCACGTTGCTGGGCTCCACGACCGCAACCAGCGGCCCCGTGATCACTACCGATCCGCTCGTCACCGAGCAGTTCCTTCCGGCAGGCTTCAGAGGGAAAAACGTCTGGGGCCAATCCTACCAGATCTTTTTCCGCCAGCCGTCGGCCAATGCGATCCAGGCCGTGATCCTCACGACGGGCGGCCTTGGCCATGACCCGGGCCAGCCGAAATTCGGGACCGCAGTCGTGCCATCGGCCGCATCCATGGCGGGCGGATCGGGCGGCTATATCCCGACAGGTGCGATCACCGGACAGTCCACAGGCGTCCTGCAGGGAGCCTATGGAGGCTGGACCCTGGACCTGGCCAGCGTGGGTGTCCCTACGCCCGGAGCCGGGCATCTGGGCACCCTCTCCACATACGACTCCAGCAGCCTTGGCCAGGATTTCCTCTACAGGATCGCTGTCCCGGGCCATCCGGAGCTGAACGCCATGCAGACCGAGCTGGACATGACGGATCACGCCATCCGCAAGGTCCAGGAGGTGCAGTTCACTGCGCGGACGCTGGGCACGGAAACCTGCGATGCGGACACGGAAGGCAGGGTTTTCCTGGATGTGAATCAGGGCCTCTACATCTGTCGCAACGGGCAGATGGAAGTCGTTGCTGACACCGGGAATTCACTCCTGCTCAAGGGCACCCAACTTGCGCAAGACGGGGATCTCATCACCATGCCGTCCTGCCCACCCGGGACCGGCATGACGCCGCAGATTTTCGTGACGCCCACTCTCGCGGCTGCCGGAGCTGAGGCTCCTCCCATCACGGCATTCCAAAGCTGGGCCGAGACTGCCAGCGCCACACAATGGCGGGTTCGTTTGCGCCTGCTCACCACGGACGACAATCTCGGTTGGGTCAACCCTGCCTCTTCCTACGGGCGAATCCTGGTTTGCACGACATGCGCCAAATGAAGTCACGGAGTATGAATATGAGAAGATGCATCTTTTCGCTTGTTACAATCGTCATGCTCACGGCTGCCCACTCCCTTGGGTTGGCCGCCGATTCGACCAGCTTCAACCCTACAACGGTCCAGATCACGGCACAGAGCACGATCGCCGTTGGGACGGTGGTCGCCTGGCCGGCGAACTCCAGTCCCTTCGATGTGTCCAAGTGGCTCGAATGCAACGGCCAGGCCGTTCCGGCTGGCAGCCAGTATGACCGCTTGCGCGTGGTCCTGGGCGGCGGGGCGGTGCCTAACTTCAACAACCAATTCCTGCGCGGCACGACCACGGCAGGGCTCGTCGGCACGCAAGTATCGGACACCATCAGGTCGCATACCGTGTCCGTACCCGGGCAAAACGCTCCGGTGAGCGCCAACCTCAATTCGACCGGACTGTCCGGGTCAGCTTCTCCCCAATCATTTTCCTATCAAGCGACCAACCCGTCCGGAGCCGCAGTCATAAACAGCGCGCCCATGGCGACGGTCGGGTGGGAGAACTATAATATTTCCAACTTTACGGCCGGAGGATCGACCTCGGGCGGCAGCATCTCCGGATCGCTCAACAACGGCTCCGTTTCCGGGACAGCGTTCGTGAGCGCTCAGACAGGAACCTATTCTGGCGGCACTGAAACGGCTCCGGTCCACACCAGAGTGCGGTATCTCATCCGCGCGGTCCAGTGATGCAAGTCCACCCCCAGATGATGGCTCACAACCTGCTGAGGTCTATGCAAGGACCTTTCCCGGCTCTCGATGAATTGAGGATCGGGCGGGCGTTTCTTCTCCTGGAGGTCTCTGCTGACGGTCAGCTCCATGTCGCGGAAGTGATCGTGCGCCAAGTACGGAACCTCCAACAGGGGGTCCAGGTCGCAGTGTTCATTGTCTACTCAACTGACGGGCAAGTCCTGACCCCGGGCGAGACCATCGAGCGCCAGGTGGACCTGGAAGCCGAACAGAATTGGACGCTGGCCCAAATCCATTACTACTAGCCGCACGGCGAACAGGTCTCATGACATTCCATCCCGTAAACTCCCATTCGGCTGATCCCATGACACCCATCCTGGCCATGCTGAAAACCCTGGCGCCCTGCACCGCGCTGATCCTCCTGCTCGCCGTGACTCCTGCTCGGGGCCAGGCCCTGGACACGCTCTTTGACGCGCCCTGCGAGCGCTACGGCGTCCCGAAGCAGCTGGCGCTGGCCATCGCCACCAAGGAATCCGCCATGCGGCCCTGGGCGCTCAACATCCAGGGCCGGACGGTTCAGGCATCGAGCAGGGAACAGGCGCTGGAGGTGAGCCGGGCGGCCATGGCCGCCGGGCTCTCCTTCGATATCGGCGTCATGCAGGTGAACTCCCAATGGCTTCGGCGCTACAGGCTGCCCCTGGAGAGCGTCCTTGACCAGCCAGGCAACATCCAGGTTGGCGTTTGGATATTGGGTCAGGCCATCAAACAGCATGGCCTGACCTGGCGCGCAGTGGCCGCATATCACACCCCGGGCGTCGATACGGAGCGCGGCCGTGCCTATGCCGAGGATGTCATCAGGATTCTCAGAGGCGAGCCGAGGGCTCGCGCCGTGACCGCAAGCCCGCATGTGTCAGCCGCGTCGGCCGCATCGCCGATGCTGGTGAAACGGTATCGGGTCGTGGCCGAGGATACCGAGCGTGTGGTCAGGCCTGAGGGCAAAAAGAACTGAGTGGGGCTTTCTCTCCGAGCCCTGGCGGGCGGCTTTGCGCCCGCTGGGGCCGGAGAGTCCGAGCGGAGCGAGGGGGGCCATTCCGGCGGCCCGGAGCCGGTGCACAGGCCTCAGAGGGAACGTCAGGCTGATCAAGCCAGGTTGACCAGGTCGTTCGAGCCGACCACTCCGCTTTCACAGGCCACTTGTCGAATTGGCCAGAATCGGAACGAATTGGAATGGAATTGCCCTATTTCGACACGAACTAGAACCACATTGGAACAAGTTGCCGAGATTTGGGAAGAACAGGAACGAATCTCCATGAACAAGAACGATACTGCTCCTAAGTGGAATGAAATGAACCTCATTTGGAGCGGTAGTGGACACTATGCCGGTGAAAACGGCCTCGCAATCCCCCCCAACAGACGCGGCGGAGGGCCTGAAAACCCGAACACAAACCCGAATCCGGGATTCGGGTTTTTAAGGCAAAATAATGAATTAAATCAGACACTAGAGCCCGCCGCCCCGTTCCAGACCACCCCCTCCCAACAAGTTGAGAGAGGGTGGTCTGGAACGGGGCGGCGGTAAGAGAAGAAAAAGACAGTGAAAGACAGTGAAGAGTAAGAAGTAAGAAGAAGTCAGAGTAAAGATAAGTCAGAAGAGTAAGTAAGAATAAAGATAAGAAAGTAAGAAGAAGAGAAGAAAAGAGGGGTAATCGGCTGATGGGGTAAAAATGGGCACTCGAAGACTCGTGCCGATTTACCCCATCAGCCGATTACCCACCGAAGGATGTGCCGCGATGAGTGGTGAGGCGGCACATCGAAAGGCAAAAAGGCAAAAAGGCAAAAAGGCAGAAAGGCATGAAGACGGAAAGGCAGAAATGCGAAAATTCACAGAGGCACGGGAGGGCAATCGGAAGGTGCGGTTGTGAATAGTACGATTCACTTTTCAGGACAAGCTTAATTGAAGGCGGCGTTGTGACTCGGAAAGAACTGGAACTCATCGAACTCGTCCACCAATGGGGATACTGCACCCTGGATGATGTGACGCTCTTCTTGGAAGTGGCGAAGTCAACTGCGAGTGAACGCCTCAAGCGACTCGTTTCAAGCAACAAGCTGAAGATGACGTCATCACGGCTGGGCGTGAATCTCTATCACCTAGGCAAGGTGAAGTTCAACATTTCGGATTTCGACCACGACAGGAAATGCAAAGAGCTGTGCAAGCACATCCTTGGGAAGCTCGATTGCGAATATGTCGGCGGTGCGAAGCTGCGGAGCCTGATCATCGAAGAAAAAGGCAGGAAGGGCCTCACAGAGAAGATACCGGACTTCGTGATCACATACCAAGGCAAAAGCGCCGCAATCGAGGTTGAACTGTCGCAAAAGAGTCTGAAGCGGCAGGAAGACAACATTTGGAAGTATGTGACGGCACTGCGTAACGGAGAATACTTCAAGGTCGTTTACTATTGTGGGTCAGAGGAAATCAGGGACCGCGTGCTGATGCTGGCGAGTGACAAGGTCGTGCGCGATTACATTGAAGCGAAAATGATGCCGCTATGAGAGGGGCTGTATGAAGAGAAAAGACGACGGTTTGACCACGCTGTTGGGTGTGCTGCCGATAGCATATTTCATCTTCAACTTCTGGTTGTCTCCCATCCCGTTGTGCTTCGGCGCAGTCGTGTACTGGCTGGTCATGCTTCGTATGGAAGACCCGGACACTAAGCGGATGACGAAGACCATCCTGGCGGTAGCGTTTGTGGTGGTCTCCTCAAGCGCCTTCATTCTGTATCGAGGCCAACCGTATTTCCAGACCTTGGCAACCTGGCATTATGAATACTTCAGCATGGAGGCCATCGCCCATACCGATGCGCGAAGCATTCCTTACTTCTTCGCCAGCCAGCCGTTGCACGGCTGGCTGGTGATCTTCACCGTTCCGTCCCTCATCTTCGCCCTGACAGCCTTTTGCGCCTGTGGAATGGCTGGGCTGTCCCTCAAGCAGCATGATTCCATCAAAGGTGTTCTCGCGCAGCAAAGAGGTGGGAAGCGGCTGAAGCCGCGCCATTGGAAGCGGTTCACAAGGAACATGGAATGCGCCGTGCCCATCGGGTTGAGCTTCAATACGGCGTTGCCCGTGGCCATCCCCCACGATTGGCTCAAGCAGCATCTCTGCCTCATCGGGACAACCGGCGCAGGCAAAACCGTGAGCCTCTACAATTTCATCATCAACGCAGCGTTGAATCGCAAGGCCATCGTCTTCGTGGACGGCAAGGGAGACCAGGACAATATACGGAAGTTCAAATCCACCATGGCTGAATACGGGATTCCCTGCTCGGTGGTCACCATGGACGGGAATACCGCCTATAACGCATTTTCCTCAGGCACACCGGATGAACTCACGGACAAGATCATAGGTCTGTTTGACTGGAGCGAGGAGCACTACAAGCTCGGGGCCAGGAGCTTCCTGCAACAGCTGCTGATCGCGTTCACCTTGCGCAGGATGCGTCCTACCCTTTCCAACGTGGTGGAATACTGCGACCGGCGGAGCGTGAAACGGCTTCTGGGCATAAAGGACGATCCCAAAAAGGCCAAGAAGCAGAAGGAAGACGCGAAGGTTGAACCCTTCGGGCCTGAGGACATGGACAGGAAGAAGCCTGAGCAGGTGGTGGAGCCTGAAGCGCTGCGCTGCTGGCGGCTGATGGAAAACGTCGATCCCAAGGCGGTCTCCGGACTTCAGGGACGCATCGCCGCGCTGGCCGAAGGAGATCTTCGTCCGATCTTCCAGGATGGAGGCCTGGACCTTGCCGACTGCATCGAGCGCAAGGAGGCGGTTCTCTTCAGCCTCGACAGCTTGAGGTATCCCGAACAGAGCCGGGCACTCGGCCGGCTCATCGTCAACGACCTGAAAACCGCCATCTCGGTCCACTCCAGGAACAGCCAGGCCAACCCCGAGCCGGTGGCCTTGTTCTTCGACGAGTTCAACGTCTTCGCTTCGCACCAGGTGGTGGACATCATCAACAAGTCCAGGAGCGCAGGCTTTGAAGCGCTCCTGTCATTCCAGAGCCTGTCGGACATCGACAAGCTGGAGAGCGGCGAGCCCCTGCGCCGGCAGATCATCCAGAACTGCAACACGCTCATCGTGCAGAAGCAGAACGACCACAAGGATGCCGAAGAGCTTGCCAGTTTGTTCGGCACCAAGGAGGCGCTCAAATCCACAGCACAATCGGACGATGACGAGTTCACCGGCATGATGAGCAACCGCCTGGTGCGGGAGTTCGTCGTGCACCCCGACGACATCAAAAGGCTGGAGGTCGGGCAGGCCTTTGTCAGGCACGGCGTTTATGAAGACAAAGTGCAGATGGCTTCCAACTAGGACGGGGAAAGCGAGAGGGGGGTTCGTCCCCCTCTCGCGCTCTCCACGACCAGGGCCAGAGCCTGGCCCTGGACCCTGCGATTGCCCCGGACGCTTGGGGGGTCCGGGGCGAAGACCGGCGGCTCCTCGATCGCCTCAAAGACAGACAGCCGAGGGCAGGGAACCGAGGAAGAAAGAACCGCTTGGTGGTGGCGGGCTGAAGGCTTGGCCAAGGGCAATGCACGGCTTCGCGCCAAGCCCTCCGCAAAGCCTCCAGGCTTGTCACTCGCCCTGCTACCTGCCCTCGGCCAACAGCCCGCATTTTCCAGATTTCGCGGCCCTTCGGCGGGATGGGGGAGGGGCAGGCCTTTTGAAGATGAAAGGCCCTGCCCCTCCCCCCCTCCGCCGAAGGAACGGTGGGGGTAAGGCAGAAAGCGAAGACGAAAACCCTAAAGGCATAAGGAGTAAAGACATGAGCAGCCTGAACAGCATGAACAAGGTGTCCCTTATCGGCAGGTTGGGCCAGGACCCCAAGCTCACGTATCTGCCCTCCGGGCGTCCCGTGGCCGAAATGAGCGTGGCCACCAGCGAAACCTACAAGAACCAGGCCGGGGAGAAGGTCGAGCAGACCGAATGGCACCGCGTCAAGGTGTTCGGCGAATCGGCAAAGTTCTACGCCCAGCACCTTACCAAGGGGCGCTTGGTCTACGTCGAGGGCACGTTGAAAACCCGTTCCTGGGAAAAGGACGGCCAGAAGCACTACACGACGGAAATCGTCCTGGCCAACGGCTCCCACTGCATCAAGTTCCTGGAGAAGAAGAAGCCCGGACAGGAGGAAGACGGCGAGCCGGGTCCTGAGGAGTCCGGATACGAGGACGTGCCTTTTTAGGAAGTAGGCAAGGGCGGCGCGTCCGGCTGGATGCGTCGCCCATACGGGATAATGGGACTCAAAAGTGTTTCGTACTAATCAAGAGGAAGACCATGGGCGCTAAACCGGAACTTACTGGCAGGGAATACACTGGCATCGAGCGCGCATACGCCTTTTTCAACGAGCGCCTGTTCGATGGTGAGCTGCCCGATTTGCTCATCACCTACCAGCGCAAGGCAGGCTCGTGCGGGTACTACTCGCCGGGGAGGTTCGAGCGTCGTGACGGTTCCGGCAGTGTCCCGGAGCTGGCTTTGAACCCCGCAGTGTTTCGGAAGCAGACGGACGTTGAGATATTGCAGACCCTCGGGCACGAAATGGCCCATCACTGGCAATGGTGCTTCGGCAAGCCCACCCGAGGCGGCTACCACAACAAGGAATGGGCGAGGAAGATGGAGGCAATCGGACTCATACCTTCCGACACTGGCCAGCCTGGGGGCCGTAAAGTCGGCCCGAGCATGTCCGACTATGTGATGCCCGGCGGACTGTTCGAACAGGTTTGCCAAGAATTGCTTGCCTCCGGCTTCTGCTTCAACTTTCAGAGCGTGGATTGCTTACCCACGGCACCGGTCCAGGCCGATGGCGAGGAGAGCGAAGGTGGTGAGCCCAAGCCCAGGAAGCCCCGGCAAAGCAAACTCAAATACACATGCCCATGCGGGCAAAACGCTTGGGGCAAGCCTGGTCTGGCCATGATGTGCGCCAAGTGCGAAGGGGCTTTTGTCGGGGAAGGTTCTGCCGAAGGCTGGACAACTCCCGCCAGGGATGATTAAGGAGGCATTGTGACGGCAGTTCTGAAGCGTTTCGCGGATGCCTTTGAGAAGGTCGCGGCTGGTTCTTTGTTGGTAGGTTTCTTTCAAGATCGGCCGTTGGGAATTTGGGTAGGCATCGGATGTCTAGCAATTTCACAAGTTATAACCTGGAGGGTGTGCAAATGACATACACCGAAACCCTCTTTGTCGTCGTGTTGGCGCTCATGGCCACAATCGCGCTTATCCTGGCCTTCCGACTTCCGCCACGGAAGGGCCGTCACCGCCGTCACTCGCACAACCACTGTTGATACACCGGGCCGCAAGGCCCGGTTTCCTCCTTTTGAGCGCGCCTGGCGGAAAACGCCAGGCGCGCTTCCTTTTGGCTGCTCCAAGCCGCAGCCGGCGAGAGGAGGGGGTCGCCCCCCCTCTCGCGCTCTCCCGCGACCAGGGCCGGTGCCCGGCCCTGGACCCGGCGATTGCCCCGGACGAACCGGGGCGGAGATCGGCGAGATCTCGCCTCCTCAAATCCAGACAGC
>JBKICU010000039.1:0-38529 GCA_046566965.1 Acidobacteriota bacterium
GAAGGGACGTGGAGAAGCTGACGGTCAAGAACCTCGGACCCATCAAATATTTACCGATGGAGACGAACCGCCTGACAGTGCTGATCGGCCCGCAGGCGAGCGGGAAGTCGCTGTTGGCGCAGATGTTGTATTTCTTTAAAGAATTCGATGCGATGTTGGCAGCACGTTTCCCAGTTGATAGTTCGGTTGCAGGATGGTTTGAGAACGTGCTTGCAGAGATGCTGATGAGCCTGCGGGCAACGCATTTTCGCCATTACTTAGGTATGGATGGAGTTATTGAGTTTGCATCAGCTGGTGAAACAATCAAGCTTGTTCAAAAAAATGGTGGATATTGGTGTGATGTGCTTTTTGATAGGACAAATCGTTTGTTGAATTGTTGGGAAGAAGACAGGAGAAGGCTGGCGGCATACGAGAGTAGTGGCCAATTATTTATTCCTACAGAGAGGTCACTCTATACAAGGTTGAGTCATAATCCTGTTGTGCTTTTTTCTGAAAGGATGCCATACATTCTTAGTAGGTTCTCAATGGCATTGGATGAATGCGGAAGAGCATATGACGCAAGGAATGCCTTTTCCGCTGCGCCGCTATCGACTGTAGCGGCTCCAGATATTTTGGATTTGCTAGAGAGTAAAGCCTTGAAAGGAAATGTACATTTTAAGAGAAGTGGGATGTCGAAGGGGGATTGGTTTTTCTTACAGGACGCTGGTGGAGAGACGCTGTTGCAGTTCCCGGTGAATGCGGTGTCATCCGGCCAAATGGAGACGTGGCCATTTTTCGCAATTGCCAATGTATATGGAATGTCAGACCAGCCCAGAACGTTCTACTTCGAAGAACCCGAAACCCACCTCCACCCCAAGGCCCAGGTCGAAGTCGTCAAAACCATCGCCTATCTCATTTCACGCGGGCACCGCTTCGTCATCACCACCCATTCCCCCTTCATACTCTACGTAATCAACAACCTCATCCAGGCCCACATGGCCTACGACGGAACCCCGCCGGAAGGCGAGTTCTCGATCAACCCGGACCATGTGGCGGCCTACTGTCTGGGCGACAATCCGCGTTCCATCGTGGATGAGGAAACCCATCTTCTGGACCTGGACGAGATCGACGACGTGTTCGACGACATCGGCGAATATTTTCAATCCATGCTCGACAAGGCTTATGCCAAGCGTAAAAAGAATAAGTAGTTTTGCCCGGTTGGCAGAGGCGTTCTACCCGGACGGTCTTATCGACGGCAAAGCCTCATGCGGCGAGGAAGGAAAACACTTTGCCATTACCGACAAGGGGTCCGGGGAAATTTTCCGTTGTGACCTCAGGAACATCAAGGGCAAGCCTGACGGTCTGAACACATGTGATTTTCTCTTCCTCTGCCAGGAGGCAGCCCGAAAGGATTTCGTGCTGGTCCTCGTGGAACTCAAGGATAGCAGGGCGGACAAGGCATTACGACAACTGGAAGATACGGCCAAGTTGTTCTGCAAGAAGGGTCGCAAACCGGAAGACTGGCCGGAAGCAGGCCATGGCAGGGGAAACCCTCCGGTGCCCAATTGCCCTGAACATGCATTGTGGAATCTGGGAATTGTCGTATCACCCGGCGGCGGGAAGCAGGTTCCTCAACGCCAGAAAGAGATGGCTCGGCTCCGGGAAAGATACGACTTGCGCGTACTCATTAAATCTCGTGATACTGTCAGGATTTCACTGAAAAGTATTTACGAAGAGGCAAGCAAAGAAAACCCATGAAAATACTTCTCACCAACGACGACGGAATCCAGGCCATCGGGCTGCGCTCCATCTATCATGCGCTGGTGCGCGCCGGTCACGACGTGCGGGTGGTGGCACCGGTAACGGAGATGAGCGCCGTGGGGCATGCGGTCACTTTGGCCGCACCGCTTCGCGTGAAAATTTTCGACGAAAAGGATTTCTACGGCCAGGGCGTGTCGGGCACTCCGGCGGACTGCGTGAAGCTCGGCCTGACCACGCTGCTCGAGTCGCCGCCCGATCTGGTGGTTTCCGGCATCAACGCCGGAGCCAACGTGGGCGTGGACATTCTGTATTCCGGCACGGTTTCCGCCGCAACCGAGGGCGCGCTCATGGGCTTTCCGGCCCTGGCCCTCTCCTACGACAGCTTCAGCCCCACGGATCTCGCCGGGCAGGCGGATTTCGCGGCCGGTTTCCTTTCCAAGGTGGACTGGGCCGCATTGCCCGGTCACTGCGTGCTGAACATGAACTTCCCGGCCCTGTCCATGGACCAGGTGCGCGGACTCCGGGTCTGCCCCCAGACCCACGCCGCCTACCACGACTGGTACGACGCGCGCGTGGACCCCAGGGGTCGCCCCTACTATTGGCTCACGGGCGTCATCCCCACGGAGCGGGTTCTGCCCGGGCAGGACAGGGCGCTCTTGACGGAAGGCTACATGACGCTCACTCCCCTGCGGTTCGACTTCACCGACCACGAAACCATGGAGCGCCTCTCGGGCCTTTCGTTCTAGCCGGGCGCAGGGTTGCAGCTTCAAGGCCCCGAAAGGGGCCTTTTGTATTGGCTCGGATCTGCCAGGAGAGTGCGTCCGCCGCCGCAAGAAATCGCTGCGTGCGATGCCGAATGCCCTCGGTTGACGCTCACGGGGCCGGATGTCGGGGAGACGTTCCGTCGCGCCTGCGCGGTCGCTGCAGCGCTCCGTCCCCTCGGGCTCGTGTTCTTGAGGGGCGCGCCTACAATTCCACCTGCACGCCGATCTCCATCACCCGGCCGGGCGGAATGTTGAAGTAGGACGATGCGGGGCGGGAGTTGCGGCTCATGAACTCGAACAGGCGTTTGCGCCATTTGGGCAGGCGGCTTCGGCCAGAGGTGAAGAGCGATTCGCGCCCCAGGAAGAATGTCGTGTCGGCGGGATCGGTCTCCAGGCCGGAGCTGCGGGCAAAGTCCAGTATCTGGGGCACGTCCGGTGTCTGCATGAAGCCGTATGTGGCGATCACCCGGTAGAAGCCTTCCCCCAGGCAGGAGATGGACAGGTTCTGGCCAAGGCTGGAGTAGGGTTCGTCGGAGGACTGGATGGACAGGATGACCACTTTTTCATGAAGCATCTTGGTGTGCTTGAAGAAGTGCAGCAGCGTGACCGGCGTACCCGTAGGCGACACCGACAAAAAGACCGCCGCGCCCTTGGCCCGGTGGGGCTTCTTGGCGGCCACGTCGTCCAGGAACATTTCCAGGGGCACGGCTCCGGCGCTGAGCACCCTGCTCAGTGCGGCGCGTCCGGCCTTCCAGGTGCTCATGCAGGTGACCACAGCGATGGCGATGACCACCGGAATCCAGCCGCCGTCGAATATCTTGAGCAGGTTGGACCCGAAGAACGAGAGGTCGAAGCTCAGAAACAGGAGCAGCATGGGGATAGCTTTCCAGAGGGGCCAGTTCCAGCGCCTGGTGGCCACCAGGAAATACAGGCAGGAGGTGATGGTCATGGTGGCGGTCACGGCGATGCCGTAGGCCGCGGCCAGCCTGCTTGATTCCTTGAAGATGAGCACCAGCGCGATGCAGGCCCACATGAGCATGGTGTTGATCTCGGGGATGAAGATCTGGCCTTCCATGTGGTGCGAGGTGTGCACGATGCGCACGCGGGGGAAATACCCGAGTTGCACGGCCTGGCGTATGAGCGAAAAAACGCCCGAGATCATGGCCTGGGAGGCGATGATGGTGGCCATGGTGGACAGGGCCACCATGGGATACACGAAGGCCATGGGAACGATGCCGTAAAACGGGTTGGCCACGATGGACGGTGTGGCGATGAGCCCCGCGCCTTGTCCGAAGTAGTTCAGCAGCAGGCCCGGATAGGCGTAGAACAGCCAGGACATCCGGATTGCGCGCTTTCCGAAGTGGCCCATGTCCGCATAGAGGGCCTCGCCGCCGGTGATGCACAGCACCACGGAACCCAGGACCAGGATGCCGTGGAAGTGGTTGCGCGCGAAGAAGTCCACGGCGAAGGCCGGGTTCAGGGCCTGCAAGACCGAGGGGTGCGCGATGATCTGCGCAAGCCCGAGCCCTCCGATCACCAGGAACCAGACGATCATCACCGGGCCGAACACGCGGCCGATGCCCGCCGTGCCGTGCTTCTGCACCATGAACAGGCCCAGCAGAATAATCAGCGTCAGCGGGACCACCAGCGGTCCGGCCTGGTTGGTGGCCACCTCCAGGCCCTCCATGGCCGAGAGCACCGAGATTGCCGGGGTGATCACCGCCTCGCCGCACAGGAGCGACGCGCCGCACAGCCCAAGCAGCATGGTGACGGCCACGGCCTTGGTTCCGAGCTTTCGGGCAGGGAGAAGCTCCAGCAGGGCGAACATGCCGCCCTCGCCTTTGTTGTCCGCGCGCAGGATGAAGGAGACGTACTTGACCGTGATGACCACGGTCAGCGACCAGAATATCAGGGACAACACGCCCATGACGTTGGCGGTGGTGAGTTCGATGGCGTGCAGGCCGTGGAAGCACTCCTTCACGGCGTAGAGGGGGGAGGTGCCGATGTCGCCATAGACCACGCCCAGCGCTCCCAGGGCCATCACCAGGGTGCTTCTCGAATGGGACGATTCAGGGCCGTGAGGGGTGCTCATACGCACATACCTATCGTTGCGCATGGAATGATGTCAAACAGGAGTGGAAAGTTTCGCTCTCGTCTTGCGCTTATGCGTCCTGGCGGGCTATGTTGAAGAATACCCCATAAATTTCTTGGAGGCGAGCATGAAACGGACCCTCATTCTTCTGGCATTTCTTTGCATGGCGCACACTGCCCAAGCGCAGCCGCAGAATGTCTACCAGTGCATCCGGCCGGACGGAACCGTGGTGTGCACCGTGCGCGACACCACGGGTGATCCGAGCGTGACCTGCAACTACGAATGCGTGGACTGCAACATGGTCTGCGTCGCCAGGCTGCGGCTGATGGAAGGCAACGGAGAGATGCTGCCCGTGCTCCCGCCCGCAGTGGGCGGAGAGCGCCGTCCGCCCTCCAGCGCGGTCGAAACCCCGCAGTATTGCCGCAGCCGCTACCAGCAGTGCGTGGCCAAGTGCAAATCCGACCCCGACAACAGGACCAGCTATGATGTGGAAGCCTGCATCTCCAGCTGCGAAAGCTGGTTCTCGGGCTGCGGGATGAAGCCCTAGGCGGAGAGTGACGGAACGATCGACGACAGAACGCCCGGTCTTCCGCAAGGAAGGCCGGGCGCTGTGTCGTTTCGGCCCCACAAACACCAACCCCCCCAGGGTGGAGGGGGGGCTGATGCGAGGGTGGAGGAGGGCCGACCCGGGGGCGGCTTAGTTCCCCGGGCCGACTATGAGACAGTTGTTACTGCACTGGGATGGACCGGAACACCGGCTGTCCCTGGCGCTTGAGAAGCACCACCACGGCGCCCTTGGCCTTGCCTTCCTGCTCGATGACGGCGGCGGCCTCCTGGGGAGTGGTGACGGGCTTCTGGTTGATTTCCACGATGACGTCGCCCTTGCGGATTCCGGCCTCGGCCGCCGGGGACCCCTGCTCCAGTCCAACCACGATCAGGCCGCCCGCCGGACGGTTGGTACGCGGGTCCGTGGTGGACAGGGTCATGCCCAGGGTGTCGCCCTGCGCGTTGGACTCTTCGCCGGGCTGTCCCAGCTGTTTGAGGTCGCGCTCCACCAGGGTCACCTTGGCGGACTTGGACTGGCCCTTGCGCAGGAAGGTGACGGTGACCGTCTCGCCGGGGGCCATGGCGCCCACCTTGGTGGTCAGCTCGTGGGCGTCGCTGACGGGCTGTCCGTTCACTTCGGTGATCACGTCGCCGGAGGTCAGTCCGGCCTTTTCGGCGGGGCTGCCCGCGCCTACCTGGCTGACCAGCGCGCCCTTGGTTCCCGAGAGGCCCAGGGCCTTGGCGGTGTTCTCGTCCACGGCCTGGATGGTCACGCCCATCATGCCGCGTCTGACCTTGCCCTTGGACTTCAGCTGGTTGATGACATCCTTGGCGATATTGGCGGGGACGGCGAAGCCGATGCCCTGTCCGGCGGCCACGATGGCGGTGTTGATGCCGATGACCTCGCCCTCCAGGTTCAGGAGCGGTCCGCCCGAGTTGCCCGGGTTGATGGAGGCGTCGGTCTGGATGAAGTCGTCATAGGGTCCTGCGCCGATGATGCGGCCCTTGGCGGAAATGATGCCCTGGGTGACGGTGTGGGACAGGCCGAAGGGGTTGCCGATGGCCATCACCCACTCGCCCACGCGAATCTTGGAGGAATCGCCCAGCTTGAGGTAGGGCAGGGAGGAACCGTTGTCTATCTTGATAAGAGCAAGATCAGTCTCGGGGTCCGTGCCGATGACCTTGGCCTGTATGGTCTTTTCGCCCTTCTGCAGCTTGACGCTGACCTTGTCGGCCTTTTCAACGACATGGTTGTTGGTGAGGATGTAGCCGTCGGAGGAGATCAAAAAGCCGGAACCCAGCGAACGCGTGCGGCGCTGAGGCTGCTGCTGGTTGAAGTACTGGTCGAACTGCTCGAAAAAGTCGTCAAAGGGCGTGCCGCGCGGGGTCTGCATGCGGGGCTTGCCCGGAGTCTGCTTGGGGGCGGTCTCGGTGAAGATGTTCACCACGGCAGGCCCTGACTTTTCTGCCAGGTCCGCGAACTTGGGCAGGTCGGCCAATGACTGGGTTGCGGCCATGAGGACGATGAGCGCGCTGAAAAGAGTGGTCCGTAGGAAGTTCGTCCGGTGCATTGCTTCTCTCCTGAATATTGGGAACGCGGTCGCGTTCCGTGATGCTGAGAAATAGGGGAGCCAAGTGACAGGGATGTTTCCAGGAAATTAACAGAAGTTCATGTCGGCTGGAGCTATTTCCATACAAAATTCGTGGATTCCCCAATTGAATGCTCGTAGAAATGACTGCATTATGGAGCGTGTGTATTGAGTAGGGGGCGATAATGGAAAATGGATTCCCTGGAAGAAGTAGAATTTTGCTGTGTCTGTGGTTGTTGATGGTGCTGTGCTTCATGTCAGTCATCAACAACCATAATGATATAATAAAGCAATGGATGGCTGTGAAATGCGTATTGAAAGGAGTCAGTCCATATTCACTGACGCTTAATATCTTGGACACGAAAATCGGTCCTGTCAAGGCCAAGACGATCAATCTCTGGGAAATTCGTGGATACATCGACAGGAGCAGCGAAGAACAGGGGCTCTGTCGGCCGACAGACACCACGTACAGCCCTGCGGCGCTCGGTTTCATGACGCTTTCCGTGGGTGCTTTCGATAAGGACTATCACGTAGTAGTCGGGTGGTTTGTCCTGAATATGTTGGCTCTGGCGTGTATTGTCCGATCCAAGACCATGCGCTTGTTGGATGGTGGTGGCAGTTGGTTCGGGGTGAACAAGTCCTTGCTGGTGTTCGTGACATTCTTTCCCGTGGTTTTTGCATTGCAGATCGGGCAATTTTCCCTGCTGGTTCTGGCCGGTGTGCTTTCTGCCCTTGATAATGAGGAAAGTCCTATGATTGCCGGATTTTCCATGTTCATGATGCTGCTCAAACCTACGCTTGGAGTCCCGCTGCTGGCCTTGTTTCCGATCAAGCGGTACTGGCGCGCCATATCCTTCGCCTTGGTTCTGTGTCTGTTGTCTTCCCTGGCAGTGGCGTTGCTGACGCATGTCGGAATTCTTGAATTGTACAGGCAGTGGTTTGGTGTTGGTTGGTACTATGGGTGGAACAAGACATGGAGCATGCAAGCGGATGTGGCGTGGTTCGTCAAGTACCTGTTGCTTGCGACCGCGCTCGTAGCCGTCTGGCTCTCCAGGATGACGTATGGACGGGCAGGTGTTGCATTGTCTGGTGCGTTTGCATGTTTATGGACGTATACTCAGTATTATGACTATGTCTTGTGCCTGCCGTTTTTCACGTACATTCTGTCCGGGTGTCACGGAGTAGGGCGAACTGGGATCATTGACCCTGTCATGAGTTTCGCAAGAAAAGTAGCCATGTGTCTATTTTGGGTGCTTTCTCTCTGTTCGTTGGCTTCCAGCGTGATAGTGATGCAAATAATAACCGAAGGTTGGGGAGTGCTGCGAAGCGTGAAGGACTTCTCGCTGGTTGTCCTGCTTGCCCTGTTGCTCATGTTGCTCGGGACAGGTGTGTGGGAAAAAAAGGTAAATAAACGATCAATTGTGGGGGAAGTTCGTTCTCATGGATAGAGTATACAGGTTCAATTGATATATATGAGTTGATCATGCATCAAAGTAGCGCATTAAAAGTGACAACGATGATCCTGACAAAACTAGAATTGTTGCGATGCGAAAAGGAACGAACTTGGCAGGGTTCATGCTGATGGAAAATCTGTCGAGTATGAATTGGCAAAAAAATGCAACTGAAATGAAAATAAATGGTCCTATCGGAATAAAATAGCGTCCCTGTACTCCGAAGATGGAGTAGGAGCCAGGTTGCGTGCAGGCGAAGAAGAGAAGAATGTAAATGGCCGAGTACGAAGTGAGACCCAGCAGCAGTGCCGATCCTGCCTGGGGCGCCGGGATGCGCCCTCTTTGGGGATCGCGGCTCAGGACCAGCGCGGCGAGAATTGCCGCCCAGGTATATCTGATAAGGGGGCTCAGGGGGGTGTCGAGCCAGCCAAGCACCCCGATGTAGCGGGTAAATTGCTGGGAAAACCCGGAAATGATGGACTGAATGATGATGTACATGGCCCGCAGAGGATGCTCCAGGGCGTACTTGGCCGTTGTCTTGGGGTCGACGCCAAAGGGTATGAAGGGGCTGAAGGGGCTTACTGCCGACGTCCAGAGCAGGGGGAAGGCCAGGTTGGCAATCGCGAGAAGCACAACGAAAAAAAACCGGGAGGTGCTGCTCCTGAAGCAGGGTCGCGGCAGGAAAAGAAATATGCCCATGAGAGGTATGTAGGCGATTTTGCAGAGCGAAACTGCCAGCGTGAGGCAGAATATTGCGAATACCTCCCCCCGGCGCAGTGGATCGCCCCGATCCAGAAGATGAAAAAATAGGGACACTGCCAGGATGGCGAGCGCATTGGTCACGACGTCGGCTGAAAACGAGGCGGCCTGGAACAACGACATGGGAGAAAGCGCGAGAACGACGAGTATCCACTTGGAATGGGGGATAAGCCGGATCGCCAGCGCGATGGTGAAGATCCAGAAGGCCAGGGCGCTCAATCGGCCCAGATAAAACAGGTACGCCGGAGGAATTTCAAGCCGATGCAGCGTGAGTGCAGCCGCCTGCGGAAAATATGCGAAAGGAACGTATATGGACGATCCCGGAAATGAAATCCATTCCCGCGATTGTCTCTGGAGTGGAATGGTAAATATATCGCAGATGGCGGCTGCCGACGTCTTGACGGCTGCATGGTGGGGGATGTCCGTGAACGGCCCGGAAATGGTTTTCAGAGACGCTGGAAGGAAGTCCCCCACATCGTTATGCCCGAGTCTCGGAAGCAGCTTGAATTCCGATACGCTGAAGGCTCGATAGAAATGCTGGAATTCGTCCGGAACCTGGAATGGCGGAACGAGAAAGCAATTGAGAAGCCCGAAAAGGGAGGCAGTCAGTATGAAGAATGCGACTGGCTCCCCGAGGCTGTGCATCGGACGACGATCGGATAAGTCCATGCCTGTCTAGCCTGTCGGGCGCAGGGCGTTTGTCGTTGCGCTGTGCCTCACGATGGAAGTGATAAGCTGGTCGAGCTCCTTGGTCTTGGAGTATATTCTGAAAAAGAACATCGTAACCAGGCACATGAACAGATAGATGAGCATGTCGACGCCTCGGCCGACACCGATGAGGTTCGCCACATCGGTTGAAAGGTTGGGGAATAATACGAACAATGTTGCTGTCCCAAGCATTGCGATGGACAGAATGCGGGTGGCCAACGCGCTTTTGTTTTTGAAAATGTACTTGAAAAAAATGTACAGGACGAAAAAAAGAAGAATCGGCTTGATAAGAGCCATGTGATTCCCTCCCGATGTTTATTTCGAGAACAACGAGTCCCAAAGAATGTTAAGAGAATTCGAAATCTTTTGTCCTTTTGCCATGGAGTATTCAGTGTAGCATATGGTGACAGGGTACTCCGCATACTTCAGTCCGCTTCTTGCTATCTGCGAGAGTATCTGTGATGCATGTGACATACGGTTCTGTGTGATGTGAATATGCCTTGCAGCAGATGCGGTGAATCCTCGAAATCCGTTGTGGGTGTCAGAAACATCGATGCCGCATGACAGACGCGTAAAGAACGTGGCAAGTTTCAGCACAATGCGTTTTATTTTCGGGACGCAGGCGCAGGAAGCTTCGTTCAGAAATCGAGAACCCAGCACTACGTCCGCGTCTCCTTGGGCAAGGATGTCGACGATATTGCCGATTTCATTGGCTGGGTGCTGTCCGTCACTGTCGAAAGTGACAATGAATTTCGCACCACAGTCAAGTGCATAGGTGATTCCGGTCTGGATTGCGGCACCCTGGCCGAGATTCAAAATGTGGTGAAGCGTGTGGATCCAGTCTATGCTTTTGAGGATGGCGTATGATTCGTCGCTGGATCCATCGTCAATGGCGACCACGGTGTAGTTATATGGTTTGAGACTTTGAATCACATCCCGGATCACTCCTGATTCATTGTAAACCGGGATGACTATGAATACGGTTGATGGGTCGACGGTGGAGGTGCTCATCTTAATATCCAATAGCCCGTTATTACATGTTTTGTTTTACATGCGCGACATTCCTCTTATTTAAATACAGTAAACGGGGTGAATTTCAAGATATGTATGGAGCTCAATGGGAAAATACGAGAATTTCCCCCGGGAATGGGAGGAATCCCTACCATTTACAGTTCCGGTTTGCAGCTTTTTGTCAGATCATTTTGTGTGGTTAAGCAGAACGCAAGGCGAACGGACAGCCCGGGCTTCCCATCCCTCAGCTCAAGATGCGCCCCGTGCAGCCGCGCCACCGCCGCCACCAGCGACAGACCAAGACCGGAGCCTGGCGTGTTGCGGCTGGCGTCCAGGCGGTAGAAGCGCCTGAGCACGTTTTCGCGCTCCTCTTCGGGGATGCCAGGCCCGGTGTCGGCCACGCCCATGGATACGCCGTCCGCGGTGCGTCTGGCTTCCACGTGGATCGCCCCGCCTTCGGGCGTGTATTTCACGGCGTTGTCCAGCAGATTGGCCACGGCCTGGGAGAGCAGGTGGCGATTGCCCATCACGGTCAGTCCGTCCTCCACGTCCACGGTTACTGTGATGTCCTTGTCCTCGGCCAGGGGTTCGTAGAGTTCCGCGGCGTCGCGCACCAGCAGGGTCAGGTCCAGGTTCTCGAAGCCCCCGCGCGCGGCCGCCGATTCGGCCTGGGCGATGGTCAAAAGCGCATTGAAGGTGGCGATGATGGACTCGGCCTGATCGATGGCCTCTTCCATGGCCTGGCGCTGGGTGACGGGGTCGGGCTGCTCCAAGAGGGCCAGTTCCAGGCGGGAGCGCAGGCGCGTGAGCGGGCTTCGCAGGTCGTGGGCGATATTGTCCGAGACCTGCCTGACCGTGGTCAGCAGTTCCCCGATGCGGTCCAGCATGTCGTTCAGGTTCTCGGCCAGGCGGTCGAACTCGTCGCCTGAACCAGAAAGCGGAATCCGGCGCGACATGCTCCCGGCGATGATCTCCCGGCTGGCCCGGTTGACGTTCTCCAGGCGGGCCAGGAGCTTGACGCTCATCACGTTGCCCCAGATGAGCCCCATGATCACCGTGAAGAAGATTCCAAGCGCCATGGCGATGGCCATGATGGCCCGCGCCCGCAACACGTCCGAGAGCTCGCGCCCCACCAGGAGGTGCACCTTGCCCAGGAGCGTCACCACGCGCACCCTGGCCTCCAGGGGCTTGGGGTCGTCCTCGGCGGCCACAGGGATGGTGTGCCATTCCGGGAAGCCCTTGGGCTCGATGGCGCGCGGCCACTGGCGCATGTTCCCGGCCAGGTAATGGAATTCGCGGTCCACCAGCAGGTAGATGTTGGAGCGCGAGGCCTCGCTGCGCTGGCGACCGGAGATCTGCATGGAGAGCGCTGCCAGGCCGCGCTCGTCGTATTGCTCAACCAGGCTCCAGACCTCGGATTCGATGATCTCCTCGGTCTGGCGCAGCATGAAGGTGACTGCGGCCCACCAGATGAATCCGAAGACCACCGTGGCGGACACGGCGAACAGGCCCACGTACCACAGGGCCAGCCGGAAACTGAAGGTCTTAAGGAGCTTCGGACGGATCACGCAGCGTGTATCCCGCGCCGCGCACGGTATGCAGCAGGGGTTTCTCGAAGTCCTTGTCGATCTTGCCTCGCAGCCTGGACACGTGCACGTCGATGACGTTGGTCTGAGGGTCGAAGGCGTAGTCCCAGACGCGCTCCAGCAGCATGGTGCGGGTGACCACCTGCCCGGCGTGGCGCATGAAATACTCCAGCAGGGCGAATTCCTTGGGTTTCAAGTCGATGGCCTTGCCCGCGCGCTTCACGGTGCGCGCGGTCAGGTCCAGCTCCAGGTCGGCAAGCGTCAGGACGGTCAGGGGCTTTTCGGGCCGCCCGCGCCGCCCCAGGGCTTCCAGGCGTGCCATGAGTTCGGCGAAGGCGAAGGGCTTGGTGAGATAGTCGTCGCCGCCGGCCCGCAGGCCTTCCACGCGGGCGTCCACGTCCGAGAGGGCCGAGAGCAGCAGCACGGGGGTGTTGTCCCCGGCGGCGCGCACGGTCTTCAGGATGGACAGGCCGTCCAGGTTGGGCAGCATGCGGTCCAGGATGATGGCGTCGTAGCCGCCGCCCGAGGCGCGGAACAAACCCTCGCGTCCGTCAGCCACGTGGTCCACGGCCAGACCCTGCTCCTTGAGGCCTTTCACCAGGTAGGCCGCGGCCTGCGGGTCGTCCTCCACCAGAAGGATGCGCACTAGAGCCTCACTTCGCCGTCCAGGGTCGTTCCCTGGCGCACCACGGCCTGGGTTTCCGAATCGTTTATCACATGGGCCTTGCCGGTGACGGTCACGTCCGCCTCGAAGAGCACGTCTCCCTTCACGGAAAGGCTCTCGCACCCGATGAGCGAGGGCGCCCCCTGGGGGAAGCGCGCCATGAAATCGTCGATCTTCTTGTAGTGGTGTCCGTCCAGGTGCACCACGGGCATGGAGTCGGTACGCACGGGGGAGGGCACCACGGTCTTGTCGGGGCTTATGTCGTAGCAGTCGGACATGACCACCAGCAGGTCCCCGGTGGTTTTGACCGGCGCGAAGCGGGTGCGCGGCACCTTCACTGCCTGGGCGTTCTCGAAGGCGGACACGGCCGAACCCATGGCGGTCTCGATCTGGATGACCGCCGGGGATTTCGCGCTGCGCGGGTCCAGGGTCTTGGGATTCAGGATGAGGTCGAGCGGCATCATGCCGTTGGCCACGAACACCTTTTCCATGGCCCGCAGATCCACCCACAGGGAGTTGGTGTTGAAGAAACGATGCTTGCCGATGTCCTGGAAGGCTCCCAGGTCGCGCTCGGGGCACTGGGCGATCTCGCGCAGGACCATGCGCCCGTTGGTGCGAAGGCGCGCCAGGTGGCCCCCCTTGCGGTCGGAGGCGGTGCGTCCGGCCACTTCCATGAGGAACGGGGCCTGCTCCTCGACCATGTAGCCCAGGAGGCGCTCGTCCATCACCGCGCCCAGGTTGTCCGAGTTGGAGATGAAGGCGTAGTGGATGCCCCGCTCCAGGAGCTTGCGCAGCACCTTGGAGGTCACCAGGGCGGTGTACAGGTCTCCGTGTCCGGGCGGGTTCCACTCCAGCTCGGGATTGGCGGGCCAGGTGGCCGGGGAGAGGTCCTTGTGCAGTATCTTGGGGTAGCGGTGCTGCAGGAAGGCCAGGGGCAGCCCGCCGGGGCCGTTGTCGAAGCCCTCCACCTTGAGCATGGTGTCCAGGTGGGTCTTGAAGCTGTTCATGAACAGCAGCGGAATGGTCTTGCCGTGCTTTTCGCGGAGCACCCGCATCTGGCCCAGGATAAGGTCAAGGAAACTCATGCCGTCCTTCACGGTGATGAGGCTCTTGGCCTTTTCAAGGCCCATGGAGGTGCCCAGGCCCCCGTTCAGCTTGATGACCACGGCTTGTCCCATGGCCTGTCGTCCGGCTTGCGCGTAGCTGGCCAGGGACTCGTAGTCCGGGACTTCGCGTTCGGTGAGGGGCAGGAGTTCCTCTTCGGGAAGCTTGCCCTGAGCCCCGTAGAGCAGACGGGAATAGTAGCACTTGAAGACGTTGATCACGATGGGAGGGATGCCCTGTTCTTCCATCTTCAGACCGAAGGGGCGGAACATCTCGATCATCGCGGGATCGGCGGTCTTCATGCAGTCCATGATCATGGGAACAACCTCGGGTGCGTGGAACTGTCCTCGCAGTTTTGTCCCATGTGCGTGAAATGCTCCGTCGCGTCAAGAAGAGTTGGGGAGTCCCGCCCTGTCCGGGCGCGCGGTCGTGGCGTAAACCGAGGCCAGGATCAGCGCCCCGCCCGCCAGTTGCGCAGCGGCCACGGACTCGTTCAGGGCCAGGTGCGCCCCGAACACCGCCACCACCGGGACCGCGTTTATGAACAGCGATGCCGCGTGGGCCGCCACGCGCGACAGGGCGAAGTTATAGGCCAGGAAGGCGCCCACCGTGGCGAAAAGCCCCAGGCAGGCCACGGCCAGGAGCGGCGCTGCGGGAATCCGGGTCCAGTCGGGCATGTCCGCCAGGAAGAAAGGCAGGAAAAACAGCGAGCCCCAGAACATCTGGAGCGTGGTGAGCGCCAGCGGCGATACGCTGCGGCACAGGCGGGAGGCGGCCACCATGTATATCGCCGCCGATGCCACGGCCCCGAGCATGAGTGCGTCCCCGGTGTTCACGGCGCTCCCGGGGACGCCGCGAAGCCCCACCAGAAGGCATACGCCCGCAAGAGAGGCCGCCACGCCCAGAATGCTCCGCAAGCGAGGACGCCTGCGGCTCACAGCCGCAGTGAGCGCCAGCACCAGCATGGGTATGGCCGCCGCGATGAGCGAAGCGCTGGTGGCCGAGGTCAGGCGCAGGGCGAAGGTCTCCAGGGCGAAGTAGCAGCCCGGAAACAGGATGGAGATGCCGAAGATCCCGGCGTGGTCCGCGAGACCAAGCCCGCGAAGCTTCCCGGCGGCGGCTGCGGGGGCCAGCAGCAGGCAGGCCAGGGCGAAGCGCAGGAAAAGGATGGTGAAGGGCGCGAGGTGTTCGAGGGCCACCTTGGTGGCCGTGAAGGACAATCCCCAAAAGAGGACCGAGGCGCAAAGCGCGGCATAGGCGGCGATGTTCCGGCGTGGCATGCGATCTCCCAGAAAGTCGGATGGGCAGGGCGAATAGCCCGGCGCGCCGGGGATTTCTTGAACGAAATTGCGTGCGGCCGTATGGCGGTGCTTTTTTCAGCCACAAAAGTGCCGGGGCAGGGGAACGGCGAAGCATCTCGACGCGTGGGCGGGGAATGCGACGCGGATACGCTTTTGCCCCCCAGCGTGCAGCCGGACGCAGAGTACTTCGGATCAGCCCCGCGAGCCGAGCATGTACTGGCGCGGCGTGGCTCCGGCGTATCGGCGGAACATGCGGTTCAGGTGGCTCTGGTCGGCGAATCCGGCCTGGGCCGCCGCCTGGGCGATGGGCGTGCCCGAGGCCAGCAGCCGCTTGGCCAGCTCCACCCGCAGCTGGTTCTGGTAGGCCAGGGGGGTGAGCCCCAGGGTCTGTCGGAAGATGCGGGGCAGGTGTGTGGGGGAGACGCCGCAGGCCTGGGCCAGCCCGGCCATGCTGAGCGGGTCCTCCGGACGTTCGGCGATGACGCGCGCGGCCATCCTGGCCGCCCGGCGTTCGGCCCTGGCCTTTCCTCCAGACAGGATGTGGCCGGGGACGCACGCCAGCAGCGTATCCATCGCGCGCTCCCACTGGGCCAGCTTTTCAGCGGCCGGGGCGCGCCGGTCCTGCGAGGCCGCGAAATCGAGAAACGCCCGGATCACGATCGGATCTTCAATCAGCGCGGGATGCCCTAGGTCCAGGCCCGGCGGCTCTCCTGAAGCCGGGGCGCTCGCATACCGGGCCTGGAACCAGGTCCGCTCCACGTAGAACATGCGGTAGAGGAACTCCCCGTCCGGTCGGGGATTGCAGGCGTGGGGCTCTCCGGGAGGCAGGAACACGATGCAGCCCGCCGGGACAAGCCACTGGCCGCCCCGGCAGTCCAGCATGGTGGAGCCCCCCTTCACCACGGAGATGGCGAAGGTGTCGTGGGTGTGGACGCCGAACGGGCTGCCCGCGATCCTGGAATCGCGCGATTCCAGGAAGGGCAGGTCGGGGTCGCGCAGGAAGGCGGAGTGGTTCCTGGCGTCTTGGTTCATGGCATTCATGCCTCGCGGCCATTGCAGAAGTATGGAGGATGGCCGCGAAGCGTACTAGGGTGTCCAGAGGGCGGAGCCCTCTGGCCGCCGGAGGCTTCTCCTGCGTCGTTTTTGCCTTTAATCGTTCTCGAGGTTCTTCCTGACCCAGCTTATGGCGGCGGCCACGGTGGGGAAGCCGATGGTTGAGGTCAGGCCCATGAGGGCGTGGTTGACCTCGTCCAGGCTGGCTCCGGCGGCCATGGCCCTGCGGGCGTGGGACAGCACCGAGCCCTCGGAGTGGGTGGCCGCGGCCGCGCCGAGCTGCACCAGCAGCAGGGTCTTCTCGTCCAGGGGGCCTGCGTCGCGCACGGCCTTGCCCAGAGCCTCCACGGCCTGGATGTAGTCGGGGAACTTGGAACGCATGATTTCGTAGTGTTTGGGCTTCAGGGCGTCTTTCATCGGATTCTCCTGTTTTTTGCTTTTCGTGGTCATGGTGTAGCATGTGAATGCCTGAAACCAAATCGTAAAGTGCTCCTAGTTGACGGGAAACGCCGGTTGGAGCAACGTGCAAACCATGAGTGAAGCGTTGAGGACTCCCGAGGAGCTCCTTGCCGAAATCGGCGAGCTGAGGCTCAAGGCGGACAGGCTGGAAGAGGCCTGGCTTGCCGTGCGCGAGTCCGAGGAGCGCTACCGGAGACTGCTCGGCACTGTGGTCGGGTACATTTATACCGTCAAGGTGGAGGACGGGAGGGCCGTGTCCACGGTCCACGGCGAGGGATGCGAGCTCCTCACCGGGTACACTCCCGGAGATTTCGAGGCCGATCCAACCCTCTGGTATTCCATGGTCCACGAAGAGGATCGCTCCGCCGTGGTGCAGCAGGCCAGGCGGCTGCTGCGCGGCGAGGACGCCCAGCCCCTGGAGCATCGCATCCGGCACAAGGACGGCACGGAACGCTGGGTGCGCAACACGCCGGTGATACGGCGCAACGCCTTCGGGCACGTGGCCTTCTACGACGGCATCATCCAGGACATCACCGACGCCAGGACCATGGCCGAGAAGGCCCAGCACGCCTCCCTGCACGACCCGCTCACGGGGCTCGCCAACCGGCTGCTGCTGGTCGACCGCCTCTCGCGGGTATTGGAGGCGTCGCGCCGGGAGCAGACCAAGGTGGCCATCCTGTTTCTGGACCTGGACAACTTCAAGCCCGTCAACGACCGCCTTGGCCACTCCGTAGGCGATCTGGTGCTCAAGGAGGCGGCCGGGCGGGTGCAGAGGCAGGTGCGCGCCTCGGACACCGTGGCCCGCGTGGGCGGTGACGAATTCGTGGTGGTGCTCCCCGGCCAGAGGGGGGAATCGGGCGCTTCCGAGGTGGCCCGCAAGATTATCGCCAGCCTGAACCTGCCCTACGAGAGCCTCAAGGGAGAACGGGGACCCGGCGGAAGCATCGGCATAAGCCTCGCTCCCGACGACGGCACGGACCCCTGGGAGCTGGTCCGGAAGGCCGATGAGGCCATGTATTACGTGAAGAACCACATCCGCTCGAGCTTCGCGTTCCACTCCAGCCTCACCCGCCAGGACGGCCTTGGCCCCCACGACGCATGAAGAATCTGGAAACCCACGCAAGCATGGCCCTTGGGCATCTGATGCACAACGGACCGGTGGTGGTCTACACCGTGGACCCCGCCACCATGAGAACCACCACCATAAGCTCCAACGTGGAACGGGAGCTCGGCTACACGGTCCAGGAATATCTCGCGCCCCCGGGCCTGTGGCGTTCGCTTCTGCATCCGGAGGACGCGCCGGGGGTCTTCGGCAGCTTCCCCACGCTTTTCAAGACGGGCGAAATCTCCCTCGAGTACCGCATGCGCCGCAAGGACGGCCAGTGGCGCTGGATGCGAGACGACGTGGTGCTGCGCTCCGACCCGGAGGGCAAACCGCTCGAGATTGTGGGCTGCGCCTACGACATCGACGACCGCAAGCTCCGCGAGCGCGTGCGCGACCAGGAAGCGACCCTGTTCGAGGCCATGTTCCGCGAACACCGGGCCGTGATGCTCCTTCTGGACCCGGACAGCCTGGACCTTTTGGACGCCAACCATGCGGCCCTGCAATTCTACGGCTGGACCCTGGCGGAACTGCGCGCAATGAATTTCCGCCAGGTCTGCCAGGACGGTCCGGCCTGCCACAACGCCATGATCCAGGACTGCCGCGAAAAAGGAGGCCGCGAGGCCGTGTGCAGGCACCTGGTGGCAGACGGCAGCGAGCGCAAGGTGGACATACGCACCACGCGCATCCAGGTGGCGGAGCGCACCGTGCTGTTTTGCGTCATCAGCGACATCACGGCCAGGGTCCAGGCCGAGCAGGCACTGCGCGAATCCGAATCGCGCCTGCGCAGCATCTCCGAAAATTCCATCGAGGGGATTTTCCAGTCCACGCCGGGAGGGCGCTTCCTGTGGGTGAATCCTGCCTGCGCGCGCATCTTCGGATATACGACGCCGGCGGAGATGGTTGCGTCGATTCGGGACATCGGAAACCAGTTCTATGCGGACTCCGGGGCGCGCTGGACGGTGCTGGCCGCGCTTCGCAAGGACGGAATCCTGGATCGGCGCGAGGTGCGCCTGCGTCGGCGCGACGGACACGCCATCTGGGTGTCGCTCAGCATGTGGACCGTTATGGGCGACGGCGGGGACGTGGAGCGCATAGAAGGCGTCATGGAGGACATAACCGCCCGCAAGATGGCCGAGTCGGAACGCATGCTCCTGGCCACCGCCGTGGAGCAGGCAGGCGAGGGCATGGCCATCGTCACCGGCGGAACCTGGCGCGTGGAGTACGCCAACCCGGCCTTCGGCCGCATCCTCGGCCTGGAGAGGCCGGAGTTGCTGGGACGCGACTTCTTCGAACTTTTCGGGTCGCGGCGGACCTCGCTCCCCGCGCGCGACATCAAGCAGGCCATGCGCAACGGGCAGGAATGGGCCGGACTGATCAGGGACATCCGGACGGATCTTCGCCCCATGACCGTGGAGGCGGCCTTCTCGCCCATCCGGGACGAATCCGGGCGGGTGGGCAACACGGTGGTGCTCCTGCGCGACGTCTCCCACCAGGACCGCCTGGAGAGACGCCTGCGCCGCGCGCACAAGCTGGAAGCCGTGGGCACCCTGGCAGGGGGCATCGCGCACGATTTCAACAACATCCTCACCCCCATCCTGCTCAACGCCGAGGTGGGCATGCAGCTCCTGGAGCCGGGGGACATCCTGCGCAGGCCCCTGGAGGAGATCATCCAGGCCGGAGGCCGCGCCCGCCAGCTCATCAAGCAGATACTGGCCTTCAGCCGCCGGGGGGACCTGCGCGCGGCAAGGATGGAGCTCGCTCCCATCGTGCAGGAGGCGCTGCGCCTGCTGCGGTCCTCGCTGCCGCCGGACGTGGAGGTGCGCTTCGATCCGGGAACCCAGCCGCTTGAGGTGATGGCCGACTCGAGCCTGGTGCACCAGGTGGTCACCAACCTGGCCGACAACGCCCTGCATGCCATGCGGGTGCGCGGCGGCAGGCTGGAGATCCGCCTGGAGAAACGCGTTGCGGCCAAGGGCGAGGCAGACGGCTGCGCCCCGCCGGGGCCGGGCGAGTACGCCCTGCTGGCGGTCTCGGATACCGGCCACGGCATGGACAAGGCCCTTCTGGATCGCATCTTCACGCCCTTCTTCACCACCAAGAAACCCGGCGAAGGCACGGGCATGGGGCTGTCCACGGTGTACGGCATCGCGCGTTCCCAGGGAGGCGCGGTCCGCGTGGAGAGCACGCTCGGCGAGGGCAGCCTGTTCGAAGTGTATCTGCCGCTGGCAGGGGCTGAGATGGATCTTGGACGCGGCGGGGCCTTGCGCCGCGCCCTGGTGGTGGACACCCAGGCGTTCTCGCGGCGCGCCCTGGGCATGACCCTGGCGGAACTCGGCTACAAGAGCGCCATGATGCGCGACGCCGGCAAGGCCCTGAAGGCGTTTGCCCAGGCTCCGGACCGCTTCGACCTGGTGCTTGCGGGCGAGGACCTGCACGGCATGTCCGGCCGGGGTTTCCTGAAGTCCTGCCGGGAGTTGCGCAGGGACGCCGTGCTGGTGCTGCTTACGGATCGCGACGAGTCCGGCGCCGTGCTGCTGGGCGTGGCCGACGCCGTGCTGCAAAAGCCCGTGGGCACGGCGGCGCTGGTCGAGGTGCTACAGTCCGTCCCGTAGTTTTGCTCCCCCACGCTTAACCCTTAGGGGTCCCGGCCCCGGTCGAAGATAGCAGTTCATCCATATATTGGCATGGGATGAGTCGCTTTCAGGATTGCCCGCCCGTCAAGATCCAGCCTCCCTTGCCCGATTTCTTGGGACTCAGGTGAACACCTCCCGGTGTGCCGTCTGCGGCAGGCGCGACCGCCTCCGGCTGAGCGTGGAATGGCCCGGCATGGCCCATGGAAGCAAAGCTGAAGAGAAATCCGGCGCGAGAGCGGGCCGGTGCAGCGCTCTCGATGTCGCGTTCTCTCTTGATTGACCTCGAGTTCCCAGGAGACAGTTTTTATTTGCCAGAAAACTGCATGTCAGCTACTGGTATTCAAAATACATCCAGATGTTTTTCTGGAGACATAATGAACAAGGATACAAAAGTTGTTGTAGATCAGGTGGTTGAACAACTTCTGGATGAGCTTGTTAAATCCAGACAATTGATTGCATCCTTGAAGTCTGAATTGAATGACACGATAATCAAGTACTCGATTCAAGATCATAGGTTCGAGAAACTGGCCTTCGAGTCTGCTTCCAACGATTACAGAATCAAACAACAGCAAATAATAATTGATAAGCAGAGGAACAATGAAGCATTGTTAATGCAGGAGATTGAGATTCTATCGGAAAAAATAGCCAAGCTATTGGATGAATTTAAGTCAAAGGAAAATATGTATGATCTGGTCAGTCATGATATCAGAAGTGCAGTGGTGACTTGGCTGAATACCACGGAGCTGTTGCTCACAGAGGTCGGCATATCTCCGACAGGTCTTCAAATACTTGAGGAGGCAAGGGCGTCCGGCCTGACGATACTTGGTTATATTGATACGCATTTGTCGGTGTCCAGGATAGAATGTGGCGGTCTCGAGGTCGAATTCGCACCTGTTAACGCAGTTGATTTGGTCATGTCTGTCATTTCCCAGAACAGAAAGCTCATAAATGAGAAAAAACTTTCTTTGCCTCCCCCCGTCGGGGTGCATGGTGAAGTTGCGAAATCATGTTCTATTTATTGTTGCTCGTCCATGGCGTACGTCATGTTGAATAATTTGCTGGTCAATGCCATTGAGGCGTCCCCTGCCGGAGCCGAGATTAAAGTTACTTTCGAGAATAATGATCACTGTAAAATTTCAATCCATAACTTTGGTGAGGTTCCAGAAAAGATAAGAGACGTTTTTTTTGATAAATTTGTGACATCCGGCAAGAGAAATGGGACCGGGATCGGGACGTACTCCGCCATGCTGATGGCAAGGGCTCAAAATGGGGATATCCTTGCTGACTTCTCAGAGCCAGGCGCCACAACGGTAACGGTCATATTTCAAAAACCTCCCATGGCTTGATTATCCCATAATAGCTTCAGGTTCGGCGATCTCGGTCTGCGAGAGCAGGCCCTGCGAAAACCCTCACGGCTTTGCCAGGGGCTTTGGAGAGAAAACGAGCCTTCCCAGCCTACCAGTTTTCGGGGCTTATCTCGAAGTGCGCCCTGGGGTGCGCGCAGGCCGGGCATCTCTCGGGCGCGGCCTTCCCCTCGCGCGCCCATCCGCAGTGGCGGCAGCGCCACAGCACCGGAACGTCGCGCGAGAAAACCCGGCCCGCCTCGATGTTGTCGGCCAGGGCCAGAAAACGCTCGCGGTGGCGCACTTCGGCCAGGGCGATGTTCTCGAAGACCAGCGCCGCCTCCGGGAATCCTTCCTGACGCGCCGTGGCGGCGCAGGCAGGGTAGCCTTGGGCGGCTGCGTGCTCTTCGGCTGCCGCCGAGCGTTTCAGGTTCTCGAGCGTGGCGCCGATCCCGGCCGAGCTCAAGGGGAGCGACACTTCGGCCTCCAGGCCGTCCAGGAACTTGTGGAACCTGCGGGCGTGCACCCGTTCCTGCTCCGAGGTCTCCAGGAATATGGCGGCGATCTGCTCGTAGCCGTCCTTTTTGGCCTGCTTGGCGAAGAAGGCGTAGCGGACGTGGTCCTGGCATTCTGCGGCGAAGGCCGCCAGGAGGTTCTTTTCGGTCTGGGTTCCCTTGAGTTCGGGCATGGATGTCCTCCGTCGGCGGTTGTTGCGGTTCGAGTCCGGGACGACCGTACGCCTTTGCCCGCGAATGCGCCAGACGGCGCGCGGGAGATGCGACGCGTCATGTTACAGATGCTCGGGGAACGTCCGTCACACAAGGTCATGAGCCTTCTTGCGCTTTGCTGCGGGAAATGTCACCGAACTGTAACATTGCAATCACGCCCTCGTCACCGGGCCGTGATCTTTGGGCTCATCGGGAGGACATGGCCATGACCAAGGAGAGCGTGCTTATTGTCGAGGATGACGAAGACATCCTCCAGCTTCTCGAATATAATTTCCAGAACGCGGGCTTCGATGTCGCCACGGCCAGCGACGGGCTGGACGCCCTGGCCAGGCTGCGCCGTCAGCGCCCTGATCTGGTGCTCCTGGATATCATGCTGCCCGGAGCCGACGGCTTCGAGGTGTGCAAAAGCATCAAGCGCGACCCCAAGACCGCCCAGGTGCCCGTGATCATGCTTACGGCGCGCGGCGAGGAAGTGGACCGCATCGTGGGCCTGGAACTGGGTGCTGACGACTATGTGGTGAAACCCTTCAGCCCCCGTGAGCTGATCCTGCGCGCCAGGGCGGTCCTCAAGCGCCTGAACCCCGATGCCTCGCCCAAGCAGGTGCTGCGGCGCGACGGCCTGAGCGTGGACATGGACGCCCACAAGGCCGAATCCGGAGGCGAGGAGATCCCCCTGACCGCCACGGAGTTCAAGCTCCTGGCCGAGCTCTTCAAGAGCCCGGGCCGGGTGCAGACCCGCGACCAGCTCCTGAATACGGTCTGGGGATACGAGTTCGAGGGATACGCCCGCACCGTGGACACCCACGTGCGCCGTCTGCGCCAGAAGCTCGGGGCGCACGCCGCCCTGATCGAAACCGTGCGCGGCGTCGGCTACCGCTTCAAGGACTGAGGCGCACGATGCTTCTCCCGGTCCGACCCGCGGACCGGATGGACCACTTCCGTGAACACGACACGCAGGATGCTTGAATGATCGGTCTGGGGCTTCGCATATTCATATCGCACCTCGCGGCCGGCGGCCTCGGTCTTCTGGCGCTTGGCCAGGGCCAGGCCGACAACTCGAGGATCGCCCTGGCGTTCGCCGTGGTGCTGGTCTGCTCGGCCCTGTCCAGCTACGCGCTGACGGTCAGGCACGCCAGGTTCGTGCGCAAGTGCGCCGAGGTCCTGAAATCCGTGGGCGACGGCGACTACGGGCGCAGGCTCTGGCCGCAGTCCGGCATGGCCCTGGAGGAGCTGGCCCAGAGCGTCAACGCCATGGCCAGCGGCATCGAGGCGCAGATCACCTCCCTGGAAGCGGAGAAGATGCGCATGGAGACGGTGCTCGGCGGCATGCGCGAGGGCCTCATGGTGCTGGGCGAGGACGGCCGCATCATGCTGGTGAACAAGGCCTTCGAGGACATTTTCCCCGCGGCCGCCGACTCCGTGGGCAGGCTGCCCATCGAGGCCGTGCCCTGCCCGGAACTCCAGAACGCGGCGGAAACCGTGCTCAACTGGAAGGACGAATCCCGTCCGGCGGTGGTCAGCGTGCAGATCGAACCCGGACAGGACCGCTACTTCGACGTGAGCCTGGTGCGTCCGGTGCAGCGCTCATCCGGGCTGGGGGCGGTTCTTGTGTTCCACGACCTGACCGAATTCCGCCGCCTGGACAAGGTCCGTCGAGACTTCGTGGCCAACGTGTCCCACGAGCTGCGCACGCCCCTGACCTCCATCAAGGGCTACGCCGAGACGCTCCTGGGCGAGAAAAAGTTCCGCGACGGCCAGGAGCGGCGCTTTCTGGACGTCATCATCAAAAACGCCAACCACATGTCCCGGATGGTTGACGAGCTTCTCAGCCTGGCGCGCATCGAGAACGACCGCCAGCCCCCCGGCAAGTCGCGGGTGAAGGCCACGGAAAGCCTGCGAGCAGCCCTGCGCGAATGCGCCACCCTGGCCTCCGAGCGCAGGGTGAGCGTGGACAACCGCCTGCCCGACGCAGGCCCGCTGGTGCTGGCCGACCCCGGTCAGTTGACGCAGGTGTTTCGGAACCTTCTGGAGAACGCCATCAAATACGGCCCGGAAGGCTCCAGTGTCATCGTGTCGCACCACGCCGGACACGCGGATGTCATCTTCTGCGTGGAGGATACCGGTCCCGGCGTGCCCGAGGCCGAGCGCCAGCGGGTGTTCGAACGGTTCTACCGGGTGGACAGGCCGCGCAACAAGGGCGAAGGCGGAACCGGCCTCGGCCTGGCCATCGCCAAGCATATCGTGGAAAGGCACGGCGGCAGGATCTGGGTGGACCAGGCACGGCAAAGCCCCAGCGGCGCGTCGTTCTGCTTCAGCCTCCCGGAAGCGTCCTGAAAGTTCGCTAAGGATAGACAAGGATTGGTTTTATGACGACCCCAGTGAAAATGACCTCCAGGAACCTGGATTTTTTCTACGGCGAGTTCAAGGCCCTGCACTCGGTGTCCATGGACATTCTGATGAACCAGGTTACCGCGCTCATAGGTCCCTCCGGTTGCGGCAAGTCAACCTTCCTGCGCTGCCTGAACCGCATGAACGACCTGATCGACATAGCCCGGGTGGAGGGCGACCTGACACTGGACGAGCAGGACATCTACGGCGGCGACATCGACGTGGTGGAACTGCGCCGCAGGGTGGGCATGGTCTTCCAGAAGCCCAACCCCTTCCCCAAGACCATTTTCGAGAACGTGGCCTACGGCCTGCGCGTCAACAGCGTGACCGACAACGCCCTCATAGCGCGCCAGGTTGAAAAGAGCCTCAAGCAGGCAGCCCTGTGGAGCGAAGTGAAGGACCGGCTGCACACCAACGCCCTGGGTCTCTCCGGCGGCCAGCAGCAGCGGCTGTGCATCGCGCGCGCCCTGGCCGTGGACCCGGAAGTGCTGCTCATGGACGAGCCCGCCTCGGCGCTCGACCCCATCGCCACCCAGAAGATCGAGGAACTCATCCACGAGCTCAAGAAGGACCTGACCATCATCATCGTCACCCACTCCATGCAGCAGGCAGCGCGCGTCTCGGACATGACCGGCTTCTTCTACATGGGCAAGCTGATCGAGATGGACCAGACCGAAACCATATTCACCCGTCCCAGCAACAAGCAGACGGAAGACTACATCACCGGCCGCTTCGGCTGATGGACTTCGGCACGAGACCAGGCTTCGCCCACAACAGACTGCATGCTCCTGGCGCGCGCGCACAGGAAGAAGACGACGCCCGGCGCTGGCGCGCCTCCGGGAGGAATTTATGGACCCGAGATTTCAAAAGGAACTGGAGCAGCTCAAAGTCAAGGTGCTGCAGATGGCGGCCTACACCGACCGCGCCCTGGAAAAGGCGCTGGGCGCCCTCCTGAACCGCGACGCGGACCTGGCCCGCCAGGTGATCGACGCCGACCGCGAGATCAACGCCATGGAATGCGAGGTGGACACCCTGTCCCTGCGTCTTTTGGCCCTGGACCAGCCCGTGGCCATGGATCTGCGCTTCATCGTGTCCTGCATGCGCATGGTTGTTGACCTCGAACGCATCGGCGACGAGGCCGTGAACGTCGCCGAGCAGGCCATCCTGCTCTCCCAGGCCACGCAGAAGTCTCACGGGCCGGACCTCGCCGCGCTGGGAGGGCAGGTCACGGAGATGTACCGCATGGCGGTGCGATCCTTCCGCGACCAGGATGCAGACCTGGCCCGCAAGGTCTGCGCCATGGACTCCGCGGCCGACGACCTGAACATGCGCGTGCTCAAGGACGCCATGGAGGCCGAATCGCAGGATTGCGGCCTGGCCAATCTGGACCGCGCCATCCGCACCGTCATGGTGGCCCGCTCCCTGGAGCGCGTGGGCGACCTCTCCACCAACATCGCCGAAGGCTCGATCTTCGTGGTCAAGGGCGTGTCCATCAAGCACCACTGCCAGCCGTTCTGATCCTGTCTGCGCTCGCGTCTCCCCGATGTCTGGCGTGCACAGGACGCCGCTCCTGACAGTCCGGCGAAATCACCACCGTTCTCCGAATGAAAAAGCCCCGGCGAAGTCTTGTTCGCCGGGGCTTTCTTGTCTCCCCTCGCGGGGATCACCACCAGGGGAAGACCCAGGTTCCGCTGTAGCCCCTGGCCTTCATGCAGGCGCGGGTGGATTTGTTGATGCTGGCCTTGGATTCCGGTGTGAAATGGTCCAGGGCTCCCTGGGAGTAGCAGTCCTGGTAATCGGCCATGGCTACGTCCCGGGAGACGCCCGACTTGGAGTAGGGGGGGCTGGCGCATGCGCCCAGGGCAAAGACCAGGGCCAGCAGAAGGGCGGCTCGAAGCGTCGTCATGGGGTTCTCCTTGAGAGTTCTGGGCGAGTTCTGCGTATTCTTTAGGTCAACCGGCCGGAGGCGTCAACGAAACGCCCTCCTAACCGTTGACCGCCGTTCGCAACCAGCCTAAACGGCGTATATACCACAAACCGGAGATGAACATGAAAATACTGCGGCCAACCCGCATCGAGCGCTGCATCGGGTGCCAGTCCTGTTCGCTGGCCTGCGCGCGCCTGGTGCATCAACGGGTCTCCTGGTCCACGGCGGGCATTCGCATCGTATCGTCCGGCGGGCTGTCCACCGGCTTCGAAGCCAAGCTGTGCCTGGCCTGCGACCCGGCGCCCTGCGTCGAGGCCTGCCCCACCGGGGCCTACACCCAGCGCAAATCCGGCGGCGTCAAGGTGGACAAATCCCTGTGCATCCGCTGCGGCGCATGCGCCAAGGCCTGTCCCGTGGACGCCATCTACATGGAGCCGGAGACCAACCTGCCCTACGTGTGCATCCACTGCGGGCGCTGCGTGGCCTTCTGCCCCCTCAACTGCCTGGAAATGGTGAACTCACCCCACGAGGAAAGAGACGAGAGGGACCCCTCGCCCAAGGCGCCCGCGCAGGAGGCCAGCCATGCAGACTGATTACTCGTTCCGTATACTCCTGGCCGACCTGACCGCAGGCAAGGGCGAATACCGCCGCTTCGGCGACAAGCGCGAGGTGCTGGGCGGCTCCGGACTGGCCGCGGCCCTGTACGCCGAATACGGCAGGCCCGACCTGCCCGCCCTGGCCCCGGAACAGCCCCTCATCTTCGCCATCGGGCCGCTCACCGGCTGCTTCCCCATGATGAGCAAGGTGGTCTGCGGCTTCAAGTCGCCCTACAACGAACGTTTCGCCGAATCCCACGCGGGCGGACGCCTGGCGCTGTCCCTGCGTTTTGCGCACATCGACGCCCTGGTCATCAAAGGCCGCGCGCCCACGCTCTCCTGCCTGGCCGCGGGAGTTCGCCAGTTCGAGATCTCCGACGTGCACTACCTCAAGGGCATGGACGTGTTCACCACGGGCAAGATGCTGCGCAAGATGCACAAGAGCGGGGCCGGAAACCGCAGCATCATGCGCATCGGCCCCGGAGGCGAGAACCTCTCGGCCTACGCCTGCATCAACGTGGACTCCTACCGCCACTTCGGACGCCTGGGAGCCGGTTCGGTGATGGGCTCCAAAAACCTGAAGGCCGTGCTGGTGGAAGGCGGGTCGGCCATGCCAACGCCCGAAGGCAAGGATTTCCCCGCCCTGTACAAGGACATCCACATGCAGCTGACCACCACCCAGATGATGACTAAGTACCATGATCTGGGCACCGCCTCCAACATGGCGGTGATGAACAAGCTGCACGCCCTGCCCTGGCGCAACATGCAGACCACCCACGACGACCAGAACATCGACCGCATCTCCGGCGAGACCTTCGCCCGCGAGCTGCTCCTGCGTAAGACCGCCTGCACCGGCTGCCCCGTGGGCTGCATCCACGTGGGCCTCCTGCGCGAGCAGTTCGCCAAGCAGAACGACGTTCTCTACCGGCAGGTGGCCTACGACCACGAACCCGTGTTCGCCACAGGCTCCATGCTGGGCATGACCAGCGCCTCGGACGTTCTCGGCGTGCTGGACGAGATCGAACGCCAGGGCCTGGACGCCATCTCCGGCGGCGTGGCCCTGGCCTGGGCCACCGAGGCCCTGGAGAAGGGCGCGGTCACCGAGGCGGAAACCCTGGTGCCCCTCAAGTTCGGGGATTCCGCCAACTATCGCAGGGCCGTGGAGCACCTGGGCACGCCCCCCAACGAGTTCTACACCCTGCTGGCCCAGGGCACCCTGGTGGCCGCAGAGCGCTACAAAGGCCAGGACTATGCCTGCGTGCTGGGCCAGGAAATGGCCGGATACGCCACGGGCGAAGTGTTCTTCGTGTCCCAGGCCATGGGGCTGCGCCACTCCCACCTGGACAGCGCGGGCTACTCCTACGACCAGAAAGCCACGGACAAGGACGTGGCAAAGGCCGTGGCCTTCATGGTGGAGGACGAACGCCAGCGCTGCGTGCTGACCAGCATGGTCTCCTGCCTGTTCGCGCGCTCCGCCTACACCGAGGAGGCCGTCGGCAAGGCTCTGGACGTCATGGGCTATCCCGAGGTGGCCGCCAACCTGTCCACGGCGTCGTCCAACGTGCAGAAGCTGCGCTGGAAGACCAAGTTCGCCACCGGCTTCGACCCCGATCAGGTCAAGATCCCCAAGCGCTACCTGGAAGTGGTCACCTGGAAGGGACCCATCGACGCGCAGTACGTGCATGATTTGAAAGAAGCGTACGCCGTGGAAATTCGGAAGATGGCCCAGTAGGTCGGAGAGAAGAGAGCGGGGAGTAAGAGTTTGGGATGCCTCCGGCGGCCAGAGAGGAAACTTTTTGAAAAAAGTTTCCTCTCTGGACTCTCCTTCAAAAACTTTTAAGTAGCTTCGCGGACCAGCGCGATAAGCCGTCGTATCGTCGGCCGAGAGGTGGGGGTTGTCTCGTCCGTGTCCTTGCGGGCGGGCTAGAACCGATTTGAAGACGATTCGTCGCCCGCCCGCAAGAACCCGACCGTGACAGCACCCTGCCTCGCCTGAACCGACGACTGCGATCAAGAATAAACAGCCCTGAAGCGCGGCTTTGCGCGCTTCAGGGCTTGCCTGCGAGCTCTCTGCACAGGAACGGTGCTGCCCGCGAAGCTACTGAGGGTCCAGGGGGATCATCCCCCTGGCGGGTCCAGGGCGGAGCCCTGGTGGGGTCTGGGGGCTGCGCCCCGGCATCGCCTTATTTCGCCGCGCCGCCCACGGTCTCGCCGGGAATCTCGGCTGCGGTGGCGGTCTTGCCGGTGGTCGGCATGTCCAGGACGAGGCGGTCCGTGCTCATCCAGGAGGCCTGGACTGCGCCGGGAGCTGCGGCCAGCACGTGTCCGCCGGTGGTTCCGTCGTCGCTCACGAAATGGAAGTGCCAGCCGGGCACGGCGGTCCCGGCGGTCTCGGCCGGGGCGCGGATGCCGACCAGCGTGCCGGCGGCGTCCGTCAACTCGCGCACGTTCTGGCTTTTGAGGGCTTCCATGAGGCCTGGGTAGGGCGGTGAAAATGCGGGCACGCTGCGGACGGTCAGGCGCGCGAAGGTGCCGTGCACTCTGGCGGCGGCGAACAGGCGCGGCGAGTCGATCCGGGCGTCCAGCCAGGCGGCCAGGGCGGACAGGTCGGGCAGGGCAGGAGGCTGGGACCGGCCGTGGGGAGAAAAGAACACCAGACTGGCAAAGGGGACATGCGTGTCCGGGGCGACGGTGTTCAGGCGCAGGCCGGAGTCGGCGCGCCGGAAGGTTCCGTCAAGAACGACCATCTCGCCGTCCAGGCCGTTGAAGGTCCCCAGGCCGAAGTCGCCTTTGGCGGCAAGTTCGCCCACGGTGGCCTGTCCTTCGTAGTTTCCGGCCATGAGCGCGGCCAGGGTGGAATACTGGTACAGGGCCGGGTTCTGTGGCGCGCCGTGGCGGCAGGCGGCCAGCAGCAGCGAGGCCAGGAGCAGGACGGCAAATCTGGCGGGCATGCTCAAAACACCTCCGCTTCGAACCAGTAGATGTCGGTCTCGGGCATTTTCCAGGCATCGGGCGGCAACCCGGCCTTGCGGCAGGTCTGGGACAGGAAGGTCTCCCGGTCCCAGCGCCATTCCACCGGCACCTGCGGCAGCAGGAGTCCCTGGCGATGGCCCTGGCGCATGATGAGCCCATGGCGTCCCACCTCCACCAGCGCCGGGTCCGGGCAGGGTGTGATGGGACCGAGGATGGATATCTCGATGTGGATGCGTTCGAATTCGCCGCTGGTCAGGGGCGGGAAGCGCGGGTCTTCGAAGGCCGCCGCCAGCGCCATGCCGGCGATGGTCAGATACAGGGGCTGGTCGCCGATGATGTGGCCGATGCAGCCGCGCAGGTCACCGTCCAGGGTCAGGGTGACGAAGGCCCCGAAGTTCTTTCGCAGGGTGTCCGTGGGCGGTTCGGGCGGCTGCCATGCGGAGTCGCCTGAAAGGCGTGCTGCGATGCTTTGGCGCACCAGGCGCTTGAGGAACTCTTTTTCCGTGTCGCTCAGTTCGAAGCGGAACGCGTGCATGGCCTCTCCTTTTGGGAAATTCTTCTAACACGCCAGGGCGAGACTTGTCACATGCGGCGCTGGCGTTCGCGGGCTGGCGGGAGTACCAGGGACCGAAACGGACCCAACCCAAGCCGGGACACTCGTATGCTCACATTGGCCGCCTTTTCCCTGGATCTTCCCGCCTACGCCTGCGCACGCCTGCGCCTCATCGCCCCGGCCCTGACCCTGCGGGGGCGCATCGACCTGCGCTGGGGCGCGGCCAGCAACGGTCGCGACTACGCCATCGATCCCTCGGTGATGAACGGCGCGGATGCGGTGGTGTTCCAGCGCTACTTCCCCATGAAGCAAACCTGGCCGCTGGTGGAGCAGGTCCTGGCGTCGGGAATCCCCGTGATCTACGAGGTGGACGACAACTTCCTGGCCGTGCCGCCCGACCATCCCATGAAGGCGCGGCTGGACCCGGTGACGCCTTACGCCAGGGAGCTTCTGTCGCGCGCGTCGCTGATCACGGTGAGTTGCGCGGAGCTGGCCCGGGCCGTGTCCGGGCTTGCGAAAAGCGTGGCCGTGCTGCCGAACCTGCTGGAGGAACGTCTGTGGCTGTGCGCCCCACGGGAGCGCGAAGAGGCGGCAGCCGGTGCGCCGGTGCGGGTGGTGTTCGCTGGCACGCCCTCGCACGCGGGCGACGTGGGGCGCATCGCCCCGGCGCTTCGCCGCGTGAAGGAGCGTTGCGGCAGCGGGGTGGAGCTGGTGTTTCTGGGCTGCCCTGCGCCAGAAGGCCTGGAAGCCCGCGAGCTGCCCTTCAGCGAGGACTACGCCGCCTACGCCCGCGCCTTGAAGAACCTTGCCCCGGACATCGGCCTTGCCCCCCTGGAGGACACCCCCTTCAACCGCTGCAAGAGCGCGGTGAAGTGGCTGGAGTATTCGGCCCTGGGCGCGGCGGGCGTGTACGCGGACCTCGCGCCCTATGCCCCGGTGCGCCACGGCGAGACCGGGCTCAAGGCCGGCGCAGATCCGGATCAGTGGGAGGAGGCCCTGATGCGGCTGGTGGTGGATGCATCCATGCGGCAGGAGTTGGGCGGGCGCGCCAGGGCCGAGGTGCTGGCCCGGTGGGGGCTGCGGGCCGGAGCCGAGGGATATTTCACGGTCTGGCAGGAGGCGGCGCGTGCGGGGAAGTGATTTCGACTGGGCCGTTTTGCCGGACAATCTGCGCTACGGTCTGCTGCTTGGCGGCGTGGGCAAGCCGCACCTGACCGGACTGGCCCGGGCGGCCCTGAACGATACCGCCACGTTGGGCCTGGGGCTGGACCTGCTGCTGGCCGCCTGGGAGGCCGGTCCGCTGGACGGCGCGCTGGCCGGGGCGCTCGTTTCCATGGACGGCCGGGCGCGCTTCCTGCCCCCGAGGGTGCGGGCCATGGCCGACGCGGCCGCGGCCAACTGGCGTGAGCCGGAGCAGGCGGGCGCAGTGCTGGCGGAGCATGCGGCACGGCGCGAGCACTCGGCCCTGCTGGACTGGTTGGACGCCAACATGCGGGCCCAGCCGCAGAACCTGTACTGGCGCCGGCACCTTTTGGATACGGCCTATCTGCTGTGCGATTGGGATCGGGCCGAAAGCGCGCTGGCTGACCCCTGGCCCCAGGCCCTGGCGGCCGCGCGCGAGGCCTTTCGCGGCGACGTCCTGTTCCAGCAGGGAGATTTCGCCGGGGCCGAGAGGCGCTACGCCGCGGCACGCCCCCTGAGACCGTCTCTTTTCCGGCGCGGCCAGTGTTTATTCAGGATGGGACGCCCGGACGAGGCCGCCGGGCAGTGGCGCATGGCCCTGGCCCAGGCTCCCTGGAACGTGAACCTGCTCCTGCGCCTGCACGACCGGCTGGCGGGCCTGGATACGCCGGGCGGGGACGCCCTGCCCGGCAGCGCGGCCGTCTGCCTGTACACCAGCGGCAAGGCTTCCGAGCTGGACGCGACGCTTGCGGCTCTGTTCGCCTCGGAGTTGCGCGGCGCTGCCGTGGTGGTGCTGGACAACGCCAGCCCCGACGCCACCCCCCAGGTGCTCTCCGCCTGGAAGGACCGCGTGGGGGAGGCCCTCACGGCCGTCACGCTCCCAGTGAACATCGGCGCTCCGGCAGCCCGCAACTGGCTCATGCGCCACGAGGCGGTGGCGTCGCGCGACTTCACGGCCTACCTGGACGACGACGCTCTGGTCCCGCCGGACTGGCAGGCGCGCCTGGCCCAGGCTGTGCGCGCCTATCCCCGGGCCGGGGTCTGGGGCTGCAAGGTGGTGGACCTGGCCGCGCCGGGCCGCATCCAGCACGCCGAGGTCAATCTGTACGGCGACGACGGCCCGGAACCGTCCTTTGCAACGCTGAGCTCGCAGGACCTGGATTTCGGCCAGTTCGACGCGCTGCGCCCCTGCCTGTCGGTCACAGGGTGCTTCCACCTGTTTCGCGCCGATGCGCTGCGCACCTGCGGCGATTTCGACATCCGCTTCTCTCCCACCCAGTACGACGACCTGGACCACGACCTGCGCCTGTCCGAACTGGGGCTCACGGCGGTGTGCCAGGGGCACTGCGGGGTGCGCCACGCCCGGCTGTCCGGGGCGCTCCTCAACCAGAACGCGCAGGCCACGGGCAACAGCATGGGAAACCTGGGAAAATTGGCTGCCAAGCATCCGCCCCGGGCGCGACTGGCCATGCGTCTGGCAGTGGAGCAGGTTCTGCTGGAGGACGCCATCCGCAAAAAGGACATGATCGCGCGTTGCGGCACGTGAGGCGGCCAGGCGTTTGTCCGGTTTCCTGAAGACTGGCGAGGGACCGTAACCATTCCGACATTGCGAGGACTCGGAAAATCGGCCATCATTGGCACGCCCGATCTGTCCTCCCGGAGTACCGCCATGGCTTTCCGTGAAATCCTCAACCTCAGCTTCGATCCCGCCTGCCTGGCCGATTCCAACGGCCATCTGCTCTACGTGAACGAGGCCTTCCAGGACGCCTTCGGGCTGCCTGTGGGCGAGCTTTCCGGGATCACTCTGCCGGGACTCATCGGCCAGTCGGGGTTTCTGGAGATTTCGCGCAATGCCGTGAGCGGGCAATCGCTGCTCAAGCGTTTCAAGATGCGCGGCAGAGACGGCGTGTTCATGCCCATGGAGGCCCGCTGCCTGCGCCTGGAGGACACCGGGCACCTTGCTTTGGTGCTGCGACCCACGGCGGGTTTCATCCCGGCTGAAGGCGCGGAGCACATGGCCCTGCACGACGCCCTGACCGGCCTGCCCAACCGGGTCCTGCTGCTGGACCGTCTGAGCCAGACCCTGGCCAGGGTGAAGCGCCATCATGATTTCGCGGCCGTGGTGTTCATCGACCTGGACGGCTTCAAGCCCATTAACGACACGTTCGGCCACGAGTGCGGCGACGAGGTGCTGCGGATAACGGCCAGGCGTCTCCAGACCGTGCTGCGCAGCGACGACACGGCTGCACGCATCGGCGGCGACGAGTTCGTCATGGTGCTGGGGGAATTGAAGAACGGCCTGCACGCCGGCCTTACCGGAACCCGCACCATCAAGGCCATCACCCAGCCCATTCCCTGGGAAGAGAGAACCGTGAACGTGAGCGCGAGCCTGGGCATAAGCGTTGCCCCAACCGACGGCACCGACCCGGAAACCCTGCTGAAAAAAGCCGACGAAGCCATGTACGTGGCCAAGAAGTCAGGCAAGAACGGCTACTCCTTCTACAACGAATCCACCTACTTCGAGTGACGGGGGAGTGCATGGACACTGCATCTTTCGACGCCCTGGCGGCGCAGTTGGCCCAGGCCCTGAAGCCGCTCATCCGCGAGACCGTGCACGAGGTGGTGCAGACCGGCGTGCGCGAGGCCGTGCGGGCCGAGATTGCCCAGATCGCCGGGAAGGAGGTCGCGGGAGAGGACTTCTTCCGCCGCCTGAACGAGGAGATCATGGGGAGCCTCGGGGACATCTACCGCGAGATTTCCACTTTCCAGACCCCGAACGGAGTCCAGGGCAACCCCGAGAACGTGGCCCAGGCCGAAGGGCTCATGGTGGAGGCCTCCCAGCGGCTGGACCAGGTGATCCAGGCCACGGAAAAGGCCACCTTCGAGATAATCGAACTGGTGGAGCGCAACATGGGCGCTCCCGACGAGCTTCTGGCCCTGGTGCAGCATCACGTGGCCGACCCCGCAGCGCGCGAGAAGGCCGACACCCTGTGCCGCAAGCTCTCCGAGGACATGGTGGCCATCATGACCTGCCTGTCCTTCCAGGACCTCACCGGCCAGCGCATCAAACGGGTCATCGACATGCTGGACAAGGTGCGCGACATGGTGGCGGAACTGTATGTGTCCACGGGGATTCTGATGAAGGCCAAGGAGAAGGCCCCGGCCCAGCCCCTGGAAGAGCTGAAGAAGGAAGCCAAGACCAAGGTGTCGCAGTCCGAGGTGGACGACCTGCTGGCCCAGCTGAACATGTAGGGGCCGGGTTTTCCCCGTGTCATGAAACCGGGGGGTCAGAAAATGCGGCGCAGCTGGTTCACCACGTCGCCGGGGATGCTGAACACGCCCTTGAAGATGTTTACGATGGTGTCCCCCAGGATCTTGGATTTGTCGATGTCCATGTGGGGATCGTAGAGGTCTCCGCTGATGCGCACCGGGATGTCCCCCACGTCGGGCACGTTGGCGCTCAGGTACAGGTCGATGCGCTCGTCGTCCAGGTTCACCCAGCCGTCGCCCTTGGCGGTGATCCCCCTCCCCGAAAGTACGAAGTCCCGCGTGATGGCCAGTCCGCCGCGCACGGTGAAGTCCGCGCCCATGCGCGAGAAGGGCAGCCCGTCCGTGGGCGGCGGAGGCGGCGGGGCGTCGTCGCGGTCGCCGGTCACGCTCGGCGCGGGTGTCGGGGCCTGCTTCCTGCCGCTGGCCTCGCGCACCGCAAGCGTGCCGCCAAGCACCTCGAATCCGGCCCTGCCGTCGGCGTGGCGGCGTAGCGCACGGTCCGTGGCTCCGTGGGTCTCCACGTTCACGTAGAAGTTGGTCAGTCCCTGCTGGAGGCTGGTGCCTCCTGCCAGATCGCGCAGGAGGTTCGTGGCCGAGAACCCGGACAGCTTGAGCTCCATCTGCGCTTTCATCTCCTGCCCCCGCACGTCCCCCCTGATGTCCAGCGAGTATGGCCCGCCATAGAACAGCGGCGCGCTCTGGCGCAGCTGGAAGCGCCCCCCCTGGGCCGAGAACTCGGTCAGGGCGTTCTCCCAGGTCAATTTGTCCTTCACCAGCCGCCCGAAGCGCACCTTGGCATCCAGGGAAAGCTCGCGAAGTTCCGCCAGGGGCAGCGGCGTTTCCGGCCGTTTGGCCGGGTTGGGGCTCTGCTGCGGAGCCGGAGCCAGGCGGTCCAGGTCCAGCGCATTGACCGCCAGGTCCAGGCGCGTCCTGGGGCCGCTGATCGCCGCCTGACCGGTGATGGCCATGTCGTCCAGGGTGGCCTGGAGATGGTTTACGCGCACTTCCTTCAGGCTTCCCCCGAATTCGGCGCTCAGCCTGGCGCGCCGCCACAGGGCCGGGTCGGAGCGCTCCGGCACGGCCAGACCCAGGCGGGGGGCCGCCTCGCGCGGGTTGAACTCGGGGATGTCCAGTGTGCCCGTCAGCGCGGTGGCTCCCTGGGAGGGCTGGCCGGTCAGGCTGGCCCGGCCGGGAACGCCGCCCAGGTTCAGTTCCATCCCGGCCAGGGTGAAGCTGCCCCGCTCGATGTCGGCCTCGAAGCGCCCGGTCCAGGCGGCGCGGGTGGGCCTGCCCGCCGGGAGAAAAGGCAGGACCAGGGTGTGCGCTGCCTCCACTCGGGGCTGGCGGTACCACAGGGGTTTTCCGGCTCCGTCCAGCCCGGCCTGGCCCTTGAGCTCCACCTGGGAGGTGCGCACCATGCCGGGGGAATCCACCCGGAGCGTCCCGGCCAGGTCGGCCAGCACAGCTTCGCGCGCCTTGTCCGAGGCCGGGAGAGTCTGCGGAGCCGGTTTGGTGGAAAACCGGAGGCTGGCCGAGGCACGGCCCACCGGCCAGGGGCGCGAATCGCCCTGGTCCGGGGAGAAGGTGACGGTCCCCTGGCCCATCTGGAGCTCCGCCTGTCCGCGCATGGCCTGCCACAGCGGCGTGCCGTTCTGCACCGTTGCGTCCAGGCTCAGGCGGCATTCCAGCGGACCGCTGGACTTGGGGAAATCCGGCAGGAACTGGTGCAGATGGGCGCTCTGCACCCCGGAGAGCGCCAGGCTGGCCGCGAGGGTCCTGCGCCCGGCCGAGTTTTCCAGGTCCATCCCGCCGGTGAATTTGCCGCCCAAGGCCGAGCCGGACAGCGAGGTAACCTTGAGGGTTTCGGTCGATACCAGCAGGGCGGCCTGCAGATCGTCCACGTCGATGTTGTTCTGGGCCACGAAGCGCCTGGCCGCTATCCTGGCCTCGATGGGCCAGGGCGCGAATCCGCCGTCGGAATCACGGTACCCGAAGATGGCCGCGAACTGGCGCAGGCGCTCGAGTTCCAGGCGATCGGCCTGAAGATCCATGGTGGTCCTGCGGTTTTTTGCCCCCCTGCTTCCGGTGTTCGATATCCGGCCCGTAATGTGGGAGGCTGAGGTCCTGAGGTCCAGGTCCGCGAGCTCCCAGGCCGGGTCCGTGCCGGTGCGCAGGCTGAAGTCCGCCCCGGCGCTGCCGCCGCCCAGGAGCTCCCAGGCTTTCATGGCGTCCTCGGAGAGCCAGGCCGGTTTGAACTGCCGGGAGAATTCCGCGACCTTGGCCGAGGCCTTGCCGGAAACGCCAAGCTCGCCGGACTGGCCTGACAGGCTGGCCTCGACCATGGTCACGGGCGGGGCGTTCCGTACGGCGGGAGCCGCGTCCGGAGGCAGGGCCTGCACGCGGGCCGTGCCCGAGAAGCTGGTGGACGCTCCCGAGGGTTTGAGGCGGATGTCGCTGGTCAGAAGCGCCTGATGGGTGCGGGCAGTGAATGGATAGAGCCGCAGCGCGCCCTTTTCGCCGCGCGCGGAGACCTCCATGTCCAGGATGTCCAGCTCGCCCAGTTTGAGCGAGTTCGCGGACAAGCGGCCCCGCACGGTGGAGACGCCGGTCGAGTCGTCGAAGCGCAGCAGGTTCCTGCCCGGCAGCCAGGAGCTTATGTCCAGGCCGGAGGCGGTCACGTCGAAGCTCAGGTTGCCGCCGATGTTGCTGGCCGTGCCCTCGAGCTTTCCCGCGCCGTCTCGCAGCACTGCCTTGCTGGCCAGCCAGCCGCTGGGTGTGGAGGAGAGCACCAGTTCCGCTTCCACGGCCTCGGCGGGCTTGGGCAGGCTGAGGGATGGAGCGTCGCCGGGAGCGGGGCTCCGGGCCGGGCGCACGGGGTCCACTCCCAGGAGGCTGGTCCAGGCTCCCACCCGGTCGCCCCTGGCCGCCAGGTTCAGGTGGACATAGGGCTGGGCCTCGTACAGGCCCGCCGCGTTCACCTGTCCGGTCACGCGCACGCCAAGCC
>JBKICU010000040.1:0-60398 GCA_046566965.1 Acidobacteriota bacterium
CCGCTGGTGCTCTACGAAGGTCGCGGGGCCGCCACGCGCCTTGGCGCGGCGGCCCTGTCGTTCTGCCCGTTTCTGGCGAAGAATCCGTAAGAACAGCGGCGCGCCCTACTCCTTCCACCACTCCTTTCAGGCCATCATGGCAAAAAGGCCTGGACGTTGAACGTCCAGGCCTTTTGCCCCGTTCCGCCTGCAGAATGGAACTGTGCGGTGTTAGTTTACGCGGCCAGGGAGTGCTCCTGGGGGCAGCGGAAGAAGCTCAGAACCTCCCGGGAGGGGGTGCAGATATCGAACGCACGAGCTACGGGAACCCTCCCTCCAGAGGTGTTGGCCGCGCCGCAGAAGAAGGCGTGGAGGTTCGCGGACCGGTCGAACCGCCCGTACTTTTCTTGCAGGCATTCCTCGATGCGGTTCATGTCTATGCGAAGGGGGACCGCCGGGGCCTGAACCTTCTCGTAGAACAATTCCGGGCCGAACTGCTCGAACAGAAGGATCTTCGTGTAGAAGCGCAGGTGCTTGGGGTTTACCATGATGCAGATGTCGTCCACGCGGCTGGCGCGCGAATGGTCGAACATGGCCTTGCACAGGTGCAGTATGAGGTTCCTCATGCGGAACGGCCTGGACGTGACCAGGGCGGACAGCTCGGTGATCCGCCGATTTTTCCGCCTCAGGTTGTCGAGTTCCTTTCCGTAGAGGGCGTCCATGGGCAGCCCGAATTCGTTGGTGTCGAAGATCTGGGTCAGCGTGGCCAGGACTTGGCGGCGCGACTGGAAGATGAAGACGCGCGTTTCCGGGAGGAAGCTGTGGACCGAGTAGTGGAACGGATGCTCGGGAGTAGGCTCGACATAGCCGCTGTCGGCATACTCGTCATGGACGAGCCTGAAAGCCTGTTTGTATTCCTCGATATGTTCGGCGGCCTTGATGTTTGGATTCTCTATCCCCCCCAGCCTGCTTTCAAGCAGAGATGACTTCTGCATGCGTTGCATCCGGTACAGATCCTCGGTGGTCACATTGGAGCCGGCAGCTCCCGTATCCTGATCAGGCTGGTTGAGCTGATGATCTAGCGGGTCATCCAGGCCGCGAATGGCACAACTGCGTCCAAAAAGAGCACGGGCAATAGTGTCGTTCATCAACATGGGTACGTCCTCAAGGGTTGATTGTTACTGCAGAATTATAGCGGGAAAAATGAGCCATGTTCTTGTCAAAATGATGCATTCCGCCACCTTGAAGCAAGGAATGTGCCCTTTTGTCGGAATTAAAATGAGATGCTAAACCAAGTGGTTATTAATGCACCCTGCATATCTCAATATGTCACTATCGACCGGTAATCGGCGACAGAAATATATAGATCAAGAATTGCAGGTTATTGCGCGCGCAAAGGAGCGATTGTTTTTTGAATTGTCCCGCAACACGGCCTGAATCACCGGGGGGAAGCTTCTCAAAATGAAGATGGGGCGAAATGCCAAAACTGGACCAGCCCGGACTATCTCTAGCCGGGCTATCCAGTAATTTGCGCCGTTTACAACTATCCTCGGACCAAGCCGGACTGCGCTATTGATCCTGGGGCAGTCCCATCACCTGGGCCTTGAAGCCCGGGGCTTTCTCGATCAGGTCCAGGATGAGCATGGCCGCGTACATGTTCTTGCGGTTGGCGCGGTCCACTGCTTGAAGCATGTAGTTGCGCAGATGCGCCGTCGCTTCGGACAGTTCGCCGTGATCCTCGGGCGTGGCGTTGGCCGCCGCGTCCAGCAGGTTCAGGATGAGGTAGGCCCAGACGTCCTCGTAATACAGGTAATAATTCAGGACTTCGCGGATCTTGAGCGCGCCGAACACCACGTTTTCGAGTTTGCTGTAATCCTTGGACCAGACCTGGCTGTCGTTGATGTAGGGTTCCGAAGGGGCCGCATCGGGCGGTTCCGGCATGAGAGACACCCTGTCGCGAACGTATTCGCGCATGGAAATGACTGTGGCCATCATAAGCTCCTTGGGCAAGAGGACATCCGTGTCGACCGGGCCGCATGGCGCGGTCCTTTCCCAAGGTTTCTTTTCGGAAGGGTTCGGAGATACTTAAGGCCCGCTGGAACGGAAAAGGGATGCGAGAGCGCCGCTTGGCGTGTAGGCAGGCACCACCTGAGCCACGGCTTCGCGCCCCAGGCCGAAATGCGAGGCCGCAATCTGGGCGATCACCTCGCGGAAATCCACCCCGGCGCCCAGGTCCAGCCCATCGGAGAGCTTCTCGGGGGCAAGCCCCGGCCACGGGCCGTGCAGCGCGCCGCCCGCCGTGCGCCCGCCCAGCACCATGAAGAGCGTCCCGTGGCCGTTGTCCGTGCCGCCGAACTCGTTCTCGCGCAGGCTCCTGCCGAATTCGCTCATCACCAGCACGCAGGTGTCGTTAAGGGTTGGCCCCAAAGCCTTGCCCAGGGAGGCGAGTCCCTTGCCCAGGGACAGCAGCGCTTCGGCCAGCCTCCCCTTTTCCGCCCCCTGTTCGAAATGGGCGTCCAGCCCGCCCAGGGCCGCGTACACCAGCCTCACGTCGGGATTCTTCCCGATATAGGCCGTGATCTGCGCGCCAAGCGTAGGCAGCGCATGGATGGACGGCGCGCCCGCCGAGGACACGCTGATCTCCCGATCCAGTTCGGTCAATTTGTTGCGCAGCACGGTCTGGGACTGACGGTAGGAGCGGCTCAGGGGATCGTTGCCCTGGTAGATGGCGTCGAAGGACGAAAAGATCGCGGGGCGCTCGATGCGCCACACCGAGGGAGGAAACCCCGTGGGGCGCACGTTCTGTATCCCAGGCCTGCCCTGGCTTATGAGCGGCGGAGTGGGCGCCAGCGCCAGGGCCTTGGCCTGCGGCCCCAGGAGCGGAAGCATCCGGGCCAGCCAGCCGTCGCGGTTGTGGCGCTCCGTAGGCTGGCCGCTCTCCATGGCCCGCTGAGCCTCGGGATGGCTGCGCATGGGCACGGGCAGGCCGCAGGCCGGTATGAGCGACAGAGAGCCCGCGCGCCAGAACTCCAGCAGCGGTTCAAGAGCGGGATGCAGGCCGAAGCCGGGCGTCAGCGGCAGCGTGCCGCCTTCCCGGCCCGGAGGAGCCAGGGCGATGGTGGGCCTGGCCTGGTAATACCAACGGTCGTCCACCGGAACCACTGAAGACAGGCCGTCCAGACCGCCGCGCAGGAACAGCACGATGAGGCGTTTGACGGGCGCGCCGGCAGTGGCTGCGCCTGAAGAAGCTGCTCCAGCCGGGGCAGCCCCCGACGCGAAGCCTGGCAGCATTCCGAAATACGCGCCCATGGCGGTGCGCGCGGCGACGTTCAGAAAATCCCGGCGCTTCATGACGTGCCCCCTGTTCTGGCCTCAGAGGGCGCACCAGCCCCTGTCCGCGTCCATGCATGTCCGTTCATCAGAACTGCTGTCCTTCGGGGCTGCCCAGCAGCACCCCGGCCTTGCGCTCCGGCGGGCTGGCCTCCACGGTTTTGGCCGTCACCGGAGACAAGGCCAGCCCCATCACCTTGGCCAGCTCGGTGGAATCAAGCGGGCGCGCAGGGGCGTAGCTTCCGGGCGACCAGCAGGGAAGCCCCCCCTCCCCTGCCTGGGCGGCCAGGTTCAGGCGCTTGAGAAACAGATCAGCATCCACCCAGGCGTCCCGTGTGGCCTTGAAGCCGGAAACTCCCGGAGCGTCGTAGGGCGGCATGCCCAGCCACTCCAGGTGTTCCGCCAGCGAGCGCACCTCGTACACCGGACGCGCGCTGGCGCGCACCACGGACACCACGTAACGCAAAGGATTCTTGAAGCGGTTCCAGGCGTATTTCTGGTCGGCGAATTCGGGACTCGCAAAGAGGACCGTCAACACGGCCCGGATGTCCCCGCCGCTGTCCAGGAAAGCCTTGGACAACATTTCTTCCAGTTGCTTGGGCGGATCCTCGGCCAAAAACAGGCGCGCGAGCTTCCCGCAGATGTTGCGGGCAGTCTCGGGTTGGGCGGCCAGGAGCTTCAGCGCGGCCACGCCCTCGGCGTAGCCGGAAGCTTTGAGGGGCTTGCCCAGGAATTGTTTCTCCTTGGAATCGTGACGACGCTCGTCGAACACGAAGCCGTTGGAATCCTGCGAGGTGCGCGGCGCGCCGATGGTCCACCCGGCCAGCACCCTGGCCAGGGTGGTCACATCCTGGGGTTTGAGCCTGCCGGGGTCGACGCCCATGGTGTGCGCGGTCAGGAGCTCCCGGGCGTGGCTCTCCACCAGCGGGCGCTGCGTGCCCTTGCCCTGAGGGCTGTCGGGGTCGGCGCTCTGCCAGTTTTCCAGGTAGATGAGCATGGCCGGATGGCGGGTGACGGCCAGGAGCATGTCCTCGAAGCGGCCCAGCACGTGCGGGCGGATGGCCTCGCGCTCGTAGCTGCCCACCCAGAGGTGGGTCAGGCCCTTGTCCGAGGGAACATTGAAGTGGTTGTACCAGAAATCGCACAACACCTCTTCCAACTGGCGCGGCGACAGCAAGGCCCGCCAGAGCTTGGCCTCGACGGCCTCCCGGGCGATTATCGCGGCCTTGGCCTTGGCGGCGTTTATCTCGTCCATGGTGGGATTGACGCGCGGCCCGCCCGGAGCCTTGGGGCCGAAGGTGCGAAACAGCTGGACCGTGTCCTGGGAATACGTCGTGAGAGCAGCCAGCCTGTCCGTGAGGGCCTGGGGCTCGGGCAGCTTTTCCGGATTGAGCTGTTCCTGGACGTACGCAGGAACGCCCATGGCCCGGACCCGGTCGATCTCGCCGGGCACGGCCCCGAAGGACAGGCGGTTGACCGCGTGCACGGCCAGGGCATCCGGCGACAAGGTCTGGCTCCAGGCACTCCGGACAAGCCCCAGGTCCGGCCCCAGACACAGGGCCAGGAAGAGGGAAAACCACGGACCCCAGGCCGCATAGGCGGCGAACGACGGCTTTGCCAACATGCTCAGAGTCTTACTGCGGGCCGGGTGAAAATTCAATTCGTTTCAAACATTCGAAAACTGCCTGAAAGCCGGGGCAGACCTGCACGCCACAGGCGCGAAAGACTGCCACCCGCCGCGAAACCGTAACCCTACGCGCCTAGTCACAGGAGAAAACCGTCACGCGGGGGACCCATGTCACAATCCTGCGCGGGCCTTCTCAAGGCCGCCGTGCGCCAGAGTCCGGCCTTTTCCAGGCAAGGCGTCCTGGAGCGCCTGTTCGTCTCCTGGTTCTCAGGCTTCGTCTACAACCAGATCTGGGAGGACCCCAGGACCGACCTGGAGGCCCTGGCCCTTTCGCCGCACCACCGGGTGCTGACCATCGCCTCGGGCGGCTGCAACATATGCCATTACCTGCTGGGCGGGGCGGGCTCCGTCACCGCCGTGGACCTGAACATCCACCACGTCCACCTGAGCCGCCTGAAGCTCGAGGCCGCGCGCCGCCTGCCCGGCCACGACGCCTTCTTCCGCTTCTTCGGCCAGGCTGACGATACGGCCAACATCGGGGCCTTCACCCGCCACATCCTGCCGTATCTGAAACTCTCGCACCCGGACACCGCCGCCTACTGGCAGGGGTCCGGCTCGTTCTTCGGCAAGCCGCGCATCTCCATGTTCACGGACAACCTCTACGAGCACGCCCGCATGGGCCAGTTCCTGAGGCTCTTGCGAAACATCTGCCGCCTGAGCGGGCGCGACCCCGAGCGCATCCTGTCCGCAACCAGCCTGCAGGAGCAACGCGAAGCCTACAGGCGCGAATTGGAACCGCTGCTCACCAGCCGCCTGATGCGCTTCGTTTCCGATTACGCCGTGGCCGTGTTCAGCCTGGGCATTCCCCCGCAGCAGTACCGGGCGCTCAAGCGCGAATGTTCCGGTGGCGTGCTGGAGGAATACCGCAAGCGCATCGAGAAACTGGCCTGCGGCTTCCCCGTGAGCGACAATCCCTTCGCCTGGCAGGCCTTCGGACGCCGCTACGACGCCCGTACGCCCTCCGCCCTGCCCGAATACCTGCGGGCGGCGAACCATGCCGCCCTTCAGACTGCCGCGCCGCGTGCCGAAGTGGTCCACGACAGCCTGGGCGGATACCTGGACAGGCAGCCCGACCGCTGCCTGGACCGCTACGCGCTCCTGGATTCCCAGGACTGGATGACCCCCAAGACCCTGCGCGGCCTCTGGACCGCCATCGCCCGCACCGGCAGGCCCGGCGCGCGGATCATCTTCCGCACCGCCGGAGAGATATCTCCCATCGAGAAGACCCTCCCGGCCCCGCTTCGCCGTCGATTCCGTTATCACGGGGAGACCTCGCGCAGGCTCTCTCCGGGCGACCGCTCCTGCCTCTACGGGGCCTTCCACCTCTACGAACTGACGGAGTGACGCCATGGAACAGGCCCTTCGCATGGACCGGATGTACGCCCTGCAACGCCACATCTACGACGCCACCCGGCGCTTCTACCTGCTGGGGCGCGACCGCCTGCTGGAAGAATTGCCCGCCCCGCACGGGGGCGCGGCGCTGGAGATGGGATGCGGCACGGGTCGCAATCTGGCTGTACTTCGCCGTCTGCGACCGGATCTGACGTTGTGCGGGCTGGACGTATCCGCAAGGATGCTGGAAACCGCGGGGCGCAAGCTCGCCGGACAGAACGTGCGCCTGGCCCGCTGCCAGGCCGAGGATCTGAATGCCGGCGTGCACTTCGGGCTGAATGAACGCTTCGATGTTGTATTCTATTCCTATGTGCTCTCCATGGTCCCGGCCTGGCAGGAGGCGCTGGAAGCGGGCTGGTCCGCGCTGAAGCCGGGCGGGACCCTGGCCGTGGTGGATTTCTGGGGCCAGGGTGGCCTGCCGGTATGGCTGGAATGGCTGCATGAGCGCTGGCTCAGGCTGTACGGGGTGAGCCTTCGGCCCGAATTGCTGACGCATCTGCGACGGATGGAAAAGGAAGACCGGGCCAGGCTGCGCGTTCACTCCGTGCGCGGAGGGTACGCCTATCTGGCCTGGGTGGAGAAGCTGGAATAAATGCCGCGCGGCGTCGAAGAAGCCAGTGTGGCGCTCTCATGATTCGTTCAAACAATGAACGAGTCTAAACCATGAGAACCATTTATTTTGTTTGCGAAAAACATGTTCATGTCTTCGCAAACGCGGAAACTACTCGCCGCCGCGCAGGGCCTCGATGGGATCCAGGGAGGCGGCCTTGCGCGCGGGCTTGAGTCCGAAGATGAGCGCAATGGCCAGGGATGACAACAGGGCCAGGACGAACAGCTTGCCCGAGAGCTGAATCTCCAGCACCCCGAGTTTGGTGAGCAGCTGCCCCATGGCGATGCCGATGCCGATGCCGATGACCGCGCCGATGAGCGTCATGATCACGGCCTCGGCCAGGAACTGGATGGTGATGTCCAGGGACGACGCCCCAAGCGCCTTCTTGAGCCCGATTTCCTCCCGCCGCTCGCTGACCGACAGAAAAAGCAGGTTCGCCAGCACGAAGCCCCCCACCACGATGGCCGCTCCGGCCGTGATGCCCAGAAACACCATGATGCCCCCGGTTATCATGGTCAGGAACTTGAGCACCTCCGTGGCCGAGATGATGGAAAAGTCGTCCGGATCCTCCGGCTTCAGCTTGTGATTGTACCGCAGAAGGGATTTCAGGTTGGCGATGTGGTCTTCCATGAGTTCCGGTTCCAGGAACTTCACCCGCATGGCCCGGAAGTAGCGCCGCTCCAGGTGGAACCGCTGGGTCAGGGTGGTGATGGGCATGATGACGCGGTCGTCCACCGACACGCCGCCCCCGCCCGGCGCGAAACCGCGGTACGAAAGCCTTCCGATCACTTGCACGGGCAGGTCCTGCACCAGAATCACCCGTCCGATTGGGGATTCGTCGCCGAAAAGTTCCTTGGCCGGAGCGTCGCCGATGATGCACACCTTGGCCGAGTGCTTCACGTCGTCCTCGGTCAGGTCGCGGCCTTCGATCAAAGGCCAGTTCCAGGCTTCGGCGTAGTTGGCCGTGGCGCCGATAAGCAGCGGCGTGACCATGTTGCGGTTCTCGAACCGCAGGGTGACGGACACCTTGGAGCGCATGGGCACCACAAGGTATGCACCGGGCAGGGAGCGTTCGATGGTCGTGACGTCGGCGGTGGAAAGAGTCATGACCCTCTGCCCCACGGCTCGGCTCTCGATGTTGCCGCCGAAGACCAGCGCGGCGTCCGGGCCGAACCACTCCACGATTTCCAGCGCCTTGCGGCGCGCTCCGTCCACGGAGGCGATGATGATGGTCAGCGCGGCGATGCCCAGGGCCACGGCCAGCACCACGAAGAACGAGCGCAGCTTGAAGGCCCACAGCGCCCCCCAGGCCATGCCCAGAACGCGCAGGGAGCGTGCGGCCACATGGGCCAGCTCAAGCGACCTGGCCGTCCAGGACGAGGATTCTGCGTTTGGCATAGCTGGCGGTTTCCTCGTCGTGGGTGACCACGATGATGGTCTTGCCCAGGGCGTTCACCTGGGCGAACAGGTTCATGATCTCGGACGAGGTGTTGGAGTCGAGCTGGCCCGTGGGCTCGTCGGCAAGGATGAGGTCGGGGTCGTTCAGCATGGAGCGGGCCAGGGCCACGCGCTGCTGCTGGCCGCCGGACAGCTGCGAGGGCTTGTGGCGCATGCGGTCGGACAGCCCTACCTGCGACAACAGGTATTCGGCGCGTTCGCGAAGCTCGGCCTGGGGTTTGGCGCTGTAGAGCCCCGGCAGCAACACGTTGTCCAGGGCCGTGGCGTAGGGGATCAGGTAGAAGCTCTGGAACACGAAGCCTATGGCCTGGTTGCGCAGCCCGGAGAGGGCGTCGTCCGGAAGCTGGGCCACGTCCTGCCCGCGCAGGAAATACTGGCCCGAGGTAGGGCGGTCCAGGAGCCCCAGGATGTGCAGGAGCGTGGATTTGCCCGAACCGGAAGGACCCTGCAGGGCCACGAATTCGCCGGCGTCGATGCCGAGCGTCACTCCGCGCAGCACCTTCGTCTCCATGTCGCCCTGGGTGTAGGACTTGGTGACTGCCTCAAGTCGGATAAGCGGCGTGTTTTCCATTGCGCGCGCAGTCTGCCAGATTGCGGAGATTTGGTCGAGGGGCTTAAAGCCTCCCGAACCATACGTGGCGCGCGGCCAGACACGACCAGGCAGGGCATCCTCCCGAGAGGCGTAAAAAAGGGCGTCCCGGCCTGGCCGGGACGCCCTGTGCGAACAGAGGATTCGGCGCGTGCGCGCCGGGCCGGAGCAGCGTCTTCAGCCCTTTTTGGCCTCGGCCTTGGGAACCTGGGCGATTGTGTTGTCCTCGGAAACATCAGGCCCGGGAGCCTCGGTTCCGGAAGTGCCGGGGCCGGGCGCCGCTGGCGCAGCGACCTCCACATCGTGGCCCAGGGCGGCCGTATCGTGAGCCTCGCGCTCTGCGTCATGGGCGTCCCCTGCCGGAGCGTCTTGCTGGGCGGTTTCGGAAGCCGCACCCTCCAGGTTCGAGGCGTCCGCGTCAGTCTGGGCGGCCTCGCCCGCGGGCAACGCGTCCACGCCTTCGGAAGGCGGAATCTCGGAGAGGCGCGCGTCCTCGAGGGCTGCGTCGGAGCCTGCTGAAGGTGCTCCCTCAGGCCCGTTTCCGCCGCCATCGCCACCATCCGTGGGCACAGGCAGGGTGTCGTCCTCTTCGGGCTTGGGCTTCTTTTTGCCGAAGAAATACGCCACCCAGATGCTTATCTCGTAGAGCACCACCATGGGCGCGGCCATGAGGATCTGGTTCACGGCGTCCGGAGTGGGGGTCAGCACGGCCGCCACAACAAAGAAGATGACTATGGCCCAGCGGCGCTTCTCTCGCAGCCAGACGTGGTCCACCACGCCGAAGCGGGCCAGAAAGAAGATGAACACCGGCATCTCGAAGATGATGCCGAAGGCGAACAGAAGCCCCAGGGCCAGCGAGTAGTACTCGGAGAGCTTGGGGTTCAGGGTGACGATGTCCGAAGCGTAGTTGGCCAGGAAGGTGAACCCGAAGGGGAACACCACGTAGTAGCCGAAACCGGCTCCGCAGATGAAGCACAGGGCCGTGAAGATGGCCACGGGGATGGCCAGCTTACGCTCCTCCTCGTAGAGGCCGGGGGCCACGAAGCTCCAAATCTGATAGAAGATGACCGGACTCGCGAGGAACAGCCCCGCCACGAACGCCGCCTTCATGGAGACGAAGAAGCCCTCGGTCAGTGCCGTGGTCTGGATGGTGCTGCTGGCGGGCAGCACTTCCTTCAGGGGGCGGAGCATGATCTCCAGGATCTTCTCGGCAAAGGCGAAGCAGATGGCAAACCCGATGCCGGCGGCGATGAGCACGCGCACCAGGCGCATGCGAAGCTCCTCCAGATGGTCCAGGAGGCTCATCTCCCTGCCGGGATCGGCTGCCGCTTCCTGAGGCATGCTCACGCCTTCTGGTCCTGCGCCGCCTGGCCGCCGCCCTGCAGGGAGTCAAGGCCGGAGCCCAGGTCCACCAGGATGGGGCTGGCCATGAAGATGGAGGAGTAGGTTCCGGTGAGGATGCCGATGATGATCGCCAGCGAGAAGTCCCTGAGCACGCTGCCGCCGAAGAAGAACAGCACCACCACGGTGAGCAGGGTCAGGAACGAGGTGAGCATGGTGCGCGACAGGGTCTGGTTGACCGCGTCGTTGATGGTCTTCTCGAAGCTCTCGCCCTTGTTCTGGTGCAGGCGTTCGCGGATGCGGTCGTAGACGATGATGGTGTCGTTCAACGAGTAGCCCAGAATGGTCAGCAGGGCCGCCACGATGGTCAGGTCGAACTCCAGGTCGAATATGGAAAATATGCCGATGGTGATGACTATGTCGTGGATGTCCGCCACCAGCGCGCCAAGGGCGTACTTGAGCTTGAGCACCCAGCACAGCACCAGGGTGATGAGCATGGCCGCGATGATGAGGTAGACAGTGGAAAGGCCCATGGCCCTCAGGCCCCACAGGCAGACGGCCAGTCCGCCCGCCATGGCTGCGGCGGCGAGCCAGCGCTGCTCGAACCGGCCGGAGATGTAGATGGCGATGAGCAGGATGGCGTAGAAGATGGCGTTCAGCGCGCCAGCCCGCAGGTCCGCGCCCACCTTGGGACCGACCACCTCCAGGCGCTGCACCTCGAAGGAGCCGTCGCCCAGGCTGGCCTTGAGGGAGTTGTCCACCTTCACGCGCACCTGCTCCAGAGGCTCTCCGTGGTCGGAGGCGCTGATCAGGAAGGTGTTGTCCTTGTCCTGGCCCAGGCGCTGCACGGCAAGCCCCGGAATGCCCGCCGCGTCCAACGGTTTCTTGATGTCGTCGGGACCGATGGCCTTGGCGAACTTGAGCTGGATGGTCATGCCGCCGGCGAAGTCGACGCCGTAGCGCGGACCGCCCTTCACCACCAGCGAGGCGATGCCGGCCAGCACCAGGACGATGGAAAGGATGTAGGCATAGCGCCGATAGCCGAGAAAATTGAAGTTTATGTTCGGCTTGATGAACTCAAGTCCCATGGAGGTCCCCCAAAGCGGATTATGGCGCCCAAGACGGCGCAAGTGGAGTGAAATCGGCCTTTTCGCCGACCTTGTCAAGCCTTTGCGGCCTGCCGGGACCGGATGAACCCGCAGCCTGCCCGGCCGGAAAGCCCGGCAACGCCGCATCGGCGCATCCCCGCACCCGACACGGCACGGCGTTTCTTGCCCCCTGCGCAACGCGACGGGGCCGCAAAAGAGTCGAGCTGTCGGGCGCGCCAGGCTCCCCCTCGGATGTCTCCGATGAGCCGGACTAAAACAGCCGTCGCTTCAACACCATCCAGACGCCCCCGACCGTGGACAGAATCGCAACCACCAGCGTGATGACGACCCCCGCCTCATGATCCTGGAAGGGCAGCTTCACGTTCTGGCCGAAAAAGCTGAAAACCAGGTTGGGGATCATCAGCATGATGGTCACGGTGGTCAGGAATTTCATCACCACGTTCAGGTTGTTGGAGATGATCGATGCGAAGGCGTCCATCATGCCGGAAAGGATGTTGGAATATATCTTGGTCATGTGAATGGCCTGGAGATTCTCGGTGATGGCGTCCTCCAGCAGCTCATGCTCCTGTTCGTTCATCTTGACGATGTCCGCCCGCTGGATTCTGGCCATGATGATCTCATTGGCCTTGATGGACGTGGTGAAGTACACGAGGCTCTTCTCCAGATTGAGAAGCTTTATGAGTTCCTCGTTCTTCATGGCCCGGTGCAGTTCCATCTCGGATGCGTTGGTCTTCTTGTTTATCTCGGTGAGGTACTTGAGGAACAGGATGGCCGTCTGGTTGAAGATCTGGATGATGAAGCGCGCGTGCTGGTCCGGGGCGAAGTTCTTCACCCTGCGGTTCAATAGCAACTCCATGATGTCGATGGGCTGGACGGATATGGTCACCAGGCAGCCGTTCCTGAGCACTATGCCCAAAGGCACTGTGGCGAAGGGGACCGAATCCCCCTCCGTGCGGCGCACCGGAGTGTGCAGCACGATGAGCAGGCAGCTGTCGTCGATCTCGATGCGGGCGCGCTCGTCCAGATCCAGGGGGTCGGTCAGGAAATCCATGGGGATGTCCAAAGACTGCGACACGTTGCGTATCTCACCCTCGGTGGGTGCGGTCAGGTTCACCCAGCAGGCGTCCTTCAGGTCGCACCCGGGCGTCGGAATACCGAACGCATGCGAATAGCTCGTAATCATTGTCGCCTCCGATGCGTTGCCTGGCGTAGGGGCAGCTGTCCGGCGCGCCGGAACCGCCGGCGGTATCAGCCTTTCCGGGCAGGCTTCTTCGGCGCTTCGGCGGCGGGCTGCGGTTTGCCCGGCTTGCGGGCAACCTGCTTCGAGGCGGATTTGACCATCTTGCGGGCAGGAGCGGCCAGTTCGGAGAGTTCCGGACGTGGGCTTAAGCCCCGGAATTCCTCCTCGATGGGACGGGGGGGGGTCGACTCCTGGACGATCGGGCGATCCTTCTCCACCAGACGCGTCATGGCTTGCACGCCCTCTGCCGAAAAAAGCTGGCCTCCCTTGACCACCAGGGCCGCGAAGAGTGCCACGAGAAGAATGAGTTTGACGTTGAACGCCCGCATTGAAGTCCTCACAGGGGGCGCGGATGGTCCGCGCCAGGAAGGTCGGCACTCGATACACCCGCCCCTCGCCTTTGGCAAGCCGCCGAACTCTGCCACGGCGGAGTTACGGCCTTGTGACGTCTCCAAAAAAACGGGGGCCTTTCGGCCCCCGTCCAGGGTTTTTCGTGTGGCGTTCTCAAAATGCACTCATACAATGTGTGGCTATAAACCAAGGGAACCATTCATTTTGTTCGTGAAAAACATGTTCATGTTTCACGTGGTGTGCGGCAGGTCCGCCGCTCTTCCGGGGCATGAGCCTCTGCGGCGCGAGCCCCCGCCGCAACCGGCGGCCGTGCGCCCCCCTTCGGGGCGCCCCACATTTTCAGACGCGTTCGCCTGAATATGCAGCCGGATGCCACACGTTTTTTCCAACCCCCTATTTGAGGTACTTCAGGAAACCGGAACCCGGCGTCAACACCACCCGGCCGTTCTCCTTGAGGGATTTTTTGTAGGCCTCCAGGCTTCGCATGAAGCCGTAGAACTCCGGCGACTGGCCAAGGGCCTCGGCGTAGGTCCTGGCTGCCTCGGCGTCGCCCTGGCCGCGCAGCACCTCGGCCTCCCGCCCGGCCTCGGCCAGCAGGATGGTGCGTTCCTTGTCCGCGCGTGATTTTATCTTGGCGGACTCTTCCTGGCCTTCGGAGCGGTACAGCTTGGCCTGTCTCTCGCGCTCGGCCTTCATGCGCCCGAAGATGGCCTTCTCGTTCTGGATGGGCAGATCGGTGCGCTTCACGCGCACGTCCATGATCTGGATGCCCAGGTCCTTGACGGTCTCGTTCACTGTACTCGTGACGATGGACATGATCTCGGCACGGCGCGAGGAGACCACCTCGTCCATGGTATAGTTGCCGATGGCCACGCGCACTTCGGCGTAGATCAGGTCGTCCAGGCGGGAATTGGCCCGCTGGGTGCTCTGCAGGGTCTGATAGAAACGCAGGGGATTGACGATGCGCCATTTGGCGTAGTTGTCCACCACAAGGGTCTTCTTGTCCTTGGTGAGGACTTCTGCGGAGTTGGCCTCGTATTGCAGCACGCGCGAATCCAGGTAGACCACGTTCTGCACGAACGGCAGCTTGAAGTGCAGCCCTGGCCCCAGGGTCTCGGACACCGGCTTGCCGAGCTGAATGACGATGGCCTGCTTGGTTTCATCCACGGTAAAGAGGCACTGCATGGCGATGATGGCGGACAGAATGGCCGCCAGGGCGAACATGACGATGGTACGCATGGTTATTTGCCTCCCTTGTCGCCGGTCTTGACCCGGCCCTGGCGGTCCAGGGGCAGGTAGGGCACGGCCTGCTTGAGGGCGTCGTCCGAAAGGATGATCTTCTCAAGCTCGGGGTTGGCGAAAACCTCCTCCATGGTTTCGATGAACAGGCGGTCGCGGGTGATGTCCTTGGCCTTGTTGTATTCGAGGAGCAGGGCCTGGAAGCGCGAAGCCTCGCCCCTGGCCTTGCGTACCACGGCCTCCTTGTGGCCCTGGGCGTCGTTCAGCATGGCCGCGGCCAGGCCGCGCGCCTTGGGGATGATGTCGTTGTAGTAGGCGTCGGCCTCGTTCACCAGGCGGTTCTTGTCTTCCATGGCGCTGGCCACGTCCTTGAACGCCTCGACCACGTCCTTGGGCGGATGCACGTCCTGGAGCTGCACGGCGACGATTCGCGCGCCGGTGTTGTAGCGGTCCAGGATGGACTGGAGCAGTTCCTTGGTGGAGTTCTGGATTTCCAGTTTGCCCGTGGTCAACACGGCCTCGATGGTCTTGTTGCCGATGACCTCGCGGATGGCGGCTTCCGCGGCGGCCTTCACGGTCTCCACGGGGCGCTGGATGCGGAACTCCCATTCCACGGGATCGCCGATCTGGTATTGCACGATCACCTGGAGGTCGACGATGTTCTCGTCGCCGGTGAGCATCAGCGCCTCTTCGGGCACGGACTTGTACTGCGAACCGGAGCCGTCCCTTGAACCGATGGTCTTGAATCCGATCTCCACGCGCTCCACACGGGTCACTTTGGGCCTCAGCACGCTTTCCACCGGAAAGGGGATGTGGTAATGCGGCCCTGGTCCGGTGGTGCGGTCGTATGCGCCGAAGCGCTTGACCAGGCCGACCTCGTCCGGTTCCACAATGTATATGCCGGAGGCCAGCCACAAGACGGCCAGGATGAGCACGATCAACTTCGGCCCGCCGGGGATGCGGAAATTGAAATCGGTTATGCGCTTGAATTCGTCTCCAAGGCCCTTGAAGTCAGGCCCCGAACCGAATTGCCCCTGTCGTTTGTCTTGCAGTTTTTCCCAATCCCAGTTCATCTAAACACTCCCTAAAAAATCTGGACGCTGCCAATATGAAGCCACTCTCGCCAGACATTTTCCGTGCATACGACATTCGAGGGATCGTGGACAAGGACTTTGACCCCGAATGGGTGGAGGTTTTCGGTCGCGCCTGCGGGGCCTATTTCCTGAAAAACGGCTTCTCCCGCGCCGTGATCGGGCACGACGCCCGCCTTTCATCTCCCGTCTATCAGGAGCGGCTCGCCAAGGGAATGGCCGGAACCGGAGTCGACGTCGTCCTTGTGGGCATGGTCTCGACGCCCGTCTGCTACTTCGCCTGCAAGCACCTGGGAACCGACGCGGGCGTGATGGTCACGGCCAGCCACAACCCGCCCGAGTTCAACGGCTTCAAGGTGATCGCCGGGCCGTCCACCATCTACGGCGCCGAAATTCAGGAACTTTTCAAGATGATGGCCGCCGGGAACTTCCCCGCCGGCCGGGGCATCATCTCGACCCACGACATTCTGCCCGCCTACGTGTCGGCCCTGACCTCCCAGACCAGGCTCACGCGCCCCGTCAAGGTGGTGCTGGACGGAGGCAACGGCGCGGGCGGCCCGGTGACCGAGGCGGTGCTCAAGGGCATCGGGGCCGAGGTCGTCTCCATTTTCTGCGAGCCGGACGGTAACTTTCCCAACCACCACCCCGACCCTGTGGTAGAGGAGTACATGGCGGAACTCATCGCCCGGGTGAAGTCCGAGGGCGCGGCCTGCGGCATCGGCCTGGACGGCGACGGCGACCGCCTGGGCGTGGTGGACGAGACGGGGAAGCTCATGTTCGGCGACCAGCTCCTGGCCATCTACGCCCGCGAGGTTCTGAAAGACCACCCCGGAGCCACGGTGATCGGCGAGGTGAAGTGCTCGCACCTGGCCTACAAGGACGTGGCGGCCCACGGCGGCAATCCCGTCATGGGGGCCACGGGGCATTCGCTCATCAAGGCGCGCATGCAGGAGACCGGAGCCAAACTGGCAGGCGAGATGAGCGGCCACATGTTCTTCGCGGACCGCTACTTCGGCTTCGACGACGCCACCTACGCAGCCCTGCGCTTCCTGGAAGTGCTGGACCGCCATCCCGAGGCCACGGCAGGGACCCTCCTGGCCGACTGGCCCGTTACCTACAACACGCCGGAGATCCGTTTCGACTGCCCCGAGCACATAAAGTTCGCCGTGGTGGAACGCGCCCAAAAACATTTCCGGGACCTCTACGACATGATAGACGTGGACGGAGTGCGCATCGTGTTCCCGGACGGCTGGGGACTGGTGCGGGCGTCCAATACCCAGCCGGTGCTGGTGTTGCGCTTCGAGGCGGAGAGCCCCGAACGCCTCCAGGAAATCCGGGATATCATCGAAACGCCGCTTCGTGCCTGGATTGAGGAAATGAGCTGAACCATGCGTAAACACTGGAAATGGATCGCCGCCGCCCTGGTTGCAGTCGCGATCGCGCTGGCCGTGTGGCGGCCAGGCAGCGGTCAGAAGGACACCAAGGTCCTGGCCACGGCCGAGGTCAAGATGGGCGAGGTGCGCAAGGTGCTCCAGGCCACGGGCATCGTGAAGTCCCAGGTGGGGGCCATCGTGCGCATCGGCGCGCGCGCCACGGGCACCATCAAGGAAATGCGCGTGCGCGTAGGCGACCTGGTCACCGCCGGGCAGACCATCGCCCTGATCGACGACCGCGAGCTCCAGGCCCAGCGCGACCAGGCCGAGGCCACCATGGAGAAGGCCCAGGCGGAACGCCAGCGGGTGCTGGATGTATACCCGCGCCGCATCGCGGAGTCCGAAGCCCAGCTGAAGCTTGCCGAAGCCCAGTTCGATTACGCCAAGGCCAACTCCGCCCGCCAGACCCAGCTGCTCAAGCAGAACCTGGTGTCCCGCGACACCCAGGAGGCCGCCATGCGCGAGGAGCTGGTCACCTCCAGCACGGTGCGGGCGCGGAAAGCCACCCTGGAACTGGCCAAGACCGAATTCCTCAAGGAAAAGATCAAGGCCGACAAGTCCGTGGAAGAGGCCGAAGCCGGTCTGGCCACCATCGAGACCCGCATCTCCTACACCAAAATCGTTTCGCCCATCGACGGCGTGGTCAGCCTGGTTTCCACCCAGCAGGGCGAGACCGTGGTGGCCGGACTTCAGGTGGCCAACCTGATCACCGTGCTGGACCCCACCCGCCTGGAAATGTGGATCTACGTGGACGAGACCGACGTGGGCCAGATAAAGCCGGACATGCCCGTGGAATTTCGCGTGGACGCCTATCCGGACACGGTGTTCAAGGGTGTGGTGGACACCATCTACCCCCAGCCGGAAATCCGCGACAACATCGTCTACTATCAGGCGCTGGTGCGCCTGGGAGCCGAAAAGTCCTCCATGCTGCGCCCGGAGATGACCACCCAGTGCCAGGTGGTGGTGCAGGAAAAGGCCAACGTGCTGGTGATCCCCAACTCCGCGCTGAAATGGGTGGACAACCAGCAGACCGTGTTCCTGGTGGAGGACGGCAAGGCGGTGCGCGTTCAGCCCGAACTGGGACTCTCCGGCCTGCACGAGACCGAGGTGATCAAGGGACTTACCGCGGGCCAGCTGGTGGCCACGCAGGTCCTGCTGCCGTCCGGCGGCAAGAAGACGACGCCGCAGCAGCAGGCCGGCGGACCTCCGGGCGGCGGTCCCGGTGGCGGCGGTGGTGGAGGCAGGCCTGGCGGCGGGCGGTAACAGCGGCGACGGGAATGCCGTCCGCAACGGCTGAAATACTTCATGCTCTGGCGTAAGGCCTGCCATCTCCAAGGGCGAGGCCTAACGCCAAAGACATCGACCAGGAAAAAATCAAACCGGCGGGCAGGCCTCCCCTTGGGGCCTGACCCGCCGGTCGTCTTTGTACCCTCCGGCGTCGCGTCCCTGCCTGCCGTCGGGCGGCGCGGCTGCGTCTTGGTCCGTCTCCCAGCCCTGGTCGGCGTCGGGTTTCCCCGGCTCTCCGGCCGGACGTTCGGACCTAGGCGTAGTCGCGTCTGAACCGGTGTATGCCTTCCGTGACCATACCGGCCAGATACAACACTCCGTTGAGCATCGCCGGAACCATGTCCGGGATGATCTGCTTGCGTTCGAAAGCGGGCTTTTCCTCAGCCGCTCCTTCCTTGTCGTTCCAGGCACTCCCGGTGAAGCGCTCATACAGGGCGTTGGCCTCGTGGTCATGGCCGGAGATCATGAGCGCCTGGGCCACGCTGCGCTTGGCAAGCTCGGGCTCGCGCTTGAAGTGCCAGGCCTTGCCCAGCTCCAGATGGGCCTTGGCGTCGTTCGGGCAGAGCCAGACCGCGTTCTTGAGCGCCATGAGCGCCCCGTCGCGATCCATTTCGCGTGAAAGGCGCATGCCAAGGCTCAAGAACGGATTGAAGGTGCGAGGATCGTCCGCGAGGATGGACAGGAACTCGTCCTTGTAGTGCTCGAAGCGCTCGGCCTTGGCGCAGGCGTCCGCAGCCTGGGTCAGGGCTTTGCGGTAGCGAACCTCGTCCCCCAGGGCCAGCCAGCAGCGCGCCAGCCCCAGGTGCGCATCCGCCTTCAAGGCGCTCAGGCGGGCGGCCTTGCCGAAGGACTGCACGGCCTGGGTGTACTCCTCTCCCGCCAGCTGGCGAAGGCCCAGTTCATAATGATGATGGGCTTCGTCGGCGTCGTTCAGGACTTGTTCGATCTTGGGAAGGGCGGTCTCGACCCGGCCTTCCTCGGCCATGTCCAGGCACTCGGCCAGGCCGTCGAGCTCCTCGCGCAGGAAGCACTTGGACTGGCGCGCCAGGGCCAGGTGCTTGAAGAAGGTGTCCAGGGTGTAGGGGCGCACCAGATATCCCACGCAGCCCAGGCGCACCGCCTCCACCACGCGTTCGCGTTCCACGGAGGAGCTCAGCATGATGACCGGGAGGTGGCGCAGGCGCGCGTCGGACTTGAGGGTACGCATGAAGTCCCAGCCGGAGCCGTCGGCCAGGGTCTCGTCCACGAGCACCACATCGGCGCCCTGGTCGAGCAGATAGGCGATGGCGTCCCTGCCGTTGGAAACGGCACGCGACATGGCGATTCTGGCGTTTTTCAGGCTGATGCGGTCGACCCTGGCGTGGCCTTCGTGTGCGCTGACCACCAGGGCGGTGCGCAAAGGCTGGTTGGGAGCTGACTTTTTGGCGGCGTTCATGATGCCCTCGCTTAGTCTGGATGCGGAGGATGCACGTATCCCCCGATTGCGGCGCAGCACCCCGGAAAAACCGATGACTGCACCGCAATCTCCTCTCCCTTGCTTGAGGTATCGGTGGATTGCGGAAATGCTTTAGAGGTCGGAACGGGAAAAAATGAGAGGGATCAAGAGGCGGGAAAAACTAGATTTTCTTGTCGAGGACCACGCCGGGCTTGATGCCGGACTGGTCGTAGGCATTGGCGGCATTGGAGGCTTCCTGGCGGCTGCGGCGGGACTTGCGCCCGGAGCGCATGCGGCGCTTGGTGCCGGCCTGGGCCTTGCGGGCGGCCTGCTCTTGCGCCTGGGTCTCGCCCGTGGCTGTCCCGGCAGCGTCCGAAGTTCCTGCCGCAACGGCGGCTTCGGTCGAGAGCTCCCCGGTCAGGGTGGCTTCGGCCACGGGCATGCCGTTCTCGTCCAGCAGTGCCCCGCCCTCCCCGTCCGTCCCGTCCGCCGGATACTCCTCGCCGGGCTCGGCCTGGGAATCCAGGGTTTCGTCCTGGTCCTTCCTGGCCTGGTCCATGAGCATGGCGTTGGGATCAACTTTCGCAGCGAACTTGTCCATCATGGCGGATACGGCCTGCCCCATGGCCTCGCCCAGCTTGTCGCTGGCCTGATCCAGGTCCATGGCCAGGAAGGACTCGTTCTTCCCGTTCTGGAAGTAGCCGTTGATGGCCTGGTTCAACTCGCCGTTGAAGAAGGACATGGCCTTGTCCCCGGCCGCGATGCCGAAAGCCCGGTCGATGAACTCCAGCCCGTCCACCAGGGCGTTGCCCAGGTCGTCCTCGCCGAGGGGCTTGGACCCGGCGTTCTGGAGCACCACGCCCATGAAAGTTCGGGCGGCGCGGTCGCCGAAGTTCTCCTCCACGAAGCTGACTGCCTCGGTGAGGGACTTCTCCAGGGCCTCGTCAGTGGTGGTGCGGTTCTCCGGAGCCGGGGTCAGGGCGGCACGGCGGGTTATCTCATGCGCAAAACCCTCGATGGCCCCTTGTTCCAGGGGCATGAATGGGGTCCGGGCGAACGCGCCCCGGTTCATGATCGTATTTGCGCCGCTTATGTTCATGTGTTTTCTCTCTGCCATGCTGATCGGTACGGGAGCCGGTAACTTTAGGGTTGCCCGCCTGCCCCGCGCGCGGGTACACCTCGCCCCCATGAACGCCACTCTGAACGCCCCCATATCCGGTTGGATGGGAACCGTCCTGCAGGTGGACCTCACCCGTGGAGAGACCGCCCGCGAACCGATAGCCGAGGACGTCCTGCGCCAAAACATCGGCGGCAAGGGCCTGGCCGGGCATTTCCTGGAGCCGCACGTCCATCTGCCCTGGGACGACCCCGGCATGCCCCTGTGCCTGTTCACCGGGCCGCTGGTGGGGACCATCGCGCCAACGTCTGGCCGCGCCTGCATGGCCACGCGCTCGCCCCTGACCGGCGCGTTCTGCGACGCCTCGGTGGGCGGATCTCTGGGCACGCAGATCAAAAAAGCGGGCCTGGACGGCCTTGTCATAACCGGTCGGGCCGAGCACCCCGTGGGCATCGTCATCGAGAACGGACGCGTGGACATCCGCGACGCCTCGGACCTGGCCGGGCTCACCCGCGACGAGGTGCGAAAACGCCTGAACCTGTCCGGCTCCCTGGCCGGCTCCCTGGCCCTGGTCGGCCCTGCCGCCGAGACCGGCGTGCGCTTCGCCTGCGTGATGGTGGACGAGCACCACGCCTTCGGCCGCGGCGGCATGGGGCTTTCCTGGGCGGCAAAAAACCTCAAGTATCTGGCGGTGAAAGGCACGGGCAAGGTGCGCGTGGCCGACCAGGAGGCCCTGAAGAAGGCCCGCGAGGACATCTTCCGGCTGGTGGCGGCCTCGCCGGTGCTGTCCGGAGGCCACGGCTTCTCCTGCTTCGGCACGGGCGCGTTGTACGACCTGATGGACTCGCGGCGCATGATGCCAACGGACAACTTCCGGGCCTCGCACTTCGAGCCCGCCGGACGCCTGAACGCCGTACGCTACAAGGAAACCTACCAGACCACCAAGCACGGCTGCCGGGGCTGCCACATCCAGTGCAAGAAGATCGCGGCGGACGGGCGCTCCATGCCCGAATTCGAGACCATGTCGCATTTTACGGCGCTGATCGGCCTGGAGGACATGGAGCTGGTGGTTTCCGCCAACGCCCTGTGCAACGACCTGGGCATGGACACCATCTCCGCCGCCGTGACCCTGGCCTGCCACGCCGAGCTCACCGGCGAGCGCCTGACGCCCGCGCGGGTACTGGAACTTCTTGAAAGCATGGGCCGGGGACGCCTGCCGGACCTCGGCCTGGGCGCTGCGGGCTATGCGGCAACGCTTGGCCATCCCGAGGCCGCCATGGCCGTGAAGGGCATGGAGCTTCCCGCCTACGACCCGCGCGGGGCCTACGGCATGAGCCTGGCCTACGCGCTGTCCACGCGCGGTGGCTGTCATCTGCGGGCCTACCCCGTGAGCCACGAGATCCTGCGCAAGCCCGTGGCCACGGACCGCTTCAGCTTCCTGGGCAAGGCCCGCATCATAAAGATCGCCGAGGACGCCAACGCCGTGGTGGATTCGCTCACGGCCTGCAAGTTCATCTTTTTCGGGGCTTCACTCGAAGAATACGCCCACGCCTATCAGGCAGCAACGGGCGTGGCCGCATCGGCACAGGACCTCCTGCGCCTGGGCGAGCGCATCTACTACCGCGAGCGCATCATGAACGCGCGCCTGGGCTTCACCAGCGCCGACGACGACATCCCGGCGCGCTTCTTCGCCCCGCCGGGCCAGGACGGCCTGGCCGAAGACATCCGGCCCGTGCCGCGCCAGGAGTTCCTGGAGGCCAGGGTCAAGTACTACGCCATCCGGGGGCTGACCGAAGAGGGAATGCCGACTGAAGCGAAGGCGCGGAAATTAGGGCTGACACTCTGAAGCCGTGTGGAAACCTTTTGTGAACAAAAGGCTCTCCCCCCGGACCCCCCTTCCAAAAAACTTTGGCGGGCTTCGCGTCCAGGCCGGGCGGCGTGACGAGTGCAGATCAGCGCACGGACAAGGCCCACAGATATATCGACGCGACCGAGCCGTAGGGGGAATAGCGCTTGCGGTAGCGCTCGAATTGGGTTCGGGTAAGATTCTTCAGGCCGTACAGGCTCATCATGCCGCGCCGGATGGCCAGATCGCCCCAGCTGACCACGTCCGGCCTGCACAGCGAGTGGATCAGCAGCATCTCGGCGGTCCACACGCCAACGCCGGGAAGCGACGACAGCGTCGTGATGATCTCTTCGTCCGGCAGTGCGGAGAGCCGCGAGAGGTCGACCTCGCCCCGCTCCGCCGCCTCGGCGATGCCCTTGATGTACCCGGCCTTGCGCATGGACATGCCGCACTGCTGGATGTCCGCGACGTCGAGGTTCGCGACGGCCTCCGGCGTTACCTCCCGAACCGGCCCCACCTTCCCGCGCAGCCTGCCCCAGATGGTGTCCACGGCCTTGGCGGAAATCTGCTGGGCCACGATGCTCCGCAGCAGCGCGGCGAACAGGTCGGGCGTGACCCTGCGCTCGAGCATGCCGAGCGCGTCCATGGCCGCGCCCAGCTTCTTGTCGCGGCGCTTCAAGTGGTCGATCTCAGCCTGGCCGTAAAGAAATATCTGCATGCTGCTGTTCCATCTCCAGGAGCCGCTGCTTGAGCGCCAGCCCGCCGCGATACCCCGTGAGCTTTCCGCTGGCTCCGAGTATCCGATGGCAGGGAATGACAAACGGCAGGGGGTTGCGGGCGCAGGCCAGCCCCACGGCCCGGATGGCGCGAGGACTTCCGGCGCGCGCGGCAATCTGAGTGTAGGTGGCTGTCCGGCCGTAGGCAACCGCACGGAGCTGATCCCACACGGCGCGCAGAAACTGCGTGCCTTGAGGCGCAAGGGGAAGCGAGAATTCCCGCAGTTCCCCGGCGAAGTATCGGACAAGCTGCCTGTGCGCCTCCCGGATGGCCTGCGTTTCACGCTCGATTGCATCGGCAGGCGCAGGGTCCGCCTCAAAGCAGATGTTCGTGAGTTTCCCGTCCTGCTCCGCTATGCCGATCACTCCTATATCCGTGTTGTAATGGAATATATTCATGGTTTCCTGCCCTGGAGCGACTCGCGCCAAGCCGTGGGAGTCGTTCCGGTGATTTCCCTGAAGCGTTTGTAGAAACTGGACAGGCTCGCGAAGCCGCTGGCCAGGGCTATCTCGAGTATCCCATCCTGCGTTTCGCGCAGCAGCATTTTCGCGTTCCCGACCTGCACTCGTGCGAGATACTGCGTCTGCGTGCAGCCTTCGTGCTGGCGAAACAGGCGCATCAGATGGTTGCGGCTGACGCCGAGCCCCGCGACTACGTCTTTGACCATCCTGATATCCGCATAATGATTCTCATAAAGCTGCTTCACCTGCCCGACCAGTGCCCGGCCCGGATCATATTCCTGCAACTCCGGGCGGCAGCGCTTGCAGGGACGGAAGCCGCCCTGAGCGGCCTCTTCCACGGTTTCAAAGAACCGTACGTTGCGGCGAAGGGGAGTTTTGGAATTGCATGAGGGACGACAGAAGATGCCTGTTGTTTCCACGGCGTAGAAGAACGAGCCGTCCGCGCGCGGGTCGCAGGCCACGACGGCGCGCCACCGGGCGTCGTCTGTCATGGGGGTGTTTTTTTGCGCTGGGTGCGGCATGGCCTGTCTGTCTCCCGGCAGTGACGGCTTGATACGCTCTCGGGCGTTCGCGCCGGAGCACGCCGTCCCGGTGCGGACAGGCGGCTTCAAAGCACGCTTTCCCGTAATCACAGCCGGAAGATAGTCAAAACAATGCCGGGAGTCTTCCTCAAGAACTCCATGCAATTCTGCATCGAGGCAAGGCGGACCTTGTCGACCGCCTCCAAGGAACGACGGCCACGGGAACTCGCCGTGAGCATATCCATGTCCGTTCGTGCACCGTTCCTGCTCATGCGGCGATGCTGGAGAAGCCCCGGAGTCATGCTTCTCGGAGGCGCTCCTGCCGTCATCCCGGAAGACCATGAACTTGCCTTCCGGGATGCCCCTGGACGCCCCCCTAGGACAAGCGGCAGGCGGGCTGCGGCGAGCCCTGTGGCGTCATGACGATCTGCCACAGCTGCAGGGCCCTGGCCCGGAAGGCTCCGGCGCTCTGAAGCAGGTAGTATTCCCACATGCGGCGGAAGCTCTCGGGGTAGCCTTCCTTCAGCCGGGGCCAGGCCTGACGGAAGCGCTCGTGCCAGGCCATGAGGGTCTTGTCGTAATGGGGGCCGAGGTTGTGCACGTCCTCCACCACGAAGAGGCCTTCGGCTGCGTGGGCGATCTGGGCCAGGGAGGGGACGTCGCCGTTGGGGAAGATGTATTTGCGTATCCAGGCGTCGCAGCCGAAGGACGAGACGTTGGCCCCGATGGTGTGCAGCAGGAACGTGCCGCCCGCGCGCAGGCACCCGGCCATGGAGCGCATGAAGGCCCGGTGGTTCTTGTGCCCCACGTGCTCGAACATGCCCACGGAGACGATCTTGTCGAAGGTGCCGGAGATGTCCCGGTAGTCGCGGCGGATGATCTCCACGCCGCCTCCGAGGTCCGCGCAGGCCTCGCGGGCGTGGGCCACCTGCTCGCCCGAGACGTTCACCCCTGTCACGCGGCATCCGTAGCGCCCGGCGGCGTAGGCGCAGAATCCACCCCAGCCGCAACCCACGTCCAGCACCTCGTCGCCCGCGGACAGGCCCGCCTTGCGGCAGATGAGGTCCAGCTTGCGCTCCTGCGCCTGGTCCAGGTCGTCCGTGTCCGCGAAGTAGCCGCAGCTGTAGAGCTTGTGGCGGTCCAGCCAGGAGTGGAACATCTCGTTGCCCAGGTCGTAGTGCGCCCGGGCCACCTGATCGGCGCGTCGCGGGGACTGGCGGTTTACAAGAAGCTCCATGGCCGCGTCCAGGAGCCTCGGGAGCGGGCGGCGGGCCTCGGTGCTGTCCAGCCCGGCGGCGCAGATGCGGGTGAAGAACTGGTCCAGGCTCTCGCAGTCCCACCAGCCTTCCATGTAGGCTTCGCCCAGCCCCAGGCTGCGTTCCCTGATCACCCGTCCGAAAAAGCGGCGGTCACGGACCTGAATATCCCACGGCATGTCGCCGTTCACGGCCACCCCGGCCTTGGCCAGGAGTTCCTTCACGATGCGCTCGGTTCTGCGCATGGCTGCCTCCGTCGGACCTTGAAGAATGCGGACGATGGGCACGCACGTCATGATTTTTTTACGTTCCGATAGCACCTGTCCGGGAAATTTTTCAAGCCTCGCGGGTGAAATCAGGAAGGAACGGCGGCCCGCACGGGTGGCCCAGATGGCAAAAAAAGAGCGCGCCTTTCGGCGCGCTCCCGCAAAATTATCCTGTCACTACGCGAAGCTATAAAGGATTCCAAAGGAACTTGTTCCTTTGGCCGCCGGAGGCATCTTCTTCCGCCTCCCTCCTCCACCTTCGCACAAACTCTCTCGTGTAGCGTAAGCCCAACAGGGCTACAAAAACGTGCCCCCTACTGCTCCGCCAGCCAGGCGCGAAACACGCGCAGCTCGTCCAGCCAGTTGGTGCTGAGGCGCACTTCCAGAAACTGGCGGTACAGCTCGTCCACGAACTCCATGCACTGCTCCAGAAGCATCATCTTCTCCAGGAACGGCGCGTCGGGGTCGTCGCCTTCTTCCAGCTTGGTTTCGATCTTGGGGGTCTTGAGGCCCGACAACGAGAAATCGTCCGAGGCCAGAAGCACCATCCAGGTGGCGCCGTCGCGTTCGATGCGCACCAGGGCCTTGTCCACCAGCTTGCCGTTGCGAAGGCCCAGCTTGGCTTCGGTGAACTCGGCGTGCGGTCCGGTGACCACGGCCTTTTCCACGTTGTCGCCGGAGCCGCCGCGCACGGAGATGCGCTGCTCCAGGAACACGTTGAATTCGCCGCCTCCGGGCATCTGGAAGAGCCAGCCGTTCTTTTCCGAGCGGAACCACAGCCAGGTCAGGAAGTCCTGCCCCAGCACCACGTCCTGCATTGCGGCCTTGATGAGGTCCATGTTTGCTCCTTAGGGGGCCGCGAAGGGGCTGGGTTCGAGGTCGTCGAGCATGGCGTGGCGGGACTGGTCCACGATGCGCCGGGCCAGGAAGTACGGGGTCAGCTGTTCCAGGTTCAGCCCGAAGCTCAGAAGGAAGTACTCCTCGAACATGGTCTTTATCTTGGAGTTGGTGGTGGCCAGCAGCACTTGGTTGGAGCGCAGGTTCCACACGGCGTCGAACACGGCGGGGATGGGCAGGAAGCGGGCGCGCAGCTTGAGCATCACCTGGTCCTTGAGCTCTTCCTTGCGGTCCTTGCTGATGAAGCTCTTGCCCGTCTCCTTCATGGCTTCCTTCTCGGCCTTGATGGCCAGCAGGAAGTGCTTCTTTATGACGGCGGGCGGGATGCGCCGGGTGTCCAGGCGCAGGGAGAAGGTCATGTAGTGCGCCTTTTCGGGAGGCGCGGCACGCCAGAAGCTGTCCAGCCAGTCTTCCAGGCAGACCCAGCCGTAGGCTCTTTCGTCGGTGGTCTGGTCGATGTCGCGGAAGGAGAACTTGGCCAGGCGCTCGGGCAGTTCCGAGGCCAGCTGGCCGGTGAGGTCCTCCAGCACCGCGTAACGGGTGAAGCTGCCGCTTGTTGCGAGTATGCCCACGGAAACCTCCGGTGAGTTATGGTGCGCCGGCCGCGACCCTGTCGCCTCCGGTGCGGGTTAGCATCTACCCTCTTTTTTTACGCCGCGCCAGCCTGGGCGGTGGTACGCTTTATGCTGAATCCCTCCTGATAACGGAGGGTATCATCATGGCGCTCTGGACCGTTTCCACCGGCAAAGGCGACATCAGTTTCGGTTCCAAGTCCCGCAAGATGATGGGGCCGCGCGGCTGCAACGAACCGTTCAAGGGCTCCTTCTGGTGCCCGGGCAAGAAGTGGTTCTCCAAGGATCCCTGCCCGTTCGTCAGCAGGGCCGAGTGCGACAACTACCGCCGCATGTGCGGGGCAATCTGAGCCCCCAGGCGGATGCGCCGCGCCTGGATGCTTCATTTTTGTAGGCAATGCGACAAAATGCGTTGGCACCTACAAAAAAGTATCCAGGCCGGACGCATGGAATAGTGCGGCAGCCATCCTTTGATTTTTGGTTTCCTTGGGCTATAGCTTCCGGTGAGCATGACCAAACGCATCGGAGGAAACATGCCCAGCCGCGTAAAGCCCAAAGGACCCGACACCCGCATCGCCAGCCTGGGGCCTGCCAAGATCGAGTCGCCACTGACCTACTGCCACTTCGTGCCCGAGGACATGCAGATCCCCATCCGCGTCTCGCCCGAGGACCTGGACGAGGGAGAGACGGAGAACGACATTCTCTTCGAGCCCGCCGGGCCGCGCGCCAGCATCTATTTCGACTCCTCCAAGGTGAAGGCCGCCATCGTGACCTGCGGCGGGCTGTGTCCCGGCATCAACGACGTGATCCGGGCCATCGTCATGGAGGCCCACCACAACTACAACATGGCCGCCACCCTGGGCATCCGCTTCGGGCTCCAGGGGTTCATCCCCAAGTACGGCCATGAAATAATGGAGCTTACCCCGCAAAACGTCTCCAACATCCACGAGTTCGGCGGCACCATGCTCGGCTCCTCGCGCGGGCCGCAGCAGCCCGAAGACATCGTGGACGCGCTGGAGCGCTCCAACATCGGGGTGCTCTTCGTCATCGGAGGTGACGGCACGCTCAAAGCCGCCAGGAAGATCCATGAGGAGGTGGCCAAGCGCGGCGCGCGCATTTCGGTGATCGGCGTGCCCAAGACCATCGACAACGACATCAATCTGGTCACCCAGTCCTTCGGCTTCGACACCGCCGTGGAGAAGGCCACAGAGGCCATCCGCTGCGCCCACACCGAGGCCCTGGGAGCCATGAACGGCATCGGCCTGGTGAAGCTCATGGGGCGCGAGTCAGGCTTCATCGCGGCCCAGGCCACGCTGGCCCTGAAGGAAGTGAACTATGTGCTGGTGCCCGAAGACACTTTCCAGCTGCACGGCAAGCACGGCCTGCTCCCGGCCCTGGAGGAGCGCCTGAAGGCGCGCAAGCATGCGGTGATCGTGGTGGCGGAAGGAGCGGGCCAGCACCTGCTGGAGCAGTCCGGCCACACGGACGCCTCGGGCAACCTGGTTCTCGGCGACATCTCCTCGCTTTTGACCAAGGAAATCACCGAGTACCTGAAAAAGCGCGGCATGCCGCACACCATCAAGTACATCGACCCAAGCTACATCATCCGCTCTGTCCCGGCCAACTCCAACGACCGGGTCTACTGCGGCTTCCTGGGCCAGTTCGCGGTGCACGCGGCCATGGCGGGCAAGACCGGCATGGTGGTCAGCAAGGTCTACGGACGTTACGTGCACCTGCCGCTGGAGCTGGTGACCCGCAAGCGCAAGAAGCTGGACATGACCTCGGACTACTGGCGCGCGGTGCTCGAATCCACGGGCCAGTACGCCATATCGCCCATGGTGGGCAAAGGCTCGCCCTTCTGCACCATCTGATGTGTGGCCCCTCAAAACATGTGCTTTTATTTTGAGGATAACAATGTGCTATTATTCGTTTTGCCCTTGAAAAACATGAGGAACATGCACAATCCGCAGTAGGGGAACGCCTGCGGCGGCCAAAGGGGTGCTCCCTTTGGAAATCCGCAGTCATCCCATACGGTTGCCGGCTTGCCCTTCTGTTCGGATGAGCTGGCGGGGAATTTTGCACGAGCCTCATGCTCATGCCTTCAAGGATGCGGCACGACGCGGCCTGAAGCGCGCTCTTCGGACGAAACGGCAGTGGCCGGGGATTATTCCTCCGGCCACTCCAGGAGCTCTTCCGTGATGCGCTCGGCCAGTTCCTCCAGGGGCAGGTCCGGGGCAACCAAGTGGGCGCAGGCCAGATAGTAGGGGTCGCGCTCCTCCACGGTCTTGCGCACCTCGTCCTCCAGGGCCAGGTCCGTGAGCGCGGGGCGCTGCTCGGGCAGGAGCTCTTCCATCAGGCGGGCCACCACTTTCTCCGGATCAGTCTGGAGATAGATCACCACGCCTTCGACCAGAAGCTCGCGGTTGCGGGCCTTGAGCACCACTCCGCCTCCCGTGGCCACCACGTGGCCCGGTGTTCCGGCGATGGAGGCCAGCACGGAGGTCTCCAGGTCGCGGAAGCTCTCCCAGCCTTCGGTCTCCACAACTTCGGCGATGGTGCGCCCGGTGGACTGGAGGAATTCCTCGTCCAGGTCCAGGAAGGGGCGCTCGAGTTCCGCGGCCAGCATGCGACCGAGCGTGGTCTTGCCGCTGGCGCGGGGGCCTATCAGGTAGATATTCTTGTCTTGTGAAACGGCCATGGGTTCCTCCGAGGGCGTCACCTACCACCACCGGCCTTGCAAGCCAAGCGATCAGGCGATACACGCCCGGCCCACGGAGGGGATCAATGCTAACGAATCTGGCGGTCGTGCTGTTTCGGCCCAAATTTTCCGAGAATGTCGGTTCCACGGCCAGGGCCATGGCCAACATGGGCTGTTCGCAGCTCATCCTGGTGAGTCCGCAGGACTTCGACCTGGGCCGCGCCCGAGCCCTGGCCACGATGAAAGGGGCGGACATCCTGGCGAACATGCTGGTGGTGGACGACCTGGCCCAGGCCCTGGCCCCCTACGAGACGGTCTACGGCACCACGGCCCGGGTGGGCGGCTGGCGCAAGGGGCTTCTTTCGCCGGAAACCGCCGCAGCCAGGGGCATGGAGGCCATCCGCGCCGGAGGCAAGGCCGCGCTGCTGTTCGGCCCGGAAGACAAGGGGCTGACCAACGACGAGACCAAGGTCTGCGGCAGGCTCATCAACATCCCCACCTCGGACGAGGCCACCTCGCTCAACCTGGCCCAGGCCGTGCTCATCCTGCTGTACGAGTTCATGAAGGCCGCCCAGGCCAGGCCCGCGGTCCGCGAGCATTCCGGGCCGCTGCCCGAGTCGCGCGCGGCCAACCACAGCGAGCGCGAGGCCCTGTTCGCCAACCTGCGCGAGACGCTGACCGCCATCGATTTTCTGAAGGACGACAATCCTGACTACTGGATGCTGCCGGTGCGCGGCTTCGTGGAGCGCGTGAAGCTGAACCGCAGCGAGTTCAACCTGCTCATGGGCGTGTGCAGGCAGGTGAAGTGGGCCGTGGGCCAGGGCGGCAAGAAGACCGACGCGAAATAAGCGAACGTCCGGCATTGCACCTGCTCATACAGCCAATCCGGGCTAACTAACGCTAGGGCATCATTGCGGATTTCAAAGGGCGCAGCCCTTTGGCCGCCGGGGGCGTCCACCGCCACAATTGCCCGTATCCATCAGCCCCCGAACTGCGCAACCCGCCGGAAATACTCCTCCCGGCAGAAGTTCTCCACGGTAAGCAGCGTGGCGAACGGCTCGCGGAAATCGTCTCCCCCCACGGCGAACAGGCCGTGCCCGTACACGATGACCCCGCGCCTGCCGATCATGGCCGGGGGCAGCGTGTTCACCAGCCCCTTCGGCCCCGTGCCCACCTCGCCCGGCACCACGGGCACGTCCTCGATGAAGCGCGGGGTCGTGCAGTCCACGTGGCAGCGCCCCAGCTTCTCGCAGTCGAGCTTCTCGCAGTCCATGGACATGATCACGGCAAAGCGCGGATGCCCGTGCAGGATGGCCCGCGCCCCGGCTTGCAGCACCACGCCCTGATGGGCCATGAGCTCGCTTGAGGCCGTAAGCCCCGAACAGGACGAGCCGTCCAGCGGGCAGGGGTCGATGCAGTCGGCCAGCTCGTCCAGGGACGAGCCGGTCTGGCTGATGCAGAGCACGTCATCCCGGCAGTAGGAGATGTTGCCGAAAAACGAGTCCACCAGCCCGTAATCCACGGTGGCCTTGCCCGCCTGGGCCATGGCCCGCCCGATGTCCTCGCGCTTCGTGAACGGCCCGGCCATGAGGCCGGGCTGGTCGCCCCGCATGGGGGGCAGGTGCTGCCAGGCCTTTCCGAAGGCGGCCCTGTAGGCGGGGTCGCTCACGCCACGGCGCAGCATGGACAGGTAATCCGCGAAGAATTTGACGAAACAGGCGAAGCACACGGAACTGGCGCTGACGAAGGCCTGCTCCGGGCTCACGGTGCCGTGGGCCACCACGCCTTTTCCGGGCACGATGGCGCTTTTGCGGCGGCGCAGGGCCGAGGCGATGGCCTCCGGGGTGAAATCGGCCACCACGGGCAGGTCGTGCAGGAAGGTGCGCGTCTCGCAATCGCTTGGCATGACCGCCCCGCCGCTGTCGGCGGCGCGCCCCGCCAGAAAGTCCACGACGGTGGCGTAGGGTTCGGCCAGGGGCAGAAAGAGCAGGGAGTTTATGCTCATGCGCTCGAACACGCCCGCCAGCACCGCCGCCTCGGGAGCCTCGCGGTTGAAGACCAGCGTGTCGTCCAGGCCGGCCAGAAGCGGCGCTCCGGGTGGGGTGAGCCGCGCCGCCTCGAGCTTGCGGGCGTACTTGTCCAGAAGTCTGATCATGAATCCTGTTCTCCGGCGCGCGAAACGGCGCACCTACTCGTTTCGAAGATACGGCCAGGCCTTGCTGGAGAGCATGCGCCACATGCCCGCCAGGGCCATGACCATGGTCAGCGCGATGGCCGCGCCCAGGGTGAAGAGCACCGGCGCGGCGAAGAAGCTCCACTCCACCTGCATGTAGCGGGTCACGAAGAACCAGGACAGCCCGGCCCCCAGCACCAGCGCCGCGATGCCCGCGGCCAGCCCGGCCAGCCCGTGCTCGCAGAGCATGATGGCCATGATGTCCCGGCGGCTGGCCCCGCACACCTTGAAAATCACCGTCTCGTACACACGCCGGGCCATGGCCGCGCGCAGGCTCTGGGCCAGCACCAGAAGGCCCGCCACCAGCGTCACCACGGCGCTGGCCCGAACGGCCAGGGCGATCTGCGCGGCCAGACGGCCCACGTCCGCCAGGGCCTCGTCCACGCGCTGGATGCTCACGTTGCCGAAGCGCCCGCTCACCCGGTCGTACACCTGGTTGAAGGCGTCGGGGCGGGCGGGGTCCACGTAGGCGGTGGCCAGGAAGCTCATGGGCTCGTTGTCGATGACGCCCGGCGAGAGTACCAGGGCGTGGTTCAGGGACAAGGACAGCCAGTTGATGCGCCGCAGGCTGGCCACGGTCAGCTCCACCTCGCGCCCGAGGACGCTCACGGTGATGGTGTCGCCCACGGCGAGCCCAAGGCCCTTGGCGGCCTCGGCGTCCAGGGACACCAGGGGCGGGCCGGAATAGTCCGGGCTCCACCACTTCCCGGCGGTGATCTGCGTGGACTCGGGCATCTCCCGGGCGTAGCTCAGGCTGCGATCGCCGCGCACCACCCAGGACACATTCTCCGGCACAACCAGTTGTTCCACTGGCACGCCCTTCACCGTGACCACGCGCCCGCGAAGCGACGGAGCCGTCTCCACGCGGGTCACGCCCTCGATGGAACCCAGGATGGCCTTGAACTCGTCCATCTGGTAGGGCTGCACGTCCAGAAAGAAGAACGACGGGGCATGGGCGGGCAGCTGCTCGCGCATGGCGTCCTGGAAGTTGGCGTCGGACAGGGACACGGCGGCCAGCACCGTGAGCCCAAGGCCCAGGCAGGCCATCACGGAACCCGTGGGGTTGCCGGGCCGGTACAGGCCGCGAAGCGCCAGGGACAGGCGCGGGTCGAAGGGCTTGGGGACCAGCCGGGCCACGCCCTTGAGGAGCTTGGCCAGAAGCCAGAAAGCCACCGCGCAGGCGGCGGCCGAACCCAAAAAGCCCCAGCCCAGGCGGGCGTCCGGGGCGGTGGCCAGCACAAGCCAGGCCATGCACAGCCCGAAGACGACGCAGACCGCCAGGGCCAGGCGTCCGGTGCGGTCCTTGGCCGGGGCGGCGTATCCCCGGAAAAGCGACAGGGGCGACACCCGCGTGCGCGAGGACAGCGGCGGGATGGCGAACACCAGCGCGTTCAACAGGCCGAACAGTCCGGCCAGCAGGAGCGCCCGGGGATACAGCCCGGCCTTGGGCGCAACGGGCAACACGCTGGAAAGCGCCGGTGCGGCCAGATACCCGGCAGCCGCGCCGATAGCCAGCCCAAGCGCGATGCCCAGGCCCGCCAGAAACATCACCTGCAGGAAGAAGATCCAGAACACCTCGGAGGCTGGCGCGCCCAGAGCCTTGAACGTGGCGATGGTGCGGGTCTTGGATTCCAGGTAGGCGGCCACGCCCTCGGACACGCCGAGCCCTCCGAGAAGCAGCGCCGAGAGCCCAACCAGGGCCATGAGACCGGCCAGACGCTGGAAGCCGTCGCGGATGGTGGGCGCGGCCTCACCGGCGGTACGTACCCGGATGCCCGGATCCGTGAGCTGTTCCTTGATCGCCCCAGAAGCCGCGTCGGGGTCGGCACCTGCAGGCAGGGCCACGCGGTACTCGTAGCGCGCCATGCTGCCGGGGCGGGCAAGGCCGGTGCGCTCCATGCCCGCGTCGGACACCAGAATGCGCGGCCCGAAGGCCAGAAGGCGCATGGCCCGGTCCGGCTCCTGCGTCAGCACGCCGCGAATCCGGAATTCCCCGTCCCCCACGCCGATGCGGTCACCCACCGAGGCCCCGATGCGCACGAGCAGGTCGGGATGCACCACCGCGCCGTACAGGCCGTCCTGCTCGCCCAGAAGCTGGTCGAGTCGCTGGCCGGACGGAATCGCGGAGCCGACCAGGGCGGTCCCCAGCAGGGGATAGGCCCCGTCCACGGCCTTGAGCGAGGCCAGGGCGCGCTTTCCCCCCGCGACGCCGTCGTTGAAGACCATGGCCCGCATCTCCAGAACGCGCGAGACGCGGCCCGCGCCTTCCAGGACCTTGAGCTCGCCCTGATTCAGCGGCCTGTGGCTCAGACTGACCTCCAGGTCGCCCCCCATAAGGGAGGCGGCCTCGCCGGTCACTGCCGCCCGAAAGGCCTCGGACAAGGACCCCACCGAGGCGATGGCGGCCACGCCAAGCGCCAGGCAGGCCAGGAAGGTGCACAGGCCGCGCACGCTGGCGCGCATCTCGCGCCGGGCCAGGCGAAGAGCCAGGGGGAGGCGCAGGCTCACGCCCCGCCCCGCGGCGCTTCGCACGAGCCGGAACCGGAACACTGTCTTAACGCCAGGAATTGCATTCGTGGAGTTCGTTGTTGCAGTTGGAAACACAGGCCGCACGGCGGTACGCGTCGCGGATGGTGTTGCAGTACCTGGCGCAACGGTCCCAACGGACGTTGCACTGGGCCTGCACCCGGCGGACGTAGGCTTCGTAGCTTTCGCCCGCAAAGGGTATCATGGCGTTTCCGCCGAAATACCGCTGGTTGTGCCTGCGCCATTCATCGTTATACCAATTCTGGTATGCGCGTTCGCGCCGTTCCTGCTCGCGCAGGCGCTGGCGCTCCTCGCGACGGTACTGCTCCTCACGCCTGCGTTCTTCGCGCCAGCGTTCCCGGTCGTCAGGATAGGGACCAACGGGGGGAAACGGTCCGTACTGGGCGTACTGCGTCCCGTCCTGCGCCTTGACCTCGCCCGGGATCAGGCCTGAAAGGCCGACCAGACATGTGACAACAAAAAGAAGAGTCCGTGCGTTCATTTGAGCTCCTATGACAGGTAAATACCAGACCATCTCAACACCACGGTTCATCGGGGAAGTCAACGACCGCCTTGACCTTGCCCGCCTGCGCGCCCAAAATGCATCCCTTGAGCAACACCCTTCAAGGAGCCGGCCATGCCCCACCCTGAACCCAGCATCGTCCATTTCGCAAACCTGCGCGCCAGGGGTCCCAAGGAGAACAAACTGGCCCGCATAGCCAAGCTCTTCGATCAGGCCGGGTTCAAGTCCCTGGCCGCCAAAAACGCCCTGGCCGCGGTCAAGGTCCACTTCGGGGAGCTCGGCAACGACACCTTCGTCAGCCCCGTGCTCATCCGGGCCATCGTGGACCGCCTGAAGAAACACGGCGCGGCCCCTTTCCTGACAGACACCGCCACCCTGTATTCCGGCTCCCGTCACAACGCCGTGGACCATCTGCGCACCGCATCCCTGCACGGCTTCGGTCCGGACACTGCCGGAGCGCCGGTCATAATCGCAGACGGCCTGCGCGGCAATGACTGGCGCGAGGTGGAAATCGGGTGCAGGCACTTCGCCTCGGTGAAGATCGCCTCGGCCATCCTGGACGCCGACGCCATGATCGCAGTGAGCCACTTCAAGGGCCACGAAATGGCCGGATTCGGAGGCGCGGTGAAAAACCTGGCCATGGGCTGCTCCCCCCCGGCGGGCAAGCGCGACCAGCACTCGCCCCGCTTCGAAGTGAAGGAGAATTCCTGCATCGGCTGCGCCGAATGTCTGAAGGTCTGCCCGGAAAACGCCATCAGCTTCGCGGAGAAGAAAGCCGCCATCGACAAATCCGCCTGCATCGGCTGCGGCGAATGCATGACCGTGTGCGCCTCCAAGGCCATCACCATGGATTGGGCCACGCAACTCGGCCCGTTCACCGAGAAGATGGTGGAGTATGCCCTGGGCGCGGTGAAGGGCTGCCGGGGCAAGGTGGGATACTTCAACTTCCTGGTGAACATCACCCCGGACTGCGACTGCGTGCCCTGGTCGGACGCGCCCATCGTGCCCGATATCGGAATACTCGCCTCTTTCGATCCGGTTGCCATTGACAAAGCATGCCTTGATCTGGTGAATCAGCAGTCCGGCTTGCCGGGTTCGCAACTTTCGGCCAACCACGGCCCGGGCGAACACAAGTTCCTGGGGCTCTGGAAACACACCCTGGGCGACCTGCAACTCTCCTACGCGGAAGAGATCGGCCTGGGGTCGCAGCGCTACGAACTTGTAGAGATCTGAGGTCTCCGGACGCCTCCCGGCGTCGGCAGGACCGCACCCAAAACAGGAACATGACAGACCCCGCCTTGCCCAGGCGGGGTCTGTCCGACGTTTCTCCGCCAGCCTGGAGAAGCGCGACGGCCATCACAACCCACCCAAAAGAATCAAGGAGCTCCCTCCCCATGGACCAGAAGACGGCCAACCCGGCCCCCGTAGGCCTGCTCGGCTTCGGCATGACCACCATCCTCCTGAACATCCACAACGCAGGTTTCTTCCCCATAAGCGCCATGATCCTGGCCATGGGCATTTTCTACGGCGGCATCGCCCAGGTGATCGCGGGAATCCTGGAATACAAGAAGGGCAACACCTTCGCCTACGTGGCCTTCACCAGCTACGGCATGTTCTGGCTGACCCTGGTGTTTCTCATCGTTGCTCCCAAGATGGGCCTCACCACCGCCACGGAGCACGCCTATATGGGCTGGTACCTGTGCGTGTGGGGCGTGTTCACCCTGTTCATGTTCATCGGAACCCTGAACAAGGGGCCGGTGCTCAAGTTCATCTTCGGCTCCCTGACCGTGCTCTTCTTCCTGCTGGCCATACGCGACTGGACAGGCTCGGAGCTTATCGGCACCATCGCGGGCTGGGAAGGCATCGTCTGCGGCGCTTCCGCCTTCTACCTGGGCATGGCCGAGGTGCTGGAAGAGGCCCGGGGACGCAAGATCCTGCCGTACTAGGGTCCCGGTCAAAACACCTGGTTCTCTTTAATTGGATTCATGCGGCGTATGAACGCCTCTTGAGAGGACCGCGCACGTCGTGACCGATCATTCCGGCTTCGGCGCACCGCAACGACATCGACCAAATACCGCCCAAATTCGAGGGGCCGGGAGGCGCCGAGCCTCCCGGCCCCTCGACTCCAACTGGCCTCCGTGGTAGGAAGAGAAAAAAAGGGGAGTGCTTCAAGGTATTTCTCTTTTCCGCCCGGTTTGTCCTTTGGTGGTCAAAGGCCATTTCCCCGCCGGGCGGTTTTTTTCTAACACATCCCGCGGAGACACTCGTGGACAAGATACAAGCCCAGGCGCTTCAGGTGGCCAAGGAAATCGTGGTCAAGTTCGTGGAGACCGGGCGCATCTCACCGTCGAACTTCACCGACCATTTTTCCAGGATCTACCTGGAAGTGCTGCGCACCATCTCCGACCACACGCCCTACCCCGGCGCGCCCTCCGGATCTTCGCCGCAGCCCGCGAAGGACGCGGACTAGCCCATGAGTTCCGATCACGGCCAGAGAGTGGCCTCCATGTTCGGCCGCATCGCGGGCTGGTACGATTTCCTGAACCATTTCCTGAGCCTCGGGCTGGACATTCTCTGGCGCAGACGCCTGGTGGACCACCTGGCCCTTTCCAAGGACCGCCCAAGCCGCCTCCTGGACCTGGCCGCCGGGACCATGGACGTCTCCCTGGAAGCGGCCGGACGCCACCCCGAATGCCGCATCACGGCGGCGGACTTCTGCCTGCCCATGCTGGTCGAGGGAACGAAGAAGCTCGCGCGGCGCGGCGTGAAGACCATCGCCCCGGTTCAGGCCGACGGCCGGGCCCTGCCCTTCGCGGACGAAAGCTTCGAGGCCGCCTCCATCGCCTTCGGCATCCGCAACATCCGCCCGCGCAGCGAAGCCTACGGGGAACTCCTGCGCGTGCTCAAACCGGGCGGACGCCTGTGCATCCTGGAGTTCGGCTCAGGAAAGCAGCGGATTCTGGGCGGCATCTACAATTTCTACCTGAACCGCCTGCTGCCGGTGATCGGGAAGGTGTTCTCCTCGGACGACGGGGCGTACCGCTATCTTGCCGACACCATCCTGGAATTTCCGGACGCCGATTCGCTGGCCGCGGAGATGCGGGCTTCGGGATTCGCTCAGGTGTCCTGGGAGAAGCTGGCCTTCGGGATCGTGGTGATTCACGTGGGCGTGAAAAAGGCGTAGTGTCGCGTTTTTGAAAAACATGACCATGTTTTTCAAAAACAAAATAAATGGTTCTCTTGGTTTAGCTCCAGCACGTGTATGAACCTATGTGAACGTCATACTCGGGAAGACCCTGGCGAACCGGAACTGCGACAGTCTGCCTGGGCGGCGTTTGCAGAGCTCGGGGATTCGGGAAGGCGGGAACGGCGCGTCGAAAGCCTAGCCGGAACGGCGCATGATCCAGACCAGGGTGACGCCGACGGCCATGGAAGCCATGCCGATCAGGCGCAGGGAGCGCGGAGGCATGGAAGAAAGGGCGCGAAGAACCTTGGGCATCTTTTCCGCGAAGAGAAAATAAGGCATGCCCTCAATGACCAGGGCGAGGCCCACGGCCATGGCAAGAAGTTTGTAATCGATGTTCATCCGGGGAAAGTAGACCCGAGGCGGCATTCTGTCCAGCCCGCCGCACGAGTCCGTCCGCCCGGTCGGCTTGATGCCGGGGGGAAAGTCCTGTAATGACGCTTCTCCCCCGACACCAGAATGGAGATACAGAATGGTCACGTTCGAGGAACTGAACTCCCGTAAGACATCCGTTGCGATTGTCGGCCTGGGATATGTGGGCCTGCCGTTGGCCGTCGCGCTCGCCAGACATTTCGCCGTCACCGGCTTCGACATTTCCGCCCGGCGCATCGAACGCCTGCGCCAGGGCTTCGACGACACGGGCGAGGTGGACAACGCCGCCCTGGTCGCCCATCCCATCGAATACACCAACGACCCGGCCGCCATTTCCAAGTGCGGACTGATCATCGTCGCCGTACCCACTCCCATCGATTCCCACCGCAGCCCGGACCTGCATCCGGTGCGTTCCGCGTCCATCACCGTGGGCAAGAACCTGTCCAAAGGCAGCGTGGTGGTGTTCGAGTCCACGGTCTACCCGGGCCTGACCGAGGAAATCTGCCTGCCCCTTCTGGAAGAGCACTCCGGGCTCAAGGGAGGCCAGGACTTCTTCATCGGCTACTCGCCCGAGCGCATCAACCCCGGCGACAAGGTCAACACCCTGGAGACCATCGTCAAGGTTGTGGCCGGACAGACCGATGAGGTGCGCGAGATGCTCTGCCGGGTCTACGGCACGGTGGTGCGGGCCGGCGTGCACCGGGCAAGCTCCATCAAGGTGGCCGAAGCCGCGAAGATCATCGAGAACACCCAGCGCGACCTGAACATCGCCCTCATGAACGAGCTGGCCCTCATCTGCGAGAAGGTCGGCATCGACACCCTGGAAGTGCTGGAGGCCGCCGGGTCCAAGTGGAACTTCCTGCCCTTCCGGCCCGGCCTGGTGGGCGGACACTGCATCGGTGTGGACCCCTACTACCTGACGTTTTTGGCCGAAGGCCTGGGCCTGCACCCGCAGGTGATCCTTGCGGGCAGGCGCATCAACGACTCCATGGGCAAGCACGTGGCCGAGGTGTGCATAAAGCGCCTCATCGCGGCCAAGCGGCCCATCAGCGGAGCCACCGTGGGCGTGTGGGGCCTCACCTTCAAGGAGAACGTCCCGGACCTTCGCAACACCAAGGTTGTGGACGTGATCCGCGAGCTCGAGGAATACGGCGTGCGCGTGCTGGTGCACGATCCCATGGCCGACCCCGAAGAGGCCATGCACGAGTACGGCCTGACGCTCTCCCCCCTGGAGGAGTTCAGAAACCTCGAGGCGCTCATCGTGGCCGTGGGGCACAAGGCCTACAAGGACACTCCGGCGGCGGACCTCGCAGCGCGCTTCGCCGCACCCCGGAGCGGGCTGGTCATGGACATCCGGGGCACCCTGGACAGGCAGGCCCTTACCGCGGGCGGACTGAACTACTGGAGGCTGTAGCGTGGACCCCATTCCCCGCCTCGACTGCTCGGGCGACTGCTGAAAGGGCTTTCTGGAAGCGAGTTCGCTTCTCAAGGCCCTGGAAAGCGGCGGGCTGATCGAGGTGGAGATATGCCCGCAACAGAAACGCAAGCTGGAACTGGTGTCGCAGCACCGCAAGTCGGAGATCATCGAATTGCGCGACATCGGCCTGGGAAAATTCGTGGCCGTGGTCAGGAAGATCTGACCGGGCCACAGGCAGGAAATGCCGATCATGACCAAGCACCCGGCACCGGGACGGCTCCTGGCGCTGGTGACGGCCACGGCGCTCGAGATGCGTGCCGCCCTGGCCGGGCTTCCGGCGGAACCGGCCGATGGCGGGCTACGCCATGAAGCAGCCGTTACAGCGCGGCGCCATGCCGACGCCTCCACGGACCAAGCCGGATACGCGGTCCCGGAACGGGGGGCAGCCCTGGCCCGGATCGCCGGGAGGGACGTGCTTCTGGTGGTCACGGGCGTGGGTCCGGTGAACGCGGCGCTTGAAATGGGCGCGGTTCTTGGGCGATACGGCCTTTCCGGCGCGCTGAACCTTGGCCTGGCCGGCAGCTTCGACCTGATTGCCGCCCCGCTGGAATCGGCTGTTGCCGCCACACGGGAGACGTATCCCGAATACGGCGTCGTCGGCCCAAGCGACTCGGACGGACTTGCCGACGCCTCGTCCTTTCCCTTCCCCCAGTGGAAGGACGCTGCGGGGGGGGTGCTCCAGTCCCTGGAGCTTTCCCCGGACGACGCCGCCGCTGCAATGGGGCTCGTCCTGCCGGAATCTGCGAAGCGGGGCGTGGCCCTGACCGTGGCGGGCGTCACCGGCTCCTTCGGGCGGGCCGAAGCCATGGCGACGCGGCACGGCGCGCTCACGGAGAGCATGGAAGGTTTCGCACTGGCGCTGGCCTGCCGCACGCGCCAGGTGCCTTTTCTGGAGGTCCGGACCATCTCCAACCGGGTTGGAGAGCGCGACCGGGCCAATTGGAAGCTCAAGCAGGCCCTGGAGGGCCTTGGGAGCGCGCTGGCCGGGCTTTTTCCGGCGCAGGCGCCCCAGACAAACCGGGATCAGCCCGACAAGACCACATCATGATGCTTAAATTCGCCTCGTACATGTCCCGTGAGCTTCCCCTGATCGAAGACTGTCTTCGCAGCCACGTCTCGGAGCTGAACCCCTACGTGCAGCCCACGGCCCAGCATGTGCTCAAGGCGGGCGGCAAACGCCTGCGCCCCCTGCTGACCATCCTGTGCGCGCGCGCCCTGGGCTACCGGTCCGACGACATCTACCCCCTGGCCTGCTCCCTGGAACTGCTGCACTCCGCCACCCTGCTCCACGACGATATCCTGGACGGCGCGGAACTCCGGCGCGGACAGCCCGCCGCGCACACGGTCTTCGGCACCACGTTCACCATCCTGGCCGGCGACGTGCTGCTGGCCCTGGCAAACACCATGGTGGCCTCCTACGGCAAGCCCTCCCTGACCGCCTGCCTGTCCGACGCCATCCTTCGCACCGCCAGCGGCGAAATCGAGGAAATCGCCCGCATCCGCGACGTGGACATGACCATGGACGGCTACCTGGACATCATCATCGGCAAGACCGCCTGCCTGATCCAGTCGGCCTGCCGCGCCGGGGCGCTGCTTGCCGAGGCTCCCAGGGCGCTCCAGGACGCCGCCGCAGATTACGGCATGAACCTGGGCGTGGCCTTCCAACTGGTGGACGACGCGCTGGACTACACCTCCCCCAAGGAAGTGTCCGGCAAGCCCAAAGGTTCGGACATCCGGGAAGGCAAGCTCACCCTGCCGCTCATCTTCTATCTGGAGAGCCTGTCCCCGGAGAAACGCCAAGGGTTTACAAAAGCCTTCAAAGAGAACACAGTGCCAGAGGTTGAATTGGAAGCGGCCCTTGCGGACGTCGCTTCCGGCGGATTCGCCGAAAGGACCAGGGACATGGCCTCTTCATATCTGGACAAAGCCAGAAAGAGCCTGGACGGTTTCCCGGACAGCGAGGAAACGCAACTGCTTCTCGCGGCCCTGGAGGGCATGGCCAAGCGGGACAAATAACCCGGACCCCTCTATGACCACACCCATCGCCTCCCTTCGCCAGTGCATGAAGATCACCTTCCCGCCGGTGATGCTTCAGCTCTTGGAGGAGGCGGTCAAACCAAGCCCCGACTTCGAGGTCATCGCCAGGACCCTGGGCATGGACCCGGTGCTGACGGCCACGGTGCTCACCCTGGCCAACTCGCCCTATTACGGCTCCACCCAGAAGGTCACGGACCTGAAACGCGCCGCCACCATCCTGGGCACCCGGGAAATCCTCAAGATTGCGCTGTCCATCACCTACCAGAAGCATCTGAACGACGCTTTCTCCAAACGGGGCATCGACTTCTTCGCCAACTGGCGCATCACCATCTGGTCGGCCATCGCCGCCGAACTCCTGGCTGAGAAGCTTTGTCCGGACTTGGCCGACCAAGCCTACTTCACTGCGCTTTTGAAGGACCTCTCGCTTCTGCTGCTGGTCTGCGCCGAACCGGAGCGGTTCAAGGGCGCGAGCCACGGCCCGGTGATCACCGCCTATGTTCCCGGCCAGATCCAGGAAGAGCGCGACCTGTGGCACACCGACCATTGCCAGCTCACTTCGGAACTTCTGGACGACTGGCACATTCCCGTGGCCAACCCCACCTGCATCGAAAATCACCACGATGTCGATGCCGTGGACAACTACGAGCCGCTGACCCAGGCCATCATCCTGGCCACGCGCTGGTCCGAGATGGAACTGGCCTCGGCCGCCAACCCCACGGCGGTCATGCTGTTCAGGGCCGCGCTCAAGCGACGTCTGGAACTGGACTCCGAGTCCATGGACGCCCTGCTCACCAAATGCACGCAGCGGTTCCAGTCCGTGCTGAGCACCCTGGGCATAGCCGAGTCCGCGCCAGACGAACGCTATTACCAGCACACCGTGAAGCTCATGCAGGAGTATCACTTCCTGGCCTCGGAAATATCCCAGGCCGCCGGAAGCAAGGTCGAGGTCGCCAACGTGGCTGCGCGCCATCTGCGGTGGGAATGGGGGCTGGAAACCTGGGAGCTGGCCCTGGGCGTCCCCGAATACCAGGACTGGGATCTGTTTTCCTGCACCCCGCTTGGGGGCATCATCCACGTCAAAGCCCCCGACGGCTACGAATCGCTTCCCTGGAGCAACTCCAAGGGACTCTCCTACGCCATCACAGCCGAAGGCCGGGTCATGGGCGAGTTGCGCCTGCCCCGCAGTGGCATCTCCGAGGACACCATCCGCCAGGTGGCCCTCTACATGCGTTTTTTCAGTCAGAACTACGAACAGTACTCTCTGCGCCAGACCGCTCTGGAATTGAAAGCCCACACCCTGGACCAGTTGCCCGTGGGCGTGGCCCGGCTTTCCCCCAAAGGCGCCATCCTGGAGATCAACCAGCGCCTGCGCACCTTCCTGAGCCTCCCGGACAACTCCCGGGGCAAGGACCTCTGGACAGCGCTTGGCGAAGGCAAGGACTTCTCCCGGGACTCCCAATGGGAGGGGTTTCTTTCCGATGCGGCCAGCACGTCCCTGCACAAGATTTTCTGCCTCTGGCAGGGCGAGCACCACGACCGGGACGCCTGCGTCTATCTGGCCGCCGAAAAGCGCCAATGGCAGGGCCGCGATGAGATTCTTCTCTTCCTCGAAGACGTGAGCCTGGTCTCCGGCTGGGAATTCAAGGCCCTGAAGCAGGGCGAGTTCCTGGAAAAACTGGTGCGCTCCATGCGGGACGCCGTGTTCACCATAGACCACACCGGGCGCATCACCTTCGCCTCCCCCAGGGTCTCGCAACTTCTGGAGAAAAATCTGTTCCAGGCGGCCAAGCCCGTATCCAGCCATCAGGGAGTCTGGGGGCCGGACATGCTTTCGGGCGCGCCCGGCCCGGTGGAGGCGGTCCTCTCCGTGGGCGAGGATCTGGGGCACACTCTGGAGCTGGTCTTCTCCCCCCTGCCCAAGAGCCCCGGCACGCAACGCCAGTGGCTGGTGGTGGGTCGCGACATCACCGTGGTGCGCCGCCTGGAGGAAAAGCTCAAGCGACTGGCCCTGTTCGACGGCCTGACCGGGCTTCTGAACCACTACCAGTTCCACGTGATCCTGGACCGGGAAGCCCAGCGTTCCAGACGCACGGGCCGACGCATGGGCGTCCTGTTCTTCGATCTGGACAGCTTCAAGGCCATAAACGACAGCCAGGGACATCAGGCGGGCGACAACGCCCTGCGCGCGGTGTCCCGCATCATAAAATCCAGATTGCGCGTGGGCATGGACTACCCCTGCCGCTACGGCGGAGACGAATTCGCGGTGGTGGTCACCGAGATCGAACCGGACCAGCTGGAGAATCTTGCCACGCGCATCGGCGCGGCCATCGAGGAACAGTTCGAGGGTCACCTGGGAATGAGCTGCGGCATGGCCATGCTGGGCGAAGACGAATCCCCGTCATCGCTGCTGCGGCGCGCGGACAAGGCGTCCTATCTGGCAAAAAAACAGGGAGGCCGCCGCAATCTCTGGGCTGCGGAGGAGAACGCTTCCTGACGGCTTTCCTTTCGGACGCCCAGGCGCTTGCCTGGACGTCTTTGAATTTCACTGCGAACCAACGGACCAAGTTTCGCCCCGGCAACCGCAAGGCTACCTCCGGGGCGTGTCATGACCGGCCTGCCGCGCGCAAGGCGCACCGGTACAGGCCGTAAAATCTGAACTCTGCGCGAGGACATCCGCCATGCTTTTTCGGGTTGAAGTAGCTCCCAAATCCAACCTTCCTGACGTTCCCGGCCGCCGCGCCGCCATGCGCATCACCCACGAACTGGGCGTGCCCGTGGACGACGCCTCCGTGGTCAAGACCTATACCGTGGCCGGGCTTTCCAGGAAGGACCTGGAAAAAGTGGTCGAGGCAGCCGCCCTGCACGACCCCGTCTCCCACGTGGCGTCGCTTGCGCCGCTGGCCTCTGGCTTCGACTGGATCGTGGAGGTGGGCCTGCGCCCAGGCGTCACCGACAACGAAGGCCGCACCGCCCGCGAGACCCTGGCTCTGGTGCTGGGCCTTTCCCGCCAGCAGGCCAAGTCCCTGGCCGTGTACGCATCCAGCCAGTACGCCCTGCGCGGCCAGCTTTCGCGCGAGACCGTGGAGCACATCGCCCGCGACCACCTGTGCAACGAGCTGATCCAGCGCTTCGAGATAAAATCCGCCGCCGAGTGGGCCGAACACCCCGGCTTCGAGGCCAAGGCCGCCCAGGTCACGGGCCAGTCCCTGGACGAGGTGGCGGTCATCGACCTGTCCGCCATGTCCGACGAAGAGCTCATGGCATTCTCGCGCGAGAACGTGCTTGCGCTCTCGCTCGAAGAGATGCAGGCCATCCGCGCCCACTACGCCCGCCCCGAGGTGGCCGCCGTGCGCAAGGCCGCCGGGCTCGGAGCGCATCCCACCGACGCCGAACTGGAAGTGCTGGCCCAGACCTGGTCCGAGCACTGCAAGCACAAGATCTTCGCCGCCGACATCGAGTACCAAAACACCGAGACGGGCCGGAAAGAGTCCATCAAGAGCCTGTACAAGACCTACGTGCAGGGCTCCACCGCCGCCATCCGCAAGAGCATGGGCGCGTCCGACATCTGCCTGTCCGTGTTCAAGGACAACGCGGGCGTGATCCGCTTCACCGACGACCACCACCTGTGCGTCAAGGTGGAGACCCACAACTCCCCCTCCGCCCTGGACCCCTACGGCGGAGCCCTGACCGGCATCGTGGGCGTCAACCGCGACCCCATGGGCACCGGCATGGGCGCGAACCTCCTGTGCAACACCGACGTGTTCTGCTTCGCCTCGCCCTTCTACGACCAGCCCCTGCCCCCGCGCCTCCTGCACCCCCGCCGGGTGATGGAAGGCGTGCGCGAGGGCGTGGAGCACGGCGGCAACAAGTCCGGCATCCCCACGGTGAACGGCTCGGTGGTCTTCCACGAGCGCTTCCTCGGAAAGCCCCTGGTGTTCTGCGGCACTGTCGGCATCATGCCCGCCCTGGTTAACGGCAAGCCCAGCCAGGACAAACGGGCACTGCCCGGCGACATCATCGTCATGACCGGCGGGCGCATCGGCAAGGACGGCATCCACGGCGCGACCTTCTCCTCCGAGGAACTGCACGAGGGCTCCCCGGCCACCGCCGTGCAGATCGGCGACCCCATCACCCAGCGCAAGATGTACGATTTCCTCATGCGCGCCCGCGACATGGGCCTGTACCACGCCATCACCGACAACGGCGCGGGCGGCCTGTCCTCGTCAGTGGGTGAGATGGCTGGCGATTCCGGCGGGGCGCAGCTGGACCTGTCCAAGGCCCCGCTCAAGTACGACGGCCTGCGCCCCTGGGAGATCCTCCTGTCCGAGGCCCAGGAGCGCATGACCTGCGCCGTCGGCCCCGACCAGATCGACCGGTTCATGGCCCTGGCCGCCGAGATGGACGTGGAGGCAACGGCGCTTGGAACGTTCACCGACACAGGCATCTTCGCGGTCACCTACGGCGACAAGCCCGTGGCCCTGCTGGACATGCACTTCCTGCACGAGGGAACCCCGCGCATGGTGCTGGACGCCGTATGGCAGCGCCCCTCCGTGCAGGAGACCCCCGCCCCGGCCCTGGCCTCTGCGCAAGAGCATGGAGACCTGCTGAAGCGCATGCTGGGCAGGCTGAACATCTGCTCGAAGGAGTACATGATCCGCCAGTACGACCATGAGGTGAAGGGCGCCAGCGTGGTCAAACCCCTGGTGGGCGTGGAGCGCGACGGCCCGGCCGACGCCGCCGTGATGCGCCCGGTGCTCGGACGCAAGGAAGCCCTGGTGCTCTCCCACGGCATCTGCCCCAAATACTCCGACCTGGACGCCTACTGGATGATGGCCGGAGCCATCGACGAGGCCGTGCGCAACGCCGTGGCCGCTGGCGGCGACATCGCGCACATGGCGGGCGTGGACAACTTCTGCTGGTGCGACCCGGTACAGTCCGAAAAGACCCCGGACGGCCGTTACAAGCTGGCCCAACTTGTGCGCGCCAACCAGGCCCTGGCCCACTTCTGCCAAGCCTACGGCGTTCCCTGCGTGTCCGGCAAGGACTCCATGAAGAACGACTACACCGGCGGCGGCGAGAAAATCTCCATTCCGCCCACGGTGCTGTTCACGGCCATGTCCGTGATCCCCGACGCCTCCCAGGCCATGACCTCCGACTTCAAGCAGGCCGGGGACGTGATCTACGTTTTGGGCCTGACGCGCCCGGAGCTGGGCGGCTCGGAGCTTGCCGACGAGCTGGGATTTGCGAGCGCCAGCGTGCCCCAGGTGGACGCCCTCTCCGCCAGGAAGCGCTACCAGAGCGTGCGCAAGGCCGCCCAGGGCAAGCTCATGAACGCCTGCCACGACTGCTCCGACGGCGGCCTGGCCGTGGCCCTGGCCGAGATGTGCGTGGGCGGCAGGCTCGGCGCGCAGGTGGACCTCTCCCGCGTGCCCAAAAGCCCCGACTGCGCCTCGCCCCTGGAGGTCCTGTACTCGGAGAGCCACTCGCGCTTCGTGGTGGGCGTCCCCTCCGGCAACGTGCCCAGCTTCGAGAAGGTCTTTGCCGGACAGTGGATGGCCCCCATCGGGCGCGTGACCGACAGCGGCAAGCTGGTGGTGACCAACGGTGGAGTGGACATCCTGAGCCAGGACGTGGAAGCGCTGGCGGAAGCATTCAAGAGAACGCTCGACTGGTAACGGGAAAGCGCATACTGGACTGCAGACGGCGAGGGCGATTGCTCTCGCCGTTTTATTTGTGCGAGCCGCACTCGGTCCGCTCCCGGAGGCAGCCCTTCCCGAGCTCCGTTCCAATCGAGCCTGGATGCATCCGCGTTTTGCCCTGCTTCATTCAGGGGCATTGCGGCATTTCGCACATCCCGCCTTGCATGGTATGAATGCGCGATGCTCAATACTTCAGCCCGGACGAACCTCACTGGGGAAAACATTGATTATAATCTGAAAATTCGTATTGCCCTCAGCGCAATATCGCTGTAACGGAAAGTCGAAGCATTTCTGTACTCAACCTGAGCCGTAGGGGGTTGGGCATGCGTGCCGCAGCCGTTCTCCTTGGTGTTGTGTTGATTCTCGGATTTTCTCTGGCCGGTTTTGCCGCCCAGCAGAAATCCTTCATCGGTTCCAAAGCCTGTTCGGAGTGCCACCAGAAGGAATATGCATCCTTCTCCAAGTTCTCCAAGAAAGCGCACTCGTTCAAGTCGATCCAGTACATGTCCGCGAAGCTCGAACCTTCAGAGCTTCGGGAATGCTACGCCTGCCATACCACGGGCTACGGACAGCCCGGCGGCTTCGAAAGCTTCGAGAAAACCCCCGAACTGGCCAATGCCGGATGCGAGGTCTGCCACGGCCCCGGATCTGTTCATGCCCAGTCCGGCGACAAGAGCCACATCGAGACGAAACTGACCGTCGAGCAATGCCAGACCTGCCACAACGAGCAGCGGGTCAAGTCCTTCGGCTTCAAGCCCATGCTGTTTGGCGGTGCACATTAGTGTGGCATCTTCATAATACGTTCAGTCCTCTATGAGGCTAAACCCAAGAATCCTGGTATATTCCTTTTGAAAAACACGTTCATGTTTTTCAAATACGCTTCGGGTTTTTCAGAAGTAGCCTTGCACTCTGTTCATCATCAAAGTGTCTCGCGGCGTAAGCCCTGCAAACCGCATGGCCCCGGCCGCAGACGCCGCACGAGGAGGATTCGGGCATGCACCTGTTTTACCAGTCGTTAGGCGTCCGGGTTCTCCTTCTGATAACGGCGGTATCGGTGCTGGTGTTCGGAGGCCTGTTCGCGGCCAACACCGCCTGGCAGAACCGTTCCACCATGCAACTGGTTTCGGCCAGCTCGGAGCGCACCGCAGACCTCATCCTCATGGCCGTGGAAGAGCCCATGCGCCTGGGAAAGAACACCGAGACAGCCCACGTGTTCGAGAAGGTTGCCCGGCGCGACGCGGCGTCCACCATTTTCCTGACGGATTTCAAGGGCAACGTCACCTACTCCACCGACAAGGCGGCCCTGCGCAAGGACCTCTCCCCGTTCCTGGGAAACCAGGACGTGAGCGGCCTCGTGGCCAGGGGCCTCGCCGGGGCGGAAGGCTCCGCCCGCGTCAGCCAGGGTGGTCGGCACCTGCTGGCCATGACCAAGCCCATCAGGAACGAACCCGAGTGCCACCACTGCCACGGTTCGTCCAAGGCGGTGCTCGGCGCGGTGGTGGTCTTGCAGGACATCTCCCCCACCGTGGCCCAGACCGGGCGAGACCAGCTCATGGGGGCGCTCATCTCCCTGGCCGGGCTGGTGCTTCTGCTGGGGCTGGTCACCTGGTTCATGCGCCGCGCGGTGCTGAACCGCATCCGCACCATCGCCGCCAACACCTCGCTGGTGCGCCAGGGCCGCCACGACGTGGACTTCTCCATGTCCGGCCAGGACGAACTCTCGGGCCTCTCGCGCGATCTGGCGGGCATGGTGCGCACCATCCAGGACCAGCTCGAATACAACAAGAGCGTGCTGGCCGGCATGAACATCCCCGTATTCGTAACCGACGAGTCCGGGGAATTCTGTTTCGTGAACCCGCAGCTGGCCGTGATCCTGGGAAAGGACGTGAGCGACCTGGTGTGCCGCCATGCGGACATCACCCTGAGCGAGGGCGGCGCGCCCATCACCCTGGCCGCGGACGTGATGAAGTCCGGCGTGGCGGCCAGCGGCAAGCTCCACTACGAACGCGGCGACGGGGTCATCTTCCCGCTGCACTACGAGATTTCCCCCCTGCGCGGCGCGAAAGGCCAGGCCCTGGGCGTCATCGCCGTGTTCATGGACCTAACCGAGGAGGAGGAGGCCCAGCTGCGCATCGAGGAACAAAGCATGAACCTCATGCAGGTGGCCCAGGAGGTCCGGCGAGTCTCGGCCGAGCTGTCCTCGTCCGCCAGGGAGCTGTCCCAGCAGATGGAATCACTGGCCACCAGCGTGGACGAGACCGCCACCCAGACCTCCACGCTGACGCGCGCCATGGACCAGATGAACGACACGGTGCTCGAGGTGGCCAAGAATGCCGGGGAGACCGCCAAGGCCTCGGACAAGGCCAACTCCGTGGCCCGCGCAGGCGGCCGGGAAGTGACCCGCACCGCCAGCGAAACGCGGGTGGTGGCATCGCGGGCCGAAGAACTCGCCGGATCGCTTGGAGAACTCAATGACCGGGCCATGAACATCGGCAGGATAATGGACGTGGTGGGAGACATCGCGGACCAGACCAACCTGCTGGCCCTGAACGCCGCCATCGAAGCCGCCCGCGCGGGCGACGCCGGACGCGGCTTTGCCGTGGTGGCCGACGAGGTTCGAAAGCTGGCCGAGAAGACCATGCACGCCACCGCCGAGGTGGCACAGGCCGTCACCCTGATCCAGGAAGGGACAAGCCGCGCGGCCTCGGGCATGGCCGGAACCAAGGATGCCGTGGAGCACGCGGCGGTCATGGCCGAGGGAACCGGCAAGGTGTTCGCGGACATCGTGGAGCAGTCCAACCGCATCGCGGACATGATCCGGGCCATCGCCTCCGCAGCCGAACAGCAGTCCTCCACCAGCGAGACCATCAACGAGAACGTGGGCCATATCAACGGCCTTTCGCAGGATATCGCCTCGCGCATTCAGGAGGCCAACCAGCGCATCGCCTCGGTCCGGGACATGTCCAACCATCTGGCCGGGCTGGCCATGAAGTTTTCGGGCCAGAGCGAATCCACGCCGACACTTGGGGCTTGACAACGTCCCCCTACTGGAAGGATAGAATTAAAACCGTGAGCCGGGACTTCGCGGTTCTCACCCCGGGTGAGCCCAAAGCCCATTCACAACGGCAGATAAACCGGGTATAGCCCGCATCTTCGGAGCGTTACGCCGCTTCGATTCAGTCAGGCGCATTCACCTCTTTGCCGCTCAGGCAAGGTTTCGCCCGCGGACGAACCCGGCGCTGAGGGCCAAAAGACGGCACGATGCACCCGACATTTCTTCAGGAGGCCACATGGATAAGTACGTCTGCAACGTCTGTGGTTATGTGTACGATCCCGCCGAAGGCGACCCGGAAAACGGAGTTTCCCCCGGCACCAGTTGGGACAAGGTGCCCGAAGACTGGGTCTGCCCCGTCTGCGGAGCCCCCAAAAGCGAATTCGTCAAGGAATAGACCCTCTTGACCATAGGCCCGCCGCTCCACCGGACGGCGGGCCTCTGCCTTTCCCCCCTACCCCCCTCCGAGGTATCGAATGACTGCCGCCGAGATCAAAAAGGACATCTACTGGGTCGGCGCCGTGGACTGGGACCGCCGCAACTTCCACGGCTACTCCCTGTCGCCCCAAGGCACCACCTACAACGCGTTTCTCATCAAGGACCAGAAGAATACCATCGTCGATACGGTGGAAGACCGTTTCGCCGGAAAGCTCCTGTGCAATGTGGCCCACGTGATGCCCCCTTCCGAAGTGGACTACATCGTGGTGAACCATGTGGAGCCGGACCACTCAGGCGCCCTGCCCCAACTGGTTGAAGCCTGCAAGCCCGAGAAGATCTTCTGCTCCGTCATGGGCGAGAAAGCCCTCAAGGAATATTACGACATCTCGGGCTGGCCGCTCCAGGTGGTCAAGACCGGGGACAGCGTGTCCATCGGCAGCCGCACGCTGCGCTTCGTGGAAACCCGCATGCTGCACTGGCCCGACTCCATGATGACATACGTGGAGCAGGACAAGCTCCTCATATCCTCCGACGCCTTCGGCCAGAACTATGCCAGTTCCGCGCGCTTTGCCGACGAGGTGGACCAGGACGAATTGGCCAGGCAGCTCTCGCGCTATTACGCCAACATCGTGCTGCCCTTCTCCTCCGTGACGCTGAAGCTCCTGGACGAATTCGGCAAGCTTGGCTGGCCCGTGGACATGATCGCCCCGGACCACGGCCTCATCTGGCGCGGCGAGGGCGTGGCCCGCGTGCTGGAGGACTACCGCCGCTTCGCCCTGCAAAAGCCCGTCAATCGCGCCGTGGTGTTCTACGACACCATGTGGCGCTCCACCGAACGGATGGCGCACGCCATCGCCGAAGGGCTGGTGGAGGCCGGAACGCCGGTGCGGGTGATGTCTCTCAAGTCCGACCACCACTCCGACGTGATGGCCGAGGTTTTCGAATCCGGAGCGGTCCTGGTGGGCTCTGCCACGCACAACAACGGCGTGCTGCCCCTGGTGTCCGCCATGCTGACCTACATGAAGGGCCTGAAGCCCCAGAACAAGGTCGGCGCGGCTTTCGGCTCCTACGGCTGGAGCGGAGAATCCCTCAAGCTCGTACAGGAAGCCCTGGCCGCCATGCACTTCGACATGGTGGAAGGCGTACGCGCCAAGAACAGGCCCACCCACGACCAGCTCAAGGCCTGCGTCGAACTGGGCCGCAACGTGGCCAAGGCGCTCCAGGCAAAAATCGCGGCGTCCTGATTCCAACACGTCACTTCCAGGGGGGCGCAGACCGCCCCCCCCGTCTGACATTCGGAGTCCCCGGCGTCCCGGTTCCCCCCTGGGCGCCTCAGGGTAGGGCTCGACCGCGCTTTCCGACCTCGTTGACCCGGCCAGGGAATTTTGCTAAACCCCAGCTTCAGAATTTATTCTGAAATAAAGAGCACTTAGGCAGGGCACGCCCTGGCTTTTGCATTATAACCAATGACTTATACCCTGATTCAAGCCCTTCGAGGCCTTTTGTGCGTGGGCGTCGTGTTCATGCACATCAAAATCTATCTCGCACGCTCGGGCGACCCCTCCATCTTCGCATTCGTTCCGGACATCCTGGGCGGCATACCGTGCGGCTTCTTCGCCATCTCAGGTTATTTCATGGCCTTCCTGGTGGACCGCTCTGCTCCGAATTTCCTGGTGCAACGCCTCCTGCGGGTCTATCCCACCTATTTTCTCGTAGTCGCCATGGCTTTCGTCATGCGGGCCTTCACCAACCGCCAGCTCGATTTCGACAACATGTTCGCCGTGCTCTCCCTGCTGCCCTTCGGCATGGGCAAGAGCTACAAGCTGGGCATAGAGTGGACTCTGGTTTACGAAATCTGGTACTATTTCATCTGCGCCTTCTTCTGCCGCCCCAAATGGAAGCGGTTTTTTCCGGGATTCCTGCTGGCCTGGCTGTTCGCGGTCATCCTCTCGGACGTGGTGGCCTTCACTCCTCCCAAGCCCCTGCCCACCGTCTCCACCATCTGGCTTTCCATCTGGAACTATTCCTTCATTCTGGGCGCGCTGACCTTCTACTACATCCAGCGCCGCAGCGAACCCATGGTCCAGGCCTGGGCCGCCCAGGTGGCGCTCGCGACCACCTGCGTCATCTCAGTGCTGTACATGCAGGCCTACGCAGTGCTGTACTTCCTGGCGGTTATCTCCTGCCTGCTCATCGACTGCCTCATACGCCTGGAGGCCAGGGTGCGCTCGCCCAAGATCCTGGCCCAGCTTGGGGACTACTCCTACGCGCTCTACCTGGTGCACTCCAACATCATCATCGTGGTGCTGGACCGCTGGACGGCAATCACCGGTCAGCCCCCCGGCCTCATCGCCGGACTCATTTCGCTGGTGCTGTGCATGGGGGCCTTCTGGTTCCTGGGACAGGTGGACGTGTCGCTGCACAAACGCCTGAAAGCCTGGGTGAACCGCGCCCTGGCGGAAGGGCTGGGCATGACCTTGCGCAGGCATATCCCCTGGCTCGGCGCGGCCGCCACCCTGGCAAAGAAAAAACCCTAAGAGCCAATTGCGGACAAAGCCCGTCCCGTTGCCGCGCTTCATCCGTATTTGCCGTGTGAGTGGCCCGCTGAGTTTCCGCGTAGCTGAGCGCTCCCCACGGTAGCCTCTCCGGCGCACTCCCGGCAGAGCAACTCGCCCGTTTTCCCCCGTTCTTCCCAACGCGCCTCGACCACACCCCATTCACCAGCCTGTCCCAATCGCTTCCTTCCCCATGGATTAGTTCCGCCACGTGCATGGGCAGGCGTCACGGACACGCCGTCAGGAAATGTTCGCGGCATGCCGAAAATTCCGTTATTCTTGATTTCTCGTTGACACGTTTTCGGCCTGGGCATATGAGACAAACAAGCTCTTATTTGTCCTACTGGGGAATCGCATGAAGCTCACCCGCGCCGCCGAATACGCCATACGATGCGTGCTTTTCCTGGCAAAGCGCCAACCCGGCCCCCTGGCCAGCCGACGCGAAGTGTCCGCCGCCATGGACATCCCCATGGCCTTTTTGGGCAAGATCGTCCAGGGCCTGGCCAAGGCCGGCGTCCTGGTGGTCCGCCAGGGAGCGCGCGGCGGTTACGAATTGGCGCTTCCCCCGTGCGATATTTCTCTGCTAATGGTTGTGGAAGCCATCGACGGAGAAATACTGGTGAACGAATGCCTTTCCAGACCACAGGAGTGCGGTCGCAGCCGTTTCTGCGCAGTGCACCGGGTCTGGGACAAGGCCCGCACGCAGTTTCGGGAGACGCTTAGAACGGCGAACTTCGCGGATCTTGCGACCAGCGACGACTGTCCGGGGTCCAACATGCACGCCGAACCCAACGTTCCCGTGGCCAGGCTCCCCTGAGAGAGACGAGCGCCGCCGCGGCAGTCCAGGCGCGCGGTGCAGCGAATGGCTGAGGCATTGGAGTACGGATCAAACAATCGTGAAAACAGACATCACATTTCAACCGGCCGGGCATAGGAGAGAAGGCGCATGGACACCTTGATGCTTTCCCGTTTGCAGTTTGCCGCCGCCACCTTCTTCCATTTCATCTTCGTTCCGCTGACGCTGGGCCTCTCCATACTTGTCGCCCTCATGGAGACCAAATACGTCCGCACCGGCGATGAAATGTACAAGAAGATGGCCAAGTACTGGGGCAAACTCTTTCTCATCAACTTCGCTATCGGCATCGTCACCGGTATAACCCTCGAATTCCAATTCGGAACCAACTGGTCGCGCTACTCCGCCTATGTGGGCGACATCTTCGGGCCGCTCCTGGCCATCGAGGCCTCCGTGGCCTTCTTCCTGGAATCCACCATGGTCGGCGTGTGGGTGTTCGGCTGGGACAAGCTTTCCAAGCGAATGCACGCCGCCGCCATCTGTATGGTTGCCTTCGCCGCCAACCTTTCGGCCCTGTGGATCATCATCGCCAACGGATTCATGCAGAATCCGCTGGGTTACGTCATGCGCAACGGACGCGCAGAACTTGACGACTTCGTCGCCCTCATCACCAACTCGTTCGCCTGGAACCAGTACATACACACCCTGTCGGCGGCGTTCCTGCTCTCCGGCTTCTTCGTCATGGCCGTATCGTCCTGGCATCTGCTGCGCAAAAACGAAGTGACCTTCTTCACCAGCTCCTTCAAGTACGGCGCGGTCTTCGCGCTGGTATTCTCCATCGTGGTGGCGGTCCAGGGCCACTTCCACGGCAACGAGGTGGCGGCCATCCAGCCCGCCAAGCTCGCGGCCATGGAATCGCACTGGCACACCCAGAAGAACGCTCCCATGCACCTCCTGGTCATCCCCGACGAAGCCAACCAGGGCAACAAAGTGGAAGCCTTCGCCATCCCGAGTCTCCTGTCCATCCTGGCTTACAACGACCCCGACGCCGAGGTGAAGGGCCTGCTGGACTTCAAGCCCGAGGACCGTCCTCCCGTGGCCATCACCTTCTGGAGCTTCCGCATCATGGTGATCCTGGGCACGCTGTTCCCGATCCTGGCCTTCTTCGGCTGGTGGAAGTCCAGGAATCTGACCGAGTATCCGGCCTATCTGCGCCTTATGATCTGGGCTTTGCCGCTCCCCTACATCGCCATCCAGGCGGGCTGGGCCGTGGCCGAGGTGGGACGCCAGCCCTGGATCGTCCACGGCCTCATGCGCACCAGGGACGCGGTCTCCCCGGTGGACCCCTCCCAGGTGGCCATTTCGCTGGCGGCTTTCGTCGTCGTGTACGCCTTCCTGGGCATCGTCGACATCTACCTCTTGGCGAAGTACGCCAAGCAGGGTCCGGTCCACTAACCTCGAGGAGAATGACATGGAACTCGGAACCATCTGGTTTCTCTTGTGGGGCGTGTTGTGGGCCGTCTACTTCGTGCTGGACGGCTTCGACCTGGGCGTGGGCATGCTTGCGCCGGTCATCGCCAAGAACGACGTCGAAAAACGCATCCTCATGAACTCCGTCGGCCCCTTCTGGGACGGCAACGAGGTCTGGTTGATCACCGCAGGCGGCGTGACCTTCGCGGCCTTCCCCGGCACCTACGCCGTTCTGTTCTCGGCCTTGTACTCGGCCTTGATGCTCCTGTTGTTCGCGCTGATCTTCCGGGGCATCTCCTTCGAGTTCCGCTCCAAGATGGAGACTCCCGGCATGCGTAAGCTCTGGGACAACATCCACTTCCTGGGCAGCTTCCTTCCTGCGCTGCTCCTGGGCGTGGCCTTCGCCAACATCTTCAAGGGCATCCCCATCGACAAGGCCGGGGTGTACCACGGGAACCTCTTCACCCTGCTGAACCCCTACGGCCTGTGCGGCGGCGTGCTGTTCGTGTGCGCCTTCATCATGCACGGAGCGCTGTACCTCTCCTGCAAGACCGAAGGCGTCCTGCGTGAGCGGGCCATGCGCGTGGCCGAGAAGATCTGGCCCGCGCTGCTCCTGATCGCGGTGCTGTTCCTGGTGTTCTCCGCCATCGCCACGGAGCTCTTCCAGAACTACCTGGACAACCCCCTGCTGATGGTCATCCTGCTCCTGCCCGTGGGCGGACTGCTGATGCAGCGCGTGTACATCGGCCAGCACCGCTTCGGCGCGGCCTGGACCGCCAGCGCCGTAACCATCGCTGGTGTTGCCCTGTTCGGCGTGGTGGGGCTGTTCCCGAAGCTCCTGCCCTCCACCCTGGACCCGGCGTGGTCCATGACCATCGCCAACAGCTCGTCTTCTCCGCTGACCTTGAAGATCATGCTGGTGGTGGCCCTGACCTTCGTGCCCATCGTCATCCTGTATCAGGCCTGGGTGTACAAGACCTTCAGCCACAAGGTGAACGAGAAGAGCGTGGAGTACGACGAAGCGTACTAGACGCGGCCTGAACCAGAAAACGGAAGCCCCCGGAGCGAACACTCCGGGGGCTTTTTCCTTTCGAATGCCTCATCCGCTTCGGTCGGTCCGGTCAGCCCGCCCACCCGGCCGACAGGCCGTTCCTTCATGACTTCGCCAGCCTGCCGTGCTAGTCCTCCCTCATGAAAAACCGTCCCTTCCTCCGGCGTCTGCGCTTCGCCGCAAACGGCATTGCCACCGCTTTTCGAGGCGAATCGAGCTTCCGCGTGCAGTGCGGCGCGGCGGCCTTCGTGGTGCTGACACTTCTCATGAAGCGCGCGGAGCCGGTCTGGTGGGCCGTGCTGCTGCTCTGCTGCGGGGCGGTTCTGGCCGCCGAACTCTTGAACACCGCCCTGGAACACGCCCTGGACGCCCTGCATCCTGAAATCCATCCAGGCATACGCGCGGCCAAGGACTGCGCCGCCGGAGCCGTTCTGATCCTCTGCATGGCCTCGGCCAGCCTGTTCGCGGCCTTTCTTCTGGGAGGATGAAGCGGCCCGCGCCCCCTTCTCATCATCCCCGGCCCTGTGCTATCCTTGGGACAAACACTCCCGTGGAGGCCCGGCATGAACCGCGACACCGCCCTCGTCCTCTGGTTCGAAGACATCACCATCGACGACGTCCCCCTGGTGGGCGGCAAGAACGCCTCTCTGGGCGAGATGGTCCGTGAACTCGGCCCCAAGGGAGTACGCGTGCCGGGGGGCTTTGCGGTCACGGCCACGGCCTACCGCCGCCTGCTGGAACACAACGACGCCACCGGCGAAATCCGCCGCATCCTCTCCGACCTGGACACCCGCGACATGGAGAACCTGTCGCAGCGCGGCCGCAAGGTGCGCGCCCTGGTGCGCTCCCTGAGCTTCCCCGACGAACTGCGCCGGGCCATCGAGCAGGCATACGCCGAACTGGAAAAGCGCTACGGCGCGAACTGCGACGTGGCCGTGCGCTCTTCGGCCACTGCCGAGGATCTGCCCGACGCCTCCTTCGCGGGCCAGCAGGAGACCTACCTCAACGTGCACGGCGTGGAAGAATTGCTGGAGGCCTGCCAGCGCTGCTTCGCCTCGCTTTTCACCAACCGGGCCATCTCCTACCGGGTGGACAAGGGCTTCGACCACTTCGCCATCGCCCTGTCCATCGCGGTGCAGAAGATGGTGCGCTCCGACCTGGCCTCGTCTGGCGTCATGTTCTCCATCGACACGGAGTCCGGCTTCAAGGACGCGGTGTACATCACCGGCGCGTGGGGCCTGGGCGAGAACGTGGTGCAGGGCGCGGTCAGCCCGGACGAGTACTACGTGTTCAAGCCCACGCTGAAGCTCGGCTTCAGGCCCGTGATCATGCGAAAGACCGGAGAAAAGGCCATCAAGATGGTCTACACGGACGACGCCAAGTCCCCCACCAAGAACGTGGAGGTGCCCCTGTCCGACCGGCGCAGGCTGGTGGTCACGGACAACGAGGTGCTCGAACTGGCCCGCATGGCCGTGGTCATCGAGGACCACTACTCCGCCAGGGCCGGATTCCTGAAGCCCATGGACATCGAGTGGGCCAAGGACGGCGTCACCGGCGAGCTGTTCATCGTGCAGGCCCGGCCCGAGACCGTGCACTCCCGGAAGGACGTGAACGTCCTGCGCAAGTACGTGCTTTCCGCCCCCGGCGAGGTGTTGGCCGAGGGAAAGGCCGTGGGCGAGATGATCGGAAAAGGCGCGGCGCACATCATCAAAGAGGCCGCCAACATCAAGCAGTTCAAGCGCGGCGAGGTGCTGGTAACGGACATGACCGACCCGGACTGGGAACCCATCATGAAGATCGCCTCGGCCATCGTCACCAACCGGGGCGGGCGCACCTGCCACGCGGCCATCGTCTCGCGCGAGCTCGGCATCCCCTGCGTGGTGGGCACGGGCCACGGCACCGAGCGGATCGCGGAGGGCCAGGATGTGACCGTTGACTGCTCCCGGGGCGCGGACGGTCGGATATACCGCGGACTCCTGGACTTCACCGTGGAGGAGCTGAACCTCGCGGACATCCCTCGCCCCAAGACCAAGATCACCATGAACCTGGCCGCACCGGACCAGGCCTTCGAAAAGAGCTTCATCCCGAACGACGGCGTGGGGCTGGCGCGAGAGGAATTCATCATAAACTCCGCCATCCGCATCCACCCGCTGGCGCTTTTGCACTTCGACAAGCTGACCGATCAGGAGGCGAAACAGACCATCGCGGACATGACCTTCACCTACCAGGACAAGGCCCAGTACTTCGTGGACAAGCTGGCCGAGGGCGTGGGCATGCTGGCGGCAGCCTTCTATCCCAAGCCGGTGATCGTGCGCCTGTCCGACTTCAAGACCAACGAGTACGCCAACCTGATCGGCGGCGCGCAGTTCGAGCCTCGCGAAGAGAACCCCATGATCGGCTGGCGCGGGGCCAGCCGCTACTACTCGGACGCCTACAAGGAGGCCTTCGCCCTGGAGTGCCTGGCCATCAGGAAAATCCGCGACGAGATGGGGCTTGTGAACCTTGAGGTCATGATCCCCTTCCCGCGCACCGTGGAGGAGGCCCGCAAGGTGGTGGCCACCATGGCCGGATACGGCCTGAAGCAAGGCGCGAACGGCCTGCGGGTGATCGGCATGTGCGAGATTCCCTCCAACGTCATCATGGCCGAGGAGTTCCTGGAGGTGTTCGACGGCTTCTCCATCGGCACCAACGACCTGACCCAGCTGATCCTGGGCGTGGACCGCGACTCGGAGCTGGTGGCCCACGTGTACGACGAGCGAAACCCGGCAGTGAAGAAGATGGTCAAACAGGTGATCGAGGTGTGCAACGCCAAGGGCAAGTACATCGGCATCTGCGGGCAGGCTCCCTCGGACTACCCGGAGTTCGCGGAGTTCATCGTGGAGTGCGGCATCCAGAGCATGTCCCTGAATCCTGACACGGTGGTCAAGACCACCCTGGCCGTGGCGG
>JBKICU010000041.1:0-34221 GCA_046566965.1 Acidobacteriota bacterium
AACATCCGGCCCTTCAAGCCGTCCCGTCCCGCCATCCCGGATCCACCCCTCCCGAGGCTCTAGCACATGAAAAAGCGCACCATCATCGTCTCCGGCCTGGCCTGCACCTATCCCCTGGGCGGCGTCGCCTGGGACTACATCCAGTATCTGCACGGCTTCCACAAGCTCGGGCACGATGTGTACTATCTGGAGGACACGGGCGGCTGGGCCTACGATCCCTTCAACGTGACCTTCACGGAAGATTATTCGTATCATATCAAATATCTGACTGATTACCTGAGCGCGCTGCACCCCGATCTGGCCAAACGCTTCTGCGTGCGCGACCCCGGCGACAACTTCCACGGCTTGAACCAGGAGCAGTTGGCGGAGGTGGTCAAGCGCGCCGATGTTGTGTTCAACATCTCCACCACCTTGTGGATGCGCGAGGAGTATCAGTCCATCCCGGTGAAGGTGCTCATCGACTCCGACCCCATGTACACCCAGGCGGGCATCCCGGACTATCTGGCAGGCACGGCCAGTGAAAAAGACGTCAAGAACATCGACCACATGAAGATGCACGACCGTTTCTTCAGCTTCGCCGAGAACTTCGGCAAAGAAGGCTGCATCATCCCCAAAGGCGTGTTCGACTGGCAGCCCACCCGCCAGCCCATCGTGCTGGAGTGCTGGGACGCGCCGCGCAAGCCCGCCGGAAACGCTTTCACCACGGTGCTCTCCTGGCAGCCCAAGGAGTCCGGCCCGGTGATCGGCGGCGTGCAGTACGGCGGAAAGAACATGGAGTTCGCCAAGTTCATCGACCTGCCAAGCAAGACCGGGGCGACCTTGGAGTTGGCCCTGGGGCAGGGCAGGCCGCCGCGCGAAATGCTGGAAGAGAAGGGCTGGAAGCTGGAGGACGGCTTCGCCAAGTCCACCACGCCCTGGCTGTACAGGGACTATATCTGGGACTCGTTTGCAGAGTTCAGCATGGCCAAGAACGCGTACGTCGCGTCCAGGAGCGGCTGGTTCTCCTGTCGCAGCGCCTGCTATCTGGCGGCTGGGCGGCCCTGCGTGGTGCAGGACACCGGATTCAGCGGGTTCATGCCGGTCGGGGAGGGCGTGCTTGCTTTTTCGACGGAGGAAGAAGCGCTGGCCGGGATCGAGGCGGTGCGGGGCGATTGGGACAAACACTCGCGTGCGGCCCGGAAGTTCGCGGAGGACTGGTTCGATTCCGATGTGGTGTTGAGTAAGTTGTTGAAAGAGGCGACGGAGTAGGGCGAATGGACATTATATAATTGAAATACATGAATATGTTTTTCAATTGTAGAGTTAATGGCTTTTCTCTCGCTCGAGAGGCGTTGTGTCTGGTACACGCCGCAGCGCACGCCGCTCCCGGCGAGCCCCGTCCGGTCGCGTGACGCAAACATTACTCGCTCGAAGACTCGCTGCGAGTTTGCGCCCCGCGCCCTCCCGGCGCTCACCGGTTCGCGCCGCACCCTGCGGCTGCGGGCCGTATGGTAATACTTTAGAGAAAATGAGCCTTTCGTGAATAATCAGAGTGTTAGAGCGGTTCGTCGGGGATTTGTTTGTTCTGTCGCGCTGCTGGCGGCGTTGCTGGTCCCGGCGCTGTCCCAGGCGCGCGGCTGGTCCGTCACCGAGAAAGAGGGCGTGCGCTGGCTGGTCACTCCTGACGACGGCAAGTTCTTCTCCATCGGCACGAACAATACCAGCGGCGGCGAGAACGACGCCAAGTCCAAGGCATCCCAGGGCTATTACTGGGGACGGTTCTATCCGAACCTGGAAGCCTGGGGCAAGGACACGCAGGAACGGTTAACGGCGTGGGGCTTCAACACCGCCGGGGGCTGGTCCGATCCGTCCGGCGTCATGAGCTTCCCGTTGATCCCGGAGATCGACCTGGGCCGCAACTCCAAGCTCCACTGGTACGACATCTTCGACCCCTCCATGCAGGACACCGCCGACGAGATCGCCCGTGAGATCGTGGCCAAGTACAAGGACAACCCCCGCGTGCTGGGCTACTTCACGGACAACGAAGTGGGTTGGTGGAACTCGCCGCTGTTTCTGTGGCACCTGGAGCGCGGCTGGGCCTTCTCGTCCAAGCGCGTGCTGTGGCAGTTGCTGTATGACAGGTATGAAGGCAAGTGGGACCGCTTGTTGAAAGACTTCGTCCCCGCAGCCGGGTTCGATTCCTTCGAGAAATTGAAGGACGACGGCGCTGCCCTGAAGCTGCGCCCCGGCGGGCAGGGCATCAAGGCCATCGGCGCGTTCACCCGCCTGATCGCGGGCCGCTACTACGAGCTGGCCTACCGGGCCATGCGCAAGGCCGACCCCAAGGCCCTGGTGATCGGCGACCGCCTGCCCCTCTACTACAACCAGGACGCTGTGCTGGCCCAGCGCGGCTTCGTGGACGTGCTCTCCACCAACTACAACGTGGACTGCGAGGACGGCTGGGTGGCCCCGTACTACTTCGAGGGCCTTCGCGAGCTCTCGCCCGCGCCGGTGCTCATCTCCGAGTACTTCTTCGCCGCCGAGGAGAACCGCAGCGGCAACGCCAACAACGGGCACCTCATGCACGTGAAGACCCAGGAGCAGCGCACCAGGGGAGCCACCGCGGCCATGCGCAACTTCGCCTCGTTCCCCAACGTGGCGGGCGTGCACTGGTTCCAGTATTTCGACGAGCCCACCGGCGGGCGCAGCGACGGCGAGGACTTCAACATGGGCCTGGTGGACATCCACAACAAACCCTACGAGCTGCTCACCGAGGCGTTCGCCAAGCTGAACCCGGAGATCGCGGGCATTCATGCGAAAAGCCGCTGGACGGAAAAGCCGGATGGAGACACGAAGACGGTGATTCTGCGCGCGGCAGCGGGCAAGAGCGTGGCCGACGGCTCGCTGGAGGACTGGGCGGACAAACCCGGCACCCGCCTGACCGGCTTTGGCGCGCCCAAGCCCTACATGCCCTTTGGCGACATCCACCTGAGCTGGGACGAGAAAGGGCTGTATTTCTTCAACATCGGCCAGAACTACGTGGACCTATCCCTTCTGGACTACCAGGGCGAGTTTCCCTTGTCCGAGACCTACCAAATCCATATAACCCTGGACGCCGGCGGCGGGCCGCGCTCCTTCGGGGTGCATCTGGCCCCCAGGCCGCACAGCGTCTGGCCGGGACGCTTCGAGCTGGCGCCGCAGCTGTGGCGCTACGAGAACGGCGCTCCGGTTGAACGCATCGAGAGCGCGGAGCTGCTCAAGGCCCTGGACAAGCCCCTGCCGCACATCCAGGTGGAGGGGCTTCTGCCCGCGGCGCTTTTGGGCGTGGACGCCCTGAAGCCGGGGCAGGAAGTGGCGCTGACCATCGAAGTGACGAATTTCTATCGAGAACTGACCATGGCCTGGCACGGGCGCACCGCCGTGCTCGGGCAGGCCGTGGACAACGCGGGAGCCACGCAATGAAAGGCAACATCCTGGTGACGGGCGGCGCGGGCTACATCGGCTCGCACACCTGCAAGGCCCTCAAGCAGGCCGGATACCAGCCAATCACCTACGACAACATGGTCTACGGCCACGAGTGGGCCGTGAAATGGGGACCGCTCGTCAAGGGCGACATCCTGGACGGCGAAGCCCTGGACGCGGTGTTCAAGCAGTACGAGCCCCTGGCCGTGCTGCACTTCGCGGCCTTCGCCTACGTGGGCGAGTCCGTGACCGACCCGGAGAAGTACTACCGCAACAACGTGGTCGGCACGTTGTCGCTTCTGTCCGCCATGCGCCGCGCCAAGTGCAGGAACATCGTGTTCTCCAGCACCTGCGCCACCTACGGCGTGCCGAATGAGCTGCCGCTGCGCGAGGACCACCCGCAGAAGCCCATCAATCCCTACGGCTGGACCAAGCTCATGATGGAGCAGACCCTCCAGGATTTCGATACGGCCTACGGAATCCGCCACGCCGCGCTGCGCTACTTCAACGCCGCCGGGGCCGACCCCGACTGCGAAATCGGCGAAGAGCACGATCCCGAGACGCACCTGATCCCGCTGGTCATCGCCGCCACCCAGGGCAAACGCGGCCACGTGGAGATCTACGGCACCGACTACGACACCCCGGACGGCACCTGCATCCGCGACTACATCCACGTCACGGACCTTGCCGTGGCCCACATCCAGGCCCTGGAGTACCTCCAGGACAAGGACGAGAGCCTGATCGTGAACCTGGGCACCGGCAACGGCCAGACCGTGCGCGAGGTGATCCGGGCGGTGGAGAAGGTGTCCTGCAAGCCGACCCCCGTGAAGGAAGGCCCGCGCCGCCCCGGCGACCCGCCGGGACTGTACGCCTACGCGGACAAGGCCTACTCGCTGCTTGGCTGGAAGCCCCGGTACGGCGACATCGAGACCATCGTGGATACGGCCTGGAAGTGGCACGAGAAGAAGAAATAGCGCCTGCGCAGCCTGCGCCGGGTTTGCGTCGTCTTTCGACGAAGCACCCGGAACACGATTGAATCGACCGGCGTGGTGCGCGCCGGGCTCACCGGCTCGCGGCAGCGTTCGGAGCGTGATTGAATCACCTGCGCGGCATGGGCGCTTAACACGCCGCACGTTCAAAGAGGCCCTTTCGGGGGCCTCTTTTGCGTTCAAGAACTCCTGGCGGTGATGCTGGCGTCGTGCTGAGCCGGACCTGGCAGGTCAATCCCGCGATCATCCGGGAGTGCGCATCCGGCGTCAAGCCGAACATCGACGAATCCATAAGGGATTCCACAAGGGCGAAGCCCTTTGGCCGCCGGAGGCTTTCTCCTACGCCACAGCATCCGGCAATCCCGAGCTAGCACGAGCACTGCACTCAAACCTCAATGTGGCGTAATCAAGAATCGCTCATAGGGTCTACGAGCCTGAGCAAAGAGAATCATTTATTTAGGTGTGTAAAAACATAATCATGTTATTACACACCGCTCCTACCTCGTGGCGATGCACTTCCTGGCCAGATCGGCCATTATCTCGCGTGCCATCACTTCGGTCTGGGGCTTGGGGAACTGGCCGTCGGCCTTCACCGAGTGCCCCTTGTGCTCGGTCTCGGGCGTTATGAGCGACGAGAACAGGTACACCTGCAAGGCAGCCAGGGCCGGGTCGTCCTTGATGCTCCTGCACAGGGTGTAGCCGTCCATCACCGGCATCTCCACGTCGGAGATCACCACGTCCAGAAGGTCCGTCACGCGGAGGCCCTGTTCGCGGGCTTCCCCGCTCTTGGCTCTCAGCACCTCCAGCGCGGCCTGTCCGCTGTCCGCCGAGAGGACCGTGAAGGCCTCGTCCTGCTCCAGGGCGTGCTTCACCATGCGCCGCACCAGGGCCTGGTCGTCCACGTGCAGGACGTTGATGCGGCAGTCCGATTTCACGCCCGTGGACACGCCGAAGAAGTCCTTCCCGGCCTGCGGGTTCAGTTCGATGACGATCTTTTCCAGGTCCAGGATGAACACGATGTGCCCTTCCAGGTTCACCATGCCTGTGAAGGCGTTGCGGGAGTATTCGTTGATGTGCCTGTCGGGCTGCTCCACGTCGGCCCAGCTCAGGCGGTAGATGCGGGTGATGCCGGAGACCAGGAACGCGGTCATGACCTGGTTGAACTCGGTGATGATCATCTTCAGCGTCGATTGATCGTCCGGGATGGCCTGTTCCAGGTAGTCGGCCAGGGAGACGATGGGCACAACCTTGTCGCGGTCCTTGAAGTGGAAGGCCCCGTACACGCAGGAGTGCGCGGTTCCGGGCGGGCGCATGACCTGTTCGGGCAGGCGGGTGATCTTCAGCACTTTGGCGACGTTTATGCCGTAGTAGGCCCGGTGGACGGCACCGCCGTCCGTGACGTCGAGGTAGAAGCACATGATCTCCACTTCGTTGGTTCCGACTTCGGTAAGAGCGAGCTTGCGGTCAGTGCTCATGGACGACCTCGCGTTGGGATGCTGGGAAAGGCTCGCCGCTTTCGCGGGCGCGGTCCGCCTGCCTAACGGGCAGCGACAGACAGAGCGAAAAAAACACGAGAAAAGATTCAAGCCGTGGCAACCGTATGCCTATCAAACGGTCTGCTCAAGTGGTAATACCGGCTGAACGGAAGTGGCTTGGCGCGTATTGTTTGTCGCGCTCACAGAGCTCTGACGAACAGCCCCGTCGATTCCTGGATAGTGCGAGTGTTGTGTCCCTCCAGTCGACGACGGGCCTGGTCCCCATATCATCACGGAACCTTTCCCGTCTTTTTTTTCCGCAAGCTCTTTGAACCGGAAGAATTCTTTGCTAGGCTGAGACATAGAGAAAATATCGGCCCCCGGTCCCATGGAGGTTTGCGGCTATGAAAGATGAGCTTCTGCTCGTGAAGGGTGTGAACCTGACCAAGATCCGCAACAAGAACGAAGTCCGCGTGGCCAGGCTGCTGGAGAGGATGCTTGCGGCAGAGGGCGAGTCCGTGTCGGACCCTCTGGACATCCAGGACATCTACGCCCTGGCCTTGAACATTCTGCCCTCGCGCTATCGCCAGGTGGGCTCCATCGTGCTTTCCGAGCCGGTCAAGGACAGCCACATCGAGTCGGCCATCCGCCGCGCCATGCGCACCGTGCAGGAGCGTCCCGGCAGGCCGGCCGATTAGGCCGCCGGCGAACCGAAAAAATATTTCCCATCCCACAGGTTTCTGGTAGGAAGAACTTGAAACTTCCAATCCCTTCAGGAGGGTATCATGGCTCAGGAAGCGTCCGTCGCCCCCAAGGAACGTGTGAACATCGTGTACAAGCCCGCCACCGGCGACGCCAAGGAAGAGGTCGAACTTCCTCTGAAGCTCCTGGTGCTCGGCGATTTCGTCAATCGCCCCGATGACCGCACCCTGGAGAACCGCGAGCCCATAAGCGTCGACAAGGACAACTTCGACGACGTGCTCAAGGCCCAGAAGATCGAGCTGAACATGACCGTGGCCAACAAGGTCTCGGGCAAGGAAGGCGAGGAACTCGGCGTCCATCTGGGCTTCAACAGCCTGAAGGACTTCGAGCCGGACGCAATCGTGGCCAAGGTCCCCGAACTCCAGAAGCTCATGGAGCTGCGCGAGGCCCTGAAGGCACTCAAGGGGCCGCTGGCCAACGTGCCGGAGTTCCGCAAGAAGGTGCAGGACATGGTACAGGACCCGGGCCTTCGCGATCGCCTGTTGAAGGAACTCGGCCTGGGCTGATGCCGGCGGTTGAAATTTTTCGTTCTTGACGCAGCGCGCCCGCTCCCGGAGGCGGCCGCCACAAAGGAGGACTCAAGATGGCCGACGAAGCGACACAGGCCCAGGAAGCCCCGGCGCAAGCCGCAGCGGCTGCTGCCGACGCCTCGCTTTTGGACGATATCGTCGAGGCGACTAAACTGAAACCCTCGGACGACGCCTTCTCAACCACCAAGCAGGGACTCCAGGCCTTCCTGGAGGAGCTGGTCAAGCCCGAACGCGCGGGTGCGCGCGTCTCGGGCGCGCTGGTGGACGACATGATCTCCCAACTGGACCAGAAGCTGTCCAGCCAGGTCAACGAGATCCTGCACAATCAGGATTTTCGCAAGATGGAGTCGGCCTGGCGCTCGCTCAAGTACCTGGTGATGCACACCGATTTCCGCGAGAACGTGCGCCTGCAGTTCGTCAACGTCAGCAAGGAAGACCTGCTGAGCGACTTCGAGGACGCGCCCGAGGTGGTCAAGTCGGGCCTGTACAAGCAGGTGTACACGGCTGAATACGGCCAGTTCGGCGGCCAGCCCTTCGGAGCAATGATCGCCAACTACGACTTCGGCCCCGGACCCCAGGACGTGAAGCTGCTGCAATACTGCGGCTCGGTGGCCACCATGGCCCACGCGCCCTTCATCGCGGCGGCCGGGCCGCAGATGTTCGGCATCGAGAAGTGGGAGGATCTGCCCAACTTGAAGGACCTGCAATCCATCTTCGAGATGCCTCAGTACACCAAGTGGAACGCCCTGCGCGAATCCGAAGACGCGCGCTACCTGGGGCTGACCCTGCCGCGCTTCCTGCTGCGCCTGCCCTTCGGCCCGGACACTGCGCCCGCCAAGAGCTTCACCTTCAAGGAGGACGTGTCGAACGGCGACGAGGACTTCTGCTGGGGCAACGCGGCCTTCGCCTTCGCCTCGCGCCTGACGGATTCCTTCGCCAAGTACCGCTGGTGCGCCAACATCATCGGCCCCCAGGGCGGCGGCGCGGTGGAAGACCTGCCCCTGTACCAGTACGAGGCCATGGGCGAGATCCAGACCAAGATTCCCACCCAGGTGCTCATCAGCGAGCGCCGCGAGTTCGAACTGGCCGAGCAGGGCTTCATCGCGCTCACCATGCGCAAGAACTCCGACAACGCGGCCTTCTTCTCCGCCAACTCCGTGCAGAAGCCCAAGTATTTCGGCATCTCCAAGGAAGGCAAGGAGGCCGAGCTCAACTTCAAGCTCTCCACGCAATTGCCCTACATGTTCATCATGAACCGCCTGGCGCACTACATCAAGGTGATCCAGCGCGAGAACATCGGCACCTGGAAGGAACGCTCGGACCTGGAAGACGAACTGAACAAGTGGATCAGCCAGTACGTCACCGAGATGGACAACCCCGCTCCCAGCGTGCGCTCCAGGCGTCCCCTGCGCATGGCCAAGATCGAAGTGCAGGACGTTCCCGGCGATCCGGGATTCTATTCCGTGTCGCTCCTGGCCAGGCCGCACTTCAAGTACATGGGTGCCTCGTTCACCTTGTCCCTGGTGGGCAAGCTGGACAAGAAATAACCAACCCACCATGGAGGTATAGTCATGGCTCTTACCGCGTACATGAAGGTCACGGGGAAAACCCAGGGGCAGATCAAGGGCGATTGCGACCAGTCCGACTCCAAGAAGAAGGACACCATGCTGGTCTACCAGACCAACCACAATGTGGAGATCCCCAAGGATACCCACACCGGTCTGCCCACCGGCCAGCGCATCCATCATCCTTACACCGTGACCGTTCACAAAAACCCCGGCTCGCCCAAAATGGCCCAGGCCTGCTGCAAGGGCGAGCAGTGCACCGTGGAAGTGAACTATTTCCGCATCAAGCCCGATGGGAAAGAAGAGAACTACTACACGGTGAAAATGGAAGACGCGATCATCGTCACCATGCGCGAATACACCCCCATGACCTTCCTGCCCGACAATAAGCCCTTCCATGACATGGAAGAGTTCAGTTTCACCTACTCCAAGATCACTTGGACCTACAACGACGGCAACATCGAATACACCGACGACTGGAAGGGCGCGTAAGCGGCCTCACTCCCGGCGGTCCGCCAGGACCGCCGGGACCAACGGGATTTTGCCCGCGCGCAAGGAGGCGTCATGGACGACCAGGATCAAGACCAATACCTGCTGGCTCCGCTGAAAGACCCCATCCAGGACCCGATACAGGACCCCATCCGGTACCCCATTTCGGACCCCCTGACCGGGTGCACGCCCACGCCCCTGCGTCCGTGCCAGTACGTCGACTATTAGAATGTCCTCGCGGACCCCGCCGCCGGGGTCCTTGAGGGCTATGTTTTTCGTGAGCCGGACCGTGGCCCGCCCGGTCCCTCGTTTCTGAGATTCACCATCCGAGCGAGGTTGCCATGGCTGAAACGACTTCCTTCTTCTCCGGGGACGAACCCGCGGAACATCTGTACACGCTGCCTCCCGACCACCTGCCCGATTCCATGGCGGACCCGCTCTACGATCCGGGCGGATTCGAGGCCGCCCCACCTGTCGAGGACTCGTCCTCCGGGCCGGACGCCAAGGCCGTTTCCGACGATTCCGGCAAGTAGCGCCAGGGCCGTATCGGCGATCTCGTCTGCGCCGGGATATCAGTCGCATAACCGCCGGGCATGGGCCATGCGGCAGGGAACGCCGCGAAGCGATACGGGATTCCACAAGGGCGCAGCCCTTTGGCCGCCGGAGGCTTCTTCTCCGGCCATGGTCTCCGGCACTCCCGCGGCAAGTCGGGCACGTCCACCCTGCGCCTGCCCGGATACGCCCACCCTGCGTCCATCCTGCGCCTGCCCGGATACGCCTCCCTGCGCCTGCCCGGATACGCCCACCCTGCGTCCATCCTGCGCCTGCCCGGATACGCCTCCCTGCGCCTGCCCTGATGCGCCGCACGGAGTGTAACCGGTCCCTCCATTCGCACGACATGAGCGATGAACCTTCGCCCAAGGAGCCGCCCATGCCGCCCTCCGCCCGCATCCTCACCTTGATGCTTCTGGTGCTGGCCTGCCTGTCCGGATGCGCCAGGGGCCGCGCTGCCCTGCAAGCCCCTGCGGACCAGGACGGACTGCGCGCGGGCATCGAGCGCATCCTGGACGAGGCCCTGGCCAACACTCCGGCCACCCCCGCCGCATCGGGAGGCCCGGCGCCGGTGTTCGCGGCGGAACTCCTTGCGGCCAGCTCCAACCGGGGCGAGGAACTCCTGGCTCCGCGCGCCCTGCAGGGCAGCATCCTCATGCTGGACAACCTGGTCCGGCTGGGAGCGGGCGGCGTCACGGTGAAGATGGGCTATCCCGTGCTCACCTCCGGCTTCCCGCGCCAGCGCGAGTACCTGGAATTCTACAGAAGCATCGCCCGCGAGGTCCGCAAGCGCGGGTTGACGCTTCTGGTCAAGACCGGGCCGGTGTTCGCCCGCACCGAATTCTCCTCCCTGGACGTGGACCTGAAGGCAATCCCGCGAGACGTCTATCTGGCGGGGCGCAAGGAGGAGATCGTCACCGTGGCCAGGGAGATGCGCCCGGACATCATCACCATCGGCTCCGAGCCCATGACCGAGAAGACCCTCACCGGGATGGACCTGTCCCCGGCCGTGTACGCCCGATTCGTGGACGAGGTGGTGGCCGCCGCGCGCCAGCCTGGCGTGCGCTTTTCCGTGGGCATGGGCACCTGGGACGACATGGCCTATGCCAGGGCGCTCCTGGACACGCGGGCCGACGATTTCGACATCCACCTCTACCCGGTCTACGGCCAGAACCTCGCGCGGGTGGGGGAGCTGTGCCGCATGGCCCGGGCCAAGGGAAAGGGCGTCACCATGAGCGAGGCCTGGCTGTACAAGAGCCTGGGCCGCGAGGGAGGCGCGCCCGAGGCCACCTGGGCGCCCATCTTCGCCAGGGACGCCTTCGAGGACTGGGCCGGGGCGGACGCCGGATTCATCGAGCTTGCATCCCGGCTGGCCCGGCAGTATGGAATAGGCTACGTGTCGTTTTTCTGGAGCAAGTACTTTTTCGGCTATCTGCCCCGCGACGCCCAGACAATGCGGCTGTCGCCGGGGCAGGTGCTCAGGCAGTCCAACAGGCCCGCGTACCAGGGCATGTTGCGCGGGGACACCACGGCATCGGGCAGAGCGTTCGAGCGGGCGGCCAGGGGGCGGTGACGGGGCGCGGGCAGCGGGCCGGTCACGCTTGACCCGGGCTCCATACCGCACTAAGCCCCTGCCTCTTTACGGGAGGAAGCACCATGCGCGGCGACGACGACGATTTCAAACGCGGCTCCTGCGGCGACGACGACACCACCCCCGAGGACCGGACCTGTCCGGACCTGACTCCGGCCACCGGGCGCGACAACATCCAGATGTTCTGGGAGTCCATCGGCATGAAGCCCGGCGACGACTGGAAGAAGGAAGCCGAGCCCTGCAAGAAGCGCGGGCGCGGTTGCTAGTTCCGGCGTTTCGCAGAGCATGAACATGTGCGGCTCTCTTGGCGGGGCATCGGCAGCCGCTGGCAGGAGGGTTCGCCGGTAACGCTTTGGGATAGCAGATGATTCCAAGGGGGGTAGCCCTTTGGCCGCCGGAGGCGTTCCCCCACTGCACAGTTCGGAAAGCTCGTCGTGTTTTCCAGTGCACGACACGCATCCCCGCTCTGAAAAGCCCCGCATTGACGCGGGCGGACGGTTCCTCTAACACTCCGAAAAGAAAGGACCGTCCATGTACCAGCAGCGCCTGCTCGAACGCATCCGCGAGGTGGAGAAGCACCCGGAACTGCGCGGCAACCCGGACCCCGAGGTCGTGGTGGCCTCGGTGATGAACCATCTGCGCAAGATCCTGAACACCAAGCAGGGCACTGCGCTCATCGACGACGATTTCGGCGTCCCCGACTTCACCAACCTGGGCTCCACCTTCGGCCAGGACACCATCCCCGACATCCAGCGCTCCATCGCGGACGTGGTGCGCAAGTACGAGCCGCGCCTGAAGGGCGTGTCCGTCACCTACATCCCCCAGAGCGACGACGTGCTCCAGGTGGCCTTCAAGCTCGAGGCCCTCATCCAGACCGAATCGCGCGAAGTGCCCGTGGTGTTCGAGACCATCATCGACCCGGACGGCAAGGTCAGCGTCAAGGAGTAGACCGTGATCAACCGCTACTACCAGCGCGAACTGGCCAACCTGCGAGGCCTCGCGGCGGAGTTCTCCAAGAAGCATCCCGCCCTGGCCCCCATGCTCTCCGGCCCCAGCCAGGACCCGGACGTGGAGCGCCTGCTGGAAGGCTCGGCCTTCCTGTCGGGCCTCATGGCCCAGAAGCTGGACGACGAATTTCCCGAGATCATTCATGGCCTCATGCGTCTGGTGTTCCCGCACTACCTGAGCCCCGTGCCCTCCATGACCATCCTGACCTTCACGCCCAAGCGCTCGCTCCTGGAGCCCTTGCAGGTCCCGGCCGGAACCCAGGCCTCGTCCATTGCGGTGGAGGGCACCAGCTGCACCTTCACCACCTGCTACGGGGTGGAGCTTTTGCCCCTGGTGATCGGCGAGACCACGCTCCTCATGACCGGAGGACGGGCCACGGCGCTGCGCGTCACCTTCGAGCTGCAAGGCATGCAGCTCTCCAGGTGGACCTCCAAGAGCCTGCGCTTCCATCTGGCCGGGGACTTCGGCCACGCCGCCGACCGCTACCTTTTGCTCATGCGCCGCACCGCGCGCATCACCCTGCGGCCCAAGGACGGGGGCTCCCCGGTGGTGCTGCCGCGCGCGAGCCTCGTGCCCGTGGGCTTCGGCGCGGACGAGGCGGCCATCCCCTATCCCAGCCAGTCCTACCCGGGCTATCGCATCCTTCAGGAATATTTCACCTTGCCGGAGAAGTTCCTGTTCTTCGACGTGACCGGCCTGGACACGTGGCAGGACCGGGGGCCGGGCCAGGCCTTCGAGATGCTCTTCGAGTTCGACTCCCCGGTGAACGACCCCCCGTCTTTCGGAAAGGACAGCCTGGCGCTGTTCGCCACGCCCGCCATCAACCTGTTCCCGCACGAGGCCGACCCCATCCTCCTGGACCACCGCATGCCCGAATACCGGGTCATTCCGGGCGGGGAGTCTTCCGGGCACTTCCAGGTATACTCGGTGGACAAGGTGATCGGATTCATGCAGGGCGCGGCCGGGCAGCGCGAATACTTCCCCTTCGAGATGTTCAACCCCATGAGCGAGGCGCGCCCGGTCTATTCCCTGACCCACCGCCAGAGCGCCCTGGAGGAACGCACCGAGTTGTACCTGTCCGTGGCCTACCCCAAGGGCTCGAGCGACCCGCAGACCGAGACGCTGTCTCTGTCCATCCGCTGCACCAACGCCACGCTGCCGGAGAATCTCCAGATCGGCGACATCAACAAGCCCACCGAGACCTCGCCCGTGCTGGCGGATTTCTCCAACATCCGCCCGCCCACCGCCACGCGCCAGCCGCCCATCGGCAAGGAGAGCCTGTGGCGGCTTCTGTCGCACCTGTATCTCAACTACCTGCCCCTGGCCGACACCGAGAACCTGAAAGCCCTGGTGAAGCTGTACATCTTCCCGGAGACGAAAGACCGGGCAGGGGTGCTGGCGGGCATCAAGCGCGCCGAGGCCGTGTCCGAGATGAACGTGCAGACCACCAACCGGCTGGTGCAGGGCATCATGATGCGCGGCCAGTTGATCGAGATGAAGCTCGATCCCACAGGGTTTGCCAGCATGGGGGACATGTACCTGTTCGGCTCTGTGCTGGACAGCTTCCTGGCGGGCTACGCGGCGGTGAACTGCTTCACGCGCCTCGGCGTGGAGGACGTCTACAAGAAGGAGCGCTACGAATGGCCGGCCAGGATCGGGGAACGCTTCCTCTTGTAATCCAGGGGCTGGCCGACAAGCCCCAGGTATACTCCTACTTCCAGGCCGTGCGCCTGCTGAAGCTCTGGACCGGCAAGACCGGCGAGGCCGAGGCCCAGGGCTTCTACGACGACGTGCTGCGGGTGCGCCCGCATCTGTCGTTGTCCTTCCCCGGCTCGGACATGACCGAGATCCTGCTGGATCCTGCGGGCGAGGACCATGCGGCGCGCGTGGACATCACGGCCACGTTCCTGGGGCTCTACGGCACCGGCTCGCCCCTGCCCACCTTCTACACCGAGGAGCTGCTGGACGAGCGCTCCGACGACAAGAGCGTCTCCCGGGACTTCCTGGACATCCTGGGCAACCGGACCTTCATCCACTTCTATCGCGCCTGGGCCAAGTACCGCCTGCTGGTGAAGGCCGTGGACGAGGAGGACCGGGACTACCTGGACCGCCTCTATTGCCTTTTGGGCCTGGGGCACGAGGAGCTGCGCTCCAAGCTGTCGCGCCCCTCGGCGGCGCTTCGCTACATCGGATTGTTCACCCAGTATCCGCGTTCCGCTCTGGGCCTGAAAACCATGCTGGCCGACGCCGTGGGCCAGGCCGGCTGCGTGGACGTGGAGCAGTGCGTGCACCGCTGGGTGCCCATCCCGGAGGACCAGCGCAACTCCCTGGGAGCGGGCGGATGCACCCTGGGCGAGGACTGCTGGGTGGGGGGGCTGGTGGAGGACCGCATGGGCAAGATCGTCGTGGAGTTCGGCGGCCTGGAGGCGGCCAAGTTCCACGAGCTGCTGCCGGGCCGGGAGCTCAACTATCACGTGGAGAGCCTGATCGGCATGTACCTGGTGGAGCCCGTGGAGCACGACCTGCGCCTGAAGCTTCTGCCGGGGCAGGTGCAGCCTGCCCGCCCGGGCCATCCGCAGTGGTCGCGCCTGGGCTACGACACCTGGATTCTGGGAGAAGGATTCACCGGCGAGGCCGAAGTGACTTTCCCCGGCCTGAGCGGCGTTCCGGCCTGACAGGGTCGCGGGCAGTCCCCAAAAAGGGGGCAAGACGTAAACGCAACACCCGCCGCCAAGGCGGGCCTACCCCATGGGGATACGATCAATGGCCTCCGGTTACAGTGTCGCCTTCATCAATCCGGTTCTCGAGGCGGTGGGCAACGTCCTGACCACCATGGCCAGTATGTCGGCCATTCCGGGCAAGCCCTACGTCAACCGGGAGCGAACGGCCGTGGGGGACGTGACGGGAATCATCGGCATGGTGGGAGACATGAAGGGCGTCCTGTCCGTGACCTTCGAAAAGGACGTGATCCTGAAGATAGCCAACACGCTGCTGGGCGAGAATTATACCGAGGTCGACAACACCATCGCCGACGCCGTGGGCGAGTTGACCAACATGATATCGGGCCAGGCGCGCATGCACCTCTCCAGGGAAGGCATGAACCTCAAGGCGTCCACGCCCACGGTGGTCATCGGCAAGGGGCACGTCATCAACCACATCGCCCCGGCCCCCATCCTCTCCATTCCCTTCAGCACCGAGTACGGCTCCTTCGTGGTGGAGATCACCATGTCGGGCGCCCCGGCCCCCCGGGAGGAAACCCCACAGGCGACGAGGACCCTCTGGCGCAGGCCGTCCAAGCTTGCCAAGACGGAGTGATTCTCCGCTCATTCCCGCAGCCTTCTCCAGGCAGGGCAGGATTCCTGCCCCCTCCGGCACACGGGCTCACGCTGGGGGAGCGTGGGCCTCCGTCCCCGGTGCGACTCGTATTCAACCAGGATGGATGCGGATTCCGCAGATGCCCATCATGGCCGCTTCGGGACCACTTCGGACGGCTGACGAGGAGGATGGCCTTTGGGGCGCGTCATATCCGGGCCGACTCCCCACGCGGAATTTTCCGGAACCCGGCGGGAATCGTGACGAGCCAGCGGCATCCGAAGCGTTCCTGCTGCGGATTCTAAAGCCCCTCCCGGCGATCCCTTTGGGTATGCCGCGCTAGCCCTTGCGCAAGATGTCCATGGCCCTCTCGATCAGTTCCCCGATCTTGGCCTTGGATATCTGCGCGTCCGCCCCGACCGAGACACCCTTGTGGTACAGGCTTTCGGTGATGATGGATGAGCACAGCATGACCGGGATGGTCTTCAGGATGGGGTCTTCCTTGATCTTGCGGGTCAGGTGATGACCGTCCATGAGCGGCATCTCGATGTCGAGCACCGCGATGTTGACCAGATCCTTGAGGTTCGCGCCTTCATTCGTGACCTTCAGCTTGACCTCTTCCAGGTACTCCCAGGCCGTCTTGCCGTTCTCGAACTGATGGACTTCGAAGCCGTTGTCCGTCAGCAGCTGGAACACCATGTTGCGGGCCATGGTGGAGTCGTCCGCTATCACCGCCTTGTAGGACGTGCCTTCGAGCTCCTTTTTCATTTCGCTGCTGACGGTGGTGTTCACCACGGTCTGCTCGTTCAGCTTGGCCACGATCTTCTCCAGGTCCAGAAGGAAGACGATCTTTCCTTCCAGCCTGACGATGCCGGTGATGGAGTTCGAGGTGAGCGAGGAAAGCTGGATGTTGGGCGCTTTGACCTCGTTCCAGCTGAGGCGGTAGATGCGCGTGACGCCAGACACCAGGAACGAGGTGATCACCTGGTTGAATTCCGTGACGATGACCTTCAGCACGCCGCTCTTCTGGAGCTTCTTGCCCACCCACTGGCTCAGGTCGATGAGCGGGACGATCTCGGAGCGCAGGTCGAACGCGCCCAGCACCGAAGGGTGGGAGGCGTCGGGCATGTCCGTGAGTTCGGGAAGACGGATGATTTCCAGGACCTTGGCCACGTTCATGCCGTAGTAAGTCCTGCTCACCTTGCCGGTTTCGATGTTCTCTTCATCGACGTAGAACTCGACGACTTCGAACTCGTTGGTTCCGGACTCCAGTAGAATGTCTGATTGCGACATCGCGGCCTCCTGTCTTGGCGCTGGATGAAAACACGATTGAACCGCTGGAGACCATGCGTGCGTCAAACGCCCCGCGCGTAACCGATGCAATGGTCTGACGTATCCGCCGCGACTTGCGCGTGAAAAAGCGCGTATCGCGCGGTGTGCCTGTGCGACCCGGCACTCGCCCCGGGGGAGGTCGAGACCTGTGGCTTTCCGAACCAGCCGCGCGGCCGGTGTGATGATGAGACAGGCCAACTAAATAGAAAAAAACAGGTTAACGCAACCGCATTGTGAAACTGTCGGCTGTATTTTGGTATATTTTCACGAATCGGGATGTTTACCACCAATATTCGGGATAGCGTCTGCCTGGCATGGCGTTGTTCGCCAGAAGCGCCACGGCCAGGAGCAGGCATGCTCCCGCCGCCACCGGGTACAACGCGTAGAGAAATCCCAGTCCGGTAACGGGCGCGCCCCCGATCACCGCCACCAGGGCCGTGGCCCCTCCGGGAGGATGCAGCGCCTTGGCGGCGTGCATCACGGCGATGGCCGTGGCCACGGCGGTTGCGGCCACCAGCCACTGGGGGCACATGAGGCCGGGCATCCAACGGGCCAGGGCCACGCCCACGAGCGCGGACAGCACGTGCCCGCCGATAAGGTTGCGCGGCTGGGCCAGAGGGCTTCGGGGCGCAGCGAACAGCAGCACTGCGGACGCGCCGAAAGGCCCGAAGAGCAGGGCTGCGTCCACCAGGTTCACGGTCACGTCGTGCACCAGGCCAAGGACCGCCAGCCCCAGGAAAGCCCCCAGCCAGCTGCGGGCGATCTCCGCCCAGGAGACGCGCGGCGGGCTGGGGCCGCTGCCGAGCATTTTGGCAAAATATCCTTTCACGCACACATCCTTAGCTGTTTTGGGAGTTGAAGCGCCCTAGTCTGCATAGTTGCCGTTCCCGGCAGAGATGCGCCGTCCGGGTTTGTCTCGGCCCACGAAAGGGGGAGAAGCCAGGGGCGCTACCCCGGCTGCGCCATGACGGGCGATGCGGTTTCGCCCAGGCGTCAGCCGTCTCGCCTCAGCATGTCCCCGAAGGCCCGCAGCAGGTCCGTGTGGGTGATGATGCCCGCCAGCTCGCCGCCTTCAGTCACGGGCAGGCGGCGGATGGCCTTGGCGGACATGAGCTGGGCCGCGTCCGATGCCGCCAGGCCCGCATCCACGGCCACGGCCGGAGCGGTCATGATGTCGCGCACCAGGAGGCGCTCCAGGTCCGCCGGGGCGCAGGCGTTTCCGTCCTGCATCTGGCGGCCCAGCACCTGGGCCACCAGGGCCATGGGGGGGGCGCTTTTGGGGAGCCCGAGCGCGGCCAGGAAGTCCTTCACCGAGACCACCCCCTGCACTTGGCCCCGGGAAACCACAGGCGCGCCGGAAATTCCGGCTTCGGCCAGCACGCGTGCAGCTTCGGGCAGCGGCGTGTCCGGCTTGAGGACGATCGGCCCGCGGGTCATCAGGTCACGCACGCGGGTTGACTGGCGCAGCCGCTTGACGGTCTGGGCCTGGGCCACGCGAAAGAGTTCGCGGGCGTCCGAGGGGGTTATGTCCATGAAGGAATCCAGTTCCCGCATGGCCTCCATGATGTCTGAGTCCGTCGTTTCGGCGGACGGTCCATGGGGGGAGGGCATGTCTCATGCTCCTTTCGGGAGGGCCGTCTCGGGCCTTTCCGGGTTTTTGCGGGAAATAGTCCCTCGCATCCTTCCCAAATACCAGCGTATTGATGTACGGAAACTGGAAAATCCAGCAACCCTATCCGTTCTCCGGGAGTCCCCAGATGATAAATGTGAACATGAAGTCTCTGCTGGCCAAGCTCAACGGCTTCTGCACCAACACCCTGCACAACGCGGCGGGACTCACGGTGTCGCGCACCCAGTACGAAGTGACCGTGGAGCATTTCCTGCTGAAGTGCCTGGAGGACGCGGGATCGGACATCCCCACGGTGCTGCGCGCAAGCGGCGTGGACGCGGGACGCCTGGCGGCGGGGCTGACCGATGCGCTGGAGGACCTGAAAACGGGCAACTCCGGCAAGCCCACATTTTCGCCGCTCCTGGTGGAGCTTTTCGAGGACTCCTGGCTGGTGGGCTCCGTGGATCTGGGCGACACGCGCGTGCGTTCCGGCGCGGTGCTTCTGGCCTTTCTGGCGCGGCCGGGCTTCTTCGGTTCAGGGCCGTACCTGGACCTTCTGGCCCCCGTCAACCGCGAGGGGTTGCTGAAGGACTTCTGGAACGCCACCAAGGCCTCCTCCGAGGCCAGATCGGCCGCCGAGGGAGCCGGGGGGGCGGGCGGCGCGGCGGGCACTGCGGCTCCCGGAGCAACGGGCGGACCGGGCGGGGCTGAAGGCAGCTTCATTGCCCGCTTCTGCCAGGATTTCACGGCCAAGGCAAAGGCCGGGGGCATCGATCCCGTGTTCGGGCGCGACAACGAAATCCGCCAGATCGTGGACATCCTGGCGCGGCGGCGCAAGAACAACCCCATCCTGGTGGGCGACCCGGGCGTGGGCAAGACCGCCGTGATCGAGGGACTGGCGCTGCGCATCGCTCAGGGCGACGTGCCCGAGTCGCTCCAGGAGGTCACGCTCATCAACCTGGACATGGGCCTTCTGGAGGCTGGCGCGGGCATGAAGGGCGAATTCGAGAACCGTTTGCGCGGGGTCATCACCGAGGTGAAGTCCAGCGTGAAGCCCATCATCATGTTCATCGACGAAGCCCACACCCTGGTGGGCGCGGGCGGCACGGCGGGCGGATCGGACGCGGCCAACCTGTTGAAGCCCGCCCTGGCGCGCGGGGAACTCAAGACCTGCGCGGCCACCACCTGGAGCGAGTACAAGAAATACTTCGAGAAGGACCCGGCCCTGGCCCGGCGCTTCCAGATGGTGAAGCTGGACGAGCCCAGCGTGGAATCCGCCGTGCTCATCCTGCGCGGGCTTCGCGACAGCTACGAGGCGAGCCACAATGTGATCATCCGCGACGACGCCATCAAGACCTGCGCCGAATACTCCGACCGCTACATCGCGGCCCGTTTCCTGCCGGACAAGGCCATCGACCTCCTGGACACCTCCTGCGCGCGGGTGAAGGTGAACCTCACGGCCAAGCCCGCCTCCCTGGAGGACGCCGAGCGCAGGATTCAGGCCTTCGAGCGCGAGAAAAAGGCCCTGGAGCGCGACAGGGACAACCATGTGCCCATCGACGAGGAACGCCTGGGCGAAGTGGTCGCCGGCATCGCGGACTACACGGCCAAGGCAGCCGGTCTCCAGGCCGCCTGGGACAAGGAGCGCGAGGCCGCCCACAAGGTGCTGGCCGTGCGCGGGCAGATAGCCGACGCCGCGGACGACGCCGCCAAGGCGGCCCTGGAAGCCGACCTCCAGGCCGCCGACCATGCCCTGAAGGATATCCAGGGGGACGCCCCCATGATCCAGATCGAGGTCACTCCGGACCTCGTGGCCCAGGTGGTGGCCGACTGGACCGGCATCCCCGTTGGCAAGGTGGCCCGCGACCAGGCCGCGACCATCGTCAACCTGGAAGATCGCCTGAAGGAGCGCATCAAGGGCCAGGACATGGCCCTGGACGTGGTGACCCAGGTGGTCAAGGCCGCAAAGTCCGGCATCAAGAACCCGGACCAGCCCACAGGCGTGTTCCTGCTGGTGGGGCCTTCAGGCGTGGGCAAGACCGAGACCGGGCTTACCCTGGCGGACATCCTGTTCGGAGACGAGCGCAGCGTGGTCAGCGTGAACATGAGCGAATTTCAGGAGAAGCACACCGTGTCGCGCCTCATCGGCTCGCCTCCGGGCTACGTGGGCTACGGCGAGGGGGGCATGCTCACCGAGGCCGTGCGCCAGCATCCCTACAGCGTGGTGCTCCTGGACGAGGTGGAAAAAGCCCACCCGGACGTGCTGAACCTGTTCTACCAGGTGTTCGACAAGGGCATGCTCTCCGACGGGGAAGGCAAGGAAATCAACTTCAAGAACACCCTGATCATCCTGACCTCCAACCTGGCCACGGACGTGATCCAGGAAATGACCAAGGACGGCGCGCAGGTGCCCTACGACGCGGTGTTGGCTGCCGTGCGGCCCATTCTGTCGCAGTACTTCAAGCCCGCCCTGCTGGCGCGCATGTCCGTCGCCCCCTATGTGAGCCTCTCGCCCGAGGCCATGAAGGGCATCGTGGTGTTGAAGCTCGAGAAGCTGAAGAGGATGCTCCAGGACAACAACAAGATGAAACTCTCCTACACGCCGAAGGTCGTGGACGCCGTGGCCGAGCGCTGCACCGAGGTGGAGACCGGGGCCAGAAACATAGAGTACATCCTGAACGGCAACGTCCTGCCGCGCATGTCCCAGGAGATACTGGGACACATGACCACGGGAGGCATGCCCTCTGCCGTGACCCTGGACGTGGGCGGGGACGGATCGTTCACCATCGAGTTCGCTTGATGGCGCAGATGCGGGGCTGACGCCGGGAGAGGCTTTCCGGCAGCCTGTCCCGATGTGCTGCGGCTTGCCGGTCGCATGCCGGACTCCTCGGGCGGGACGTGCGGTGAGGGATATCCTGACGGCAGGGTCCTGAGAACCCTGCCGTCTGCTGGTTCAGGCGGGTCTATGCGCCGGGAATTCAATTCAGAGGGAAAATCAGGCATGGATGATGCGATTTCAGTCCCAAAGGGCTCTCCGGTGCTTCCCAGAATAGTCCCCTTCTGCATCTATGCGGTTTTCATCCTGGCCAGGGAGATCTATTCCCATGCGGCGGGAGCGCTTCGATTCGAGGCCTACGCGCTGTCGTACGTGGCCCAGGTCGCCCTGGTCTCCATATCCCTGGCCGTGTATTACGGAAAGTATTCCGAGATCGACTGGCGCGATCTGCTGAACGCCGCCCATTCGCTGTACTCCATCGCTGCTGCGGCGCTGGTGTTTGGCGTGTGGGTCAGCTTCGGGCAGCACATCCTGGTATTCGGGAGCACCAATTCCCCTGACTTCTCCGCGATCCAGCCGGAGTCCCTGCGCTATTCGTTCATGGCCGTGCGCCTTTTGGGCGCGGTGGCGGTCGTCCCGCTCATGGAGGAGATTTTCTGGCGATCCTTCGCGGCCCGGTATCTGGTGAACGAGAAGTTCACCTCCGTGGCCATCGGCCATTTCACGCTGTTCTCCTTCGCGGGCACGGCCCTCCTGTTCGGGCTCGAGCACACGTTCGTATTTTCCGGCATCGTGGCCGGATGCGTTTACAACCTGCTCCTGTGGCGCACCAGGAGCCTGTCGCAGTGCGTGTTCTCCCACGCGCTGACCAATCTGCTTGTGAGCGCGTACGTGCTCGCCACGGGAAGCTGGCAATTCTGGTGATGCAGGAGCGCGCCGGCGTCTGAGCCGGGAGATGGAAATGGGGCGCGAGGGGAAATCTCCTCATGCCTCTTTTTTGGTTTTGACGGCCAGTTCGTATCCTGCCATGATGGGCAAAACATCCGCCGCACTGCGGATGATGCCTGATCGCCATAGCCCGTCCACTCCTTAGGTCTGCCATGAATCGTCTCGCCATATGTCTCTTCCTTGCCCTGCTGCTTCCTGCGGGCATCGCGGGCCAGGTTTCCGCCCAGACGGTCGACTCCGTCACCCCCGCCGCCAAACGGCTCCCTCGTGTGCTGGTGCTGCATTCCTTCAATCAGGGAAACTTCCGGACTGACGGCCTGTCCAGGGGCATCGCGGACCAGTTCCTCAGGAGCGGCCTGAACATCCAGACCTCCACGGAATACCTCGACCTCCCCCTGCTTGGGCACACGCCGCAGTATCCCGCCTTTCTCGACGGCAAGCGCGCCGCCATCAAGGCCTTGCTGGACGCCGGACCCGTTGACGCGGTCCTGCTGACCGACCACATGGCCATGAACTTCTGGGCGGCGAACAGCGCCGGACTGGGGCCGGAGATACCGGTGGTCTATTGCGGCGTTGGCGATTCCATCCCGCAGGATCTCCTGGCCCTGAAGCGGGTGACGGGCGTGGTGGAGCGCCCCGGCTTCGACGACACGATCCGCGAGGCACGCCGCCTGTTCCCAGCGGCGGACAAGCTGCTTGTGGTTGGTGAACCGGGACTGTTGTTCGAGGCGAACAGAAAGCTTTTGCGCTCGGATCTGGAGGCGTTCGCGCCGGATCTGCGCGTGGAATATCTGGCGGACATGGACATCGTGTCCATCGAACGCAGGCTCGGGCAGCTGGAGCCTGGCTGGCTGGTGTTCACCGTGGGCCGTCCGGAAGAGGGCGGCAAGGTGATGTACCAGACCGATGCCGCCACGCGCATAACCCGGGCCAGTCCCGTTCCTGTGTTCGTCGTGTGGCGGTCCTGGATGGGGCACGGACCCGTGGGCGGCAAGATCATCGTTCCCGAGGACCAGGGCACGGCTGCGGCTGCGATCGTCGCCGAGATCGTGCGGGGCAGGGCCGCCGAACACCTTCCGCCCAGGATCGAGGAGTCCGGCAAGTATGTCTTCGACTACGCCGCCCTGGAACGGTTCGGACTGAGCGAATCCCTGCTGCCCGCAGGGGCGCTGCTTCTCAACAAGCCCGTGTCTTTCTACGAGACCAATCGACACCTGGCCTGGGTCTGGGGGCTGGTGACGGCGCTTCTGGTCGTGGTCTGCGCCGGACTTACCCTGTACGTGGCGCAGCGGCGCCGTGCGCAGGCGTTGCTGACCATCCAGGCGAACTTCACCCAGTCCGTGATGGAAGCCATGCCGACGCCCGTGTTCTACAAGGACGCGGCCGGGGTGTATCAGGGCTGCAACAGGGCCTTCGAAGAGTTCTTCAGGATGTCGCGCAAGGAGCTCATCGGCCGCACAGTCTTCGACATATACTCGCCGCAGGAAGCGGCGTTCTTCAAGCAGAAAGACGACGAACTGCTCGCGGTGCAGACGCCCCAACGCTATGAATTCGACAAGGCAAGCCCAAACGGCGTCCGGCAGGTCATGATCCAGAAGGCCGTGTACCGCGACGCCGTCGGCAAGGCCGTGGGGCTTGTCGGCGTCTTCGCGGACATCACCGATCTGCGCCGGGCCGAGTACGAGGTGAAGAAAACCGGCAACTATCTGCAAGCCATCCTGGACTCCTCCCCTCTGGCAATCTTCTGCGTGGACGAGGACGGAACCATCACCCACACCAACCTCAAGGCCCGCGAACTATGCGCCGGGCGTCCCATGGACCGCCTGCAGGAGGCGCTTGACCGCATGGACTTCCTGATGGATTCGGTGCGCGATTCCATCACAACCGGAGAGCTGCATGCGCTGCCCAGGCAGGTGGCGGAGGCGGGCGGAGTCCTGCATGCCGAAGACGTCGTCATCTACCCGCTGCGCGACATCGGCCTGCGGGAGGCGGTGGTCTGCATCGATGACGTCACCGAGCGCCACCGCATGCAGCAGCTGCTGGTACAGTCGGAAAAGATGATGTCCGTGGGCGGTCTGGCTGCGGGCATGGCCCATGAGATCAACAATCCCCTTGGCGGCATCATGCAGAGCGCGCAGGTTGTGGTAAACCGCATGCGCACCGATCTGGCGGCCAACCGCCGCGAGGCCGAAAAGGTGGGTTGCTCGCTGGAGACCATCCGGGCCTACCTGGATGCGCGCGATATTCCGGAACTGCTGGAAAACCTGCGCGAATGCGCCAAGCGAGCGGCGGACATCGTGGCCAACATGCTGGAATTCAGCAGACGGAGCTCCTCCGCCTGGTTGCCTATGTCCGTCAACACGCTGGTGGAGAAAGCCCTGGAACTCTGTCTGCAGGATTACAACCTCTCGGAAAGCTTCGACTTCAGAAAGATCGCCATCGTGCGGGAATTCGACCCGCAAAATCCGAGCGTTCCCTGTTCCTCCCAACAGATCCAGCAGGTGCTGTTCAACATTTTGCGAAACGCCGCACAGGCCATGTCCAAAACCACGGACCCGGTCATCACCGTGCGCACAGGCGTGGAAGACGACAGAGTGTTCATCCAGGTGGAGGACAACGGACCGGGCATGGACGAGGCCACCCGGCGCAAGGTGTTCGAACCCTTCTTCACCACCAAGGAACCGGGCCTGGGCACGGGCCTTGGCATGTCGGTGTCCTACTTCATCGTGCGCGAGAACCACGGCGGGGAGATCGACGTGGATTCCGAACCCGGCAAGGGCGCTCGCTTCATGGTGAAGCTGCCCCTCAAAGGGCGCAGTCGCGGCTGACCGGAGCTGAGGGCAATGGTTTGATTGTGCGGTTCGTATCCTGGAAAACTCCTATACTCCAACCTTCAAGAGTGTCGCACTGTCATGGCGTTCAGGGACCAGAAGCCAATGCCGCGGCGCGTGGCCTTGCGTCCGCAACCTGAAACGCTGACCGGGAGCCCTATGGACACAAAACAGTCGTTTTCCGGCAGTCGGGAGATCTTCAAGGTTTTGCCGCCGGGACTCCCCATGCTGTTTCAGTTTTCCGGACAGAAATCCAGCTACAGGACCAGCTACGTGGGCACGTCGCCGGGCGATGCGGTCATCATGCAGCTGCCCATGAATCCGGGCGTGACCCGGCTTCTGGCCGAGGCGTATTCCATCGTGGTTCGCTTCGTCCACGATGGACAGGCTTACGGGTTCGAGTCCCATTTCGTGGCCGCACTCCGGAAGCCCCTTCCGCTTCTGTTCGTCACGTATCCCAATCGTGTCCATCAGGTGTCGGTGCGGGCCTGCGAACGCCTGGCCATTCTGGAAAGAGCGGTGCTCCTGGCGGGTGGGACGCGTCTGGAAGGGGTGTTGACAGACGTGAGCTGCGGCGGCTGCAAGATCAAGCTTGCGCGTTCGGAGTCCTCCCTGGCTCTTGCAGCGGGAAGCGAGGCCTTGGTGGAGTTCTCCATGAGCATGGAAGAAAACGTGCCCATCGCTCTCAAAGGCATGCTGGTGGAGGTGGACAACGAAGGCAAGAAGGTGAAATGCCGGATGACTTTCGCCAAGGAGCAGGAAAAGGAGCTTTCGTTGCTCACAGAGTTCCTGCAGTTCGTGGCCCAGATGCTGAAGGACTGATGTGTTGACCGAACGGTCTTGCGTCGTGTAGCGAACCGCCAACCCTCGGTACCGTGGCATCATGATACTTGATCTCTTCAAAAAGAAAAAGATCCCACTTGATCCTGCTCACAGGGAGATCCTGGAGCAGGCTCTTTTGCAGCGCTCCAAGATGGATTTTGTGTTCGAGGAGAACGTAACCACCATCACGGGGCTCAGCTGCTCGCTGAACAACATAGGGCAGCAGGCAATGGCCCTGGACATCTTCGGGTTGAGCAAGCCAGGCAACTTCACGGACAGGTATTTCAGCTGCTACTTCCGCATCCGCGAGGGCAAGTCCGGAATCGGATTCCATTCCTTCCGGGCCAAGGTGCTCGAAGTTCGCCAGACCAGGCACGGCGGCATCGCATTCGTGGCGGCGCTGCCCGAAAAGGTGGACCGCTCCCAGCGCAGGCGCAGCATACGTGTGCGCCCTGACCTGAACTGGTTCGAGGAGTGCATGTTCTGGAAGGGGGCAAAGCTCCAGAATCCGGAAAATGACGCCATCCTGCTCGGCCTGAACGAGTTGCGCCAGGGCAAGCTCTGCTGGCTTAAGAACATCTCGGCCGGGGGCATCGGCATGCATCTGGAGCGCGAGTTCTGCCGCCAGTCGCAGTTCTGCCCCGCAGTGGACGACGAGTTCACCGTGTACCTGCGGTTTGCCCAGGACATGCGAAACCAGCCGCGCGAACTCTGGTTCACGGGCAAGGCGGTGCGCGTGTCGGAAGACGCGGTCAGCAAGGACCTGGATGTCGGTGTGGAATTCCGGCATGTGGGGCGCAGGCCGGAAGCAGAGGGCGAAATGGATTGGGTTTCGGTACAGGAGAACGTGGCCGAGGAACTCATCACCCGCATCTTCGAATGGCATGCCGCGATTTGGCGGGAGCGGGGCGGCGCAGATGAGTGATTGCATGTTGCATTCACACGTCTTTTCTCACTCCCGCATTGCGCCCGGACAGCAGATGGTCTACACAGTGGGGTAAGAACCCCAAGGAGGACCTGCCCGCCATGAACATGAAGGAAATTCGCGACAAGGCTCGTTCGGTCGGCGTGAAGGTTGCTGTCGGCTGGAACAAGACCACGGCGATCTGCGCCATCCAGACGGCCGAGGGCTACGAGGCCTGCTTCGGGCGCGGCCTGTCCGCCGTATGCGGCCAGCCCGACTGCTGCTTCCGCCCGGACTGCGAAAAGATTCCCGGCAAAGACTAGCCGGAAATCCTTCCCGCAGACGACTCCGCATTCGGCGAACGTCCTACTCGGGGCATGTGCATGATGAGCTTTGGCGTGCTACATTCGTTTTCCGGAGGCGGTTGTCCCGTTCCGCTTCGGGAGTTATTGCGGTGTCTCGCAGACGACCTCTGCGGTGGAGCCGGGACCGCTTACCGGCCTGAAACACCGTTTGGTTGCCCCGCACACGGGGCATTTCCAGTCCTCCGGGAGGTCTGCGAAGGCCGTGCCCGGAGGGGTCTTGCTTTTGCGGTCGCCACGGTCCGGGTCATAAACATAGCCGCAATTGGTTGTCTGGCAGCGGTACATGTCTTCCGGTCTGGCCATGACTGGCTCCTTGCTCGCTGTGACGGGGCGTGGATCACTCTTTAACCCACCCCGCGCCGGGACGCAAAGCCTCATGACGTATCTTATCGCTCTTCGAAATCTTCTGCACGACAGGGTGCGCCTGGTGGTCACGCTGACAGGCGTGGTCTTCGCCGTGGTGCTCATCGCGGTCCAGGCCGGGCTGTTCGTGGGCTTCACTTCGGCCACGTCCACGGTGATCGACAACACCGATGCCGATATGTGGATCACCGCGCGCGGCATGCGCAACTTCGACGTCACCTCCCCTCTGCCCCAGAAGGCCTATTACCAGGCGCTCTCCACGCCGGGCGTGGCCGACGTGCGCAGGCTGGTGGTCCAGTTCGCCAACTGGCGAAAGCCCGACGGCGGCACCGAAAGCGTGGAGGTGGTCGGCTACGACCTGCCCGCCGGGCTGGGCAAGCCCTGGAACGTGGCCGAAGGCACACTTGACGGCCTGAACATGACCGACACCGTGGTCATAGACGAGGTGTACAAGCACAAGCTGGGCGTGGAGAAGCTGGGCGACACCGTGGAAGTGAACGGACACCGGGTGCGCGTGGTGGCCTTCACCAAAGGCATCCGTTCCTTCACCACGTCACCGTACATTTTCTGCTCGCTTCCCATCGCCCAAACCATAAACGGGCTGCGCGAGGGCAGGTTCACCTACGCCCTGGTGAAGCTCTCGCCGGGCGCTTCGCCGGAGACGGTGCGGCGCGCCCTGCTTGCGCGCGTGGACGGCGTGGACGTGTTCACCCGCTCGGAATTTTCCGCCAAGACGCAGACCTACTGGATGTTCACCACGGGCGCGGGCCTGGCCCTGCTGATCGCCGCTGCCCTGGGCCTTGTGGTGGGCGTAGTGGTGGTGGCCCAGACGCTCTACGCCACCACCATGGACCATCTGGCCGAGTTCGGCACCCTGCGGGCCATGGGCGCGCCCAATTCCTACATCTACCGCATCATCATCATCCAGGCCCTGGCCAGCGCCGTGGCGGGCTATACCCTGGGGATCTCCATTGCCTACGTCATCGTGCAGTTTTCCGAGAAGGGCGGGGCGTCCATTCTGCTGCCTCCCTGGCTTGCGGCCGGGTTGTTCGTGATAACCGTGTGCATGTGCGTTGGAGCGGCGCTCATCTCCATCAACAAGGTCACCACGCTGGACCCGGTCATGGTCTTCAAGGGGCGCTGACATGGACGATTTCATACAGTCGGCCATCTCGGTCAGCGGCCTGAACAAGGCCTTCGGAACCGGCTCGGCCCGCACCATGGCCCTGGACAACGTGTCGCTGGACGTCCATCCGGGCGAGCTGGTGCTGCTCATGGGGCCGTCGGGCAGCGGCAAGACCACGCTTCTGTCCATCATGGGCTGCATCCTGCGCCCGGACGCGGGAAAGCTGCTCATCCACGGGCAGGACGTGGCCGGCCTGTCCGAAAGCGAGTTGTGCCGGGTGCGCCTGGAGCACATCGGGTTCATTTTCCAGAACTACAACCTCTTCCCCACGCTGCGCGCGGTGGAGAACGTGATGGTGGCCCTGGACCTCAAGGGCATCCGGGGGCCGCAGGCGCGCAGCCGCGCCGCCGAGGTCATGGAATCGGTGGGCCTGGGCTCCAAGCTGGACAGCCTCCCCGAGGATCTCTCCGGCGGGCAGAAGCAGCGCCTGGCCTTCGCGCGCGCCCTGGTCTCGGACCCCGGGATCATCCTGGCGGACGAGCCCACCGCGGCGCTCGATTCGGTGAACGGACGACTGGTCATCGGCCTTCTGCGCGACCTGGCCCTGACTCACGGTCGCTGCGTGGTGGTGGTGACCCACGACAACCGCATCTTCGAGTTCGCGGACCGCATCGTGCGCATCGAGGATGGACGAATACATACTGCGGAGGGTCAATCATGATCCGAGTGCTTGCGATAGTTGCCTGCGTGGCGGGAACCCTCATCGGCCCCGTTGCCGCCTGGAACGGCGAGAACATCATAAGCCGCATCCCCCAGGAAGGCTCCTGGGTGGCGGCCGCCGGGCGCGTGGAACCCGTGAGCGAGGAAATGCGCCTGGGTTTCGATATTCCGGGCAAGATCCTCGAGGTCTACGTGGAGGAGGGCGACACCGTGAAGAAGGGCCAGCCCATGGCCCGGCTGGTGGACGACGACATCCAGGCCCGGCTGGCCCAGGCCAGGGCCAACGAGGCGGCCTACAAGGCCAATCTGGACAAGGTGGTGGCCGGAGCGCGCCCCATGGAGCGCACCGAAGCCGCAGCCGCCCTGCGGGAGGCCGAATCCGTGCTCAGCAACGCCCGGCGCGAGAACGAACGGCGCGTCAAACTGGTGGCCAGCGGCGTCATCTCCCGCGAGGAGGCCGACCGGGCCGAACGCGAGTATCTGGTCGCTTTGCAACGGGCCAACCAGCTGCGCGAGCGCTTCCACCTGGTGGACGACCCCGCCCGCGAGGAAGACATCCGCACCGCCCAGGCCCAATACGCCCAGGCCCAGGCCCAGGTGGCCGAGGCCCAGGCCTACGCGGACAAGGCGCTGGTGCGCTCGCCCATCGACGGCGTGCTGCTGCGCAAGCACCGCAGGGCGGGCGAGATGGTGTCCACCAACTTCGACACGCCCGTGGTCACCGTGGGCGACGTGACCACCCTGCGGGTGCGCGCCGACGTGGACGAGAAGGACGTGGCCCGCCTGGAAGTGGGTCAGCGCGCCTACGCCATGGCCGACGCCTACGGCGACAAGCGTTTCAACGGCAAGGTGATACGCATCGCCCGGATGCTGGGGCGCAAGAACATCCGCACCGACGACCCGGCCGAGCGCCTGGACACCAAGGTGCTGGAGACGCTCATCGAGTTCGAGCCGGGGACGTCCATCCCCGTGGGGATGCGCATGGATGTGTTCATTTTGCTGGACGGCGCGGGGAAGTGAGGGGGATGGCGGTGTTGTTAAATATTATGGTGCTGTTGATCTCTGTTATTGTTTTCGCTCTTGCGCAGCTGTCGTTGGATGCCGGGTATTCCGTCCTGAAGTATTTTGTCTCGATCCTGCTTCTTGCTATCGCTCTGTATGCCTACAAGGGTGATGGTATGGTCAGTCGTGTTTTGAGGCGTTCATGCTTGCTTATATTCTCATTTTTGGTGATTTTGTTGCTGTATCATGGGATGGGTAAAGGAGATTCGGCGTCTTCATCATCCCTGTTTCAGTATCTTCTTCCTGTGTCCTTTGTTGTCTTTACTGTGGTGAAGAAGCAGGTTTGAACGCAGCCTGTACTTAATTGGTTGTGACCATGTCCTGACAGAATGCCAGGACACACCCACATGGCGCTATGTGGGGACCTTGCCCGAAATAATTCCCCAGCCTCCGCATCGCGCCACCCTCGATGGACACGCCTGCCCGATCGTGTGTATTGAAAGGCAATTCAGCAGGTTGGGGGGACGATAATGGCGTCATTCGACTACGACCTGGGAGTCATCGGCGGGGGAGCGGCGGGTCTCACTGCGGCGGCGGGCGGAGCGCGTCTGGGCGCAAAGGTGCTCTTGATCGAGCAATCGCCACGCCTCGGCGGCGACTGCCTGCATTACGGCTGCGTACCCTCCAAGACCCTCATCGCCTCCGCAAAGCTGCGCCACCAGATGGCCCGCGCATCCGACTGGGGTCTGCCCGCCTGCGAGCTTCCCCCCGTGGATTTCCGCCAGATCGCCGCGCGCATCGCCTCGGTCATCGAGCGCATCCAGCATCACGATTCGCCCGAGCGCTTCTGCTCGCTCGGTGTGAAGGTCGAGTTCGGTTCCCCGGAGTTCGTGGACGAGCACAGCGTGCGCGTAAACGGCCAGGCCGTGTCGGCCAACCGCTGGATCGTGGCCACGGGGTCGTCCCCGGCCATCCCGGACATTCTCGGCCTGCGCCAGACCCCGCACCTGACCAACCTGGACCTCTTCACGCTGGAGGAACTGCCGTCCTCGCTGATCGTCCTGGGCGGCGGGGCCATAGCCGTGGAGATGGCCCAGGCCTTCGCGCGCCTGGGAAGCCAGGTGACCATCGTCCAGCGTTCGGCGCAGCTTCTCTCCAACGAAGACCCGGACATGGCCGCCCTGGTGCGCGAGCGCCTGGAGTCCGAGGGCGTGACCGTTCTCACCGGCATGCAGGCCCGCTACGCCAGCGTGTCCTACGGGCTTAGGCACATCGGGGTGCGCGACGCTTCCGGGCAGGAGCAGCAGGTGTCCGGAAAGGCCCTGCTGGTGGCCATGGGCCGCAAACCCAACGTTGCGGGGCTGAAGCTGGAAAACGCCGGAGTGGCCTACACGGAGAAGGGCGTGCCCACGGACGCGCGGCTTCGCACCACCGGCCCCAACGTGTTCGCGGCCGGCGACGTCCTGGGCAAGTGGCAGTTCACCCACGCGGCGGGCTACGAGGGCGGAATCGCCCTGACCAACGCCGTGGCGCACCTGCCGCGCAAGGCCGACTACACCCTCATGCCAAAGGGCACCTTCTGCGACCCGGAACTGGCCAGCGTGGGCCTGAACGAGACCGCAGCCGCCAAGGCGGGCGTGGCCGTGACCGTGCACACGCAGCAGTTCTCGGACAACGACCGGGCCCTGGCCGACGGAACGCCCCAGGGATTCATCAAAATGCTGGCCGACAGCCGCGAAAAGGTGGTGGGCGTACAGATACTTGGCTCGCGCGCTGGCGACCTGTTGGGCGAGTGGGTGACGGCCCTGGGCGGAGGCGTGAAGCTCTCGGCCATGGCCCAGGCGGTGCATCCCTATCCGACGCTCTCGGAGATCAACAAGCGGGTGGTGGGGGAGTATCTGGCCCCCAAGATATTCGACGGACTGGCCCCCAAGATATTGAAGGCCCTGTTCGGGCTGAAGGGCCGCGCCTGCGGGTAGGGCCGTATCGTCCCGGACCTGGGGCGTTCTTCGGTCAGTCGTGCATGCCGGATGAGCCGGAATGGGCGTGGCCGGGCGCAACTCCGGACGTGCCAGCTCATTCTTCTGGGGTCAGGAAGTCTCTGTACGTCCGTCCTCGGGCATGCTGAGCCAGACGTCACGCAGGGTCTGGCGGGATCCTTCCATGCAGGAAAGGGTCAACCGCTCCTTGATGGCGTTCAGGGCCGGGTAGCGTTGGGCCAGGTCGCCCATGCCCTCCTCGCCGCGAAGGCCCTCCCAGCCCACCACCAGTTCCCCCACGGTTATCTTGTCCGGAGCGGCGGCCAGAACGTAGCCCTCCCGTGCATCCTCCTGGTCCTCCACCCCTTCTCCGGCCTCGGTCCTCACGGCCAGCCCCAGTCGCGCCAGCCTGCGCAACTCGTCATCCACCAGCGTGACGGGCATGCCCACGGCCAGGGCGGCCTCGATGTCGCGAAGCGGCGGCTGCCTGTTCTCGGCGCGTTCGGTCAGCATGAGCGCCAGCAGCACGGCCAGATCGCGCCGGTCGGAGAAGGAGTAGTTCTTGGCCGAGTCGGCCAGGCGGATGGCGGTGAAGTTCTGGCTGGCGTGGGCGATCTCCGCTCCGGCCAGCACGATGAGCCAGCTTATGTACAGCCAGATAAGGAGCAGGGGAATCTGGGCGAAACTGCCGTAGATGGCGTTGTAGCCGGTCACGCCCATCTGGTACTTGATGTAAAGGGTCTGGGTGCTTTGCCAGGCAAGCCCGGCAGATCCGGCCCCGATGACCGCAGCGAGGGACGTCACTCGTACATTGGGAAGGAACTTGTAGACTATGAACAGCGAGACGGACAACATCACCATGGGAACGGACTTCAATGCGATGGTCAGTGCGCTGTTCAGGAGTTCGATCTCGCGCATCCATTGGACGACCACGGCGTTCTGCAAGGTGGCAGTCACGCTGAAAGCCGCCAGGATGAAGATGGGGCATACCAGGATCACTGTGATGTAATTGGAGAAGCGGCTCCACAGGCCGCGTTGTGTCTTGGCCTGCCAGATGATGTTGAAGGCTTCCTCCATGGTGGTCATAAGGCCCACGGAGGTGATGAACAAGGTGGCAACGCCTATGAAACCCAGCGCCTTGACGTTGGTGTTCTGGATATAGCCCAGGATGGCGTCCACGACATCGGATTTCTCGGCCATGAGCCGCAGCAGGACGTCTCGCAGCAAAGGGGTTTCATAGATGCCGAAGCCCTTGGCCACGGAAAAGGCCACCGCCAGGAACGGCACCAGCGACAAGACCGTTGTGTAGGACAGCGACGCGGCCAGCAGAAGCCCGCGATTTCGCAAAAACGATGAGACGACGAAAACAAGCCAGGACAGGACGAGGGGAATGCGGCGCATGCGCGTCTCCTGATGGATCTGGTCCTGCATAGCAGGGCTGTCGGCCGATGACGACGATTTTTTCCGTGAGGCCGGGTACTGCGTCCTTGGAAGCAGGGATTTGCTTTCGAGGCTATACGGACAACGCCGGAAAAGCGGAAGGCCGTCCGAGCGGTCGGACGGCCTTCATGATTTCGCGGCTGCTGGGTGCTAGTGGCTGCCGGAACTCTGTGCGGCCTTCCTGGCCTTCATGTTCAGGAGCTCCACGCCCAGGGAGAAGGCCATGGCGAAGTAGATGTAGCCCCGGTCGATGTGCTTGCCCAGGGCCTCGGCCACCAGGAACACGCCGA
>JBKICU010000042.1:0-204236 GCA_046566965.1 Acidobacteriota bacterium
CCATGCTGCGGATCATCAGGGGAACGCCGACGTTGACGTACATGTAGGGATTTTTGACATCTGAACTCGTGGCCCTGGGGAGCAGGCAATGAATCAATCCGCCCACCCGGGCCACCGGGTCCCATGCAGACAGCCCAAGGCAGGAGCCAAGGGAGTGCGTCACGAGGATGTCGTCCGCTTTTCGCGACACCTTCATGTCAGAGATGCTGACAACGATACGGTTTTTCACTCTGTAAGCCTCGCGGGCCTTTTCAAGTGGCCCCTATCCCTATATTAATACAGAAAAATCAAGCGGCGTAAAGCGCCGCCCGAGGGAAGGACCGACATGCTTCTACGAGAACGTGCCTGGGATGTGATGCGTACCGACATAGTGACCGTGCGCGAATCCGAAAGCCTGCGCGAGGTGGCGCTCAACCTGCGCACCGCCATGAAGGCACAGCCGGACAAGGCCTGCGCCGTGGTGCTCTCCTCCGACGGGGAGTTCAAGGGCGTGGTGACCGCCTGGTGGCTGCTCCTGTACATGGAGCAGGCGGTCCAGGGCGAGTCGCTCAAGGCCAAGGCCGCGCGGGACTTCGAAGAGACCTTCCGCACCGTGTGCCGCAAGAGCCTGTCCCGCCGGGCGGGCGACGCGCTGGAGCGCGACGTTCCCGTGGTGAAGCCGCAGGACGCGCTGTCCACGGTGCTGGAGGCCATGCTGTCCAGCCGTCGGCGCTGGGCCGTGGTCATGGAGGGTGGAAAGGTCCTGGGCGTGATCGCGGCGGAAGATCTGTTCATGCAGATGGAACTGGACGAGATGGAGGGATAGCCCGGGAAAGCCGGGCGTCCGTGCGTGAAGGTCTGGCAGTCCGCCCGGACCATGTTCCCCAATGCGATGCGCCAGCGAATCGGGCGCTCCTGAGGAAGAGGCCGGACAAAGGCTCGTGCAGCCCGGAAAGGGCGGCGTTCGGGCTTGGTCACCTGTTTGGATGTTCCGTTCCGAAGGGCCTGTCCTGCCGGTTCCTCAGAGGGGCCGGAGAGCCGTGGACATGGCCCGCAACGTCTACGCCTGCCGTGTGTTCACCAGGTAGGTGGCCAGTTGCTTGGAATATTTCGGGTCGTACTTGCCGTCCGAGCCGAGGCTTCCGGCCGCGGCCATGGGCTCCATGGCCTTGGCGTAGGGCCGGTCGGTGATCATGGCGCAGAAGGAATCCACCACGGCGGAGAGGAGCCCGGCGTCGGACATGTCCGATCCGGAGAGCTTCTGCGGATACCCGCCGCCCCCCACCCGTTCATGGTGCTGCAAGACGCACTGCTCCACTTCCGGGAACTTCAGGTCCAGCTTGGCCAGCATCTCCGCGCCCAGCAGGGGATGCTTGAGGAATTTCTGGCGTTCCTCGCTGGTGACGGTCTGGGTCTTGTCGCGCAGAAACTGCGGGATCTTGCTCATGCCCACGTCGTGCAGGAAGAGGCCCAGGGCGGTGCGGTCGAAGGTCTGGCGGGCTTTGGGGCCTTGGCGGAAGTCCTCGGAGAGCGTCTGGATGAAGATCTGCAGGCCCACGAGCCCGCAGTTCACGGAGTGGTTGGCCAGGGTGTGCTTGGTGTGCACCCGTCTGGCCAGGGCCTTGCCCCGGTTGAAGTCCTGCCAGAGGTATTCGGTCAGCACCAGGATGTCGGCCACGATCTTGTCGGCCACGGCCTTCACGGGCTGGTCCAGGAATTCCTCCATGCGCCGGGTGAGGGCTGTCTGGAAGATGTCCGCGATTTCCGCCTCTGTGAGGTGGCGGTCCATGAGGACCAGGTCCAGCTGGAAGGATATGTGCTTGACGTACACCGGGTGGTCGGCGCGCGAGACGAACATGAGCCCCTCGCGGACCATATGCTCCAACTCCTCCCCCTGTTCCTTGGATAGGCGTTCCCCTACCTTATAATAAGGGAAGAGGCGCACCACATCTTCCTTGAGCTTGAAGATGTTGAGTGGCGGCCTGAATTTGTTGAAACTCAGAAGGATGTCAGGGCTTATCTGGTAGTATTCCTCTTCCAGGTCCTCGATCGCTTCCAGCTTGCGCTTATCGCTCATGTTTCTCGGATGGGTTGAGGCTTCGCCGCAGGGGTTGCAGGCTTGCCAAGCCCTGTTACGCGGACACTCCAACGCTGACAAGGCCCGGAGCGTGTTTTTCCCTTCATTTTCGTAGCCCTCACAACCAGCGGGTATTTAAGATAATTTCCACTTGCTGGGCCAAAAAGGGGTACATCTCCGGCATTTTTTCCCACCAGTTCCCGTTTTTTTTCTCTCATTCGATTCAACGGCTTTTCCCTTTTCACTTGACATACGAGGGGGATTGTTCGAGATGCTGTGGGAAAGAGTGGTAATGAGTGGTAGGAAGTGTAAGGAACGAGTATGTTTCGAGGTCATTCCGAGCGTAACCTCGACCCAAAGGGTCGCCTGATGCTGCCTCCCGAATTTCGGGAGGAGGTGCTCAAGCATTCTCCGGAGGGGAAACTCATGCTTACCAACTTCGACGGCTGCGTGGTCGGCTACCCCATGCCCGAGTGGGAGCGCATCGAAGAAAGCTTCCAGCGGGTCAACGTCCTGGACCAGCGCCTGCGCAACCTCCAGCGCTTCATCATCTCCGGCGCGGTTGAGGTGCTTGTCGACAAGCAGGGCCGCATCCTGGTCCCCCCCTATTTGCGCGGCTATGCCAAGCTGGACAAGGACTGCGTCCTGGCCGGCGTGGGCACCAAGTTCGAATTGTGGGACAAGGCCATCTTCGAATCGCGCCGCCGCGAAACCGAAGAGAACTTCGACGCCGACATGGCCGCCCTCTCGCAGGCCGGGTTCGAGCTGAGACTCTAAGGCCCACATGACTAGCGACCCCAGGCACCTTCCCGTCATGTCCGAAGAAGTGTGCGCGTTGCTGGCCCTTCGGCCGGGCATGCGCGTGCTGGACGCCACGCTTGGCCTCGGCGGCCACAGCCTGCGCTTCATGGAGCAGGCCGGGGGCGATCTGGATATCCTGGGCCTGGACCGCGACGCCACCGCCATCGAGCGGGCCACGGCCAACCTGGCCGCCTATTCGGACAGGCTTCACGCCCGTCAGATGCGTTTTTCCGAATTCGAGACCGCCCTTGACGAACTGGGCTGGGACGGCGTCGACGCGGCGCTGGCCGACGTGGGCGTCTCCTCCCCGCAGCTGGACGAGGCCGCGCGCGGCTTCAGCTTCATCGCGGACGGCCCCCTGGACATGCGCATGGGCATGGCCGACGGCGGCGAGCCCGCTTCCAACATCGTGAATCTGTGGAGCTTCGAGCGCCTGCGCGACCTCATCCGCGAGATGGGCGAGGAGCCGCAGGCCGGGCGCATCGCCCGGGCAATCGTGTCGCGCCGCGAGAAGACGCCCTTCGAGTCCACCCTGGACCTGGCCGCCGTGGTGGAGCAGGCCTATCCTGCCAAGTGGCGCGCCACCGCGCGCAACCACCCTGCCACCCGCACCTTCCAGGCCCTGCGCATGGCCGTGAACGAGGAGCTCGACGAACTCAAGGATTTTCTGGACAGGATAGTGGATCGCCTGAACCCCGGCGGCCGCGTGGCCGTCATCTCCTTCCACTCCCTGGAGGACCGTCTGGTCAAGACGGCCTTCAAGCGCGAGGCGACCGGGTGCGTGTGCCCGCCCCGTCAGCCCTATTGCACCTGCGGGCACGTCCCACGGGTCCGCATCCTGACCAAGAAGCCCATGATTCCCTCTCCGGAGGAGTGCACGCTGAACCCGCGGGCCAGAAGCGCCAAGCTCCGTGGCGCGGAGAAGCTGGGCGCTCCCATGGCGGAGCTGCTGGAAGGGATCGACCTGTGAAGGGCGTGACCAAGGAATGGGCCCTGACCCTGGGGTTCTCGGTGCTCACCCTGCTGGCGCTGGGCCTCGGGCTCACCTGGGTGAACATCGAGCGCGTGGACATGGCCTACGAACTCAAGCGCATCCAGACGGAGATCGACTCGCAGGAGGCCCTCATCTCCAAGCTGGAGGTCGAGCGCAACACGCTGCTCACCCCGGAGCGCCTGCGCATCCTGGCCACGCAGTACGGCCTCACCCAGGCCCGGCCCGGCCAGATCAGGCGGCTGTCCCAGTCCGGCGAGGAGTTGGCCTCCCCGTTCATCAAGGCTGCGCCTCCGGGGATGGAAAAACCCTCCAAGCAGAAGGTCGAAGTGGCCAAGGCTTCGGAGCAGAAGGGCAAGAAAGGCCAGAAGCAGCAGGCGGCGCAGAAGGGCGGCGAAGCGTGCCGGCCCGAAGCACTACGGGACCTGAAGAAGGCGGCTGCGGACGAAAAGACAGCCCAGTCCAAAAGCAGAAAGCCCGTCCCGCTGGACGCCGCGCCCGCACCTGACGTGAAGAAGGACTCGCGTGTGGACGCCGAGCCGGCCAGGGAAAGGAAAAAGACCACATGAGCCGCGGCCAGAAACAGATCCGGGACTTCAGCCGCATGCGCCTTATCTGCGTGTGCGGGCTGTTTTTCCTTTTCTGGGCCAGCCTCTGGGTCCGGGCCGGATACCTGCAGATCGTGCAGGGACCCAAGCTCGCCGAGCAGGCCCTGCGCCAGCATCTGGCCTCCGAGACCGACCGCGGCAAGCGCGGGGTCATCCTGGACCGCAACGGGCAGATCCTGGCCCAGTCCGTGGAATTCGTGGCCGTGTCCGCCCAGCCCAAGGAAATCAGGAACCCCGAGGCCGCCTCCCAGGTGCTCTCCAAGGTGCTTGGCGTCCCCCAGAAGGACATCGCGCGCAAGCTTTCCAGCCACGCGAACTTCGTGTATCTGGCCCGGCGCGTGAACGACCGCGTGGCCGCGCAGGTCAAGGCCCTGAACATCCCCGGCGTGACCCTGGCCTCCGAATACGGCCGCTCCTACCCCAACAAGCAGGTGGCTGGACAGCTTCTGGGCTTCGTGGGCTACGACGACCAGGGCCTGGAAGGCCTCGAGAAGCAGTTCGAATCCATCCTGGCCGGGAAGAAGGCCAAGTACGTGGTGCAGCGGGACGCCGCCGGACGGCGCATGTACCTGGACGCCCAGGGCCGCGAGATGGCCAACGCCGACGGGGCCAACGTCCGGCTGACCATCGACTCGCAGATCCAGTTCTTCGCGGAAGAGGCGCTGGCCAAGGCCGTGGTGGAACACAAGGCCAAGGCAGGCACCTGCATCATGGTGCACGTCAAGTCGGGAGAGATACTGGCCTGGGCCAACTACCCATTCTACAACCCCAACGGCGGTTCGGACTCCGATCCAAAGGCATCGCGCAACAGGCTGGCCTTGGACGTCCTGGAGCCCGGCTCCACCATGAAGCCTATCCTGATCGCCGCGGCGCTCCAGGAGAAGGTGGTCCGCCCCGACACCCAGTACAAGTGCGAGAACGGCAAGTGGGACTTCTACGGCATCGCCACCATCCGCGACACCCACCCCTACGACGTGCTGCCGGTCAACAAGATCCTGCGCTGGTCCTCCAACATCGGAGCCGCCAAGATCGGCCTGGACCTGGGCGCGCCCAAGCTCCACTCTTATTTCGAGAAGGTCGGCTTCGGCCAGCCCACCGGCCTGCCCCTGCCCGGCGAAGCCAAGGGCATCATGCGTCCCCTGAACGCCTGGAGCAAACTGGACCTGGCCACCAATTCCTTCGGTCAGGGCATCGGCGTAACGCCCGTGCAGCTGGCCCAGGCCTTCCACATCATCGCCAACAACGGCGTGAGAAAGCCCCTGCGGCTGGTGCACGAACCCGTGCAGGACAGCGCCTACTGGCCCGAGGTCCGCGTGTTCGATCCGCAGGTGGCCAAGACCGTGCAGCTCATGATGCGCGAGGTGGTGGAAGAGGAGAAGGGCACGGGCATCAAGGCCCACATCGACGGCCTGGAGATCGGCGGCAAGACCGGAACGGCCCAGAAGGCCAAGGCCACCGGCGGCTACGGCGACAAGTACCTGGCCGACTTCGTGGCCTTCATCCCCGCGGTGGACCCGGAATACATGGTGCTGGTCATGGTGGACGAGCCCGAACCCAACCATTACGGAGGCGTGGTGGCGGCTCCGGCGGTACGCGAGCTGGCCATCAAGAGCCTCTCGTACCTGGGGCGCCTGCCCGAATCCGTGAAGCTTGCCGGTGAGACCCGTCCGGCACAGCCCGCAACCCCGGTTGGGCACGCCGCCAACCCCGTACCGGAAGTGGCGGAAGTGATGGGCGTGGCCTTCCCGCCCATGAACCTGAACGTCTCCGGTTCGGAAGTGCCGAACCTTGTGGGCATGCCGCTGCGCAAGGCTTCGGAGATTCTGGCGGGAAAGGGCGTCGTGCCGTCGCTCAAGGGCAACGGGCTGGTGGTGGGCAAGCAGCACCCGGCTCCGGGCACTCCCTGGAACGCCGTGGAAAAGGAACCTTTCACCCTGTGGCTCGGCAAGGCGACTTGAGAAGTATGAATACCAATTCCGCCATGAACCAGACCGGCTGGAACGACCTGTTGGCCACGGTTGCCTCAGGCGTCGAGGTGCGCACCGACTCGCGCGCCGTTGAGCCGGGAGACGTGTTCGTGGCCATTCCGGGAACGGTGCGCGACGGCGGGGAATTCATCCCCATGGCCCTGTCGCGCGGTGCGGCCTTCGTTGTGGCCCGGTCCGACACGCACTGGCCTGCGGACGCGGGCGCGTCCCTGGTGCTGCACGACGACCCCCGGAAGGCTTTGGGAGAACTTGCGGCGGCCCGCTTCGGCACGGCCTCGCTCCCCTTCCCCGTGGCCGGAGTGACCGGAACCAACGGCAAGACCACCATCACCTATCTGCTGGAGCACGTGATCAACGCCTCCGGCGGGCGCGCGGGCGTGGTGGGGACCGTGGAGTACCGCTGGCCGGGACATCAGGAAGACGCCAGCCACACCACCCCGGACTGCCTGAAGCTGCATGCGCTGCTGGCTGGCATGGCTAAGGACGGCGTGACCGGGGCGGTCATGGAAGTGTCCAGCCACGCCCTGGACCAGGACCGCGTGGCCGGCGTGCCCTTCGAGGTGGCCGCCATCACCAACGTGACCCAGGACCACCTGGACTACCACGGCGACATGGAAGCCTATTTCCAGGCCAAGCGCCGCTTCTTCACCACGCTCCTGAAGGACCCCGCCAAGGCGGTCATCAATTACGACGACGCCTTCGGGCGCAGGCTTCTGGAAGAGTTCCCCCAGGCCCTGGGCTACGGCCTTGGCAGCCCGGGCGGTTTGGACGCTCCCCGCCGCGCCCTCCGGGGCCGCGTGGTGGAGAGCTCCGGACGCGGCCTCGTCATGGAGATGACCCTGGACGGCCGGCGCTGGAATCTCGCCTCGCCCATGATTGGAGCCTTCAACGCTTCAAACCTGCTCACTGCCCAGGGCATGGCCTTGAATCTGGGCTTGCCGGTTTCGGCCCTGCAAAGCCTGGAGACCTGCTCCGGCGCTCCCGGCAGGCTGGAGCGGGTGCAAAACGACAAGGGCCTCTCGGTTTTCGTGGACTACGCCCACACCCCCGACGCCCTGGAGAACGTGCTTCAGGCGCTTCGCGCCCTGGATTTCGACCGGGTGGTGGCCGTGTTCGGCTGCGGCGGCAACCGCGACCGGGCCAAGCGCCCCCTGATGGCCAGGGCCGTGGCCAAATGGGCCGACGTGGCCGTGCTCACCTCGGACAACCCCAGGCATGAGGCTCCCGAAGCCATCATGGACGACGCCCGCCCCGGCCTGGCCAATGCCCGCGCGGTCATCGAGCACCCCGACAGGCGCGAGGCCGTCCGGCTGGCCCTGGCGGAGATCGGCCCCCGCGACGTCCTGCTCATCGCGGGCAAGGGGCACGAGACCTATCAACAGATCGGCGATGTGAAGCATCCCTTCAATGATGTTCTGGTGGTGCAGGAGTTGCTGGCATGAAGCTGACCGTCTCGGAAATCATGGCCGCCACCCAGGCGACGGGCGACGTGCGGCCCTTCCTGGATACGCAGGTCAGCGCCGTGACTGCCGACAGCCGCGCCGTGGCCGCCGGGTCGTTGTTCTGCTGCCTGCCGGGCAGCCGCGCCGACGGGCACGACTTCGCCGCTACAGCCGTGGAGCAGGGCGCTGCCGCCGTGCTGGCCTCGCGCGAGTTGCCCGAACTGGCCGAAAAAACCGCCGTGCTGGTGGTGGACGACGTTCTGGCGGCCATGGGCCTTTTGGCGCGCTTCTGGCGCAGGCGCACCCGCGCCGTGGTGGCTGCGCTTTCCGGTTCGGCAGGCAAGACCACGGCCAAGGAGTTGCTGGCCTCCATCGTCTCGCGCATGGCCCCCTCCATCAAGAATCCCGGAAATTTCAACAACCAGCTGGGCCTGCCGCTGTCCATGCTGGCCGCAGAGTCCGAGCATCGCGTGTGGGTGCTGGAGCTTGGCATCAGCCGCCCCGGAGACATGGAAGAGCTGGCCGCCATCTGCGAGCCGGATCTGGCCGTGGTGCACAACATCGGCCCCGCGCACCTGGAAGGCCTGGGCGATCTGGCAGGCGTCGGCGCTGCCAAGGCCTCGCTCTTCTCCTTCGTGCGTCCCGGCGGGGTGGCCCTTGCCAACGCCGACTACCCCGAGTTGTGGGCCGCTGCCCGCATCGCCAATCCCGACGTGCTGGCCATGTCCACCCGAGACTCCAATGCCCCGTTCTTCTGCCGCTTCGTGGGATGCTCCGAGGATGGGCGTGGGCTCTACCACCTGGCGCTCCAGGGCGAGACCGTGGACGCGGTGCTGCCCTGCCGGGGCGAGCATCTGGCCGAGAACGTGCTGGCCGCCGCTGCCGCGGCCAACGTTCTGGGAGCAACCCCGGACCAGATCGCTGCGGGACTCTCCGAGGCGGTCCTTCCCGCGCGCCGCTTCGACGTGCGCGACCAGCACGGCTACACGGTGATCGACGACTCCTACAACGCCAATCCGCTGTCCATGGCCGCCGCCATCGAGTCGGCCCGCAAGATCGCCGGGGACCGCCCGTTGGTGCTGGTTCTGGGCGAAATGGGCGAGCTCGGCCCCGAGGCGGACAAGGCCCATGAAGAGCTTGGACGCTGCATCGCCCGCGGCGACTGCGACGTGGTGTTTTTCAAGGGCGCGCAGGCTCCCAACGTGGAGCGCGGCCTTCAGGAGGGGAATTTCGCGGGCCGGTTCCACGCCGTTAGCGAGCCTGACGAATTCGCCAGCCGCCTGGAGAGCGAGAACGTCCCCCAGGGCACGATGCTCTTCAAGGGCTCGCGCTCCCAGCGCATGGAAGATTTCCTGGAGCGCTTCCTGGCCTCCAAACAGGAGGGCGGCAAATGATCTACCATCTGCTCGTACCCTTCGCGAACCAGCTGACGTTCCTGAACGTGTTCCGCTACATCACGTTCCGCTCCATCGCGGCCTTTACCACGGCGCTGGTGATCTCGATTCTGCTCGGCCCCAAGGTCATCGCCTGGCTGACCAAGCTGAAATGCGGCCAGTACATCCACGAGGACGTGAAGGCTCACCAGTGCAAGGCGGGCACCCCCACCATGGGCGGACTGCTGATGGTCATCGCCATCTCCTCCTCGGTGCTGCTCTGGTCGGATCTTTCCAACGAGAACGTCTGGATGACGCTCCTGGTGTTCCTGGGCTTCGGGGCCATCGGCATGGCCGACGACTACCTCAAGGTGGTGCAGAAGCAGAACAAGGGACTGTCGGCCAGGGCCAAGATCGCCGGGCAGATTCTCATCGCGGGCGCGGCGGTGGGCATCCTGATGATGGATCAGGACTTCTCCACCAAGCTGGCCGTACCGTTCTTCAAAAACTTCCAGCCCGATCTCGGCCTGTTCTATCTGGCCTTCGCCGTGACCGTGATCGTTGGCGCGTCCAACGGCGTGAACCTCACCGACGGGCTGGACGGCCTGGCCATCGGGCCTACGGTGGTTGCGGCGGGCATGTTCGCCCTGTTCGTGTACGTGGCGGGCCACGCCCAGATCGCGCGCTACCTCCAGGTGATGCCCGTGTCTGGCGTGGGCGAGGTCACGGTGTTCTGTGCGGCCATGGTGGGCGCAGGGCTCGGATTCCTGTGGTTCAACGCCTATCCTGCCCAGGTGTTCATGGGCGATGTGGGCTCCCTGTCCCTGGGCGGCGCGCTCGGGTTCGTGGCCGTGGTCTGCAAGCAGGAACTGATTCTGCTCATCGTGGGCGGCGTGTTCGTGCTGGAGACCCTCTCGGTCATTCTGCAGGTGAGCTACTTCAAGTTCACGGGCGGCAAGCGCATCTTCAAGATGGCCCCGCTGCATCATCATTTCGAATTGAAAGGCATACCGGAGTCGAAAATCATCATCCGGTTCTGGATTCTCTCCATCCTCCTGGCCTTCGTGGCCCTGAGCACGCTGAAGCTGAGGTAGGTCATGCAGGCGCTTTTGCACGGGAAACAGCTGGCGGGACACAAGGCCGTGGTGGTCGGCGCGGCGATTTCGGGCGTTGCCGCCGCGAAGTTGCTGGCCGTGCTGGGCGCGCACGTGCGCCTGCTGGACCGCAATCCCGAGGCCCTGGACGCCGCCTGCCGCGAGGACCTGACGCTTCGCGGGGTGGAGCTTCAGCTTGGGCCGCACGAGCCCGCGCACTTCGAAGGCGCGCAGATGGTGGTGCTCTCGCCGGGCATCCCCGTGGCCAAGATGGCCGGTTTCCTGGCCGCCTGCCCGGACGCCCAGGTGTTGAGCGAGCTTGAGCTGGCTTCCTGGTTCGTGAACGTGCCCATCGTGGCGGTCACCGGAACCAACGGCAAGACCACGACCACCTCGCTCATCGGTCACATCCTGCAACGCGCGGGCCGCAAGGTGTTCGTGGGCGGCAACATCGGCACGCCCCTGTCCGACCTGCTGCTCTCCGGCGAGCCCTGCGACGTGGCCGTTCTGGAAGTCTCCAGCTTCCAGCTCCAGAACGTGCACAGCTTCCATCCCAAGGTGGCCATGCTGCTGAATTTCTCGGCCAACCATCTGGATTACCACGCGGACGAGGACGAATACCTCCAGGCCAAGCTGCGCCTGTTCTCCAGCATGAACCAGAACGATCTGGCCATCCTGCCTCTGGACATGAAGGACGCCCTGGAAACGCTTGAGTTCACCAAGGCCCGTCGCGTGTACTTCACCGCATCCGACCGCTTTCCGGAGAACAACCTGCCCGGCGCGCACAACAAGGCAAACATGGAAGCCGCGTGGCTGGCCTGCAAGGCCATGGGCGCTTCCACCGAGCAGATCACCCGCGCCGTGGCCACGTTCAAGCCCCTGTCGCACCGCTTGCAGAGCCTGGGCGAGAAGGGCGGCGTGCTCTTCGTGGACGACTCCAAGGCCACAACGGTGGAGGCCATGCGCGCGGCCATCATGAGCTTCGACCGCCCCGTGCGGCTGCTGGCCGGCGGCGTGTTCAAGGGCGGCGACCTGGAAGGCCTGGTGCCGCTCCTGCGCGAGCGTGTGGTCCAGGTGGGCCTGTTCGGGGCCAACCGCGAAGTGTTCGAAAAGGCCTGGACCGGCGCGGTGTCCCTGTTCTGGGAAGCGACGCTTGAGGGCGCGGTGACCCGCCTGTACCGCGACAGCGCCTCCGGCGATGTGATCCTTCTCTCGCCCGCCACGGCAAGCTTCGACCTGTACTCCGACTACAAGGCGCGCGGACGCGACTTCGCCCGCATCATGGATGGACTTCCCGACGACAACGAGGCCCGCCAATGATCGCCGCAGCGCACTCCCAGGCCCACACCCCGGCCGCGTCCATGCCGGGCGCGAAGCCGGGTTTCGACTGGTGGCTGGCGGCCGTGGCCGTCATCCTGGCCGGGCTCGGGGTCATCATGGTGCTTTCGGCCTCGGGAATCATGGCTGAGCGCATGGTCCACAACAAATACTTCTTCTTCAAGAAGCAGGCGATCTTCTTCGCCATCGGCGTGGGGCTCATGTTCGTGCTGGCCTGGACGCCGCGAAAGATCCTCTACGGGCCGGTGTACCTGTGGCTGCTTCTGGTGCTGGGGCTCCTGGCGCTCACGCTCATCCCGCCCTTCTCGGTGAAGGCGGGCGGTGCGCGGCGCTGGATGAACCTGGGGCCGTTCGTCCTGCAGCCCATGGAACTGGCCAAGGTGGTGCTGGTCTTTTATCTGGCCTATTTCTACTCCAGCAAGCAGGCCCTGGTGAAGTCCTTCAGCGTGGGATTCATCCCGCCGGTGGTGGTCACGGGCCTCCTGGGACTGGTGATGCTGGTGCAGCCGGATTTCGGCGGCGCGGTGTTCATGGGCATGCTGTTCTTCATGATGAGCCTGGTGGGCGGAACGCGCATCATCTACCTGCTGGTGTCCGGCCTCTTCGGCGCGGCTGCCGCGGTGCTGCTGGTGATCAACTCCCCCTACCGCTTCAAGCGCTGGTTCGCCTTCCTCGATCCCTTCCAGGACCCGCAGGGTACCGGCTACCAGCTGGTGCAGTCCTTTTTCGCCTTCGGCTCCGGACAGATTTCCGGCGTGGGCTTCGGTTCCGGCAAGCAGAAGCTCTTCTACCTGCCCGAGGCGCACACCGACTTCATCATGGCCGTGGCGGGCGAGGAGCTGGGATTCATCGGCGTGTCCCTGATCCTGGCGCTCATCGGAGTGCTCATGTGGCGTTCCTTCCGTGTGGCCCTGGCCCAGGACGACCTTCGCGACCGTTTCACGGCCTACGGCATGGCTCTTGTGCTGGGCATCGGCTTCCTGCTGAACCTGGCGGTGGTCATGGGCTGCGTGCCTCCCAAGGGCGTGGCCATGCCGTTTCTGTCCTACGGCGGCTCGAACCTCATTTCCGGATTCCTGTGCGTGGGGATTCTGCTGAACCTCTCCAGGAGGAAGAAGCAGTGAAACGGGCCATCGTCACGACCGGCGGCACCGGAGGTCACATCTTCCCGGCCTTGGCCGTGGCCGCCGAGCTTCGCGCCATGCACCCCGGCCTGGAGCTTCTCTTCGTGGGCGGCGAGGGTCCGGAGGGCAGGCTGGCCCGCGATGCGGACATCGAATTTCGCGGCCTGCCGGTGCGCGGCGTGCTGGGGCGCGGTCTGCACGCCATTCCGGCCATGATGCGCATGGGCATGAGCCTGGTGTCGGCGCTTGGAATCGTGCGCGGGTTCAATCCGGAAGTGGTGGCGGGGTTCGGCGGATACGCGGGGTTCTGCCCGGTGCTGGCCGCCTGGATGCTCGGGGTGCCCACGGCAGTGCACGAGCAGAACAGCATCCCCGGAGCCACCAACCGCATTCTGGGCCGTCTGGCCGAGCGGGTGCTGGTGACTTACCCCGACGACACGGGCGCTTTCCCCGCGCGCAAGGTGGTGCTGACCGGCAATCCCGTGCGTCCTGAAATTTCAAGAGTAGCCGGAACGGAATCCTCGCGGGTGGTGCCAAAGAGGATCCTCGTTCTGGGAGGCAGCCAGGGGGCCAAGGCCGTCAACCGGATGATGGTGACGGCCTGGCCCCGTCTGGCTGCGTCGGGCCTGGAGCTTTGGCACCAGACGGGACCAATGGACTACGAGTCGGTGTCCCATCTGTACAGGAACGAGCAGAACGTTCGCGTGGAGCCTTTCATCAGCAACATGGCCGAGGCCTACGCCTGGGCGGACGTGGTGATCGGGCGCGCCGGGGCCTCCACCCTGGCCGAGCTGGCCTGCGCGGGCAAGCCCTCGGTGCTGGTTCCCTTCCCCCACGCCACGCACGACCACCAGAGCGTCAACGCCTCCTACCTGGAGCGCGCGGGCGCGGCGGTGGTGATCCCGGAAAAGCAGCTGAACGTCCAGGTGCTGACCGACACGGTACTGGGCCTTTTGGGCGACGCGGACAAGCTTTCGGAGATGGGCCGGGCAGCGCGATCCCAGGCGAGGCCCCAGGCTGCGCGGGCGATAGCCGAGGAACTCACCCGGCTGGCTGCGTAAGGGCGAACGACACGGCATGAATTTAGCCGGATAGAGATAAAGACTAAATTTCTTCGAAACACGAAGGAAACCAGGAGAGGCACGAGTGGGCGACCAGGAAAGAAGGCAACATCCGGCGCGCGGCATGCGCACCCAGGTGAACCGCATCCACATGGTGGGCATCGGCGGCTCCGGCATGTCCGGCATAGCCGAGGTGCTCCTGAACCTGGGATACACGGTCACCGGTTCGGACATGGCCCTCTCGGACACCGTGAAGCGCCTGAAGAAGCTGGGCGCGGACATCTCCATCGGCCACGGGCGCGAGAATCTCGGCCAGGCCGACGTGCTGGTCAAATCCACGGCCATCCAGGAGACCAACCCCGAGGTCGAGGAAGCGCGCCTTCGCGGCATGCCGGTGATCCCGCGCGCCGAGATGCTGGCTGAGCTCATGCGCCTGCGTTCCGGCGTGGCCGTGGCGGGAACCCACGGCAAGACCACCACCACCTCGCTCCTGGCCACCATCTTCTCCGAAGCCGGGCTCGATCCCACGGTGATCATCGGCGGACGCCTGAACGCCATGGGCGCCAACGCGCGTCTGGGCGAGGGCCAGTACCTCATCGCCGAGGCCGACGAATCCGACGGCTCCTTCCTGTGCCTGTCCCCGGTGATGACCATCGTCACCAACGTGGACGCCGACCACCTGGATTTCTACCTGGGCGGCCAGGACCAGATCGACGAGAGCTTCATCAAGTTCGCGAACTCCATCCCCTTCTACGGGGTGAACGTGGTCTGCCTGGACGATCCGGGAGTCAGGCGCATCCTGCCCCGGGTGAACCGCCCGGTGCTGACCTACGGCGTGCAGGATTCCAAGGCGCGGCTTCGCGGACGAATCATGGACGCGGGCGCGGTGTCGCGCTTCGAAGTGACTTTCGACGGAACCTTCTGGGGTGAAGTGACGCTCAACCACCCAGGCCGCCACAACGTGCTGAACGCCCTGGCCGCCATCGGCGTGGCCATCGAGGCGGGCCTGCCCAAGGACGCGGTGCTGCGCGCGCTGTCGGGCTTCGGCGGAGTGGGGCGCAGGTTCGAGAAGAAGGGCGAGAAGAACGGCGTGCTGGTCATCGACGACTACGGCCACCACCCGGCCGAGATCAAGGCCACCCTGGCCACGGCGCGCTCCTGCTACCCGGACCGGCGTCTGGTGGTGCTGTTCCAGCCGCACCGCTTCTCCCGCACCCAGGCTCTCTTCGGCGACTTCTGCAAGACCTTCGAGGACGCCGACGAACTGGTGCTCACCGAGATCTATCCGGCCTCGGAAAAGCCCATTCCCGGCGTGTCCGGCCAGAGCCTGGCCCAGGGCATCCGGCAGGTGTCCAGGACCAAGGTGACGTACGTGCCCGATTTCGAGGCCGCCCTGCAGACGCTGAACGTGATGCTGCGCCCCGGCGACCTTCTGGTGACGCTCGGCGCGGGAAGCGTCTGGACCGTGGGCGTGAAATATCTGGAGGGGGGACATGGCGCTTAAGGTCCTGCCCGGTCCCCGGTTCTCCGAGCGCACCACGCTGCGCCTCGGGGGACGCGCCCAGGCCGAGGTTCATCTGGAACATCCGGATGACGCCGAGGGCCTGGACCGGGAGCTTGCCCGCCACGCGGCCCGGCCTTTCGTGCTGGGCTGGGGCAGCAACCTCCTGGCCGTGGATGCCGAGCTGGACGTCGCCGTGGTGAGCCTTCAGGCAGAAGGCGCGCCGCAGGAGATCGAACGCGGGGACACATGCATCGTGCGCGTCCCCGGCGGGTTGATGCTGCCCAAGGTGGTCAACTGGGCCGCGCGGCAGGGGCTCTCGGGTCTGGAAGGGCTGGCCGGGATTCCCGGCAGCGTGGGCGGGGCCGTGGCCATGAATGCGGGGAGTTACGGCCGTGAAACCGCCGAGTTGCTGCACCGCGTACGCATCTGGGACGCAGTGTCCGGATTGCGCTGGATTTCTCCGGGCGAGTGGATCGCCGGGTACCGGACGTTCACTCCCACGGGAGCAGCGGCTCCCTGGCTGGTGCTGGAAGCGGAACTGGCACTGGCCCCGGCGTCGCCCGAGGCAGTGCGCGCCGCCGTGGACGAGGTGCTGGCCAGGAAGAAGGCAACCCAGCCCGTGAGCGCCGCAACATGCGGCTGCGTGTTCAAGAATCCGCCGGGCCAGAGCGCGGGACTTCTGCTCGACAGGCTGGGATTCAAGGGCAAAAGCCTTGGCGGCATGAGCTTTTCGTCCATGCATGCGAATTTTCTGGTGAACGAGGGCCGGGGCACGGCCACCGCGGCCCTGGAGCTGATTTCACAGGCCACCGAGGCCGTACGCAACGAATTCGGCCTGGAACTGGAACTGGAAGTGAAGGTGGTCAGATGAGCGCACCCGCACGCGGCGCCTCACGGCTCGGCCTGGGCGGCGGCAAAAGCCGCAACGCCCATTCCTACGGCGGTCCCGCCGGGAAGGACAGCCGCGCCAAGATCACCGCGTCGCGCACGGGCAGCCGCGAGGGACGCCTGCCCCTGGCCAAGATGAAGGTCAACCGCAGCCGCAGCGTGGGCGTCGCCGGCGTTGGCACGGTGTCGCTCATCAGCGGCATGTTCACCAAGCTTATCGCCATGGTGGTGGGCTGCGTGGTGCTGGTGGCGGTGTCGGTAGGGCTTCTGGCCGGATACCGGTGGCTTACCACCATCGACTACTTCACCATCCGCGACCTCCAGGTGACGGGATTGTCGCGAATGGCCCGCGAGGACGTGCTGACTCAGGCGGAACTGAGCCCCGGCATGAACCTGCTGGCCGTGAACATGGAGAGCGTGGAGTCGCTCCTGGTGAAAAGCCCGTGGATCGAGTCGGCCCAGGTGACCCGCGTGCTGCCGGACACGCTGAAGATCCGCGTGGTGGAGCGCGAACCGAGCTACCTGGTGCAGTACGAGGACAGCCTCTGCTACGCCGACGGCGAGGGGCGCATCATCGACAAGGTGCAGGCCGACACGTTCGTGTCCCTGCCCCAGGTGGAAGTGGAATCCGGCATGGAACGCCACCTGCCGGTGCTGGAGGAGCTGCGCAAGGCCATCGCGGCCAAGCAGACGCCTTTCGGCCTGGACCAGGTGGCCTGGATACGCCTTTCCTGGAGATACGGCCTGGAAGTCAGGCTTATGGATAGAAACGTCATGCTCTGTGTGGGCGTGGACGACCTGAAGAACAACCTCACCCATATGGGGCTGGTGTGGGCCAATCTGGCCAAGCGCGGCGAACTGGATAGCGCCGCGATCATATCGGCCCAGAACCGCAAGGTATGGGTGGAAAAGCATGGATAACTTCCGAGTGAAGGATACGAGGGGGACCCCGTAATGGCCAAGGCTTCGGAACTCATTGTCGGGCTGGACATCGGCACCACCAAGATCTGCACGGTGGTGGGCGAGCTTTCGCCTGAAGGCGTGGACGTGGTGGGCATCGGCACCGCGCCGTCCACCGGCCTTCGCAAGGGCGTGGTGGTCAACATCGAACAGACCGTCGCATCCATCAAGCGCGCCTTGGAGGAAGCCGAGCTCATGGCCGGCTGCGAAATCCGCACGGTGTACGCGGGCATAGCCGGGAGCCACATCAAGGGCTTCAACTCCCACGGCGTCATCGCCGTGAAGGGGGGCGAGGTGACCCAGAAGGACGTGGAGCGCGTGCTGGACGCGGCAAAGGCCGTGGCCATCCCGCTGGACCGCGAGGTGATCCACATCCTGCCGCAGGAATACATCGTGGACGACCAGCGCGGCATCGCCGATCCGCTGGGCATGGCCGGGGTGCGCCTGGAAGTGAAGGTGCACATCGTCACCGGCGCGGTCACCAGCGCCCAGAACATCATCCGCAGCTGCCACCGCGCGGGCCTGGACGTGGCCGACATCGTGCTGGAGGCCCTGGCCTCGGCCAAGGCCGTGCTCACCGAGGAGGAGCGCGAGATCGGCGTGGCCCTGGTTGACCTGGGCGGCGGAACAACCGACCTGGCGGTGTTCTCCAACGATTCCATCAAGCACACCTCGGTGCTGGCGCTTGGCGGCAACAACCTGACCAACGACATCGCCTTCGGCCTGCGCACGCCCATGGCCAGCGCGGAGAAGATCAAGATCAAGTACGGCTGCGCGCTGTCCGACCTGGTGCGCAAGGACGAGGTGATCGAGGTGATAAGCGTGGGCGGGCGCGAACCGCGCAGGCTGTCGCGCCAGGTGCTCTCGGAAATCTGCGAGCCGCGCATCGAGGAGATGCTGGCCCTGGTGGACCAGGAACTCATCAAGAGCGGGCTCAAGAACTCCATCGCGGCGGGCGTTGTGCTCACCGGCGGCACGGCCCTTATCGAGGGCATCCAGGAACTGGGCGAACAGATTTTCAACCTGCCGACCCGCGTGGGCTATCCCATGCGCGTGGGCGGGCTCAAGGACGTGGTGAACAGCCCCATGTACGCCACAGCCGTGGGATTGCTTATGTACGGCGCGGAAAAGGAAGGGGTGGAAAAGCGCTTCCGCATCCGCTCGGACGAAAAAGTCTTCAATCGCATCCTCGGACGCATGCGGAAATGGTTCGTTGATGTGAAGTAAGTGAGGGTAGAGGCGATGTATATTCAGGGGGATTTGTTTCAAGAGCAAGGAGGAGAGACAATGGACATTTATGATATCGATTTTGAATCCAATGCGCGCATCAAAGTGGTAGGTGTTGGTGGCGGCGGCGGAAACGCCGTCAACAACATGATCTGTTCGGCCCTGCGCGGCGTCACGTTCATCACGGCAAACACGGACATCCAGGCGCTGAACAAGTCCAAGGCCGAGTTCAAGATTCAGCTGGGCGACAAGCTGACCAAGGGCCTGGGCGCCGGCGCCAACCCGGATTGCGGCCGTGACGCGGCCCTGGAATCCATCGACCAGATCAGGAAGACCATCTCCGACGCGGACATGGTGTTCGTGACCGCGGGCATGGGCGGCGGCACCGGCACCGGCGCTGCTCCCGTCATCGCCCAGGCGGCCAAGGAAGCCGGAGCGCTGACCGTGGGCGTGGTCACCCGTCCCTTCTACTTCGAAGGCAAGAAGCGCCTGACCGCCGCCGACAAGGGCATCGCCGCGCTTCGCGAGCAGGTGGACTCCATCATCACCATCCCCAACGACCGTCTGCTGACGCTGGCCTCCAAGAAGGCCACCTTCATGGAGATGCTCAAGAAGGCCGACGAGATCCTCTACTACGCCGTGAAGGGCATCTCGGACCTGATCATGGTGCCCGGCCTCATCAACCTGGACTTCGCCGACGTGAAGGCCGTGATGAGCGAGATGGGCCTGGCCATGATGGGCTTCGGCGTGGCCCGCGGCGAGAACCGCGCCCGCGAGGCCGCCCAGAAGGCCATCACCAGCCCGCTGCTGGAAGACGTGACCATCGACGGCGCCAAGGGCGTGTTGATGAACATCACCTGCTCGCCAGACCTGACCATCGAGGAAGTGGACGAAGCCGCCTCCACCATCACCGAGGCCGTCAGCGACGAAGCCAAGGTGTTCTTCGGCACCGTGTTCGACGAGACCGCCGGCGACGAGATCCGCATCACCGTCATCGCCACCGGCATCGAGACCGCCGAGGAGATGGCCCGCTCCCAGAACATGCGCGCCAACGCCAAGGTCAGCGTGCATCCCGCCGTGGCCCAGAACGTGGTCCAGCACGCCGGGCAGCAGGCTCCCCAGGCGAGCCAGCACGAATCCGTGCCCATGCCCCAGATGCAGCCCATGCAGCAGGTTCCCCAGCAGATGCCCCAGCAGCATCAGCCCGAACCCCAGCTCCGCCAGCAGCGCCCCCGCGACGCCCAGCAGGAGCACGTGGCCAGCCCGCGCACCGAGCGCATCATGGCCACCCATCACAACGACCTGACCATCCCCGCCTACCTGCGCCGCGCGCGCAAGGGCGGACCGGATCAGGCGGGCATCGCGCAGTACAAGACCCACACCCCGGGCTCCGAGGACTTCGTGTTCGACGAGGACGAGTTCGAGGTTCCGGCCTTCATCCGCATGCAGGCCGACTAGGAGCGTGACAGGGAAAGTGTTGCCAAATGTCTCGGTTGGAGACACCCTGAGGAGGTGAACGCGACTCCACGGACCGTCTACTTCGGCGCCCGCACGCCTGTCCTGCCGGACCCCGGCGGCAGGCTGCCGGTTGCACTGGCCTATCCAGGCCCCTCCCGGGCGGCATTGTCCGCCTTGGGGTGGCAGGCGGTGTATCGGCTTGCCGGGCAAAGCCCATGGTTGGTAACGGAGCGTTTCTTCCTTTCCGCGGGAAAAGACGCTCCAAGGTCGATGGACACGTCCTCCCCCCTGGACGCGTTTCCTGTCGTGGCCTTCTCCCTTGGTTACGAACTTGACGGAGCCGTGCTGACACAAGCGCTCGCCGCTTCCGGTGTCCCTCTCCTTGCCAGCCAGCGGTCCGGCTTCCCAATCCTGTTGGGAGGCGGGCCGCTGGCCTTTTTGAACCCCGCGCCCCTGGCCCCGGTGCTGGACGCGTGGTTCGTCGGCGAGGCCGAAGCCGGTCTCGTGCCGTGCCTGGAGCGAGCCGCGGAAATGATCCTTGGCGGAGCGTCCAAACCCGAAGTGCTTGCGATGATGGCCGCGTGGCCCGGCTTTTACGTGCCGGGGCGCAGCGCGCTTCCGGTGAAGCGGGTGGTGGCTCCGGGCGGACGCATCCTCACCGACCCGGCCTGTTCGAGCTTCGTCAGCCACGAGGCAGAATTCAAGGACACCCTGCTCATGGAAGTGAACCGGGGATGTCCGCATTCCTGCCGCTTCTGCGCGGCAGGCTTCGTGTACCGTCCGCCTAGGCAGGCCCGCATGGCCGACCTGCAGGACATGGTGCGCGAGACCTCACCCAAGAAGGTCGGCCTCATCGGCACGGCCCTCACCGACTGGCCGGAACTTTCCGAATTTCTGAACTGGCTCTCGAAGGAGAAGGTCAAGTTCACGCTCTCCTCAGTCCGGGCCGACGGCGTGACCGAATCGCTCTTGGGCATCCTGCGCGATGCCGGGCTTCGCACCCTCACTTTGGCGCTGGAGGGACCGAGCGCGCGCATCCGCCGCATGACCAACAAGAACCTGGACGAAGACGTCTTCCTGCGCGCCGTGGAGCTGGCCGCCAAGCGCGGCGTGAATCACCTGAAGACCTACCTGATCATGGGCTGGCCGGGCGAGGAAGATGCTGATTACGAGGAACTGACCCGGTTCCTGGCCGAGATATGCAAGGTTGGCCGGGTGGGCGGCGGCAAGAAGGGCATCGGGCACATGACCCTGGGCGTGAATCCCCTGGTGCCCAAGCCCTGGACGCCGATGCAGTGGGCTCCCATGGCCTCCGAGGCCGCGTTGGAAGACCGGCAGGCCTCGCTGGCCGCCATGATCAAGCCCCTTCGAGGCGTGCGTCTGGATGGCGAGAAGCCCTACTGGGCCAGGGTGCAGGGACTCCTGGCGCGCGGAGGCGAAGATCTGGCGGATTTGAACGTGCTGGCCGGGAAACTGGGCTGGCGCAAAGGCCTTGCCGCCTGGGGCGGGGACATGGGGCCGGTGCTGGACCGCGAGCGCGGCAAGGACGAGCCCTTCCCCTGGGAGTGCATCGACGTGGGCGTTGGCCGCGAGGTGCTCTGGCGCGAATGGGAGCGCTACAAGTCCGGCAAGCGTACGCCCAGGTGCCCGGACACCGACTGCGGGCGCTGCGCGGCCTGTGGGGAGAACATGGGCGGAGAAGAGCCTCAAACCGGCCTGTAGGTCAGCAGCAGATCCTCCCCGCTGGGCGAAATGCCTGCCAGACGCAGGCGTCTGGCCTGCTCCATGGATTCGACTACCTCGCCTGAAAACACCGGAATCCCCATCTCGTCCCCGAGTATCTTCGGGGCCAGGAAATATTGGAACTCGTCCATAAGTCCCTGTCTGCACAGGGACATGGCCAGCCTGCCGCCGCCCTCGCACAGGGTGGTGTGGCATCCGGCGTCCCGGCGCAGCATGGCGAACCCGGTTGCCAGGTCGAGCTTTTCGCCAACGCTTGGTAATTCCCACACCCGTACGCCCAGGTCGCGCAGCCCTTCGGCCCGCACGGAAACGGCATTGGCCGCGTCGGTCCAGAATATGGTCTCATCCGCACGTGCGGTCAGAAGCGTGAAAGGGGAGCTGGGTTCAGGCAGAAGCGACGTCACCACCACGGCCAGTGGTTGGCGCTGGATCGAACGCCCCTCGATGCGCACGGTCAGCTGGGGGTTGTCCAGGCGCAGCGTGGCCCCGCCTACAATCACCGCGTCCACGCGGGTGCGCAGCTCGTGCACGGCGGCGCGCGACTGCGGGCCACTGACCCAGGCCGCCTTGCAGGTGCGCGAGGCGATGCGTCCGTCCAGCGTGGCCGCCATCTTGAGGATGTTGTAGGTGCGCGCCGTGAACTGCCAGACGTTAAAATCCGCGATCATGTCCTTGCAGGCCTGCTCCAGCACGCCGACAGTGACGTCCACCCCCTTGGAGCGCAGAAAGTCCGCGCCGCCGCCTTCAACGCGGGGGTTGGGGTCCGCGCAGCCAACGACCACCCGCCTGATCCCGGCAGCCAGCACGGCATGGGTGCAGGGCGGGGTCTTGCCGAAGTGGTTGCAGGGCTCGAGCGTCACGTACAGCGTGCAGGCGGACGGGTCCACGCCGCGCGCTGCCGCGTCGGCCAGACAGTTCACCTCGGCATGGGGCTCCCCGTGGCGCATGTGCCAGCCTTCGGCCACGATGAGGCCGTCACGGGCCAGCACCGCGCCCACGCACGGGTTGGGGGCGGTAGCGCCCTTGCCCAGCGCGGCCAGTTGCAGCGCGCGGGCCATCAGGACTTCGTCAGCCGTTTTTGGGGCCAGGCAGTGTATCAAAGTTCACTCCAGCTTCGGTGAGCATGTCGCGCGAGAGCTCGTCCGGGTAGCCCTCGGCGTAGTGGATGTCCTTCACGCCGCAGTTGATGAGCATCTTCGTGCAGATGATGCAGGGCTGCGTGGTGCAGTAGATCACCGCCCCGGCGATGGACACGCCGTGGGTGGCGGCCTGGATGATCACGTTCTGCTCGGCGTGCAGGCCCCGGCACAGCTCGTGGCGCTGGCCGGACGGGATGCCGAGCTTCTCGCGCAGGCAGCCGATGTCCAGGCAGTGGGCGGTCCCGGCGGGCGCGCCGTTGTAGCCGGTGGCCAGGATACGCTTGTCCTTGACGGCAATGGCCCCCACCTTGCGGCGCAGGCAGGTGGAGCGCTCGGCCACCAGGGCGGCGATGCCCATGAAATAGTCGGGCCAGGGGAGGCGTTGGTCCATGATGGAGGTACTCCGTTATTTCCTGGAAAGTGATGACCGCAGCCCCGGATGTCAAGCAAAAGGGCCGCGCGGCGTTCGCCGCGCGGCCCGGAAGCGTCGAAGCGATCTGGCGATTACCAGGCGAACAGCGGGAACTGGCGGGCGAACACCTTCACGTCGGCCTTGATCTGGGCCAGGGCGCTTTCGTTGTCCTTGCCCGTGATGGCCGCGTCGATCCAGGCCACCACCTTCTCCATGTCCTTTTCGGTCATGCCGCGCGTGGTGAGCGCGGGCGTGCCCAGGCGGATGCCCGAGGTCACGAAGGGGGAGCGGGTCTCGAAGGGCACGGTGTTCTTGTTGGCGGTGATGCCGGCAGCGTCCAGGGCGATCTGGGCGTCCTTGCCGGTGACGTCCTTGTTGGTCAGGTCCACCAGCATCAGGTGGTTGTCGGTGCCGCCAGAGACCAGGTCGTAGCCCAGGGCCACGAGGCCGGCCGCCATGACCCGAGCGTTCTTGACCACCTGTTCCTGGTAGCACTTGAACTCGGGGCGCAGGGCTTCGCCGAAGGCCACGGCCTTGGCCGCGATCACGTGCATGAGCGGTCCGCCCTGGATGCCGGGGAAGATCTGCGAGTCGATCTTCTTGGCGTCTTCCTCACCGGCCAGGATCAGGCCGCCGCGCGGTCCGCGCAGGGTCTTGTGGGTGGTGGAGGTGGTGAAGTGGGCCTTGCCGATGGGCGAGGGGTGCTGCCCGGCGGCCACCAGACCGGCGATGTGGGCCATGTCCACCATCAGGAAGGCGCCGACCTCGTCCGCGATGGCGCGGAAGCGGTCGAAGTCGATGACGCGGGGGTAGGCGCTGGCACCGGCCACGATCATCTTGGGCTTGTGCTGACGGGCCAGGGCTTCCAGGGCCTCGTAATCGATGGTGCCGGTCTCTTTCTTCACGCCGTAGAACACGATGTTGAAGAAGCGGCCGGAAAAGTTCACGGGGCTGCCGTGGGTGAGGTGCCCGCCGTGGGACAGGTCCATGCCCAGAACGGTGTCTCCGGGCTTCAGGACCGAGAAGTACACGGCCATGTTGGCCTGGGAGCCGGAGTGGGGCTGCACGTTGGCGTAGTGGCAGTCGAAGAGCTGTTTCACGCGGTCGCGGGCCAGGTCCTCGGCCACGTCAACGAATTCGCAGCCGCCGTAGTAGCGCTTGTGGGGGTAGCCCTCGGCGTACTTGTGGGTCATCACCGAGCCCTGGGCCTGGCGCACGGCGGTGGAGACGAAGTTCTCCGAGGCGATGAGCTCCAGGCAGCCGACCTGGCGGTCGATTTCGCTGGCAATGGCCGCTGCGATTTCCGGGTCGCGGATGAAAATTTCGTCCATGTCTCGTCCTCCTCGGAAACGTTTAACGGACTTCGCTTCTGGGAAAACCCGCAAAGTCCGTCGAAGGTGTCGCTGGAATGAGCGAGGGGGAGCCCCCCGAAAGAGGCTCCCCCTGGCGGTTACGCTTCAAACTTCTTGAATACCAGACAGGCGTTGGTCCCGCCGAAGCCGAAGGAGTTGTTCAGCACCGTGTTCACGGCGCGGACCTTGGGCTCGTTCGGCGTGTAGTCCAGATCGCACTCGGGATCCGGCGTGTCGTAGTTGATGGTGCCGGGGACGATGCCTTCCAGCATGGTCTTGACCGAGAACACGCTCTCGATGGCTCCGGCCGCGCCCAGGCAGTGGCCGATCATGGACTTGTTGCCCGTGACCGACAGCTTGTAGGCGTGGTCGCCGAACACGGATTTCAGCGCGCGGGTCTCGCACAGGTCGTTCAGCTGGGTGGAGGTGCCGTGCGCGTTGACGCAGTCGATGTCCGTGGGCTGCATGCCGGCCTCGCGCAGGGCCGCCTTCATGGCCAGGGCCGCGCCTTCGCCCGTTTCCGGGGGAGCGGTCATGTGGAAGGCGTCGCCGGAGGCGCCGAAACCTGCCACCTCGGCCAGGATGTTGGCTCCGCGTTCCTTGGCGAACTCCAGCTCCTCGAGCATGAGGATGCCCGCGCCTTCGCCCATGACGAAGCCGGTGCGGTCCTTGTCGAAGGGCCGCGAGGCTTTGGTGGGGTCGTCGTTGCGGGTGGAGAGCGCCTTCAGCGCGTTGAAGCCGCACACGCCAAGAGCCGCGACGGTGGACTCCACGCCGCCGCAGATCATGGCCTTGGCGCGGCCAAGCATGATGTCGGAGTAGGCGTAGCCCACGCCGTGCGCGCCGGAGGCGCAGGCGGTGGTGGTGCAGACGTTGGGGCCTTTGGCTCCGGTGAAGATCGCGGCCTGGCCTGCGGCCATGTTGGCGATGAGCACCGGGATGAAGAAGGGCGACACCCTGCCAGGGCCGCCAGCCAGGAGCTTCTTGTGCTGCTCCTCGATGACGTTCAGCCCGCCCATGCCGCAGCCGATGAGCACGCCGACCTCGGGAGCCAGCTCCGGAGTGATTTCCAGCCCGGAGTCCTTGACGGCCATGAGGGCGGCAGCCACGGCGTACTGGGTGAAAATGTCCATGCGCCGGGCCTGTTTGGCCGGGAAGTACTGACTGGGATCGAAACCCTTCACCTCGCAGGCGAAGGTGGTATCGAATCCCGTGGCGTCGAAGCGGGTGATGGGACCCGCGCCGGAGACGCCTTTCAGGAGGTTCTGCCAGCTGGTGGCCAGATCGTTGCCGATGGGCGTGATCGCGGCCATGCCGGTGACGACGACACGTTTGAGCTTCATGGTCTATGGCACCTTGAGGGAAAAATGAGGCGGCCGGGGGGTTGGAGTCCGGCCGCCGGCGCGGCGTTAGGCCTGCTTGTTCGACACGTAGTCGATGGCGTCTTGGACCTTGACGATCTTCTGGGCGTCCTCGTCGGCGATCTCGACGCCGAACTCTTCTTCCATGGCCATGATCAGTTCGGTCAGGTCCAGGGAGTCGGCGCCCAGGTCGTCAACGAACTTGGCTTCGGGCTTCACTTCGTCGGCGGACACGCCCAACTGGTCCACGATGATCTCTTTGACTTTTTCTACGACGGACATGGTGTTCTCCTTGAGGAATGTGCGGGTGATTGTTCGTTGCGGGCTTAGCGATACAGGCCGCCGTTGACGGCGAGCACCTGGCCGGTGACGTAGGAGGCCTCCGGCGAGGCGAGAAAGGCCACGGCAGAGGCGACATCCTCTGGCGTGCCCATTTTTTTAACGGGGATCTGCTCCAGGAAAGCGCCCTTGACCGCGTCGGGAAGACCGGCGGTCATGTCGCTTTCGATGAAACCGGGAGACACGGCGTTGACCGTGACGTTTCTGGAGGCGAGCTCCAGCGCGGCAGTCTTGGTGAGGCCGATGAGACCGGCCTTGGCGGCCACGTAGTTTGCCTGCCCGGCGTTGCCGGACTGGCCCACCACGGAGACGATGTTCACGATGCGTCCGGAACGGCGCTTCATCATGATCTTGGCGGCCTCGCGAAGGCAGGTGAAGGCTCCGGTAAGGTTCACGCCGATCACGCGGTCCCAGTCTTCGTCCTTCATGCGCACCAGGAGGCCGTCCTTGGTGATGCCGGCGTTGTTCACCAGCACTTCCAGTTCGGTCTTGCCCTCGATGTATTCCTTGAAGAACGCGGTGATCGCGCCCCGGTCGGAAACGTCCAGGGGCAGGGCCTGGGCCTCGCCGCCTTCGGCCATGATGTGGGCGGCCACTGCTTTGGCCTCGTCGGGCTTGGACACGTAGGTGAACAGGACGGAATAGCCGTCCTTGGCCAGACGTTTGGCCACGGCTGCACCGATGCCGCGCGAGCCTCCGGTGACGAGTGCGGTAAGGCGGGGTGGGTTGCTCATGGGTGTTCCGGTATGAGGTGAGTATTGTTCCTATATCAAATGATCTGCAAACTCAAATGTCATTTTTGCTGCCGGAGCGCTTCGGTCGGGCCTTCGAGGCGTCCGTCGCCCGAAACATCCCGGCCTGCGCCCCGGACCCGATCAGATGAACTTCAGGATCGCCGCGCCCCAGGTGAAGCCGCCGCCGAAGGTGGTCAGCAGCACGGTGGAGCCGGATTTCACGCGGCCTTCGGCCACGGCGTCGGACAGGGCGATGGCCACGGATGCGGCGGAGGTGTTTCCGTAGCGGTCCACGGTGACCATGACCCGGTCTCCGGTGAATTTCAGGCGCTTGCCCACGGCCTCGATGATGCGCAGGTTGGCCTGGTGGGGGATGAACAGGTCCACGTCGTCCATGGCGAGGCCGTTGCGGGCCACGATCTCCTCGCAGACCTGGCCCATGGAACGCACGGCGTTCTTGTAGACCTCGGGGCCGTTCATCTCGATGAAATAGTCTTCCTTGACCTGCTCGCCGAGTTTCAGCGGCCAGCCGGAGCCGCCCGCCTTGACGGTCAGCAGCGGCCAGAGGGAACCGTCGGACTTGGTGAGGATGTCCTGGACCACGGCCTGTCCCGGCTTGGGTTCCTTGTCGGACAGGACGATGGCTCCCGCGCCGTCGCCGAACAGGACGCAGGTGCCCCGGTCGGCCCAGTTGGTGCGGCTGGTGGTGATTTCGGACGCCACCACCAGGGCGATGGAGCCGGGGCGCAGGGCCAGGGCTCCCATGCCCGCTTCCAGGGCGTAGAGGAAGCCGGAGCAGGCGGCGTTCATGTCCACGGCGCTGCGGCCCTGGATTCCGAGCTTTTCCTGGAGGATGCTCGACGCGGGCGGGCAGACGGCGTCCGGGGTGAACGTGGCGTAAAAGATGTGGGTGAGGTCCTGCGCGGTGCGTCCGGCCTGGGCCAGGGCGTTGCGGGCAGCCACCACGGCAAGGTCGCTGGAGGTCTCGCCGGGGGCGGCGATGTGGCGTTCCTTGATGCCGGTGCGGGTGGTGATCCAGTCGTCGCTGGTGTCGACGATGGCCTCGAGGTCCGCGTTGGTGAGCACACGTTCGGGAACGTGACGGCCGAAGCCTTCTATGGTGAAGCGTCCGTGCATGTGGGGGGATCGTTTACTCGGCGCTTGCCGGGCGTTTTAAAAAGTGTGCGAAGTCCTTGTTGGCGGCGAGGCCTTCCTTGAGGAGTTCCGGGGCCTTCAGGCTGATGAGCGTTCCGGCCATGTCCACCGCGTTGGCGATGGCCTTCTGGTTGGAAGCGCCGTGGCCGACGATCACCGTGCCCTTGAGCCCGAGAAGCGGCGCGCCGCCGTATTCCGCGTAATCCATCAGGCGCGAGAAGCGCTTCAAGGCGGACAGGGCCAGGGTGGTGCCGATCTTGGCGAAGAACCCCCGGCGCAGTTCGCCCTTGAGGAGCCGCCCAAGCGAGGAAGCCAGGCCCTCGGCCTGCTTGATGACCACGTTGCCCACGAAACCGTCGCACACCACCACGTCCACTTCGCCGGTGAAGAGGTCGCGTCCCTCGATGTTTCCCACGAAGTTGAGCGAGGAGTGCTTGAACAGCTCGAAGGCCTCCTTCACCAACTGGTTGCCCTTGCCCTCTTCCTCTCCGTTGGAAAGGATGGCGACTTCGGGCTCCGGGCGGTGCAGGAGGATGCGGGCCATCACGTCGGCCATGATGCCGAACTGCAACAGGTTGATCGGCTTGCAGTCCACGTTGGCCCCTGCGTCCACGAGCACCAGGGGGGCGCGCTCCGTGGGCAGGATGGTGGCCAGGGCGGGACGGTCCACGCCCTCCATGCGGCCAAGCGTGAAAAGGCTGCACGCAAGGACCACGCCGGTGTTGCCGGCGCTTATGATGCCGTCGGCCTGCCCGTCGCGGATCAGGTTGCAGGCAACCTGGATGGAGGAGTCCTTCTTCTTGCGCAGGGCCTCGGACGGCTTGTCGTGCATCTCCGCCACCTGGGTGGCATGCACGACGCGCACGACGATTCCCCGCGTGTCGAGCTTGGACAACTCTGCCGCGATCCGGGGCTCGTCCCCGACCAGGAGCAGGTCGAGCTGCTTGCGCTTTGCGGCCTGCACTGCGCCGGGAACCACCACGTGGGGACCGAAGTCCCCTCCCATGGCGTCCACGGCGATGCGGGGCCTGTTAGGACTGGGATTCATCCCGCTTGAGCACCTGGCGGCCCTTGTATGTGCCGCAGCTGGGGCAAACCCTGTGGGACAGGGTGGGCTCGCCGCAGGAGCACAGAATGACGTTGGGGGGGGTCAGGGCGTCGTGGGAGCGGCGCATGCCTTTGCGGGACTTGGAGATCTTCTTCTTGGGGACGGCCATTTCCGTATACCTCTATGAGTGGTCTTTCTTGACAATTTTAAGGCCGCGCAGGGCGGCCATGCGCGGATCGAGCTGCGTTTCGGAGCAGCCGCAGCCACCTGCGTTCAGATCCTGCCCGCACTCCGGGCACAGGCCCTTGCAGTTTTCCGAACACAAGGGCTTCACCGGCAGGGCCAACACGAACTCTTCCCAGAGCAAGCCGTTTACGTCAAGCTCCAGTCGATGTCCGCGCCTGCGCACCAGGCTCGGCTCCAGAACCTCTTCGCCATGCTTCGGAACCTGTTCGAACAGGTCGAAGCGCTGGTCGATGTTCACCTCGGTCGGCGCGGTGCAACGGTCGCACGGTACGCTCAGCATGCCCGTGAGCCTGCCGCGCACCAGCGCTCCGTCCGTCTGGGGCGTCACGGTGAACGTGGCCGAGAGCGGGGTCTGCGTGGTGAATTCCATGTTGAATTCACTCGCTCCCTCGGCCCAGAGTTCCTGGTCGTCGAAGACGAATTCGCGTCCTTGCGCCTGGACGTCAGTTATGTCAAGCCAGCGTTCGGTCATGCTTCGCCCTCCGGGAAACAACGGTGAGTAATCGCGCCCCAGGCTTCTGTCAACAAAAAGCTTGCCAGCCCAAAAAAGTGCGTGTAAGCATCGCTTCCCTTTGACGGGTATATTTTATCCAGGGGCATGACCCCGCTGGAGGTGCGATATGGCCAAGGTGTGCGATAATTGCGGCAAGAAGCCCCAGGTGGGAAACAACGTTTCCCACGCCAACAACAAGTCCCGGCGTCGTTTCATCCCGAACCTGCGTCAGGTCCGGGCCGTGAAGGCTTCCGGCGAAGTGTACACCATGACCGTGTGCACCCGCTGCCTGCGCTCCGGCGTGGTGGTGAAGCCCTCCGTCCGCGTGGTTCCCGAAGCGGCCCCCGTTTCCGGTTCCTAAGAGACGCCGCCCGCGATTCCGGACGCCCAGGCGTCCAGGGGCGGGCAGCCGCGCATTCTCCTTCCGTTATCGAGACGGCCGGTCCGGGATTGTCCCGGTCCGGCCTTACTCGTTCTTTTCGCATTCCCGAAAGTCACCAGGCTGCGCGATCATGCCGCGGCGCGGCCTTTTGACGCAGCCTCTGACCCCCCATGCGCCCATATCGCTCGAGGCCGGCGAACCGCGAATGCCATGACGACTGCTCAGAGTCCGCCGGTCCTTGGAAGCAGCCATTCCCTGCCGCCGATCCCTCCATTGCCATGATTCCGGGCAACAATCCACGAAACTCCAACTCGTCGCGCCTCGGAAACCGCCCGGTCTTTGGGCGGCAGGTTCGGGTGCAGAAGGCTCCTGCACCTGGCGCGCCGCATCCTGGTGCTTCAGGGCCGCTGTTCTTTGAGGTTTGCGCCGGGCTCGCCGTATGGCTCTCCAATTCTGGCGCGCCACGCGGCATGAGCTGGGTGTCGGCGTTCAGCCGCACAGTAACGGATATGTCCGATCTGGTCTTTGTCTGCCGGGGATGAATCAGGAGGCTGGCGGAAGTCTTGAGGCCGGATGCTGCTTCAGGCGTTGGGCGGGTTTCCGTCTGGCTGTGGCCGGGTGGGCACGTCCGGACCGGATGTCAGGGCAGCAGCCTGAACACGAAGCGCTCGTAGGCGCGGCACATCTTGTGGGCCATTGGGCTTGGCATCCCCATGTCCTTCAGGCGACAGAAGACATGCAGGGGATTGAAAACATGATGAAAGGCATTTCGAAAGCGCGTCACGATCTTACCTCCGCTGGGAACAAAACGTCGGGAAAAACGCTTTCGCCCGCAACGCTTTTTTGCCACAATCGGACACGCCGCGAACAGGAGCGATTCTTACCGGAGACCGTACCGGCGCGCAAGTGAAACAATGATCACCACCCCGTCCCCCTGGCGCCTGTCCGCCACCAGCTGGCTGTGGCCCAAGTCCCTGAGCGAGAACCTGCGCCGCATCTCCTCCTGGAAGCTGCCCATCTCCGAGGTGGCTCTTCTGTTTTACCAGCATGCGCCCTCGCTGGCCTACCTCCCCAAGGAGTTCGAACCGGGCCGGACCCTGGCCTCCCATGTGCACCTGCCCCTGGACCTGCCCTGGGAAGACGGTTCGCTGGCCGTGTGGAACCTGCTCGAGCGGCTGATGGCGTTGCCCTCGGCGCTTTCGCCCTGGGGAGGGGTGCTCCATCCGCCCCGAGAGCCGGACCGGCTGGCAGGTCTTGCGCGCCTCTGGCGGGAGGCCGCTCCCGGCTGGCGGCTCATGGTGGAGAACATCCCCGGCCAGGACCTGCGCGACCACTGGCCCGTCATCCGGGAATACGGCCTGCCGGTCTGCCTGGACGTGGGGCACCTGATGGCCTTCGACCAGGACTGGCTGCTGGACGCTCCAGGCCTGTTCGACCAGGTGGAGCTTCTCCACTGCTACGCGCCGGGCATCGTCAAGCAGCGGCACGAACATCTGTCCCTGGCGCAGCTCAGCCCGAGCCAACGAGGGGTTCTCAAGGGAATTCTGACCCGGCTTGGTCCGGACACCCGCATTCTCTTTGAGGTATTCAGCGAATCCGACTTGCGCGGAAGCCTGGAATCGTTTTACGCCTTGTGTGCGGAGCTTTCGCGGGAGAATGGAGCCACATGATCCGTCTGGTGCTCGGAGGCGAGAAATCCGGCAAGTCCGACATGGCCTACGCCCTGTTCCGGGAGGCCCCCGGTCCGGGCCTGATCCTGGCCATGGGCCTGGCCCGCGACATGGCTTTCCGCCGCCAGATACTGGAGCACCGCCTGCTGCGCGACCCGGTGGTGCCCGTGGTCGAACCGGGGTTGGAACTGGCGGCGTCCCTGGAGGGGGCGCTGCGGGAGGGACGCAACGCGCTGGTGGACAGCCTGGATTTCTGGGTGTTCGCCTGCCTGGAGGACGGACGGGACCGCACCGGAGAACTGCTCGCGGCCCTGGCCGGGTTCGAGGCCCCCGACGGACCGGAGTGCGTGCTGGTCAGTTGCGAAGTGGGACTGGGGCCTGTTGCCCCGACCTCGCTGGTCAGGCGTTTCATCCGCGCCCAGGGAGCGCTCAACCAGGCCCTGGCCGCGAGGGCTTCCAGCGTACGGCTGGCCGTTGCGGGCTTGTCCGTCACACTCAAGTGAGGAGCGCATGGCCTTTTTCAGGGTTCTCACCGACAAGCTGGCGAAGCTTACCAGCCTGATCGTGCCCCATGAGCGCTGGCTCATCATCATAAGCGCCGACCCGGACGCCCTGGGGTCGGCCATGGCCTTGCGCCAGATCATCCGCGCCAAGGGCGGACTTGCGGACATCGCCCATCCCAACGAGATCTCAAGGCCGGACAACCTGGCCATGATCCGCACCCTGCGCATCCCGCTGGTGCGCGTCACTCCGGAAATATCGCGCTGCTGCACGCGGTTTGCCATGGTGGACTCCCAGCCGCACCACAGCACGGATTTTCCCGACGTGGAGTTCGACGTGGTCCTGGACCACCACGGGCGGGACCCCTCCCATCCCGTGCGGGCCACCTATGTGGACATCCCCGTGGGATACGGGGCCTGCTCCAGCCTTTTGACCGAATACCTCTACAACCTGAAGATAAAGCCAGGCAAACTGCTGGCCACGGCCCTGCTTTACGGCATCAAGACGGACACCGGCTCCTTCGAGCGCGATTTCTCCGACGTGGACGTGAAAGCCTTCAGTTACCTTTCCAAGCTCGCGGACAAGATGCTCCTGCGGCGCATCGTGCACGCGGATTTCCACCGCAAATGGCTCAAGTACTTTTCCCGCGCCTTCGAGCGCACGCGCTCCGTGGGACGCGACGGCATGTTCGCCTATGTGGGCCGGGTGGAAAATCCGGACGTGCTGGTGGTGCTGGCCGATTTCTTTCTGCGGGTGCACGGCCTCTCCTGGAACTGCATCGCCGGGCAGTACGGGGAACGCCTGATAGCCGTTATGCGCTCAGACGGCCTGCGGCGGCACATCGGCAAGAAGGCCCAGGACTGGTTCGCGGATTTCGGATGCGCGGGCGGCCACAAGATGGCGGCGCGCGCCGAGATCGAACTGACAAGGCTAGCCGGGTTCGATCCCGAGCAGTTCCTGTGGAAACGCCTGACCGGCCAGAAACTCCACGGCGACTGGGACCCGGCCGAGGGCGATGCCTGCCCGGTCAAGGTCGTGCCTGCACGTACGGAGGAACTGCGCAACAGGCCCGAGCAGATGCCCGAGGAAATCGCATGACCGGCCGCCATCCGCCAGGGCAGCAGACGGGGGGCGGAGGTGCGGGCTCCAAGGTCTCCCAGCGCCGCGAGGACTATTTCCCCATTCATCCCCGCACCATCCTGCCCGGCACGGCAGGCCAGTTCGACCTGTACCTCAAGCGGGGCGACTGGTTCGTTCTGTATGCCAAGAAGGGCGAGCACTTCACCATCGAGCCCAAGCTCAAGGATCTTCTGGACGTCAGCGAGTTCTACATCAGGGTGGACCAACGCTTCGACTACGAGACCTATCTGGCCCGCAACCTGGGCAACATGCTCCTGAACGACCAGTTGCCCATGGAGGAGCGCTCCAAGCTGTTCTACCAGATATCCTCGGGCATGCTGAAGCAGAGCTTCGCCAGCAAGCTGCCCAGGGGCCTGGACGAGAAGACCTACCAGGCCATGCAGATGCTGGTGAAGCGGGGCATCGCCCTGTTGTCCAAGGAGGAGTCGCTGAAAAGCCTGTCGGAGTTCCTGTCCCACAAGTACCACACCTACAGCCACTCCCTGAACGTGATGGTGCTGACCATCTCCGTGTTGCAGAGCCTGTCCGGCATCGACCAGACCACGCTGTTCGAGGCGGGCCTGGGCGCCGCCCTGCACGACATCGGCAAGACCCAGATACCCGATGAGGTGATCAACAAGTCCGGGCCGCTGAACCAGGCCGAGTGGGAGATGATGAAGACCCATCCGGTGCGGGCGCTTGGCATCTGCGCTTCCATGCCCATCAGCCACGTGGCCACCAACGCCATCCTGTTCCACCACGAGCGCTTCGACGGCGCAGGCTATCCCGGAGGCATATCGGGAGAGGGCATTCCGGTGTACGCCCGGGTGCTGTCCCTGTGCGACGTGTACGACGCCCTGACCTCGGAGCGGCCCTACGCCAAGGCCCTCGCGCCCTACAAGGCGCTGTCCATCATGCAGGAGGACATGAAGGGCGCTTTCGACCCGGCCCTTTTCAAGCGGCTGGTGTACGTGCTGGGCAACGCCCGCATCGTCTGATTTTCCCGCTCCCGCTCACCCGTGTCGCGTTTTCGGGCACGAGTCTCTGAAGAATCATCGCCAACATCCATCCGAACAGACGGGTGAACCAGAACAATGTGGGATAACTGCGGATTCCAAAGGGCGCAGCCCTTTGGCCGCCGGAGGCTTTCCCTGCTGCGGGAGTGTGCATGAGAGCCCAGGGCATCGCCCGATTGGAAAGGGATCAGGCGTCGCGTACGGCGCGCACGCTGCGCAGGCAGGTCATGTCCGCCCAGGCCACGGCTCCGAGTTCCGTGTCGGCGAACCAGGCCTGGGTGAAGGCGCGCCGGTCGGCGCTCCAGAGCAGGCGCTGCTGGGTGCTGAAGGCCGGGCTCAGGCAGTGGCCGGTGAACTCCGGCGGCGGGGTGAGGATTCCGGCCAGCTCTTCCACGGTAGGCAACCGCCAGGCGCGGCTTCCGGCGAAGCCCAAGGCGTTCAGCCCCGCCACGTATTCGTGGGCTTCCCACCAGCTCAGGCGGTAGGGGCTGCCCCCGGACTGCCAGACGAGGCCCGAGGCGTCGTCCGCCACCACGCCCGCTCCCGGACGCAAATACTGGTCCGCGTAGCATCTGGGACGCCACAGGGCGTCCAACCCCAGTTCCTCCCGGGCGTTCTTTCCGAAAATCTTTCGCGGCTCCCGACGGGCCTTGGGCGCTCCTTCAGGCCCCGGCGCAGGACAGGGCGGGGAGGCGTCCTGCGGCTCCAGGCTGCACGCGCGCGCCAGTCGCCTGCGCCATGCGTCCAGGAGAACCCGCAGTTCCGCGGCCATGGAGGCTGCGTCGCGATGGCGCTTTACGGGGTCCGGAGAAAGCGCGCGTCCCAGGAAATCGTCCCAGGCGGAGTCCAAATCGCGCGAGAGCCTGCTGGGCGCGTCCGGACCCTCCAGCGGCCAACCGGGCAGTCGTCCGGTGAGCATGCGGTGCAGGGTGACGCCTACGGAGTAGAGGTCCGCGCGCGGCCCGGCGCTCTTGGGGTCGTCCTCCTGCTCGGGAGCGGCGTAGTAGGGCGAGCCGACCTTGAGGCCGGGCGACTCGGCCAGGGATTCGCCGCGCACCTTGGAGAGGCCGAAGTCCGTGATTTTTATCTGGTCCTCGTCGGTGAGCAGCAGGTTGAAGGGCTTGATGTCGCGGTGCACGATGCCCGCGTGGTGCAGCCGGGCCAGCCCTTCAAGTGTCTGGAGCGCGTAGCTGGCCGCCCGAGGCAGAGGCAGGCGGCGGGTGGGGGCCTCGACTTCGGCGGTCTCGCCGATGACCTGGCCCAGGTCGCGGCAATAGTACTCCATCAGGAAGAAGGGGCGGCGGCCGGCGCGCCCGAAATCCCACACCGCAGCCACGTTGGGGTGGTTGAGGCTTGCCAGGGTGGCGGCCTCGGCGATGAACTGGCGTTCTATCACCGCGCGGCCCTGGAGCGTGGTCAGGAAGGGATTGGGGGCCAGGAGCTTGAGCGCCATGATCTTGCCCGTGACAGGCATGGCGACCTTGTACACCGCGCCCATGCCGCCCCGGCCCAGAAGGCCCAGCACCTCGTACCTGCCGATGCGCTTCACGCCGGGCCTCCCATGGATTCGACGAGACGCTCCGCATAGACGCGCTTCACGCCGGACCTCCCATGGATTCGACGAGACGCTCCGCATAAACGCGCGGCTGCCCGGAGGCCAGGATCTTCCCGGCCGCGGCCCGTGCGTCGTAGGGCACGTAACGCACGGTGAGCGCCCGGCTCACAGGGTCGAAAATCAGGTATTTGGCGCGCGGGTCGCCGTCGCGGGGCTGTCCCACGGCACCGGCGTTGACAATGTGCCTGGGGCCGCGCTCCAGATGGACGGTTCCTTCAGGCAGGGCGTTTCGGGTTACCGCGTCCCGGCGGATGGACACGAGCTTGAGACGGTGGGTGTGACCCACAAAACAGACGTCCTCGCTGATCCTGCCCATGAGGCGTCGCAGCAGCGCCTCGTCGGCCTGCGACAGGTAACCGTAGGCGTCGGCGGGGGGCAGGCCGTGCACGAAGCGGCAGCCCTGCATGGTCAGGCTGGGGGGCAGTCCGGCCAGCCAGTCCAGGCTTTCCCTGGAGAGATTCTCAGCCGCGAAACGCACTGCGTCCCAGGCCTGGGGGTTGAAATGCCTGCGGGCGTATGGCGTCAGCACCCCGGCCTCGTGGTTGCCCAGCACGGACACGATGGAGGATTCCCGCATTCGTCGCACCACGGCTTCGGGATCGGCGCCGTAGCCCACCATGTCTCCCAGACAGACAACCGGCTCGTTGTGTCCGCCTGGTTCGGGAAGGGAGGCGATATCCTGAAGGACGGCTTCCAGAGCCTCCAGGTTGGCGTGGATGTCGGACAGGATTAACAGTCGGGACCCCCGATGGATTGCAGGGCGTCATTCAGCCGCTCGGCCAATTCCCTGGAGTCCACGGGTTTGGATACGAATCCGGCGCTGCCAAGGAGCTCGGCGCGTTCCCGGGTACCCAGGTCGTTGCAGGCGGAGACGAATACGACCGGAACGGTGCGGGCTTTCAGAATCTGCGTGGCGGCCTCGATGCCGTCCATGCCGCCGTCCAGAATGATGTCCATGAGCACAAGGTCGGGAGACAGCTCGGCGGCAAGGCGTACGGCCTCCTGCCCTGTATGGGCCATGCCGACCACAACATATCCCAACCTGGATACTTTGCTGCGCAGATCCAGGGCGATGATGCGTTCGTCCTCCACAATGAGGATGCACGCCTTGTTCATTGGAATCCTCCACGCCGGACTCGTGTGGGTCTTGGTCCGGTAGTCGGATTCTACATGCCGCGATGGGCGCAAGCAACAAAAAAGGCCGGTTGCCCGGCCTCTCCATGTGTTTGGGACGATTCTAGTTGCTCATCTGAGTCCGCAGCCACTCCTTTATCTCGGAAGTGGGGGCGTAAACGCCCTTGTTGCAGCCAACTTCCTTCATGAAACGGGGGCGAAGGTGTTCGGGCAGAGGCAGTTCGGCAAGTTCCTTGGCCTCGTCGCAGGTGCGCTTGATCAGGGTGAGCTTGGGGGCCTGTTCCCAGGTGTTCACCACGAAGTAGGTCACGGAATCGCTACGGTGGCGCACGGGCTTGAATTCGTTCAGCCAGCAGTTGTTGCCCCACTCAAGATAAAGAGTAACGGCCGCTTCAGGGGTCATCTCCCAATCCACGTCGTATTCCTTGAAATTTTCGAGCTGAGCCATGGAGTTCTCCTCACCGGTGTTTTCGTTCAGGGTGATGAAGAAGTAATAAACATTCCTAGGAGACGGTCAAGCGGCTTTTTCAATTCCCTCGCGCGCCAATTGGCCGACGCTCACGCAAGACAGCTCGCCCCCGCGGTAGAAATCGAAGGTGTAGTTTCCGGTTTCACCTGATGCCAACGCCTCCAGAGCGGTTCGCGCCAGCCCGTAGTTCTCTCCGGCATGGGGCAGCAGGGACCCCACGGCCCAGGCGGCCAGGCCCCTGCTCTGGGGGTCTTCGCCCTTGAAAGCCAGAAGCAGGTCGGACAAGGCGGGCAGGACCAGCAGGGGACTGGCCTCGGCCAGGCGGCCCAAGGCCCAGTAAACGCCTCTGCGCAGGGGGCAGAGCTCCAGGTAATTGTCGCCGGTCGCACAGTCGCGATCGTTTATGTAGGAGGCCAGCACGCGGTGGAACTCCCCGGCCAGAACGGGCTGGGCGGCCAGAATCTCCCCGAAGGCTTCGGGGATGCCCCAGGCGATGTTTCCGGATTCCTCGTTCAGCCGCCACATGAACTGGCGCAGGAGCTGGCGCGCGTCCTCTGGTTTTTCGGCGAACAGCCTGGCCACGGTGCGCCCGAAGGCCGTGGCGGCACGCCAGCGCACACGCTCGTCAGGCTCCAGCAGGCAGGCATAGAGCGGGCCGAGGAGCGTCTTGGGGCGAACGTCCTCCAGGGACGCAAGTCCATCAGGCCAGGGGTCGGCCTCGAGCGCTGCGAGGACGGTCTTTCTCAAATCGCGCAGTCTGCCCATGAGTTCTCCTCGATGCCTGTGGTTGAAGCGTTCCTGTTCCCGCCTGCGGACAGGTTCAGGCCATGGCTGAACCGGGCACGGGAGAGAATATTCCGCCGGGTTTATGCAAACCATTCCCGTGGTTTTCATGCACGCGGCAATGACACAATTTAAGGCCGTCGCACCGTTTTGTCCACGCCTCCGGGGCGTACGTGTCGGGAACTGAGCGAAACATATGGGGGCATGCCGCTATGTGCCCTTCTCAAAAGGCGAGTCCGCGCTAGGATGCCGCCTCATGTCCAGCCCGGGGCAGAGCGGCCCCGCACACCATGAGCCCAGGGAGGCTCCGGGCCGGATCACATGAGATCAAGCGAGGTGAACATGGAGGATGATGCGCTCATTGAGGCTGCCGCCAAGTCCCACGGGTTGCCCGTGCGGCTTGTCACTGCGGTGGTGGAGGTGGAATCCGGAGGCGATGCGTGCGCCTTCCGGTATGAACCGGGGTTCTACAAGAGGTACATTGACGGCAATCCCAAAGTCCGTGCGGTCAGGCCGTGCTCGCTGACGACAGAGCGCCAGGCCCAGGCAACGTCCTGGGGCCTTATGCAGGTGATGGGAGCCACGGCGCGCGGTTTGGGGTATCCAGGCGCGTTCCTCTCCGAACTCACCCGGCCCGAAGTGGGACTGGAGTACGGATGCAAGTTGCTGGCAAAGCTTGCCAAGCGCCACGAAGCGGGCCATGGCTGGCCCGGCGTGGTGGCGGCCTACAACGCCGGCAGCGTGCGTATCGCCCCGGGAGGGGGCTTCGTCAACCAGTCCTACGTGGACAAGATCGCCCAGGCCCTGGGCGGGGAATGGCCCAAGTGAAGAAATCCCTGGCTCTGATTCTGACTCTGGTTTTATCGGCATGGACCGCCCAGGCATGGGCCTATACGGCACTGGTCGAGCATGTCCACGACGGCGACACCGTCACCGTGGACGCCACGCGCGTGCGCCTCTACGGCATCGACGCGCCGGAGCTGGCCCAGGCCGGAGGCAAGGCCTCCCGCGACTACCTGTCCTCTCTGGTGGAGGGCGCCCGCGTCGAGGTCATCCCCAAGGACATCGACGCCTACGGGCGCACCGTGGCCGTGCTGCGGCTTCCGGACGGGCGCGACGTGAACGCTCTGATGGTCGCGGGGGGGCAGGCCTGGGTGTACAAACACTATTGCCACAACTGCTACGCGTTGGAACTGTCGGAGGCCGTGGCCAGGTTCAAGGGCCTGGGCCTGTGGTCCGGCAAGCGTCCGGTGCCGCCGTGGGTGTGGCGCAAACATAACAGGAGAACCCGATGAACGGGAAAAAATGGTACAGTTCTAAGACGTTGTGGGCCAACATGGTCGCTCTGGGAGCCATAGGAGTGCAGGCGGCAATGGGAGAGACCGTCATGGACCCGGCCTGGCAGGCGGCCATCCTGGCCGTGAGCAACGCGGCCCTGCGCATGACCACAAACCAGCCGCTCAGGTAGCGCCATGGGCGACGGGCTGAAACCCCTCATCAAGGACGCCCTGCGCGAGGCTCACGAAGAGGGCCTGATGCGCTCGGGCTGCTGCTCATCGTGCGAGCTGGCACCCGCGGAGCACGCCAGGCACCATCAGCTGTTGCGCGGGGCGTTTTCCCTTCGCAGCCAGGTGCTCAGCACGGTCGTCACCTCCCTGGTGGGCGGCGGGCTGGTGTGGCTGGGCCTGGCGGTCTGGGAGAAACTGATCCGCCAGGCGTTGAAGTGAGCCTGCATGGCAGCCGGACGCAAGACGCAAACCAGGAAGGGACCGGTCTGCGCGCGGGCCGCGAAACTCCTGAACGAGAAGGTGCTGGACGTCCTGGAGCGCCTGCTTGAGGCGGGGGACGACAAGGTGCAGCTGGCCGCGGCCAAGGAGATCAAGGAAATAGCCCGGCAGACGGAACCCGGAGAGCAAAAAGCTCCCGGGGAGGCGTCGCGGGTGTTCGTGGTCACCGGGATAGATCGCAAGCCAGGCTGCGAATAGGACGCCGGGGGGCATTTTGCCCCCCGGTTTTTTTGTCGGGCGGGGGAGGACGTGGCCAGGGGAAGGCCGGTCCGGCGGGTTCTACCAGTGGCGGTAGTAATGGGGGTGGCGCTTGTGCCTGCGTTCATAGACGTATACCGGCGGGGGCGGCGGCACGTAACCGTTCCATGCGCCTGCGGCATATCCGCGCGCATACCCTGCGGCATATCCGGAGGGATAGGCAGGGGCGGGGACGTACACGGGCGGCGGCACGTACACGGGCGGAGGCGTCCCCACGGATACGTTGAAGCCCCAGGAAGGGCCGGAGTTGTACGCGCAGGCTTGCGAGGAAAAGGCCAGTAACAGCATGGTGGCCAAAATCAGGTGTTTCATGGTGTTTCACCTCCCATCCTCCATAATCACGGAACGTGCCAAACACAAAATCCTTTTGTTCCAGCAGCTTGCATGGTAGCGGCACGGGTGACGGTTACATTTGCTGCGCTCGCGGTAACGATTTCTGCACTCCGAAGCGTACTTGACTCCGGCATTCCGGCAGGATAGCAGCAAAGAACTGATTTTGATTTTCAATTTCATGCAGGAGCCGTCCGTGAGTCCTCACACAAAACTCGCAGCCTTTCTGGTCGTTAGCGTTTCCCTGCCCATCCTGGCTGCCCTGGCTCTTCTGGAATCCGGCCGAACGTCGGCCGCTGTGGCGGTGCTCGCGCTCCACGGAGCGTTGGGGCTCGGGCTCATGCCGTTTTTGGCGAAGCTGGCCCTGCACTTCAGCGTGTTCGGGGAGCTCTCCAAGGTGGACGCCTTCACCTCGAAGCTCCGGGGCGGCGGCTTCCCGGAGCCGTTCTCCCTGCCCGTGGAGAGCGAGGACGAGCACCTGTTGTTGCGGCTCAAGCGCAATCTCAACTGGATGCTGCACCAGCTGAAGGATCGGGAGAACCGCCTGATGTGGCGTCTGGAGGAGACCGACCAGGCGCGCCGGGTGATGGAGGACTTGAGCCGCACGGACTCGCTCACGGGGCTCTTCAACCGGCGGCATTTCGAGCAGACCTTGCAGTCAAAGTCCTTGTGCCCGCTGGATCCGGACAAGGAGACGTGGCTCTTGATGATCGACTGCGACAAATTCAAGCAGGTCAACGATACGCTGGGGCACCAGACCGGCGACGAGGTGCTGCGCCTTCTGGCCAGGATCATCCGGGAATCGGTGCGGGAAGGATGCGACAGCGCCTTCCGGCTCGGCGGGGACGAGTTTGCCGTTCTGTTGCCCTGCCTGGAGACCCAGGCACGCGATGTGGCGGAGCGCATCCGCCAGCGGTTCAAGGATTCCAACGGGCAGGGGTGCACCTTGTCCATCGGGCTATCCTCCGGGATGTCGGTGTGCGGGGCGTCGGGAGTGTGCTGGAACCAGGTGATCGCCCGGGCCGACGCGGCGGTCTATGCGGCCAAGGGAGCAGGGGGAGACATGGTGAGTTTGCGTTGAAATTTTTGCTGGAGGGGGGGGCCGGGTGCCGTCCCGTTCGTGTCCTGGCGGGCGGGCTCGAACCGATGTGAAGACGATTCGTCGCCCGCCCGCCAGAACCCGACCGGGACGGCACCCAGCCCCCGCCTGCGTGAATACGCAGTGCCGCGATGAAATTCGAGCCCCGGAAAGGGGAAATGCCGCGAAGAAGATTGAGTTCGGCTCGTTCTTGTCCTGGGGGCGGACTCGAAGCGATTGGAAGACGATTCGTCACCCGCCCGCCAGAACCCGTCCGGGACGGCACCCAGCCCCCGCCATCGTCGAAGGGTGCGATTTCCAAAAAGAAACAGCCCTGAAGCGCGGCTTTGCGCGCTTCAGGGCATTCTTGCGAGTTCTCTGAACAGTAACGGTGCTGCCCGCGAAGCGGATGCAGGGTCCAGGGGGATCATCCCCCTGGCCGCCGGAGGCATCTTCCTCTTCGTTATTTCCCCTTGCGTACCTGAAACTTCACCACGGCGGCATTATGTTCGTCCAGGGTCTTGGAGAACTGGTGCGAGCCGTCGTTTCGAGCCACGAAGTACAGATAGTCGTGCACCTCGGGGCTGGCGGCGGCTTTTAGCGCCTCCAGGCCGGGGTTGCAGATGGGGCCGGGGGGCAGGCCGGGGTGCTGGTAGGTGTTGTAGAGGTTCCTGGAGTCGTCCAGATGGGAGCGCTTCAGGTTGCCGTCGAACTTCTCGCCAAGGCCGTAGATGATGGTGGGGTCGGTCTGCAGGAGCATCTTTTTGCCCATGCGGTTGGCGAAGACTCCGGCGATCTTGCCGCGCTCGCCGGACTGTCCGGTCTCCTTCTCCACGATGGAGGCCAGGATCACGGCTTCGAACAGCTCCTTGCCCTGGGGCGCGCCGTTCGGCCAGACTTTGGCAGCGTTCCTGACGAACTGTGCCAGCATGGCCTCCACCACCTGCCGGGCGTCGTTGCCGGGCTTCCTGGTGAAGAGATAGGTCTCCGGGAACAGGAATCCCTCGGCGCTGGCGGCGGGAATGGAATATTTCGCCAGCAGTTCCCTGTCGCGGGCGGCCTTGTCGAAGCTCTCCAGGCTGCCCAGGCCCGCCTGCTCGGTGAGCTTGGCGATCTGGCGCATGGTCAGGCCCTCGGGCACGCTGACCCGGTACAGGATGGCCTGCCCGCTCACCAGCTGATCCAACACCTTCTGGGGCGTGTAGCCCGTATTCAGGAGATATTCCCCGGCTTTGAGCCTGCCGTCCTGCTTGGTGTAGCGGGCCAGCAGCTTGAAGCCCAGCGGGTCGGTGATGAGGCCTTCCTTGTGCAGGAGCCCGGTGATCTGTTCGAAGCTCATGCCCTGGTCCACGCGGATGGTGACTTCGCGCCCGGGGGTCTCCGGGGGTGTGGTCAGGAAGCGGTGTCCCTGCCAGGCGGCGAACCCGGCGGCGGCCAGAACCAGAAGAGCCAGTACGGCCATTGCGCGCCTGAACATCAGTACTTCCTCTCCACGGGCCTCGCTGCGTCCGGGGCTGCGATGTAGCTTTGCAGGATGCGCACGGCGGCCTGCTGATCAAGTATTGCCTTGCGCCTGGCCTGCTTGACCCCGGCGGCGCGCAGGTCGTCCAGGGCTTCGGAGCTGGAGAGGGTCTCGTCCATGAGCAGGACCGGAACGGTTACGCGCCGTGCCATGCTGGCCGCGAAGTTGGTCGCCTGGCGGGCGGTCATGCTGTCGATGCCGTCGGGGGGGGCGGGCCAGCCCACCACGATGCGCTCCACGCCTTCGTGGGCCACGATGTCCACCAGTTCCGCGAACAGGGCGTCCCGGCCGGACTGGCCGTGGCGCTCCACGCGCTCGATGGTCTTGTGGGGGAAGGCCATGGACCCGGCGGGGTCGGTGAGGGCCAGCCCCACGCGCTTGAGGCCGAAATCGATGCCGAGGGTTTTCACGGCCTGCTCCAGAAGGGCCGAAGGGCCCGAGACGCCACGGCGTCCCGGACCCCTTGGCGGTCAGGTATCTTGATGGACACGGACGCCTACTTGGCCAGTGCCGGTTCGGCGAAGCTGACGATCCTCTTCCTGCCGTCCACCCTGGCCTGTGCCAGGGCGCGCCGGAAGTTCCTGCGCCACTTGGGGCCTTCCCAGATGGCGGCCAGGTACTCGAGCGTGTGGTAGACGCTCTGCTTGCGGCTGGAGCGCAGCAGGCAGCGCTTGATGCCGATCTTGCAGGAGGGGCAGCCCACCAGGATGGGCTGGGATTCGCTGGGCGCGTTGCCCAGGTCCTTGACAAGCTGCTCCTGCTTGCGGAGCCGGATGCGGTTATAGATGTCCGGGCTGGTCATGGCGCCCAGACCCGATTCGCCGCAGCAGCCCGGTGAGAGGTCCACCTTGGAGCCGGTGAGGTCCGCGATGGCCTGGCGGTACAGTTCGGGGGCCTTGGCCAGGGACACGCCCTCCCATTCGGCGTGGCAGGCCGCGTGGTAGACCAGCCTGGGCGACGCCGTCATGCCGTCTGGCGAGCGCTCGGGCAGGCGCGAGACCAGATACTGCACCACGTCGAAGTGGGGGATCTTGTTCCCGGCGATGACCTCGGTCTCGTAGCCGGAGAGTGTCTCGCGGCAGGTGCCGCACGCGGTGAGCACGGCCTGGGGCTTCACGCCCTCGTTGGCGGCCTTGACGAAGATCTCGCCGATAGCCTCGATGTTGCGGGCGCGGTTCTTGCGGTAGGCGTCCTGGTAGCCCGAGGAGAGCAGCGGGTAGCCGCAGCACATGTGGCGCTCGGGGATGATGACGCTCACGCCCGAGCGCAGCATCAGGTGCAGGGCCGCGTAGCCGATGGTGCGCCAGAACAGGGCCGCGCCGCAGCCGGGGAAGTAGAACACCGCTTCGCCCGTGGGACGCTCCGGCACGAAGATGCCGCCCTTTTCCAGGTGCAGGGCGTCGGCCAGGTTCTTGAACCCAGTGAGAGGCCCTGAGCCGTGCATCATGGGGTTGGCGAAGCGCATGCGAAGCGGTCCGGGGATCAGGCCCACCATGTGGTTGGTGACGGCCTGGCCCCAGGCGGCCATCTTGGCCATGCTGGGGGCGCGCTCCTCGGGTTTCTCCGCGACGAAATGGAGCACCTTGGATTTCAGGCCGTGGCCGCCCGCGCCCTTCTCGTGCAGGAAGGTGCGCATGTCCAGGATGGCCCCGGCGGTTTTGATCTTCACGGGGCAGGCGGCGGTGCACTTGCCGCAGGTGGTGCAGCGCTCGGTCATCTTGCGCAGGCTCTCCAGCAACTGGGCCGAGGGCCTGCCGTGGTGCACCTGGGAATAGTAGATGGCCTCGATGAGCGCGCCGAGGCTTATGTTCTTGTTGCGCGGGTGGTAGATCAGCCCGCGCTCCGGATAATACATGGGGCAGACCTGCTTGCACTTGCCGCAGCGGGTGCAGACCTGGACGTTGGTCAGCAGGGTGATGAGCTTGTCCTTGTCGGGCAGCGCGGTTTTCTGGATGTCCCGGATGAGCCTGTTGAAGGAGAAGGTGTAGGGCTGCGAGTCCAGCTCGCGCGTGACCAGCTTGCCCGGGTTCAGGATGTTTTTGGGGTCCACCTGCTGCTTGTAGGCGCGCAGGGCGGTGATCTTGTCTTCCGGCAGGAAGGCGATCTTGGTGATGCCGATGCCGTGCTCGCCGGACACCGCGCCGCCGAGTTCCATGACCTTCTCGAAGACCTTGTCGGCGGCCTCGTGGGCCTGGGCCAGCATCTCCGGGTCGTTGGAGTTCACGGGCAGGTTCACGTGGCAGTTGCCGTCGCCAGCGTGCATGTGGTTGGCCACGATGATGCGCCGGGCCAGCATGTCCTGGTGGATGGCCTCGATCTCGCCGTAGAGCTTGGGATAGCGGGTCTTCAGGTCCGTGAAGAAGTAGTAGGCCTGGACCTCGAGCTCCTGGTCGTTCAGCTCCTCGGCGGTACGCAGGCCGCGCAGGATCTCCGAGGCGAACTGCATCTCCATGGACACGAAGGCGTCCGAGTCCGGGAAGCCGGGCAGGCGCGTGACCTCCTGCAGGGCCTTGCGGTAGGCCTTGGCCAGGTACAGCAGGTTCAGCGTCTCCAGGAAGTCCGAGAATTCCGGGATGACCTTCAGGGGGATGACCACGTCCTCGTTTATCTTGAAGCCGGAGGTGCGCTTGGCGATGGCCGAGAGCTTGTGGCGGTCCTCCCAGAAGAGTTCGGCCTCCTTCTCGTCGCGGGCCACGAAGGCGTCCACGTCCTCGTGCTTTTCGGCGATGGCAACGATGTCCCGGACGGCCTTGTCCAGGGCGTCCAGGTCGTTGCCGTCCAGCTGCAAGGTGAGCACGCTTATGGGGTCTCCCTCGTACCGGGAGGATTTCTTCTGGTATTCTATGGCCTTGACGTACTTGGCGTTGAACTCCTCCAGGGCGGAGATCTTCACCAGGTCGCCCTCGCTGCGGATCTGGTCGCGAAGGGCCACCACGCCCTGGATGGTGAGCATGGCGTTGTGCATGGAGCGTCCGAAGAACTCCAGCACCAGCACCTTGGAGTGGGCCAGCTTCTCGTAGCAGATGAAACAGGCCTCGGTGATCACGCCGTCCACGCCTTCCTTCTGCATGCCGGGCAGGCCGCCCAGGTACTTGTTGGAGACGTCCTTGCCCAGGCCCGCGCCGCGGATCTCGCTGCCGGGGAGCGCCACGGTGTCCAGCACCGCGCCGTCCTGTCCGACGATCTCGAACACGGCGGTCTCGTGGTCCAGGATCTTGTGGCGGGGGTGGTCCACGCGCCTTATCTCGATGATCTGCGCGCCCGGGGTGACCATCTTGTAGGAGAGCAGGTTGTCGAGCGTTGTGCCGTATTCGAAGGCGTAGGGGCCGCCCGCGTTCTCGGAGATGTTGCCGCCGATGGACGAGGAGGCCTTGGAGGCCGGGTCCACGGTGAGCACCAGGCCCTTCTCGGCCGCAGCGCGGATGGCCTGGAGGGTGATGACGCCCGCCTGCACGCAGATGGTGCTGTCTTCCGGGTTGACGCTCAGGATCTGCTTGAGGCGCGTGAGCGAGAGCACCACGGTGCGAAGCCGCGCCGGAACCGCGCCGCCGGTGCAGCCGGAGCCGCCGCCGCGCGGGATGACCGAGAAGCCCATCTCGCCCGCCAGCTGCATGATGCGCTGCACGTGCTCGGTGCGGTCCGGGGCCAGCACCATGAGGGGCAGCTCCATGCGCAGGTCGGTGGCGTCGGTGGAGCACTCCACCATGTTGTGGGGGCCGTCCAGGATGGCCTTCTCGTCCAGAAAGAGCGAGACCTTGGCTTTGAGTTCCGCGCGAAACTGGGTGTCGTCGTCGTAGGCGGTCCAGAAGTCCTTCACGGCCCTGGAGAGCAGGCGGAAGTACTCCGGAGTGAGCATGGTGGTGGAGCCGGTGAGGCGCTTTTCCACGGATTCGCGCACGTCCTCGGCATCGATATAGGGATTGTAGCGCACCAGGAAGAGCTCGCTGGCAAGCGAAACGGCAAGCTCCTGGATGTCCTCGGGCCAAGAACCAAGCTCACGGTCGCCGATGCCCAGGACCCTGGGAACCAAGCGTTTGAGCGGGATCGATATATGGGGCTGCTTTTCTGGCATGGGAGGGATACCTACGGGCTATGATGGGAAAGCAAGTACATTTAGTACCGGCTTGGGCGGATGGCAAGCCGTTTCGTTCAGGGGAACGCGGGCAGGGGAGACGGGCTGCGCCGGGGGGGCGGAGAAAGGAACGGAGGCTAACAAGTCGCCCGCTCCGGAAAATAGGGTCAGATGATGGACGTCACTGTACAGACGTCATTGTGCACTTTGCGTGCGGAATGTGTTAGTTGAAAAAGAGATCTGAAAATAACCATGTTCCGTTGTTAAGCTTAATGGTCACGGAAGGTTGTAGTGCTGTCGTGTTCTCTGGGTTGACGTATGAAATTATGAAATAATCCTTTTCTTGTTGAACATGTATTTCTAGAGACTTCGATTCTATGAGGTGGCTTCGCACGGAATCGTTGTTGGCGAACAGGTTTCTGTATAGCCAGCTGTTTGTGTCGTGCAGCATGCGGATAATATCGTCTTTTAATAGCGCTGTGTTGCTGACATAAAAGCCGCTTTGAAGGTGATTCTCTATTTCACTCACGTCGTAGTTGATGATTAAAGTACGTATCTCCTCGGCAAAACGTAGCGCGTCATCATGCTCTGATCCATGGCACACAATTGGTGAGAAAGCTGTAACCATGCTACAGAGTAGGGCAAACACAGATATTTTCAGTGAGTTCATTCTATCTCCGTGGAAGCCTGACAGCTGGGTCACTGAACTTGTTGGTTTTCTCGTTTTTGATGCCATAATGGACATGGCCTCCGGTCGAAACGCCACTTAAGTCAGTGTTTCCAACTACATCGCCAGAATAGACTTTTTGTCCAACGCTCACAGACGGTTTGGTGTGGTGATACACTGAAATACTGCCATCTCTATTTCGGACTTGGACGGTGTTTCCTCCACCGCCCGTCTTGTCCGGCGATACATTAATAACTTCGCCGGATTCGCTCGCCACAACAGGCGCTCCAACCGGGTTACTGATGTCGAGCCCCTTATGAAAGGAGCTTGCCCCTGGAGCCGGGGGTTCTCGATCGCCAAACGGCGAATTGATCTTCCCGTTGGCGGGCCATCTGGGACCATGGAGGTACGTCTGGGTTTCCTGGTCGAACCCCTTCAATTTTTCCCAGGTTTCCCGGTCTTGACTTCCGCGCCCTGGCTCTTGCGGTGCCGGGGAAACTGGGACCTCGGCGGCTTGCCCCGGCTGCTGTCCCGCGTCATCGCCTGAAGTCCCGCCGGAATTCAGATTCATGGCGGTGAATCCGTCAGGCGCCGAGGCCGCAGGCAGCAAGCCCTGCCTGAACTGCGGGGCGGTGCTGCCGTTCGCCTCGCTTGTGCTCACGTACTGGGCATCACCCGCCTTCAGGAATGTCCGCAACTGTTTCACCTGTCCCAGTTGAGCCTGCGCAAAGGCATTCGCGTCGATCCTGTCGCCGCCCCAACCGGACGGGATTCTGGCATGTTGACCGTTATCGGTCCCGGAATCGACGTCACCTGACAAAGCGAATCGCCTCACCTCCCTTGCAAACGCCTCGTGCCGGGCAAAGTCGCCAGACATCCCGTTGCCTTCCTGCGAGCCGCCGAATCCTGGCTCTGCATTCCGCCAGTTCGGGGTGAATCCGTCTTCGTCGTTGAAGCCCATCTTTTCCTCCTGTTCGCGCCAGAGCCGCGTGTAATTTCCGGAAGCATATCCAGAAGGAAAAAAAGTTCACCCCATATAGCGCTATGTGGGAAACTTTCCGATATTTTTTGTTTCGCTCTAGTTTGTGATGGCTCAAACATCCTGCCCTATGTCTTATAAGGTATGGAGCTGTGGTGGGCAAGTCGGGGCGTCTCGTTGAAACTCTTCACCAGAATGCCGCTGCGCATGGATTGGGGTGAGAATTTCAGCCTTTGTCAGCTCTTGCGTACGCAAATTCTCGTCCGTTCATCAACTTTCTTCCCACATACCCCTATATGGGGTGCGCCATGCGTATTCTCTGATATTCTCCCGCCCTGTTCGGATTGTGCCGGATCAACCCTAACCGAGGAGAATACGATGATGATCTGTCCGCATTGTCAGGGTCATGTCAAACCCCACAGGCCGGTGTCGAAGCCAGGACACTACAAACTCTACGGCCATCACGGCGAAATGGTGCTCGACGCTCAGATGCTCAAAGCGATGGCCGCTCACGCGCAGGCGCATCTCCAAAACAGGCGGGAAATTGCCGAAACGCTTGAGGCTCTGCGTTTCTACCGGGAGGTTGTCGAGCGCATGGAATTCGAGTCAGCCTTTGCGCAGCACGTGCTGTCCTACGATGGCGACGGCGGGAGGCGCTTCTTCCCCGGCGCGGCCAAGCGGGCCAAGTTGGCTGCCCTCAAGGCCCGCATCGCCGCGGGACAGGTTCGTGAGAACGACTTGATGCATTACCTGGAACTGATGTGGCGAGAGTAAGTCCGGGCCATTTTGGCTCCATACTTTCCCGTGTACATATCGGCCCGACTTCGCTTAAATACTCTTGAGTCAGGTTGGGAAAGGCCCCGCGAGGCAGCACAGCGCGACCCGCGCAAGAGGGCGGGACCGGGGCCGGAAGAACTGCATGTCAACCAGGCAAACGCACCATAGCCATTGGGAGGAAGGATGTCGCACGATGCAGAGCTGGCCCAGAAGCATCTGATAAAGGAAACGCGCGGCCAATACGAGAACGAGAAGATTTTCCGGCACCTGGAGAAACTGGTGGCCCGCATGGACGCCATGCAGCAGTCGCTCGGGGAGCTCCAGAAGGACATCACGGACATCAAGGCCCATCTGGGCATCGGCTGATCCGGCCCGTAGAGCCTCATATGGCGGCCGCCCCGGAAGAGGCGGCCGCTTCCTGTTTTCCACGTCCGCCCACGTCGCAGTCCAAGGGCAACACGGATCCGGCCGTTGCTTGCCTCTCCCACCCGTGGGCTCACGGCCTGCCGCGATCAGGAGGGAAAGCAGGCCCGACCGGCGCTCCCATCCACCGGCGAGACCCGCTCCAGCGGGAGCTTGATGACGAACCGGGTCCCGTTGCCCGGTGCGGACTGCACCTCGATGGAACCCTGGTGGTGGTTCACCACGATGAAATAGGAAACCGACAGCCCCAGTCCGATGCCCCTGTCCGGGCCCTTGGTGGTGAAGAACGGCTCGAAGATGCGTTTGCGGGTGGTCTCGTCCATGCCGGGCCCGTTGTCCTCCACCTCGATGACGGCGCAGTGGCCGTCCCTGCGGGTGCGCAGCGTGATGGACGGGTTGGGTACGTGCGCCTCGAGCACGGCCTGGGCCGCATTGCGCACGAGGTTGAAGATCACCTGCTGGATCTGATTGGCGGAGCAGGGCGCTTCCAGGGCCTGGGATTCGTATTCCCTGCCGATGGTGACGTGCTTGAGGTCGTATCGCTCCAGCAGATTGAAATCCTGCAAGCACAATTCGAGGGACTTCTCCACCAGGCCGTTCAGGTCGACGGGCAACCATGCCGAAGCGCCCTGTTCGCTGAATTCGATCATGTTCGAGACGATGTTCGCCGCGCGCTTGGCCGAGTCGCGAATTCCGTCCAGCAGCTCCGGTATCTCTCGCTCCCGGATGTAGGCCTGGAAGGCCTGCATGGGGAACCCCGCCCTTTGGGCGGTGGCCAGGTTGGCCGGGGAATCCGGTCGCAGGCGCATGGAGAGCACCTGTGCGCTTTGCATGATGCCGCCCAGCGGATTGTTGATCTCGTGGGCCATGCCTGCCGCCAATCCGCCCACGCTGGCCATCTTTTCGGTCTGCACCATGACTTCGGCGACCCGCTTGCGCTCCGTGATGTCCCTGGCGATGCCGAAGAGCCCGGCCTTGCTTCCGGACTCGTCCATCAGGGGACCCTTGGTGGAAAGGTAGGACCTGAATCCGTCCGATGTAGTCAGGTTCTCTTCGAAGGTGCGCGGTGCATCGGCCTGGAGGATGGCCTGGTCGTTTTCCCTGAGGGCTAGGGCCTGCTCGGGAGGGAACATGTCGGAATCCTTGAAACCCAGGATCTGGTCGGCGGGCCTGCCCAGGAGTCGGGCGGTCTCCTGGTTCACCATCAGATAACGGCCCTGGGCGTCTTTCACGTAAATGGCGTCCGTTGTGCTCTCGATGATGGAGGAGAGCAGGTTCTTCTGGCGGGTAAGCTCCATCTCCGCCAGTTTGCGGGCCGTTATGTCGCGTGCGATGCCCAGCATCAGCATGCGGTCGGGCAGGTCCAGGCGCACCACCCTGACCTCCACGGGATAGGAGGAACCGTCCCTGTGCCGGTGGCGGGTTTCGAAGAAGGTCTTGCCCTCGGCCCGGAACGACGCGGCGAAGCCGCTCAGGGACTCCGGGGTCTGGTTCAGGTCCAGGTCCAGGACGTTCAGGGAGAGGAGTTCCTCGCGCGAGAAGCCGGTCTGGCGCTGCGCCTCGGGATTCACGTCCAGCAGGCGGCCGGTTTCGTCTGCAAGATAGATGGCGTCTCCCGCGTTTTCCACCAGGAGGCGAAAACGGTCCTCGCTTTCCCTGAGGGATTCCTCGATCCGTTTGAGTTCGGTGATGTCCGTGAGAAAGGCGAGAACCCTGGGTCTTCCTTCCAGTTCCACCAGGGTGGCGGTGACGATGACGTGCCGCAGGGAGCCGTCCTTGCAGAGTACCGGAAGCGGGGGCGACTGTGTGCTCTCGCCGGAAACCATGCGGTCGAACTCATGGAGGATCGACGGAAGGGAAGCCTTGGGATGTATCGATTCCACGCCCAGGCTGAGCAGCTCGTCCTCGGTGTAGCCGAGCATGTCCAGGGCCTTGGAGTTGGCCATGACGAAGCGGCGGGACACGGTGTCGGACACCAGGATACTCAAGGGGCATTTGTTGAGGATGTCCTTAAGCCGGGCCTCGGATGACCTGACGGCCTCCTCGGCCAGAATGCGGTCGGTGACGTCCCGGTTGCTGCCACGCGCCCCCAGGTAAACGCCATTACGGTCGAACACTGGCAGGCAGCGATGCTCGATCCAGCGGATTTCGCCGTCAGCCCTGACGATGCGAAACAGAAGTTGTCCGGAGGTCCTGTCGCGCAGAGCGTCATGGCGGTGCGCACGGAACAGGGGCAGGTCTTCGGGCAGGACGATCCGCTCGAGCAGTTGCGGGTCCGCGAGGAATGCCCGCGCCTCGTGCCCCGTGATCCGCAGGCTGGAATCGGAGTGGTACAGGGACTTGCCTTCGGGATCGAGCCAGAACTCCCAGTCGTACGCGAAGGCCGAGACGGTCCTGAAGATCTCCTCGGACTTCACGAGTGCGTCAAGGGTCCGCTGGCGTTCGGCTCCGTCGGCCTCGAAGGCTGCAATCCGCAGGCGCGCTTTGGTCAATTCCTCGATGAGCTGTTCCCTGGTCTTGTCGGCGTCCTTCATGAGAGTTCCTTGGGGCCGGGGTGGGGTCCGTCCGGATGGATATCCTTCGGGAACGGAAGTATTTTTCATGATACCACGCCAGCGTCAACCGGAATCGGAAAGGTGTTTGATATTGAAGCCCATTCTTCGGGAAGGCAAAGACTGTGGCGAGTCGATTGACTGACTGTTCAATCGATGGAATTCCGGTCCGGATGATGGAAGCACTGTGTAGGGGGCGCGCTGATGCACAAGGCGCTGGAGGACGCTCCCCCCTGCATTCACGGCAATTGCATCTCCCAAAAGAAACCGCGCCGCCCGCCGGGTGTCCGGCGGACGGCGCGAAGCGGTAAAGGATTCCAAAGGAACTCGTTCCTTTGGCCGCCGGAGGCTGCTTTCGGCTTGTTCGTGTGGCGCCTTCAGAATGCGTTCATGCAGTTCATGAATCCAGCGCGAGAGAACCACTCGATTTATTTTTGAAAAACATGAGCATGTTTTCCAAAGCCTCGCCTCTAGCCTTTCAGCTGGGCTTCGATGTCCGCGATCAGGCCGGGATGGACCTCGTAGTTGGAGGCCTGGGCCTGCTTGACGCAGTTCATGGCCTGTGCGGCGTCGCCCTTTTCCAGGTAGGCCAGGGCCAGGTTGTTCCAGGCCGGGCCGAACTTGGGCTGAAGCTCGATGGCGCGCTTGCTGAACTCGATGGACTCGTCGATCTCGCCCGCCATGTACAGGGCGCTGCCCAGGGTGCCGATGGCCTGCACGAACTGGGAGTCCAGCTTGACGGCCTTGCGCAGGAACTTGATGGCGTCCGCGACGTTGCCCATCTGCAGGTGGCAGAAGCCGATGTTGGCGTGGGGCACGGCGAACCGGGCGCGGGCGTTCATGGCGGCGGTGTTGTACTTCAGGCAGGCTTCGATGTCGCCGTCGTTCATGGCCAGCCCGCCGAGCTGCACGTAGGCTTCGGCCATGGTGGGGGAGCGTTCGGAGGCGCGCAGGAAGCAGGTCTTGGCGTCCTCGAAGCGGCGCTTGGCCACGTAGGCCACACCCAGGTTGTAGTGGGAGGTGGCGCACTGGTCTTTCTTCTGGAGCTTGGCTTCGAGCTCCGCGATGTAGTCGTCGATGTTCTGAGCGGTCTGGGTCATGATGTGTTTACCCCAATCCTTTGAAATTCTTGAATTCGTCCAGCATGCCTTCTTTCTCGAGGATTTTCGCATACCACTGCACGAAGTCGAACATGCCCTTGAAGCGTGCGGAGCCGTTCACCACGCCCACGCAGAGCTCCCAGGCCCCCTGGGAGTAGTCCGTGCTGAGCGGCTTGTCTGCGGGCAGGGACTGCAAAAAATCCCGCATGAGCTGCTGCGAGGTGCGCTTGGAGGTGTCGATCCTGATGTCGATGGGCTCCAGGGGTTTCTGGAAGGGGTCCCAGTTGTCGTAGCCCATCTTGTCGATGAATTTGCGCCTTCTGGGGGCGATCTTCTCGTAGATGGCCTTCTTCTGGGCCTCCTCCTCGGGAGTGAGCGTAGGCTGCACGGCTAGTCCTCCTTGGTCTCCTTGAGGCCGAAGAACTCGTCGTCGTAGGTGCTCAGCATGGCCATGGAGACCGGCACCAGCATTTCCGCCAGGTAGTCGTACTTGCCGCCCACGCGCTCGACGATCTGACGTGAAAGATCGAAAAGCCTCTCCTGGAGTTTGGCGATGTTCACTGCCGGGTACTTGCCGCCGGCGGCGAAGCCGGACTTGCCGCACACGCGCATCTGGCCGCCGATGTTGAGCGGCGCGCCGTAGAGGCGGCAGGTGATCGGGCGCACGTCGTACATGGCGCAGCGTTCGTCATCCGCCAGCAGGGCGCAGCGGATGCGCTCGCGGGCGAAATCCTCGACGATCTTCTCGTCGGCGATGCCTGCCTTGTGGGCCTTCCAGGCCTTGTGCTTCAGGCGGTAGTGCTCGCGGTCGGAGCGGTTGGCCGCCTCGGTGAGGGCGTAACGGGAGTCGCCTTTGGGGTGCAGCTGGTTGAAGCGCCTGTTCAGGTACATGGCCTCCACCAGGGTGACGTCGAAGGGCGCGTGGCAACAGTCGGAACAGGCCACTTCGCAGCGCACCTCGGAGGGGCAGGCCGCCTTCACCTTGGCGAAAACGGCGTCCACTTCGGCGCACAGGGCCTCGTATTGCTCGAAAATGTCGGAGAAATCGGCGTCGATCACGGAAGCTCCAGGCCGCAGATGGCGGCAGCCAATGATATAAGCCTTCAAATCCTCGGGGCAAGGGTAAAATACAGGCGGGAGAGGCCATGTCTGGCCGCTCCCGCCTTCTCAAAGAGAAAACGGCTGAAGGGGATTATTCTTCCTCGACGGTGATGGCGTCCTGGTCGCAGACTTCCACGCAGGATTCGCAGCCCAGGCACTCTTCCTCGTTGATCACGACAGCCTTGCCGTCCTGAAGCTCATAGACTTCAACGGGGCAGACATCCACGCATTCGCCGTCGCCGGTGCACTTCTCTTCATCAACGGTGACCTTGTAACCCATGGTCCTAACCTCCACTCTCACGGTTGGTTTGTTGCGCTCACGGTCAAGGATAGGCCGCCCCATTCACAGGGCCTACCCTGAAAGCCTAGTAATTTAAGACATTTGGGCAGCGCGCGCAGGCCGCACTGCCCTCATGGGCAAAGCCTTAGCCTCGGAACGGAAGCCATGTCAAGCCGCGTGGACAAACAGATTGCGGGGGCTCGGACATTGTTGCGGAAAAATTTATCCGCCGCCCTAAAGTAGCTCCCCTGTTGATCCGATAAGAACAGCGGAGTCAGCTGGAATGCAAGCTATCAACGGCCAAGGACAGGCTGGAACATGAGCAAGATAATCGCCCTGCGGCCAAGCCGCGACATGTTGAACCCTGTGCTGATGATTCACGCATCGCACAGGCTCGATTGCATCCTGCTCTGCCTGCGCAGCCTGGAACGATTCACCAGCCTGGCCCGCTTCAAGGCCATCTACGTGGTCGCCGACGGCGTCGGGGCGGACCACGCCGCCATTCTTCACAAGTTCATGCACACCCGCGACAACGTGGAGGTCATCCATTGTTCCCCGCGCGGGGCTCTCCCCAGGGCGGGCGACATCCTCGGCGCGATCCTCGCGCGCCACATCGACGACGTGGTGGTCTCGTTGGAGGAGGACGTGTTCGTCACGCCCCTGTGGCTGGAACAGCTCCTGGAGGGCTACCGGCTGCACCGCGCCAGCGCGGATATCCCCATCGTCAGCGCGCTAAGCCCCGTGAGCCCGGCCGGGCGGTTCTCCCTGAACAGGCACCTCAAGGGCATGCACCCCGCGGAGCGCTCCATGTTCGAGGGAGGCGTGGTGGAAGAGAACTGGGTGTACCACCGCTGGATGTGGGAAAAGGTCGTGAACGAGGATTTCGTGGAGAACTGGCTGAAGAGCGGTCCTGCGCCGTATTTCTATCCGGGCTTCGCCTCCATGGACTGCGCGGTGTACGACCGCCGCCTGATCGAGGCCATGCTGCCCCTGGCCGCCGACAAGACCCAGGACGGCCCCGGCGCGGACTGGGTGAACGTCACGGCGCTGCTCATGGCCCGCAAGTGGAAGAACGCCGTGGTCAGCCGTTCCATCGCCCACCACTACAGCTTCTCCACCTGCGAGGAATACCTGCGCTCCCACGTGCCCCTGGACATGGTCTGGCAGTACCTGCAGGAACTGTGGCGCGTGGAGCAGTTGAAGTCCAGGACGGTGATGTCCGGCAGGCTCCGCTCGGTGGTGGCCGCCGTGGGAGCGGGGCGCTAGGACGCCGCGCCAGGCTTTCGCGAAACGCCAGACGGGCTTTGCCCGTCGGGGACAGCTAGAGCCGGGCTTTGCCCGTCGGGCCTGATAGGGGCGGGCCTTGCCCGTCCGGCGGATGATCCTCGCCTGCCGCGGCGGCACGGCCAATCCGGTTCGCCTGAGAGCCGGATTTTTGTTTGCGTGCGCGGCCATTTTCCCCACGGGATGATGCTTAGGGACAATTGTCTTTCGGGGCGGTTTTCACGTATACGGCGGGAAAGACCATATTTCCGCCCTAACGGAGGCCAGCGATGACCAACGAGCGAGCCGAATGGTACTGCCCCGTCTGCAACGCCAGCAACGATCCCGACTTCACCCATTGCCGCATCTGCGGGGTGGCCAATCCCAACCTGAAGGACCAGCCCACCAAGAAGTGCACCTCCTGCGGCTACCTGGCCGCCAAGGAGACGTGCTGCCCGGTGTGCGGCAGCGACTACTTCCTGAACCTGTAGGCTTCGGAGCGGGCGGGGCGGCCTGTGGGCCGCCCTGGCCCTCGGTGAGGGGGCAACGTCGTCCGACGGCTGGCCGGTCCTGATCAGACAGGTCCCTCCTGGATGGGATATCAGGCGTCCCGAGCCTCGTCCCGCCGACGCCCTCACCGCATGCAGTGCGGTACTTCCGGGCCGTTTCGTGTGCATTTTGGACGATTCCGGCGCGCCGCCAGCGGACGGCCGCGCCGCGCATGCCGTCAACAGGGGGGCAGGGGGCCGGGGGCATTCGTCCGTTTCAAAGTATCCTGGCGTTTGGGCCGTTCCTGCAAGACCGTCCAGGTCCGCAGGAAATCCGTGGCCGCCATAATCCCGGCAGTGCAAAAAAAAGACGGCCCCCAGTTTTCGCCGGGGGCCGTGTCGCGTGATGGGCTTTTTTACCCGGAGGCCCCGCCCTGCGGGGCGCTCCGGGAATGAATCGCTAGGACTTGCCCTGGGCGGGAGCGGCAGGGGCCGCCGGAGCCGCAGGCGCGGGCGCAGGTGCGCCAGCCGGAGCCGCCGCGGGAGCGGGGATCAGCCTCTTGTCGCCGTCCCAGACCTGGGCGGTCTTGGGCAGCGGGGTCAGGTAGGTGGTCCACTTGTGCTTCTTCAGGTTCTCGGGGTCCATCTGCATGGTGCGGCTCCACTCCAGGATGGGCGGAACGATGGTGCGGATGTCGCCTTCCAGGTCCTTGCCGATGCCGTAGTTGGTGGCCTGCATGGCCAGGTCCGCGGCGCGGCGGCTGTACTCCTGGGAGCGGGCCAGGGTGTCCAGGGCCTTGGCGGGGTTGTGCGCGCCTACGGAGTTCTCGGCGGAGACGTAGTCCCACATCCACTGGCCGTGGCGCACGTTTTCCTTAGCCTGGAGCATGAGCTCCTCGTACCTGGCGTTCTTCTCGCCCTTGTATTCGTTGCCCAGGCGCACGGCCTCGTGGGCGCGGGCGGAGTAATCCTGGGCCTTGATGAGCTGGTCGTACACCTTGCGCTGGTTGAACAGCACGCGTTCCTTCAGGTATTCCGGGGTCTTGTCCTGATGGCACTGCTTGCAGGTGCCTTCGATGTTCAGAAGGGGCGAGGTCCACTGGTGGTTGCTGGTCTTCTTCTTGTCCGGGTCCACGGTGCGGGTGTAGGGCATGTGGCAGTCCGCGCAGGCCACGCCGGCTGCGCCGTGGGGGCCGTTGGCGGCCATCTCGAACTCGGGGTGCTGGGCCTTCAGCATGGGGGTCTTGGAAACGGGATGCACCCAGTCGGCGAACCAGCCTTCCATGCCCTTCATTTCCACGGCTCCGTGATCCTTGTAGTACTCGTACATGTTTTCGGGATCGATGCCGCCGAAGGGCTTGTCCGGGGTCGCTCCGGTGGTCCAGGGGAACACCGGCTTGGCCGCGGGGCCGAACTTGGCGTTCTGGAAGTAATATTCCACGTGGCACTGGCCGCACACGTAGGAGCGCATTTCGTTGCGGGAGGCTTTCTCCAGGTCCACGCCGAGCTTCTGGAAGGCTTCCTTGAGCGGCACGGAGGAAATGCGCAGCTTCATGTCCGCCGGGTCGTGGCAATAGGCGCAGCCGATGGTGTCGTCCTTCTTGTCCTGCTTTTCGCGGAAGGAGTTGAACTCCATGGTCCAGAGCTTGTCGCCGTATTCCTTGTGCCAGCCGGCCATCTTGTTGGTCTTGCAGTTCCAGCAGGTGGTGGGCAGACCGGCCTGCTCGGAGAAGCGGTTGATGCGGTCGGTGTTCTCGATGTCCTCGATGGCGTAGGTGTGGCCGCGTGCCTTCTTGTATTCGAAGCTGAAGGGGTAGCCCAGCCAGAGGTTCTTCAGATACGGCTGCGCGGCTTTGGGGTTGCCCTTGGGAGGCTGGTTGACGTTGTCGTTCTTGTCCCAGGGCACAGGGCCGCCGTAGTCGGTCATCTGCTGGACGTCGGACTTGTTGTTGCGCTGGTAGGTGGTCCACTGGGCCGGGAACTGCTTCTCGAAGGCCTTGTTGCTGACCTCGTCGCTTTTCAGTCCGGTCTTGTAGGTGGGGGACTTGGGACCGTCGGCCTGCTGGCCGCAGGCGGCCAGAATGAAGCTCAGGCAGGCGGCGGAGAGCAGCGCGAGCACGATTTTGTTCTTAGCCATCAGCGACCTTCCTTGTGGAGATGGGGGTGCGGGACTTGTGCGGGACGGAGCGGTGGCAGTCCACGCAATAGGGCTTGGCGTCCATGGCCACTGTCTGGATGGTGGGCTCATGGCAGCGCTTGCAGTTGGCCTGGATGACGTCCTTGTGCATCTTGCTGGCGTGGATGACGTCCGGGATGTTCTTGGAGACGGTGCTCCAGACGTCGCTGCCGCCCGCTTGCGCCTTGAAGGGGATCTTGGCCGCCAGGTTGCTGGGAGCGTGGCAGTCGTTGCAGGCGAGCTTCGCGTGACCGGAATTCTTGAAGGTCCAGAAGGCCGAATCCATGGAGTGGCACCCGGAGCAGAACGCGGCCTGATCGGTGGCCTGCATGGTGTAGGCGCCGCCCACGCCAAGAACCAGGACCACCAAGAGTATCATGGCCACTGTAAACCAGTTCGTCATTCCTGCCTGTCTCGGCGGCGAGTTGCTCATGCGGCTTCCTCCTGGGTGCTGGCCCGGATCGGCATGCAGCCCCGGGCACATGATGGGATGGTTGTCCCAAACACTACCAGAAGGCACGAAGCAAAATGTGACCTAAGTCACAAAAGGGACATAAAGAAGAGATTCGACCGGATAAAGTGGAGGGCGGACGCCCTGGCGAACCATGCGGATCGATTGGAGATTGAACCGGAAAGGTATGGAATGAGAGGCGGCGCGGGTGAGTCTGGAAACGAGACATCCCCGCATGGCATGCGGGCGGGCCTGTCCGAAGCTGTCGCGTCCGGCCGCGGGAACGCGCCGTTCCCGCGGCCACGGAGCCGGACAGGCCCGCGCGTCAAGTTGAACCGGTTATCGATAGTCAGGGGCGCTCTGGGCTGCGCGCTTGTCCTGTTCGGCCTTCTGCGACTGGGCCTTCCTGAGCTCGGCATCCAGCCGGACGTACTGCTCCTGCGCCTTGGCCTTGGCCGTGGCGAACGCAGCGGCCCGCTCCAGGGCTCCCTCCTCCCGGGCCTCCTGCTCGGCCATGTCCAGCCGGTGGTAGGCGTCCCGCTGGGTCGCGAGCTTGCTCCTGAGTTGTTCCAGATGGCTTGGGGTTATCCTCTGTTGGGCCATGCCCGAGCCTGTTGAGGCAATGCAGACGGCGATCGACAGGGCCGCGACAAGCAGGATTCGCAACATGCGTCCTCCGTGGTGGTCTGGCCGACAGACGGCCAGGAGGTTCAAATTACAGGCGCAAAATAGCATGGGTGGACTGTTGAAGCAACGATGGACCCGAAATGCATGGGAGGCTGCGTATTGGGCCAGGTTACGAAAGCAAGGCGCGGCCGGGTGGAATACGCGAATAATTATATGTATAATCAGGTGCTTCCAGCTTCAGATGCAGCACGTGCCCGCCTTGTGGCGCTTCCTTGCCGTGAAAATTCCGAAATGAAGCAAAGGGAAAAAACGGATTGTCCAGGCAGGGAGTTTGTTGCTAGGTTCCGCTATTGCCGACAACAAGCAGAGGATACCATGCGTGAATCATTTCGAATCATTGCGCTGACGGCGCTTCTTGCCGTCTTTGCTTCCGGTGTGGCCCTGGCCGACAAATATGAATACACCACCATGACCCCGGAGCAGATCGAAAAGGCCATCCGCGCCGAGCGCCAGGTCTACCGGGAGGCCCTGGCCCAGGTGAGGGCCCTGGAAAACGGCTCCATGGACAAGAAGTCGCCCGAGTACAAGGCCCGTTTCGACGAGCTGATCAGGTCCGCCGAAGAAGCCAAGGTGAACCTGGACTTCATGCGCGAAGCGCTCAACGAACAGCGGAAGGCTTACGGCCAGTAAGCTGCGGCACCGCGCCGTTCACCGCCGGACCCGTCCACGGAGGACCGGCTTTGCGCCCGGGGTGGGCGCGCCGTGCTGGACCAGCAGGCGGCCTTCGGAGCCCCTAGCGTCAGGCCGGCCCCGGAAGGGCGGCATGGGCAGGCTGATAATGGCGGGTTGCGACCTGGAACGCCTGTCCGAGCCATCCGTGTCGCGATGAAAGAAAATCGTCAGGCCGGGCGCATCAGGGTGCGTTCGCGCATGTCCTCGGGGCTGATGGCGTCGTAGAGTCTGCCCATGGCCCGGAAGCAATGGGCCATGTCGCGATAGAGGCTCAGCTGGTCCAGGCAGGCTTTCTTGATTTCGGCGATAAGAAGCGCGCCCGGGCGAATGGTGCGCACGGCCCGGACCACCGAATCCGGGTGGCCGCACAGAACCAGATGGGCCTCGCCCTGCCAGGGGTTTGATTCGAAGAAGGCGCGGCGCTTGTCTTCCGGTTCGGCGTAGATGTTGAAGGCCACCTCCAGCCCGCCGAACCTGTCGATGTCCAGCACCAGCACCGGAATGGCGTCCTCCACGTAGACCCCGCAGGAGAGCGCGCCGGACGCGAATCCGTCCACCTCCTCCTGCGAGATCCCGCTGTAGAAGAAAAACACCTCGAAACCGCCGCCAGCCAGGACGGGCGCAGGCCCCTCCCCCTCCGGGCGAATCCCCAGGGACTGTCCCAGTTTCAGGTTCAGGGCGCTCATGCGTCGTGCCGGACTACTTGCGCTTGGAGAGGTCCTGGCGCAGCCTGACCAGGCTGTCCTCGTAGGGATCGCCCTTCACCTTGAGCAGCGCCATGCCGTACATGATGTCGTAGGGGATGATGTTGTTGTTCTTGTCCTGATACAGGCTGGTCATGGCCGACTTGATGTCGCCGGGCTTGTAGGGGAAGACGCCGGCGAAGCATTCCATGAAGCTCTTGTTGGCGGCCTGCATGTCCACGGGCTTGTTCTCCGCCCCGAACACGGCGTTGGTGCAGACCATGCGGATGGCCGTGGTCATGCCTTCCAGGAACGTGTCGCGCTCCTTGTCGGTCATGGCGGTCCAGCGCTGGCCGAAGTTGCTCACGGTGGAGGGACCGGCGGCGGCAGCGGAAGGAGCCGAGGACAGGGAGGCGGGTTTCTTGTCGGCGCTCTTCTGGGCGTGAGCCGCGCCTGCAAGGGCGAAGGTCAGGGCGAAAGCGATAAGCAAGGCTTTGCGGGCCATGGTGGACTCCTTGAGAGGGTTGCGCCCGTTGGGGCATGTAGCGCCACGGAGGTTTAGCCCCATGGGAGAAAAAATCAAGCCCCGATGCGCCGTGCACCCGCGGGCGGCCTTCCGGGGGCAGGGCGGCGCGACCGTGCGCGCGGCGCTCGAAAGGGCCGGATGTCAGCGGCTCCGGGACATGCGCGTGTCCCCCACGCGCATGGTGAGCTTTTCCTTGTCCAGGTACTCCAGCAGTGGGATGGAAAACTTGCGCGACAGGCCGGTCAGCTCCCGGAAATCCTGCGGGCCGAGCTCCTTTTTCGTGGAGAAGTACTCCTGCACCGTGGCCTTCAGGCCGTCCAGGGCGCTGGTGGCGAAGTACATGTCCTCCTTGATGCGCGAGACGAGCCCCTGGTCCTGGAGCAGCTTGTACACCGGCTGGGCCTCTTTGACCGAGACGCCGAGCTGTTCCAGCACGTCCTTGTAGTTGGGGGGGGTGAGGCCGCCGGACTCGTACACGCCCACGATGCGCTCCCGCAGGTCGGCCTGGTCCACGCCCAGACTCACGGAGTGGCCGGGCAGGCGCAAGAGCTCCTGCTCCTGGGCCAGCTTGCCGGATTTGAGCAGGCGCTCCGCCAGAAAATGCATGAGCTTTCCCGGCAGGGCGCGCCCCCAGGTGGAGCCGAGCTCCCCGCGCGTGACGCCCTGCTTGAGCGGCTCGCGTTTGTGGAAGGCCTCCAGGTGCGAGATGAGCCCCGCGCCCAGCTCCTCCAGCACCGCTCCGGAAATCCACTGGCGCGCCTCGCGGTCCCAGAGGCTGGCCAGCCCCTTGCCGGAGAAACCCTGGAGGGTCTTTTCCAGGTCGCGGCTGTCCAGGCCGGTCAGCACCATGAGTTCCGCAAAACTGGCCCCGGCGCGCCCCTTGAGCTTCAAATGCAGGCGCACCCGTTCGGCAGGGTCTGGGCTCGGCTGTGACGCAAGCTCCGCCAGCGCGGCAAGGTCGGCAAGCTCCGGGCCGTTTCGCTTGATGCGCCCCCCAAGCGGCGACAGGATCACTCCGCCCGCCACGGTGCGCAGCGGCGAAAAGGCACGCATGACGCAGCGGTCGCCGCTGACCCCCGCCAGGGGCGATTCGAAGCGCGCCTGGCACAGGGCGCTCTGTCCGGGTTCGAGCTTGTCGCGGTCGAGGAAGTACAGCCGGGCCATGACTTCTCGCGTGCCGTGGTGGAAATGGACCTCGCCCCGGTGCCTGAGCGCCCTGGGGGATGAGGGCAGGCAGGTGACCTCCATGTTCCAGGCCAGGGAGGGAAACAGCGTGCCCGGATGGGCCAGCACCTCGCCGCGCTCCAGCTCCTCCACCTCCAGGCCCATGATGTTGGCGGCGGTGCGCTGCCCGCCCTGGGCCGCCTCGGCGGAGCCGCCGTGCACCTGAAGGCTGCGCACTTTCGTGGGCCGCCCGGACGGGTAGAGCACGGCCTCGTCCCCGGCCTTGAACTGCCCGGCGATGAGGGTGCCTGTCACCACCGTGCCGTGGCCCTTCATGGTGAAGACGCGGTCGATGGGCAGGCGCGCCAGGTCGGAGCGCCGCCTGGGGCGGAATTCGTCGGCCAGGCGGGAGATTTCGGCCTTGAGGGCGTCCAGGCCAAGTCCGGTGTGGGCGGAAACCGGGATGAGCGGGGCCTCGGCCAGGAACGTCGGGGCCAGGAAGGCCTTGACGTCCTCGGTGACCAGGGCCAGCCAGTCCTCGTCCACGCTGTCGCGCTTGGTCAGGGCCACCACGCCCGCCCTGATGCCGAGCAGCGTACAGATTTCCAGATGTTCGCGGGTCTGGGGCATCACGCCCTCGTCCGCGGCGATCACCAGCACCACGAAGTCGATTCCGGCGGCACCGGCCACCATGTTCTTCACGAAGCGCTCGTGGCCGGGCACGTCCACCACGCCCACGCGCTTGCCTTGCCCCAGGTCCATGAAGGCGAAGCCCAGCTCGATGGTGATGCCGCGTTTCTTCTCTTCGGCCAGGCGGTCGCAGTCGACGCCAGTAAGCGCTTTGACGAGGGTGGTCTTGCCGTGGTCGATGTGACCGGCCGTACCCATGATGACCGGCATGCGTGTCTCCCGGGATGTGATGGAGCGGCGCGCACATGAGCGCGCCTGCGCGCCGACTATCGCCGGATGGGGGCGGTCTGTAAAGGGGCGGTGGGCTTGCGCGGAATCAGGCTGCGCGGGAGGAGCGCGCGGGGCGGTGAGCCCGGTCCGCGCGGCTTCCGGCGTGGCGCTTGACCATACAGTACAAGAGCTGCCTGCCCAGGGGGCGCGAATACTCGGCCTGACCGGCGTGGCGCGCGGCGATGTCGTCGATGGCTTTCGTCACCAGGGGCAGGTCGCCGCCGTAGTCGTGGAAGGCCACGATGCCGCCGGGGCTCAGGCGCTCCCAGATCATGGCGAAGTCGCTCTGCACGCAGTCGGCCTGGTGGTTGCCGTCGATGAAGGCGAAGGACAGGCGCTCCGTGGGCAGGGTGATCTCGCGGGAGTCGCCGCGGATGGTGCGCACGTTGGCCAGACCCTTGATGTTGCACAGGTACAGAAGCCATTGGGAGGGCGCGCCGGTGTCTGCCAGCCAGCCGTTGTAGAGCTCCTGCATGGTGACGCCGGAAGAGGTGGCGGTCACGTCGAAGTCCGGGTCGAACACGTCCACCACGTAGAGCGTTTTGTCCCGGCATTCTCTGGAAAGATAGGCGGAGAGCTGGCGCGTGCCGTAGCCGAACAGCGCCCCGATCTCCAGGAAATCTCCCGGAATGTCATGGATCTTGCGCCAGTGGCAGAAATTGATGAGGAGCTGGTACTTGTCCTGGGCGTTTGGAATGAGCATGCGTCCCTCCCGTGTTGTCCGGCATGCATGCAGCATACGTGCCGGGCAATATGGCCGGGGGCGCCGGAATATCTGGAAGGGATGGGCAGGCAGAAGGAGGCCCCGGAAGGACCTAATAAGATTCCTTGCGGTCGGCGACCGTCATGATCTCGACAATCAGAGCGCCGTCATCGATGAGATACAAGACCCGGAGGTTTCCGGAACGAACGCGGTACTCAGGCCTGCCGGAAAGCTTTATGGAGCCCCGAGGCCTAGGGTCGTTGGCGAGCATTTTTACGATCGATGCGACCTGCTCTTGAAAGGGCCGACTCAGTTTCTTCAACTGCCGCGCGGCAAGAGACGAAAACGCGACTGTATACGGCATCTCTACAATCCGAGTTCAGCCTTCAAGGTCTCCCAGGCGACATTTGGTTCGCCTTGCTTCTTGGCCTGGTCGAGGAGTTCCACGTCTTCCAGGTCTTCACGAAGGTATTCTCTTACATCGTGCTCTGTTCCAGCGCGCTTGACGAACTCCGGGAGCCAAGCATCCAATATGGCCGTTTCGCCCGCCGCGTAGGCATACTTGATGAGAAAATCCAGAGCAGGAAGGTCTTCCGGGGCGAGTTCCACGGCGCGAACCATGTGTGGAATCGATTCTTTCACATGGCCGTGTTCATACAGCGACCGGCCATAGTTCCTGTGCATGTCGGCGTCCCATGGCTTGAGCTGGATAGACATCTCATGTTCACGCCGCATGGTCGCCTCGTCGCCCTTAAGGCATGCAATGACGCCATAGACGGACCTGGCGATATGAGGCTCTTCGGGAAGCAACAAGTCAGCCGCTTTTTTGAGCTTCATCAGCTCGAGCGGGTAGAGGGGGCGAGAGGCGGCCGTCCTCATGAGCTCGTTGATGACCTCGTGTGTGTCTGGCAAGGGGGCTGGGCACATGCATTTTTCCTAGTCTTCGTGGGGCAAGCCGTCAACACTTGCCGATAACCATGCCCGGCAGGCAGGACGATTCCGGAGGAGCACCCATGAGCTGCCCTGTTCATTCGAAGCCCACCAGCGTCATCGGTCTGAGCTCACGGCGCGAGCGCGGGGGACATCGAGCCGGGCACAGAATCAGGGGCTTGTGGACCTTGTCCACAAGCCCCTGTCAGGCATGATCGTGTCGACGCGCGGGAATGCCCGAACCTCAAGGCCTGCCGGCCAGGAAGTCCTCTGCCCCTGCGCTAGCTTTCCAGGAAGGCCTTGTAGGCCTTGGCCGAGGCGTACAGGTCCGCCTTGGAGCACAGCTCGAAGGGGCTGTGCATGGAGAGCACGGGCGGGCCGAAATCGATGATGTCCATGCCGTAGACCGCCAGGAATTTGGCGACCGTGCCGCCGCCGCCCAGGTCCACCTTGCCGAGTTCCGCCATCTGCCAGGGCACCCCGGCCTTGTCCATGACCCCGCGGATCCAGGCCACGTATTCGGGGTGGGCGTCGCTGGCTCCCACTTTGCCCCGATGCCCGGTGAACTTGTTGAAGGTGGGGCCGTGGCCCAGCGAGCAGGCGTTCATCTTCTCGTGCACGTCCTGGTAGTCGGGGTCCAGGGCGGCGTTCACGTCGGCGGACACGGCCTTGGAGGCGTCCAGCACGCGAGACAGCCGGGCACCCGGTTCCCAGGCGTCGATCAGGTCCTGCAGGCAGTATTCGAAAAACTTGGAGCGCGCCCCGGTGGAACCCTCGGAACCGATCTCCTCCTTGTCCCAGAAGAGCACGATCTGGGTATGCTCGGGCTGTCCGGCGGCCAGGAGGGCCTCAAGCCCGGCGAACACGCACAGCCGGTCGTCGTGGCCGAAGCCGCCGATCAGGGACCCGTCCAGGCCCACGAAGCGGGCCGGACCGGCCGGAACGGCCTGGATCTCGGCAGAGTAGAGGTCGGTTTCGTGGATGCCGTAGCGCTCATTCAGCAGGGTGAGCACGCGGTTCTTCACGCAGGTTTTCGCGCCGTTCTTCCTGGCTTCGATCTCCTCGGGAGCGGGGGCGTGGCCCATGATGATGTTCAGTTTCTCGCCCTCGAAGGCCTCGGAGAGTTTCAGCTCCATCTGTTTGGAGGCCAAATGGGGCAGAAGGTCCGGGATGGTGAAGACCGGGTCCTCGGGCTTTTCGCCTATGACGATGTCCACCACGCTGCCGTCGGTCTTGGCCACCACGCCGTGCAGGGCCAGGGGCCGGGCCATCCACTGGTGCTTGCGGATGCCGCCGTAGTAGTGGGTCTTGGCCTGGGAGACGTTGCAGTCCTCGTAGATGGGTCGCTGCTTGAGGTCCAGGCGGGGGGTGTCGGCGTGCGCGCCCAGCAGGCGGAAGCCCTCGGACAGGGGCCGCCTGCCCTTGCGGGCGATGAAGATGGTCTTGCCCTTGAAGGCCTTGAAGCAGGCGTCCGAGGTGAAGGCGTGATCCGCGCTCTCCACGAATCCGGCCTGGAGCAGGCGTTCGCGCACGTAGGCGATGGTCTCGCGCTCGGTCTTGCACTCGGTGAGGAACGAGACGTAGCGATTGGCCAGCTCGTCCATGGCGGCGCGGTCTTCGTCGGAGGAATAGACGTCCCAGCAGCTCTTCGAATCGTGTTCCAGACAGTTCATCGTGTCTCCTTAACAGGGGTTGCCGGACGCCGCGAAAGCCAGGGCCGAGGCGGCCAGCGTGAATTCCGGAATGGTCAGCGTGCGCGGGTCCAGGCAGAAACGCCCGTCTTCCAAGCGGCCCACCAGGGGCGGGTCGGTGTGCAGCAGGCGCTCGCGCAGGTCGTCCACTTTGAGCGACGCATTCAACGGATATAAGCATACCAGCGAAGTAGGCAAATCGCGCTCGGGGAATGCGCCTCCCCCAACGCGCGACGCTCCGGGGCGCACCGACACCTCGAAGTGCTCGCCAATGCTGCGTTTCAGCGTGCGGGCCAGACGCCGGGCCTTGCCGGCAAGCTCCTCGGGCGTGGCGCAGATCATGGCCAGGGTGGGAATCTCGCGGCGCGCGATGGCCGGGTCCAGATACAGGCGCAGCACCGCCTCCAGGGCGGCGAGCGTCATCTTGTCCAGGCGCAGCGCCCGGGCCAGCTGGTTCTTGCGGAGGACGTCCAAAAGCTCACGTTTGCCGATGATGATGCCAGCCTGCGGTCCGCCCAGCATCTTGTCGCCGCTGAAGGTGACGACGTCCGCCCCTGCGGCCACGACGTCTGGCACCGTGGGCTCGCCGGGCAGCCCGGCCTGGGCGAAGTCGTAGAGCGTGCCGCTGCCCAGGTCCTCGATGACCGGCAGGCCGCGCTCGCGCCCCAGGGCGCAGAGTTCGTCCAGCCCGACTTCCTTGGTAAACCCGATCATGCGGAAATTCGAGGTGTGCACGCGCATGAGCGCGGCGGTGTCCGGCCCGATGGCCGCCTCGTAGTCGCGCAGGTGGGTGCGGTTGGTGGCCCCCACCTCGCGCAGGATGGCCCCGCTCTTGGCCATGACCTCCGGCACCCGGAAGGACCCGCCGATCTCCACCAGTTGCCCGCGCGACACCACCACCTCGCGGCCCTTGCACAGGCTCTCCAGCACCAGGAACACGGCGGCGGCGTTGTTGTTGACCGCGATGGCCGCCTCGGCCCCGGTGAGCTGGCACAAGAGCGACTCCACCAGGCTGTGGCGGCTGCCGCGCTGGCCGGTGGAGAGGTCGAACTCCAGGTTGGAGTAGTGGTGGCAGGCGTCGATGACGGCGGCCACGGCGGATTCGGGCAGCACGGAGCGGCCCAGGTTGGTGTGCACCACCACGCCCGTGGCGTTCAGCACGCGGCGGAAGCGCGGGCGCACGAAGCTGCGCGCGAAGCAGGCGATGCGCGCGGCCAGGGTGTCCCAGGAGAGAGACGCTTCGTCGGCCACCAGCCCGGCCTTTATCTCCTCGCGCAGTCCGTCCAGGAAGGCCTGGGCGGCCTCGCGCACCAGGGGGCGCGGGACGTGGGCGAAGTCAGCTATGTGCGGGCCGGATTCCAGATGGGTAAGGACCCGGTCCATGGACGGCAGGAGCCGGAACAGGTGGTTCACGCGGGCTATCCCTCCAAGAAGATGCCGAAAGCTAGCCCACAACAAGGGGGAAGGCAATCGGATGGGGGCGTGGAGAGTGGGGGGGCGTGCCGCGCTGGAGGTGTGGATGGACGTTCCGGGATGGGTATGATTCAGAACAATGCGGGGCCGGGTGACGCTGCGGCAGCAGATCAGGGTGTAGGGAGCAGGTCGCCTTCAATGAACGTGACTTTGATACGTTCATCGCCAATGACAACCGGATTCTGTTCGATTTTCTGGAGTTTTGAACTGTGAAACCTGACCAGGACCTCGGATTCCGAGGCCCATTGAAGGTCCACCCCGCGTTCTTTCTCGTTGCGAAGAGCGCCGTAAACCCAGGCTGTTTTTGTGAGGAAGAAGGATTGATCGTATTTTCCGATAGTGAGTATGTAGTTGTATGAAGTTGTCGCCCCGCAGTCTCTTTCAGTCACAACTGCCTTGAGTTTTCCAGACGGAGAGTAGATTGTTGAAAATGTGTCATTGCTGCAAATGTCATAGAAGATGAATGCAGTAATTGAAATTATGGCGAATAGAAGTACGGCAAGGAGTTTGATTGTTGCTCGGAAATCGTTTTTAACCATTGTGCTGTGGGGTTGTGCTAATAGGTTTAGTTCACAATTGCAAGGATGATACGGCGCAGAATGCTAAGTATGTCGGCTAAATATGCTGCTATGTATAGTGACATGCCTATTGCTGTGATTGTTGCAAACAAGTATCGGCTGTTGTCTTTCATGTTTTGGCCTGGACTATGTGTTTGTCATGGACATGGCATGGAAACTGTGCCTGTTCGCGCGATGTTTGATGCGGGAACAATTTCCTATATACGGACTGAATCTTGGTTTTCCCGGTAGATAGTTTGGCATTGTCTCCGTAGTGCTTTGGTATGTCGCAATTTGCTTTGATCTGTATTTTGTGGTGAATCGCTAGTGATGTGTGCTGTTGTAAACAATGGGATTAAGGTGAGGCAGGCATGTTGGGCGATGAAAAACGTTTCGCCCAACATGCCATTGTCTAGTCTGTGTTCTTAAGTCTCCAGAGCTCTTTCTCTTCTGGTGATTCTCTGTTCCAGTAGGGCTTGCCAAGTATATTTTCAGCAACGTCGTCCGCTAATACCATTGTTGTTACGGGAGACGCAAGTCCAAAGGGGCCAAACGTCGTGGATGGGAACAGCTTGTTCAAACCCTTGTTAAGGCCCAGTCCCGCACCGTTACCCAGTATGCTGTTTGCTGAGGGTGGAATCTCCTGCCTTCCTCCCCAAGATTCTTGCGCTTTACGGATGCTCGGTGGCGTAAGGTAGTCTATCGGATCTTTGGCGAATTTGCCGATTTCCTTCGCCGTTGCAGCGATTTCCTCAGCCGGTGCCACGATTGCCGCCCGATGTTCTTCAGCAGTTTTGTTCCCTCGGACATTGTACTGGAACGCGCCGGTCAAACGTTCGTTCAACGTCGGCGCATAGCTGACTCCTTTCTTGTTGCCTTCCTCAGCCATAACCTTGTCAGGATCAAACCCTAGCCTTTCCTTCAGCGGCGGACGGAGTTGAAGCCCATTGCTCTGCGTGGTTGCTTGAGACACGCCGGACCCGCCAGCTGATCCATAGGAGTCGGTGAACGCGTTATAACTCGTTCTCCCAGACGAATCCGTGGGTAAATTCCTGTTCCCAAAGAGTCCGATCTTGCTGGCCATCAACTGCTGTTGCGGCGAGAATCGATGGAACATATCACCGATGTCCTGGCTCTGTCCGGTAGCCCATCCATCGGTCTGATTGGTGTTTTCGCTTGCGGGTGCGGGGCCAGGGTCGCTTGCCGCCTGGCCCTGTCCGGTGAAATCCGTCCCTCGGGTGATGCCGTTTGTATCGTCGAATTCATAGCCCATGGTTTCCTCCCGTGGGCTTGTGTGTGGTGTGTCAGGGCAGGGCAGACTCGCCCTGGCCGTGTCCAGTCCAATCGCGGCTCTTACACTCCGCAGAGTTCCAGATACCGCAGCAGGTCGCCCTCGCGTGCGCCTCCGGCCTTCACGCGCTTCACCAGGGCTGCGCGTTCAGCCGAGCGCGCCGCAACTGACTGCCCCTCGTCGCCGTCTTGGCCCACGCCTCGCTGATACTGAGGACCGGATCGGCGCGCGCCATGCCCGCCCAGGCGAAGGGAAATCTTCACCACATCACGCATCTCCTTGTAGAGGTCGAGATACGCGCCTGGGGTCTCTTCCACGGCCCGCAGGAAGGGGCGTTGCAGTTTGGGGGACAGGGTGCGCACGAACTCTTCAACCTTGGCGTGCACCTGCGCGAACAGCGGATCATTGGCCTGAAGATGCGCCAGCAGCACTTGGTTGTTGATTTCCTTCCGCTGGGCGCGGCCCAATGCGCGCCTTTGATGCGCGGCCCGTATTTTGTGCTGGCGGTCCTGCATCATGGCCTGCCACTGCATGCGGCCCATGGGATGCGCGAGCATTTGCGGAGACGGCAGGTCCAGGGGCAGGTCCGGGACGCCGTCGCCGTCCAGGTCGATGCCTTCCAGGTGTTCGATCATGCCGGGGCGCATGGTGAGTTGGGCCAGAACGGCCTCAAAGGGTTGGTGGCCGGGTCCGGGCGGAGTGAAGTAAGGCATTCGGGAGTCCTCCTTGGAGGTGGTGTATTCCCTGGCTTTGCGGCCAAGGTCCCCGAATTCTATGCAGGTGGAATATTATTTCACACCATATGGCGCGCTGTGTGTGAAAAGAATCGGAAAAAGAGAAAAGAATCGAGCTGGACGGTCCCAGTCTTATTGCGAGGCGGGCTTGTCCAGCCACTCCGGGTGCAGGCGGAAGGCCTCGGCCAGCAGGTACAGCGACCCGCAGATGAGCACCGTGCCGCCAGGCTCCTCGAGTCCCGCCACGCGGCGCAGGGCCTCCGCCATGTCGGCCACGGGCTGGGCCTTTGGGCCGATCAGGCGGGCCAGTTCGCCGGGGTCCATCTCGCGCCCCTGCACGTCCAGGCCCGGCACGTACACCGGACCGTCCGAGAGTGACCGCACCAGCGGCAGCATGGCCGGAAAGTCCTTGTCCGCCAGACAGGCGAAGATCGCGGCGTGCGGGCGGATGCCCAGGTCGCGCAGCGCGGCGTTCAGGCTTTGCAGTCCGGATTCGTTGTGCGCGCCGTCCAGCAGAAAATCCGGCTGTCCGTCCTTTCCCGCAATCAGCTGAAGCCTTCCGGGAATAAACGCCGTGCGCGCGGCGCGCTCCAAGGCGGCGGCGTCCCGCGCCAGGCCGCACCGCGCAGCCAGCAGGTGATGCGCGGCCAGGGCCAGCCGCAGGTTCTCGGCCTGATGCGGCCCAAGCATGGCGGGCTTGTGCGGCCAGGACTGCCCGATCTCTCCGGCTATGTCGTCCGCCAGGAAAAACGGCGCGCCCACGCGTCTGGCCATGCCCGTCAGGATGTCCAGGGCTTGCGGCTCCTGCCGGGCGCTCACCGCCGGGACGCCCTCGCGCATGGCTCCGGCCTTGTCGCGGGCGATGTCGGCGAGCGTGGGGCCGATGACGCGCTCGTGGTCCAGGCCGATGGGCGTGTACACGGTCAGGTCGTGGGCCAGGGCGGTGGTGGCGTCGTGCGCGCCGCCGAGGCCTGCCTCGATCACGGCGGCCTTGCAGCCGTGCTCGCGGAAAAGCCACGCGGCCATCACCGTGACCAGCTCGAAATAGGTGAGCCGCCGCGCCGGGGATAGATCCTCCGACACGCGAAGCACCGCCTCGGCTGCACGCAACCACTCGGTTTCCGGGAGCTGGCGTCCGTCCACCAGGATGCGCTCGCGCGGGCTCAGGAAATGCGGCGAGGTGAAGAGCCCCGTTCGCACCCCGGAGGCGGAGAGAACTTCGGCCAGGAAGGTGGAGGTGGAGCCTTTGCCGTTGGTGCCCACGATCTGGGCGCACGGGAAGGGCGGGCGCGCAAGGTCCAGGGCGGCCAGCGCCGAATGGACCCGGTGCAGCCCCAGGTCCATGTGGTGCATGCCCAGCTCGTCCAGGTAGGTTCGGAAGGCGTCGAAGCCGGAGAATCTAGAAATCGAAGGTCTCTCCCTCGCGCAGCAGGTGGTAGGAGTATCCGTCCATGGCCAGGTGCAGCTCTTCCTGGATCTGTTCGGAGAAGGGGGCCTTCATGTGGTAGATGTACACCTTGGGCCGGTAGGGCAGGCGCTCCAGCTCGCGGCGCAGGAGCTTTGGCGTCATGTGCTTGGAGATGGTTGCCAGCTCTTCCATGTGGTTGGGGAAGGAGGCCTCCGTGATGACGTTTTTCACCGTGACGGGCATGGCGGCCAGAAACTCCCACCATTCCGGGCTCGGGCCGGTGTCGCCGGTGTAGGCCAGGGCTTCGCCTTCCTCCTGACCCCAGACCACGAAGCCGCTGGAGCATTTGGCATGGTTCACCGGACAGGCCGCAAAGCTGAGCTCCCCCGCGCGTATGATTTCGCGCGCGGTCATGGGCATGTAGGTCAGGACCGGAGAACTTGCCGGGATCACTGTGAAATCCGGCCAGATGGTGTCGTTCAGCAGGTGGGTGGCGATGGCGTCCAGCACCTCGGGCAGGCCATGGATATTCACGGGCGGGCGGTTGTGGTGGCCGAAGAATTCGATCAGGTTGTCCGCCAGGAAGAGGATGTCCTTGATATGGTCCAGGTGCGCGTGGGTGACGAAGATGTCCGTGATGCCGGCCTGTTCGTCCAGGGACAGGTTGGAGGTGACGGAGCCGGCGTCCAGGAGGATGTGGTCGTTTATGAGAAAGGACGTCAGGTGATGCCCGGGCAGATCCGAGCCTGAGCAGCCCAGCACACTAAGCTTCATGAGTCCTCCTGGGTACGGTGCATGGTTTTTCTTGGGCCTGGAAGCGGGGTTCTGTCAAGGCGCGGGCGCGGTCCTTGACCCGGAAGGGGGCAGAGCGTAGAGACATTGGCCGCGCGCCAGTAGCTCAGGTGGATAGAGCATCTGCCTTCTAAGCAGACGGTCGGGGGTTCGAGTCCTCCCTGGCGCGCCAGAAATGACAACGGCTCCCGGGCTTTCATGCCTCGGGAGCCGTTTTTAATTTGCCACCTATTTGCCACTTGGGGGCAAATCCATCTCTCACAAATACCCTCGCTCGATCTCGATGAGCCCGCGCAGCACCGTGTAGGGCTTGCCGTTGGTGTCGGTGACCTCGCACTCGTGGCGGAAGAGTCCTGAGCGCCCGGCGGTGTCTAGTGGGTTGAGCGTGACCACGACTTCGCCGGTCGTGGGTGCATCCACGCTCACGCCGCTGGTGGCCGTGGACTTCTCCAGTAGATTCGCCCCGGCTATGGTGAACAGCCCCCAGCGCACCGTGGCGCCCGTGAGGTCCATCACCGCGCCCGTCTCGTCAACCACGGGGATCTCGATCTCTTTCGCGTCCCCAGCCGTCATCGTGAAATTGCTCATGTGTGCCTCCTGAAAACTGCCGGGTTGAGCCTGACACGCCGCATAGCCACGCCCTGGACGCGCTCAGCGCGCATCGCCGCGCCCCGGAGCCGGACGACCGAAGGTCGCACGGCCTGTTGCGCCGCCGTGCTGGACGACGCGACCGCCGCTCCGCCCGAGACGGCCCCGCCCGACCCGGTGGCCACCGCCTCGCGCGCCTGGCTGGCCTGACCGCCGGACGCTGCGCCGCCCTGGCCAGCGGCCACGGCCTCCCTGGACGATGCCGCAGAGCCACCAGCGGACGCGCCGCCTGTCCCCTGCGCTGCCGACTCACGCGACGGCGCGGCTGCGCCACCAGATACCGCGCCTCCGCTGGCGGTGTGGGCCGCGTCCTGGACCGCACCGGTGGAGGCATCGGCGGAGCCTCCCGAGACGCCGCCTCCGGATGCGACATGCGAGGCTTCTTTTGACGATTGCGCGGACCCTCCGGACGTAGCGCCTCCGGACGCAATGTGCCCCGCCTCTTTGGTTGACGTTGCGGCACCGCCGGTTGACGCTCCGCCCGATCCGGTTGACAAAACCTCCCGAGAGGTTGACGCCGCGCCACCGGCCGTTGCCCCGCCAGAACCCTGTGCAACCTGCTCGCGGGAGGAGTCGGCGGAACCGCCTGACGTCGCTCCCCCGCTGGCCACGTGCGAGGCGTCCTGGGTGGAGCCGGCCCCCATGTCCACGTAAAACGGCTTGCGGCTGTCCTCAAAAACGTCCCAGGTATCATCGTGCAGCCAAACAATTTCGTCAGCAGCCAACACCCGAGGCCACGCAAAGACCACATGGACTGCTCCGGTGAACGCCGTTCCAAGTTCCAACGTAGTATTTGAGGTTGAGTAGTACAGCGACGGACACGTGTTCCCAGTCTGGTATACGCCGTTCTTGTACACACCATGTATGTTCCCAGGAACACTAGCCACTGCCGCCAACGTATTATCTGCGCCAACATTCAACGCAGGGTTTACGTTTGGAGTGCCTGTCCTTGATCCTGCCGCAGTCCGTAAGTAACTGACAAGATACCCTGCACCGGTTAGTTCAAAAGCCCATTGTGAATATGGGTTAGTTGATGTAGTGAGCGCGTGCTTTACAGGCGTTCCATAAACTCCCAACGCTGAATACATGAATTTGCAAAAATACGTCCACTCACCTGTGACGGAATGGTTGTGCAAGTCTGTAGGCGCAAAACGGATATGGCCTGTTCCGTTGTACCCCCAGGCCGGGCCGCACGGCGTGTCTATTGCCGATCCGGTGGACGTAACTGAGGACGGACGCTCACCGGAAATCATATCCAAGGGAAAACCGTCGTAATCCACGATGGCGACGGCAACGTCACGCATCAACGGATGCGAGAAGTCTATAGGCGTTCCGACTGCTGGCTTTGTCAGAAGAGCCATTTACTGCGCCTCGTACAGAATCCCGCGCGCCTTCAGAAGCCCCGTCAGCACGTAGCTCCTGGCGTACCACTTGAGCCGGAACGTCTCGGGGGCATTTTTTACCCGTCCGAGGAATATCGGCTTCGTGTCCGTGATCGGAACCTTTCCGAAACCGCAGTTCACAGGCTGACTCCAGGTCGTTCCGCCGTCTGGGCTGATCTCCATGTGAAGCTCGGCGTAGGTTACTCCTGACGGGGCAGCCGAGACTTCAAGCCACACCTCAATATCCCCGGCCCCCTGCATGTTGCCGCCCGCACCCTTGGACAGCGTGGTTGGTGCCCCTGTGGCGTAGCCAGGCGCGGATGAAGGCGCGGAAGAAGCTTGCGCGTCGACGGCATCGAGTCGTTTTTCCCTGATTTCGCTAGGCATTGAAATCCTCCAGTGTGGCCGGGCGGCCTAAAAGTTCCTGCGCGCGAGATCTCTGCACCTCGCCCAGCATCAACACCTGTTCGATTTCATCCATGGAAACGCCGACCTCGGCTAGTCCAAGGACAAAGGCGCGCGTCCCCGCGTCGGCAATGTCCAGCGGGCCGGGGGTCTCCCATACGAACTTGAACGCCCGACCTTCGGGAGAGCCCTTAAAAGCCTCCAGAGCCCCCAGAGACGTTGCCGAAAACATGCGCGTCAGAGCCTTTTGCTCCACGAATACCGGCTCACGCGACACCAAAGGGATCGGGAAAAGGGCTGTGCCGGGCCGGTTGAGGATGGCAAAAGCGGTCTCCGGAGCCGCCCCCTTCAGCAACAGCCCCAGTGGGTCGGTGGTCAATTCTTCGCGCAAAAGCTCGTTCATGGCATCCTCCCGCGCAGCCCGCACATGGCAAGCGCGTCTTTAACTGTCCGGGCCAGCAGCGCAGCCCCCGAATCCCCCTCACGCACGTCGGCCGGGCGGACGCGCTCCAGCCGCTGAGCGACGGCCGCAGATACCTGCGGCCACACCTCGCGAGCGCGGTCTATGGCGTCCTGGCGGCCCACGACGTTATTCCAGGGTGAACTTGGGCGTGACGCGCTGCACGTCGCCGTTGTTGGCCGGGGTGAACGACTGAGCCAGTTTTTCCGCCCACAGGAGCGTCCCGGAAGTGGCCCCGACTATGAAGTAGCCATAGATGGTCGGGTTGGTTGTGAGCGCCCCGGTGAAGGTGTACGCCTGCTGGGCATACACCGCCTCAGTAGGGTCGGCCTCCGTGATGGTCCAGTTTCCCTTGGTCAGGGCCTTGGCCGCGTACCCGCCGCCGCTGGCCTCCGTGTATGTGGAGGCCGTGTCGCCCTCGGCAGGGGTGACGTTGTTCGTGAACAGCTTGCACAGCGTGTCTTCCACAGCGCCAGAGCCGAGCAGAGCCTCCAGCATCTTCCGCTCACCGGAGTTGGTCAGTTTCAGCGTCATATCAGTCTCCTTAGATTACGAGTTCGTTGTCAGTTCCATCCCCACGCACCAGCCCGGCCAGGCGCATGCTGCCTTCAAAAACCACCTGGACGCCGCCGCTCGGCACGTGGGAAAGCATTTCGTCCGGCAGGCGGTCGGAGTCGTAGGCTATCGGCGCGTCGCCCAGGGGGAACCCCGCGGCCCTCAGGTACGTGGCTGTGAGCTGGCTGCACTCCATGGCGTCGGCGCGGCCGTAGCGCTCGATGCCGAGCAGGTGGCACAGCAGTCGCCCGTAGGGGTACATCTTGCCTTCCTGGTGCGCGACGGCGGCCATGCCTCGGGCGTGCGTCTCGGGCGTCATGCCGATCCAGCGGACGATGAGGATGTCACTCCCGGCGAAGTCCAGGGCCAGACCGACGCGCCCGGTGCGCTTTGACGTGGTCGTGAACACGTCGTGCTCGTCCGCCATAAACATGCAGTGGCTCCAGCGGCTTTCGCCGTCCTTGGCCTTGCGGGCCTGCACGCGCATGATGGTGCGGTCCAGCCATCCGTCACCGCGCACGAAGACCGCGTCGCCAGCCTGCGGCGGCCAGAGAGGGGGAATCATGCCAACTCCTGGCCGTACATGGCCCGGTATCCCGTCATGATGCCCAGCAGCGCATCAAGGTCTGGCGCGGCCTCGATCTCCGTTGCGGCCTGATTTGCCACCAGATTGAGCGTGCCGTCCAAAAAGGCATTGAGTTCGTCCAGATGTGCCTGAGTGAACCCGGGAGCAAGCCTCCGAATGTCGATTTCCTTGCCTGTTGGATAGTACCTCGCCCTGACGCGTTCAGACGCTGCGCGCACCTCTTCGGTTGCCGCAGCCTTGGCCGCGTCCAGCGACGGTCCGGCATACGGATCATGCGCCTCGTAAACCGCCAACACAGCGGCACGCTGCTCGTCAGTCAGCGCATCCAAGTACAACTCTCCATCGCTGCCCCAGGAAAACGGGAGGCCAAGCAGTCCGGCCCTCTCCAGTTCAGTTGCGAATGTGTTTCCGATAGGCTTCATCTTACCCCCTCACAGCTACGCGGAGCGCGGTCTGATAGCGCCCGGCGTCAACTTTCGTAGTTAGGGTTGTCCCGCTGTCCACGGATCCTATGATGGCGGCATAGTGGTACCCCTCGGACAGTCTGGAAAAACCAGCGGCCAATACCGGAATGACTGTGCTTGCGTATCCAAACGTCCCAGTTGTAATGTTGTTATTCAGCGTGGCCCCGTCTATCCCTACGCCAATCTGTGCTGTATTTGCCCCGCTACACACGATGCTGGAAGAGCACGACAGATATACATCGTCGTCACCCCAGCACAGAAACTCGACATGTTCCGAACTGGACATGTCTACCCAGCTGGTGCTTGTGGTGGACTTGTCAGCCGTGAATGTGCGGAGGCCGTTGATGTTCGCCCGGTTGAACCACGACACGACCAGGCGCTGCGTTGCGGTGTCCACGAACGCCGGGCCAGTAATAGGCCGCACCATGCCTACCAGCGTACGCGTGGCGTCACCGGTTTTGATCTCCACGCCCGTGGTCGCGTCCTGACTGTGGCCCGTGGTGGACGCCTCCAGGGCCATGTTGGCCCCGTTCATGTAGGCGTAAACGTAGTAGGTGGTGCCGGGCGTCAGACCCGTTGGGGCGAGAGACACACCGGCCACGGGGACAACCTGCGCCACGCCGTTGATGACCAGAAAGCCAAGCCCGACGCGGGACAGCAGCAGGTTGGAACCAGACTTGGCGAGGCGGCATTGACCGTGGATCAGTGGGTAGAGCCACGCAGCACCGCCGCCGAGGAATTTTCCCTGGTCCCCCGCTGCGGGAGCTGGTGCGGACCCGCGCGTTCCAGCCGACCCGGAGGTGGCACCCGTCATCGCGGTTGGCAGTGGCGCGTACGTCGGGTCCAGCCCAAGCACGGCCTGGGTGAGCCCTGAGTCCACGGTGATACCGGTGACAGTCACCTCCGTGCGCGTGGCCCCGGCGTTGTAGGTGGCGCTGGACACGTAGCCGACCCCGCTTGAGGTCTGCGCCAGCACCACGGCCCGGTTGGCAGGGTAGTCGCCCACGTGGTTGCCCGCCTCGTAGAATGATGCGGAGGTGAGGCGCACGACGGTGCGTGGGGACAAGGCCTCCCACCCGTCCGCCAGGGCCATTTCAACCACAGCGGCAAAGTCCGCCTTGTAGGCCGTCCAGTTTACGTCCTGGCCACCCTCGCCAAGCCCGGCCTGCTCGGCCAAAGTGCCGTCCACCTTGTAGGCCGTGCCACTGTACAGCTTGAAGCGCTCTAGAAGCGGCAAGGCCATCAGCGCGGGGGTTACGCCGTCATATTCTCCAGCCATCAGAGAGCCTCCTCGAAATTGATGGTTCCAAAGCTCCGACGGTTCGGAGAGGAAAAGATCATCGGCACAAGCTCATTGAAATAGGACATGAAGCTGTAGACCTGCCGGTTCTGTGAGTCGCCAGGGTCCAGGCACATGAACGCGGCGCGGTCAGTTCCACGGCGGCTCTGCGCGCGCAGCAGGGCAAACGATTCATCCTGGAGCAAGTGCTCAATGTTCAGGGCAGCCACGCGATACGGTGGAACGTAATTGGAGAACTTCACCCCGCCCAACGAGTAGGACGCCGTGGAGCGAGACCCCCATCCGAATGTTGAGCCATACGTGAAATTTACGCTGAACTGGATGATAGGTGCCAGGATGACACGCGAAATATCTATGTACCCGGCTGGGTTGTTTGGGTCGCTGAAATGGAACCCCCAGTACTTTGTGTAGCGGGGCTGATCCAGCAGCGTAAACCATGAGCGGGGGACTCGCGCCAGATCCTCCGCCGTGGGTTGTCCAGTCCACCAGTTGCGGGCCTCAAACGGCAGCATGCCGGACGGCACGTAGCGAGGCCAAACAGGCTGGTTTCCGGTATTGGCCCCAGCGTGCTCGATGGTCATGCCTGCGTCGTCGTAGCCCACCACCTGGACCCTGGCCTGGCCAGACATGTTGTGCCCCATGACTCCCACGCACTGTATGAGCCGGGGCTCATCCAGAACCACGAACAGGCTGGCCGTGGTCCCACTGGACCGGGAAACGCGCAGCATGAACCGCGAGTGCAGGTTGTCCAATGTCATGTCGCCGGACTCCAGCCAATCGCCCTCCGGTCCGGAATAGACGGCTGGAGCGATCCCGGCGTAGGGATCGGCGTCAACGTAGTTCCAGGGGGTCAAAAACGCTTTGCGGCTAGCCATAGCAGTAGATCTCCGCTTCGTTGGCGCTGGTGATGGCCTCGATCTTGCTGACCTTCACGGGCAAACCGTTCAGCATCAGGCGGCCAGAGTAGAGCTTGCGCGATTCTCCCAACTCCATGGTGCGGACAGACTCCCAGGCGCGGCGGACCCGAAACGGTCGATACCCAGCGGCCCGAAATGCCACGCGCCGGGCGACCTCAGATTCCGCGTCAGCCTTGTTCACGAAGCGGCTCTTGACTGTCTCCGAGGGGGCGTAGGGCCATTTTGCGAGAACAGCGGGGTCGGGCTGGCCGTCGCTGGTGCTGGTTACGGTGCGGAACTCCTCAGCCAGCCAGGCGCGGCGCTCATCGGTGACCACGCCCGGAACCTCGGCATCCCGCATCGGTGTCCAGTTCGTGGCGTAGTCCATGGACAACAGCCCAAGGGGAGGCCCGGTGATGTCGTCACTGGCGAGCTGGTCCGCCTCCATGGACTGATCATCATGCCAAGACTCCGTCGGGGATGCGTCCGGGGCCTCGACGCGCCCGAACCGCAACACACCCAGGCAGTCCGGATTCATCCAAACCCATGGCCCCTCGAACAGGTCCTCCAAGAGCGCGCTGACCTTGGCCCCAGAGTCATCAAACAGGCAGACAACGGCGTTATTTGCAGCCTCTAGCGCGTCTAAATCGTCCTCGCTCCATGAGAGCAGGCCGTCCACTTCGGCCAGTATTTCCAGGATGCGCCGGGCGATCCCCGCCGTGGTTTCCACGTAGCCGCCCACATTGTCGCCCAGCACGTCGCAGGTGACCTTCCTGCCCAGGGACGTGTTGAGCCTGAACAGCCCATGCGCCTTACAACTGCGATAGTGACCGCTGGCGATGGTGGCGGCGTCCAGGGCTTCCGGAGTGGCGTCGTCGCCGTCGAAAATCTGGGGAGCCCCGTCGATGTAAACAGCAGGGATGCCCTGGCAGGATCTGAAGTGGGCGCTGTAAATCTCGCGCGAAGTGTTGACGCACCGGGGGGTGATGTTCGGGCACGGCCCAAGCGCCAGGAGGCGGAACTTACCCTCCATGTCTTCGGAGCCTTCGAGCCCGGAGGGTCCGACGTTGGTTCCCAGATACTTCGGGATAGGCAGGCTGCGGTTCAGCAGTTCCGTCATGTCGTAGCAGTTGAACGTGACCCTTTCCCGGTTGAACTCTGGGTCGGCCAGGATACCCGTGAAGCTTGTTTTGAAGTCGGCGATGGGCTCCCCGGGGAATCCCGAAAGAACCTCATACGGCTGCCCGGAGAACGACCACTCCGAGGGGTCGGAATAGGCGTCGAGCCAGCCGTCAGAGTTCTCAACGTCGATTACCCCAGCACCGCCCCCGCCGAACATGCCGCGCACCATGTGCATGGGTTCACGCGTGGCGGGGTCCCATATGGCATTGGGCGGGGTCTCGCTTGGGGACGTATTGAACCCGGTGACGCGGGAACACGTGCGGATTTTCTTTGTGGTCCCCGTCGGCACATGCAGGGCGGTAATGGTGTCCAGGTGGATCACGCACGCCTCCTGGCCTGCTCAAGCAACTGCCCGCGCTTGACGTAGTTGCCACCCTGGCGGTCGCGGTTGCCCGTGGCCGTGAGCTCCAGAAGCGCATCAATGCGCCGGTTAAGGGCGTCCAGGCGGGATTCAATACCCTTCGTGTCGCCGCCACCCTGGCCACCGGAAAGCATGGCCCGGCTCTGCTTGTTATTGAACACCCTCACCGGGGATGCAGAGTACATCAGCTCGCCGGAGTTCGAGGACAGGGGGTCCTCCCCCGCCACAAACCATCCGCCCTTGGTGGTGCCGCCCCCGGCAAACTTCGGAACGCCCCAGCCGTTCGCCTCCAGCACGGCCAGGTAATTCGCCTGCCCTTCCAGCTGCGCGGGGGCTGCGTAGGGCGAGGCTGCGGCCGCGGAGTCAGCCGCGACCGCGCTGGCCGCCCATTGCGGGATGGAGACGGCCTGCTGCGCAGCGTTGGCGGTCTGGATCGCCCCGCCGATGGCCGCGCTCACGTTGTTGACCGCGTTGACCACGTCACCCAGGCCCGAGTTGATGGTGTTCAGGGCCGTGATCTGCGCGTTGTTCTGCTCGATGGTCATGTTGAGCTGCGCGATCTGCTGGTCGGCCGCCGAAACCTGCGACCCGGCCAGGGCCTGAAGCTGGTCTATCGTGGCGCTGGTGCTGTCGAAGATGGCGAAGTAGTCGGCCGACGCGCCGTAGTAATCCAGGGCGCTGGTCAGGTAATCCTTGGTCGCCTGATCGATGTCGGCCAGGTGGTCCGTGCTCTTGTTGTTGGCCTCGGAGGTGAGGCTGTCCAGACGGGACTTGGCCGCGCCCATCTTCTCCAGAGGCGAGAGGGTGGACAGGTTGGCGTCCATCAGCAGGGACTGCTTCAACCTGACCATCTGGTCCCCGAAGCCCTTCCACGCGGACGAAACCTGCTGGATGACGCTGATCTGCGCCTGAAGCGTGGACGTCTGCTGTTGCAGGGCCTCAATGTCGCGCTGCTGCCAGGAGGCCTTGATCTCTTCCCATTGGGCCATGCGGGCGCTGGCCGCAGTCCAGGCAGCCACGTTGCTTTCGTCCAGCCCGGCTGCGGTAGCTTGGCGGAAGCGCACCCAGAAATTTTCGATGGTGACGGATGCGTCCCCAATCTCAGCGATAGCTCGCCCAGTGGCCGTAGCCGACCCGGTCAGGCTGCGCTCCATCTGCTCCTGCGCGGTGTAGCCGTAGGTATTCAGCCGGGCCATGGCCGCCGCGAACGCATCTGCACCGCCTGCGGCCTCCATGAGGCGCGAGGCCTTGTTGGCCGCGGCAATGCGGTCCAGGCCGCCCGCCACCTGCTCCAGGCCGAACCCGGTGGAGATGGCCAGGTTCTCCATGATGCTGAACGTGGAGTCCAGCCGGGTCAGCGTGTCGATATACGCTTCGCCATCCTTGGTGACGGCCTTGATGGCGTCCAGCATTCCCAGTTGGGTGAGTGCGTGTTCCGCCTCGGCATTGGCCACGTTACGGTAGACTTCGGCGTCCATGCCGTCCGGGATGGGTATGGCGGGGAAGTTGAAGCTGGATTTCGCGCTGGTCAGCTGGTCGGAGGAGACCCCCACGGCCTTGGTGAACCCGTCGAGGCCCTTGGTGGCGGCTGCCCAGGCGGCGTCCTGCTGCGCGGCCATCTCCGGGCTTGCGATGCCGAAGATGCTCTTGTGCGAGGTGGACGACGACCCGAACGCTCCGGATGAGGTCTGCTTGATGACGCCATACGCCGCGTTGGTGTTCTCGCCGCCCGCGATCATGATAGCGCTTTTCGAGGCGTTCGGGACGGACCACTCGCTCTTGACGGTGTTCGGCTGCGCGAGGCCCACGGCCAGGGCCGCCGGGATGGCGATCAGCGCGCCGACTCCGGTGGAAGCCAACATGCCCAGGCCAGCCATGCCCGCGATAGTTCCGGCCGCCAGACCAGCCCCCGCTCCCACGTAGGACGCCAGAGGGTTGTCCGGACGGACCACGCTGCCGAACGCATAGCCCAGGCCTCCAGCAGCAGCACCCGCACCGAGTGCACCGGCGGTGGTGAGCTGTGCGCTGCCGGGAACTCCCGCGTTCGCGAGCTGCACGGACGGGCCGACGAAGTTGGCGCCCTGCGCGGCCTCGGAGGCCAGGGACGCCGCACCGGCACCGCCGGACCCGCCGAAGAGGCTGTAAGCATCCTTGGCGTACCCGCCGTACTTCATCGCCCCTTCCAGGCTGAACCCGTCGCCGCCCTGGGTGTTCAGGCCGGACGCGCCGGGCAGGCTCAGGCTGCCGGACGTGCCCACGATCTGCCCCATGATGGGGTAGACGATGTACTTGTTGGCCGCGATCCGGGCCATCTCGGTCAGCCAGTTGGCGAAGACGTTCTTCAGCTGCGCCAGAAGCTGTTCGGTGTAGTTCTCGACGTCCTTGAACTTCCCGGTGAGCAGGTCGCCGAAGCCCTGGCCCAGGGCCCAGGTGAAGGACTCCATCACGCCGTCGAAAAGCTCGATGGTGGCGTCGGCCGTCTTCTCCCACAACTCGAGCTGCTGTGCAGAGGCGTCCTTGTACAAGCCGTACTGGAGCGCCAGGCGGTCCTTGAGGTACCCGCCGAAAGAGTCTTCGAAGCCGAGGCGGGCCTCGATCTCCTTGCGCTTCAGGTCGGAGCGGTCGCGCACGCCCTTGCGCTGGATCTCGGTCTCCCTGGCCGCATAAATCTCCATGACCATGGCGGTCTTCTCGGAGTCGCCCTGTACGGCCTGGAGCGCCCGGGCGCGCTCTTCCTGGAGCTTGGTCATGCTGCCGGCCATCACCCGGGACGGGTCAAACGTGGCCTCGCCAAGCTGCTGCTGTAGGTCGCCCCACTGGGCCATGGAGTCCCAGAACTGATCAAGCTGGGACTTGGCGTTCTTGGCGGCCAGTTCTCGCGCATAGAAACCTTTTGCGGAAGCCTCCAGGGCCTCTTTCTCCGCACCCTTGAAGCCTATGAGCTTTTCTTCCAGTGCGTCGATCTGATCCTGATATTCCGCCGCGTACTTCAGACGATCAAGGTCGTATTTGCTCCCGCCCTGTGCTGCGAGTTCGGCGTCCATGGCCTTGAACTTGGCACCGTTCAGGAGCTTTTCGGCCTCTGCGTTCGCCTTGGCGATAGCGTTCGCTGCGTCCCCGCCCTTCTTGGCGAGGTCTTCCAGGGCCTTGCCGTACTTCCCCTGGCTCTCACTGACGAGGGCTTCCATCGCGCCCTGGGTGATCTCGCCCTTGGCAGCCTTGTCGTAGGCCTCGCGCATCTCCTTCTGGCTGGTGGCCCAGGCGGCAACCTTCTTGTCCGAAGACCCGGCCCAGGCGTCCAGCACGGCCTTCTCGCCGCCTTTGATAGCCTCGAGCTGCTTATTGTATCCGCTGGTGATAGCGTTCTGCTGCTGCCGTCCGAACTGCTCCCGAGCGGAGTCCTCGATCTTTTGGGCTTCCTCACGCAGCTGACGCTGAAGGTCGGCCAGCTCGCCCTGGAGTTTCTTGCGAGTGTCCGCCGGGTCCTCGGCCAGCCCCAGGGAGCGCGCCGTCCGGACATAGACGTTCACCTTCTTGGATTCATCCGGCAAGGCTGCGATCTGCTCCTGCTTTCTGGAAACGTCGCCCTCGAGCGCGTAGACCTTCTGTGCGCCCTGGAGTGATCCGGTGGCGAGGCGAACGGAGTACGCCGCAGCTTCGGCGATCTTGCCCAACTTGTTCGCAGCCGCAACAGCGATGTCCCATGAGCCCGTGTCCGCCAGGGAGAGCTTGAGGTTATCCCATGCATTCTGGAGGCGGTTGAACGCGGCCTGCCCGGAGTTCCCGGCGGAAGCGGCCTCGGACTGAAACGCTTTTTTCAACTCCGTAGTGAACTTGGGCAGAAATACGTCGGTAGCGATGCCCCCGGTAGTCAGCATCTTATCCAGTTCGGAGGTGGTCACGCCCATGGACCGAGCCGCGATCTGGAAGGCTCCGGGCAGGCGCTCGCCAAGTTGTCCGCGCAACTCTTCGGCCTGGACCTTGCCCTTGGAAATCATCTGGCCCAAGGCCAGGAGCACACCACTGGTGTCGCCTGCGGACAGACCGAGGACCGAAGAAGCCTGGGCCACGGCCTCGAAAGCCTGCTTCGCGCCGACGCCCTCAAGGGTAGTCCCGCGCGCCGCAGCAGCCAGCGTCTTGTAGCCTCCGGCTGCGTCCATGAGACGCAGGCCCAGCGTGCTTGATATATCCGCCAGGGACTGCATGGCGGACACCGCAGCTGTCTGGGAGCCTGTAACGGCCTTCATGGTGCGCTCAAAGGCCTCGAACTCCATCTTGGTCTGCCCAACGGATTTGGAGAACTCAACGATGGCCCCCACCGTGAAGGCCCCAGCGATGGCGGCTCCCGCTGCGACTACGACATTCTTCATGGACTCGGCAGAGGCGCCTACCGCCTGGAAGGATGATTTTGCCTGCCCCATGGTCAGGCCCATGGCCGCGCTGGCCTTCTTGATTTCTTCGGTGGTGGCTCCGGCGGCCTTGGCCGCACGCTCAAAGGCCTTGGCGGCTGCGGACTCGGCAAGCATCCTCTTGGCCTGGTCTTCCCAGCGCTTCATCTCCGCACCGGACATGCCCGTGGCCTTGCCAACGGCCTCGATGTCCGCTTGGACGCGCTTGAACTGTTTCGAGGTCTTTTCGGCAAACGCAACCGACACGCCTTCAGAATTCCGAAGGGACGTATCGAGGGAGCGGGTGTCCGCGCTCACCAGGAATTCAAGGTTGCCGACGCGCATGGCTTGCCTCTCAGTTTAAGTTGCCAGACAACCGAGCAGGCGTTATTCGCTGGGGAAAATTCAGGGAGGGTCTATGAAGAAGTTCGTTGCGCTTGTTGTCTTGGTGGTGTCTCTTCTGGCGACTACAAACGCCTTCGCCATATCTGCGGCAGAGGTTTATGAAAAGATGTCTCGCCTTGACTCACTTCTCAGCGAGTCACGGGTCAGCAGAGTTGAACTTTCGCGCGCCTATGCCGAGGCCAAAGCCGCTGAAGATTCATACTCACTGAACCACAAGGACAAACTCATGGGGCAGTTCGCCCTTGTGATGGCTCAGTTTGGAGCGGCGAAGGCTGTGCTTGAGGCCGGACAAAACGACCTTGGCCCTCTCTTGGCTGCGAAGGAAACAATGAAAAAGATTCGGGGCATGATTCGGGGGAAATAGCGTCCCCTCCCCCAACCCCTTCCCATTTCTCCCGCCCTCCTGGTATCGGTTGGCTGCTAGACCTAAACCCGAACCAGGAGGAGGGAGAGATGATGTCAACTTTCGAATACCTTCGAGCCTACACGGATGAGGCCGAAGGTGGCGGATGGGAATTAAATGTCCCGGGGAAAGATAATCTAGCCTTCGTGACCATGGTGGATGCCCTAAACCACCTTGGTGGTGAAGGCTGGGAAATGGTTTCCGCCGGGCACAGATGGATAATCCCGGATGAAAAAACGGAAGACAACGACCGCTATTCTTGGGAATTTTTCTTCAAGCGCCAGAAGATCGAGGGGTAGCCATTACCGACGACTTCAGCAGCCCCCTGATCGCCCTCAGCTCTTCTAGGATGAGGGCCAGGGGGCTTTCCTTGCTCACCTCACCCATCTTCCCCCGGAGGGCGTCCAGTTCCTTTATGGCTTCCGTGGCGTCTACCTTGATTGTGATTTCCGGCATAAAGCCTCCCCGTGGTTGCCCACTTTTTCTTGACTTTGAAATTTTTGGTTGACGTGCATTGGTTGCATTGCCTAAACAAGCACCCAGGAGGCAACATGAAAATCGTACAACTCAGGAACGTGCCCGAAGACCTTCACCGCGAGGCGAAGGCCCAGGCGGCCAAGGAGGGGAAGACGCTCCAGGAATGGTTTGTTGAGGCGATCAAGGAAAAGTTGGAGAAAAACCAGAAATAATCAGGCGGCCCCGCCCGGTGCTACCAACACCGAACAGGGCCTGACCACAACCACACCTGTCAGGAGGTGCAACCATGGCTCAGGCTACCATAGCAAAAAACGCTGTTCCGAACAACGCCGTTCCCTTGGCGGCAGAAAGCATGCAGGCGGTCATTTACAGGGGACAGCCCGTCCTCTCCACCGCCACCTTGGCAGATTTCTACCAAACAACCCCAGATCGCATCCGGGGGAACTTCAACTACCAGCGCGAAAAGTTCTCTGAGGGTGTCCACTTCTTCCAGCTCAAGGGAGAAGAATTGCAGCGTTTCAAAAACGACGTTCGAAACTCAACCGCTGTTAAAAACGTCTCGCACACCAAAGCCTTGACCCTCTACACCGCCCGGGGAGCTGCAAGACACGCCAAGGCGCTCAACACGAATGTCGCGTGGGAGGTCTTCGAAAAGCTGGAGGACAGCTACTTCAGCCGTCGCGAACCCGTACCCCAGCCCGCCCCGTCCCGCCGGTCCACCGCCAAGGAGCGCAACAAGCTCGCCGCGCTCATGGACACCTACATCGGCGCGATGGGCGTCAACCCCAGCCCGGAGGCGTACAAGGCCGCGTGGCGGAAAATCCACAGCTTCTTTGGCGTGCACAGGATCGAGGACTTGGCGGCGGATCAGGTGAACATCGCGGAACGGTTCCTTCAAGAGTTGATCGAGTCCGCCAAGGCGAAGGGCGAACCGAAGGCGCTGCCGAAGGGGAAAACCCTGCACCCGTCCTCGATGATCCTGACCAGCCCGGAGGCTGGCGAGTTCGACCGGGCCAAGGAGCGGTTTACCCGTGAATGCTACGCCATCTTCGAAGATGCCCAGCACCGGCTGAAGAACATCGGTTCGGAAGGGCCGAATGCCAAGGCCGTTCAGGAAATGGTCCGGCAGGAGCTGTATGCCTTCCAGGCCCAGTACGATGCAACCATGTTCACGGCGCACTCATTCGCCCAGGCCGTGTTCCGCATTGACCGCCTCGCGAAGATCGCTTCCGTGCTGTAGCTCATCAAAAACGGCGGCCCGGCCCAAACCGGGCCGCCGTTTCAGCGAATAACGCATACTCAGTTGTCAAAGAGCTCGGGCTATTCCACTTCCAGCCCGTCGCTGCCTTTCCGGTCCTGCTCTGCGAGCTCCGCCATGTGATCATGGACGGCCAGGACCTTCTCGAAACACTCTTGCTTGTCCTTTACCCGGTACAGGCGCATCGCCTCATGGACGGCCAGGTGGTTGATGTCCACCACTTCGCCCATCCCCGCGAAGATCAGCTGCCGCCTCGTGCGCAGGTAGATCATCACGGCGTCCCGGTTTTCTTCCATCAGCGGGGGGAGGCACTCCCGGCACTTCGTGGGCTCCTTCCCCCGCAAGGCCAGCAACTCGCGGCACACGTCGCACGGCGGTTTCGCAAACAGCCGCTCGACGTGCTCTAGGAGTTTTTTGCGGCCTTCTCCTTGGCGGCCCGGACCTGCTCGGTCAGTTTGTCGCGGCAGCGGCCCACGAACTCGCCGAAGGAGATTTCCACGCCGTCCTCATCCACGACGGTACCCTCGCGGCAGACCGCGATGATGTTGGCCTCGTCGCAGGGGCGATCGTTGCCCTCGGCGTCAAACACGTTCTTCCAGCCGACCAACGAACCCGTGACCCACAAGTAGCGCTTCTCACCACGCACAAACTTGAACTCGCCTTCCTTGCGAAGCGTGCCGTCCGCGTCTTCCTTCAGTCGCATGTCCCATCCAGCCAGTTCTTCCTGGATGTCCGTGACCTCGCCCGGCAGAAGGTGCTTGAGGGTGATCTCGCCCTTGTCCGGATCGTTCGGAATCGGGAAGGTTCCCGTGGTGGTTTTCATCGTCCGCATAAATCTTTCCCCTTTCCCCGTTGTATAAAGTCTGGCCGGGAGAGGACCGGGGTTTATCCTCGACTGCGCCATGGACGCCCCGGCCAGACAAATTCGACCTTAAACGCGCACGAAGCAGCCCGAGATTTTCGCCTTGAACTCGGAAGTGGCCACGCTCGACTTGCCGGCGCTGATGTTGAAGGACGTGATGTTCAGGTAGCTCTTCTGGGTCTTCTGGTTGCTGGTCAGCGCCGGGCTGAAGTAGCCGGTGGTCTGGCACAGCTCGTAGTAGCTGGTCTGATCGTAGTAGACCCGCAGGTTGGTGATGTCGGTGGCATTCAGGTTCGCCACGCGCAGGGCTTCCTGGCCGTTGGCGTCGTCCGGATCGAAGAACCCGGAGAAAGTCATCTCGCCGCCGTCCTTCATGCCCATGATGAACTGCTTCCACTCGTCGCCGAAAGCGGTGGTTTCCAGCTGCTCGATGGCGATGCCGTTCAGCTGAACGCTGCCCATGCCGACGATGGTGTTCGCACCGAGGGTCACCTTGAATTTCGCGCCTGGCTTCTTGCTCATGCTCGTTCTCCCGTTTTCCCCGTGATTTCCTACTGACCCGCGCCCAAGGGCGGGGCGAACTCGTGTCGATTCAGCGTGCGGTAGAGGGCGCGAGTGCCCCGGTCCACGCGCAGCGTGGTCAAGTGGTCCACCTGGATAGAGGTGTCCACGTAGATCTCAAAACCGGCTTCCCTGGCCTTGGAGCAGAACATGATGTCCTCTCCGACCGGGCGCCCGTTCTTCGTGCCGAACTCGAACCAGGGGCGCGGCACGTCCAAGAACACGCGCATGTCGAAGAGCAGGCAGCCGGTGCCCGTGGCGTCCACCGGGACAAGCGCCCCGGAGTAGCATTCAGCCTCGGGAACGTGCGTGTAGGCTCCGAGCTGGCCGCGCAGCATCACCATGTCGTAGGGCGGCCAGCGGCGATGCACGGCCACGCCCACGATGTCCTTTTCGTGGTTCAGCATCTTCTTGATGGTGTCCGCCGGGTAGACCTGGTCGGTGTCCGCCATGAGCAGGTGCGTGCATCCAGCCTCGAGGGCCTGTTCCACCAGATCGTTGCGCACGCTGGTGATGGAGTCCGCGAACGCTCCGCAGCCCATGCGGGGCAGGAACAGCGTGTATTCCTCGGGCACCATGCACAGCGCCGAAGCGAAGAAGGACGTCGGCACGGAGTCGCCCACCACGGGGAAGCCAATGCCCAGCTTGAAGCCCATACGCTCGCGCTTGCGCTCCCAGTACAGCCGCTGGTCATGGCCGAAGTTTTCGCGGGAGTAGACGCGCTGATAATGTTCGTCAGGCTGCTCCCCGGTGATATGGGGGTGATCGTGGATGATGTAGGACTCAGGAGCGTAGACGTAGCGGCCCAGTTCGCGGGCCACGTCGGTCAGCTCCCGGTCACAGAAGCCGTGCCGGTACCCCGTGTGGAAGAACTCACCGCCGGGCAGGTGCTCCAGCAGCTTCTTGGAGGCCAGCCAGTGCGTGGCGAAGTTGCCGTGGTGCACGCCGTCGTTCAGGCAGACAAGACCCCATCCGTCCGGCAAGGTGGACATGGCGGCGAGCGCGGCATGCAGGAATCCGGGCTGGGGGATGGTGTCGTCCCCCAGGAACAGGACGTGTTCGCCCTGGGCCATGGCGGCCAGCTTGGCGACCATGCGCGGGCAGCCGATGCCGTCCGCGTCCTCGACGGCCAGGATCTCAACATTGGTCCCGTCACCAATGGAGTTTGTGATGGCCTCGACGCATCGCTTGGCCTTCTCGGTCCGGATCACCGGAATGATGATGGAAACTTTCATGCCTTAAACGCTCCCCGTTTTGATTCCGACGAATTGCAGGTCCTCACCGCCGCGCACCGTGCGCAGGATGTGACCAGGAAAGTTTATGTCCGCCTGGAGCGCGCCGGAAACGTCCTCGGGCTCCAGGTTGCGGTAGTAGTCGGCCCACTCGCCGCCCAGGCCGGTCGTCCCAGACTCGATGGGGCTGGTCCGGCGCGTGCCGTGCTCAGCGCGGTGGCCGCTGGCGCAGGTGATGATCAACAGGCCGCCCGTGCGCAGGAGTTTTAACGCCCTGGCCAGCGTCTCGCGCCAGTGCATGTCGTGCTCCAGGGACTCGCAGGAGATGACCGTGTCGAACGGTCCGCCCTGGTAGAGGTGCGCCGGGCAGACCATGTCCACGCCCGCTCCGGAAACCACGTCCAGGCCGATGTAGTCGCAGCCCACGAACAGCGGCCGCACGGTGCCGTTGATGACCAGCGAACCGATCTCCATCACGCGGCAGCTCCGGAAGTGCTCCGGGAAAGCGTCCTTGCAGTCCTGGACGAACTGTGCCTGTTCAGGGTGAGCCATTACACGTCCTCCACCAGGACGATGAGTTCGAAAGTTACGCGCCAGTCCGCCTCGTCCGGCATTGGTCCGTGGACGGCCCCTTTCTGAAGCCTACACGGCCTGATTCCTGGCGCGGCGATAACCGCCCCGTCGAACAGGCCCAAAGCCTTGTCCCCGGTGATAACGGCCTCGCTCATGTCCTTGGCGTAGACGTCCACCTGGATCATGCGCTCGTTCAGGTCAGCGTCGAACTCGTCGCGAGGATCGGCATAAACGTTGAACCAAGATGCGTAGGGCAAAAGGGAACCTGCGGGGATGGTCCCGGAGTATCCGAATCGCCCACCGATAGCGGCCTTGAAGTCGCTCGCCGGGGTCAGCATGGCCTGGAACGCCGTGTGGAATGCTGCGATGCTCACTGGATCGCTCCCCGCATGGCCGCTCCGACGCGTTCAGGGCTGGCCTTCGCCCCTGCCGGACGCAGGAAAGGTTTAGCCGGGATCGACTTGGTGCCGAACTCCACGAACGGCGCATAGAACGCGTTGGGGTCGCCCTCGCCGCGCTTGCGGTCGTAGCCCGCCTTGACGAATCCCAGGCAGACGCCGTTTTTCCATCGCACCTTGGTATAGATGGAGTCGCGCAGCGTGCCGGGGTTGCGCGCAGTCCAGGAGACGGCCTCCTTGGCCACCACGCGGACCGTGTAGCGGATGCGTGAGCCGTCCGACGCCTTCTTGGAGCGCCGGGCGATGAACGTCTTGCGCGGCCCCTTGGTGACGGAGCCCACCGGCGCGAGGCGGCGAGCCTCATTCGCAACGAGGGCGACTTCGGACTCGATGGCCTTCGATGTTGCGGCGGTGATCTGCTTCATCACCTTGTCGGCGTTGAAATCCAGACGGAAGCTCACTGCGCTTCCCTCCCCACGATCTCCATCAGGTCCAGCACGTATTCGACGCCGCGCATCTCCACATCGTTGATGAACTGGATATCGAAGGTGCGCGTTCCCAGCTTCATCCTGTGCGCCGTGGTCAGTCCGGGGTAGGCCCAGATGCGCGCGCGGTGCGTGACGCTGGCCATGGTAGTGGCTGACGCGGCACGCTCGTCGCCCTTCACGGTCCACATCTCGGCGCGCGCCACGCTCACGGTGGCCCATGTGATGGACACGCCGCCCATGCCGTCCTCGGTCTCGGTGCGCGCCTGGATTTCCAGGGCGGTAGTCATGCGTTCGGGGCGGATCATACGATCTCCACGACCCGGACGGGGTCAAGCAGCCGTTCCGCCGCTTCCATGTAGCCGCCGAATGTCTCCCGGTCGCCAAGGTGCGCGGCCTGGATGTGCAGCAGGATGGCGTGACGCGCGCACGCCGGAACATCCGTTGCGGCGTCTCCGTAACCGGCCTTGAACTGGATGCGCACCGCGTCGGGCGGATCGGCCAGGGTCGGCCAGGATGCTCCGGACTTCAGGACGATGCGGCCCTTGGTCGAAACGGTGTCCACCGTGTAATTGGCGGACGGAAATGTTTGCTCCGCGCCGTCCTGGTCGAGGTACTTGACGGACAGCACTTCCTGGAGCGGAGGCCGGGGCAGATCGATCACGCGCCCGCACGGCCAGGCGTCGAGGCGCAGTTCCCACGTCGCGGTGATGAGCTGGCGGCCCGTCGCATGCTCGGCCCAGAAGCGGGCGGGCATGATGCGCGAGTCCACCAGCACGTCATCCAGGCTGGACGTGAGACGCAACTGAAGCTTCGCGTCGGAAAGCTCGACGGGCTCAGCAGCCGGGGCGGTGATGATCTTCAGGGCCATGTGATTCCTTGGGCGGCCCCGCCGAAGCGGGGCCGGTCCATTATTTCTTGCTCTTGCCCTTCTCGGGCTCGGGCAGGGTTTCGGATTCCGCCTCGACGCCCTTCTCGGGCTCGGGCAGGGGGTCCATCATTTTGCCAATGCCCTCGGACTCCAGGTACTTGCCGCGCTCGTCCGAAACGGAGACGATGTCGCCCTGCATCCTGGAGCCCCAGCGGGTCAAAAGTCGCACACGCATGGTCATGACCTGCCTTAATCCACGATCAGCGAAGCCGGGCCGTAGCGCAGCTTGGACGCGATGTAGGTGGCGGAAACGAGGTTGGCGACGTTCGAGGCGGCGATCTTGACGCACAGGCAGTCGAAACCACCCGCGATGTCCAGCGCCTCGGCGGGGACTTCGAAGGCGATAAGCTTGTGCTTGAGGCCAGCGTCCGGAGTGAAGGCCACGCCATCGGCCTGGCGGACCCACGCATCCGAGGAGGCGCAGTCGTTCACCAGGAAGATGGGCACGTCCACGGCCAGGGCCTTGGAGCTGGTGCCCGCCACGGCGGTGGCCTGCTCAAGGGTGATGGCCGGGGGTGTCGCGTGCCCCTGGAGCAGGTGCACGAACACGGTGACGTGCTCGGCCTTTTTCATGCTGATGTAGTCGCCCACCAGCGCCCCGGTGTTCACCTGGGGCTGGAGAGCTTCAACAATCTGGGTGTTTTCGATCAGGTTCATCGCAGCCACCTCCTAGCGGGCTTCCAGCATGACGAACGGGCTCAGGGTGTTGGAGCCGTTCAGCGGGGTGATGGGGGAATCGTGCAGGGGCTGGCCGTTGTTGCGCACGATGAAGCGGAAAGCCATTTCGTCGGTCAGGAACTTCACGTGCATGGATTCGGCCTCTTCCACGCCGCCCTTCTCGATCAGCAGGTACTGGCTGAAGTCGCCGAGGATGATGTCGCCCTTGTCGCCCAGGGTCTTGCAGAACTCGATGGGCACGATGGGCCTGCCGAACAGCATGCCGAAGGGCGCGTTGGCGAAGCTGCCGCCGGGGATGAACACGGGCTGGTTGCCCACGGTCATCAGGGGGAACTGCGGCAGGGTGTCCTGGTTCACGAACCATGCGGCCCTGGTGATGTCGCCGTGGAACCTGGACAGCATCTTGACCACGTTGTTGGCGTTGATGGTGTCGACGGTCTGGCTGCCTTCCTTGGAGACGATGACCGGCAGGTCGGAGTTCATGATGCCCAGGCATTGTCCAGCGCCGGAGCCCTGGAATATTTCCAGATCCAGCTTGAACGCCAACTGCTCGCGCAGGCAGCGCTTGGTGTATTCGGCCATGGCCACGGCATCGCGCATCATACGGTTGGTGACGTAGATCAGGCCGTACATGTCCTCCACGCGCAGTTCGCGCTCCTTGAGCGCGCCCTTGCCCGAGGACACCATGGTCAAGGTCTCGGACTTGCGGTAGACCTGGATGCCGTTGCGCTTTCCGGTGGAGCGGTCGCGGTCGTCGGCGGCCATGTAGGAGAAGCTGTCCGCGTTCGCACCGATGGGCTGACGGGTGCAGCGGCTGGACAGGACACCGGTTTCGATGGCGTTGGTGATGATGGACTTGGATTTGTCCGTCTCCACCAGGTAGCCGCCCTCGGAGTCGATGCCGGTGGACGCGCCAGAAGCGGCGTTGACCACCTTCTGGAAGCGGTCAGACGCGGCAGTCACATCACCGCTCTTAGTGGTCAGGGCCGCGATGTCCAGCATCTGTTCGCCCAGGTTCTTGTAAACGGGCTTGGCCTCGACAGTGATGATGCCACCGAGGTCAGCCGCGGTCTGCTGCGCCTGGGCCGGGTCGGTGAGCCCATTGATCTTCAGCTCGTTTTGGATCTTGGCCTCGATGGCCTCGGCCTCGACCAGAAGCGCGTCCAGCGCCTTCTGATCTTCGGCGCTGAAACCTTCCTTTTCGTGCAGTGCGCGGGCTTCCTTGACCTTTTCGGCCTTGGAGTCCCGCAGGGCCTGGATGCTAATTGCCATGGTGATTCCTCCTATGGCAGCGGTTATTTTGGTGCGGGAGACCCGCTAAATGCCTACTTCAACCATGCGAATTGCGTTGGCCCGGCGTTGGGCAGCCAGCGCTATGGCGTCCGCTTGGGCCTGGGCCTTCTTGCCGTCGTCTTTCTTTTCCTTGCCGTCTTCGTCCTTGGACTTGGCGTAGATGCGGTCTACAAAACCGTGCTCCAGTGCCTCGGAAGCCGAAAACCACGTTTCGGTATTCATCCAGTCTGTGATTTGTTCAGCACTTTTCCCGGTCTTGTTCTGGTAGTCCTGGGAGATGTTCTCGCTGATCTTGTCCAGAAGATCCGCGTAGGCACGCACCTCGACGGCACTGCCAATGGCAACACCCCACGCGTTATGGATCATGAAGAATCCGCCATCACTGATTTCAATTTCGTCGGCCGCCAGAGCCACATAGGTGGCCGCGCTCGCAGCCATGCCGTCGATGTGTGCGACGACCTTGGCACCGTGCTGCTGAATGGCGGTCTGGATGGCTTCGGCCTCAAACACGGAGCCGCCTGGAGAGTTGATGCGCAGGTGAATCGTCTTGGCCTTCAGGCCGTTCAGCTCCTGCACGAATTCAGCTGCGGCAATGCCGAACCAACCGCCAATGGCGTCGTAGAGATAGATGGTTGCCTCTTCGCCTTCGACCTTGGCCTGCGGACTGAGGCGCAGGGGCTGACCGGAGGCAATCCGGGCGGTTGCGTCCTGCTCGGCGCAGGCCATCAAGTCCCGGAAGGATTGTTTATTTTTGAGCACTGGAACCGGCCTCCTTGCCCCCGTTGTTGACCCCGGTCCCACCAGAAGCCTGGGGCACATAGGGCTTGTCGTGCTCACCGCCAGGGACGGGAGCCCATCCACCCTCGATGTCCCGGACTTCGTTCACGCTCAGAAAACCCGGCGACTGCGTTCCGCCCAGGGCAGCCTTGTAGAACTCCGTGCGGGCCTTGGTGTCGCCGCGAAGCAGCGCGTCCAGGTTGAACTTGCAGAAGAACCTCCCGGAGCGAAAAATTTTGCGGTTCACTTCCTGCTCGATGCCTTTCAGCAGATCCCGCAGTGTGAACTTGACGAACCCCAGGGTCTGTTCCTCGATGCCCGTCCCCCATGAGGAGGTTTTCGAGGTGTGCCCCACCATGTGAGGCGGAACGCCAAAGAAACGACACACGTCCTCGACCTGGAACTGCCGGGACGGCAGCAGTTGGGAGTCGTTGGCGTTGAAATCCAGCCGCTTGATGTCGGACCCACCCTCAACGATCAGCGGGAGTCGCATGTTTCCGAGTCCCGTGCGGTTTTGCCTGTACGTCTCCAGGATGAGTTCGGCTTGCTCCTTTGAAACAGCCCCGGGAAACACCATGGCCAGGTCGGAGGCGTTCCCCTGGCTGAAGAAGCGGGAGTTGAACTCCTGCCCGGCAAAGGACAGGCCCACGGCCTCGCGGGCGCACTCCAGGGGTGAGCGCCCTTCCAGACCGTCGAAACCGATGAACGGGTAGTGCAGCACGTCGTCCTGGTCGAAAAGGCGATAGTCGCCGCCCTGGATGCTCACGCCATAGTGCAGGCGGGTCTTGTCCGGAGACAGCCGGGGGGACACGCGGGAGGAGTGGACCCAGGAAATGCTGGTGGGGGCCCCGAGCGCGCTGCGACCGATCAGCCCGTATCCGTTGCCCCTGGCGCAGGCCATCCAGACGAACGATTTCCAGAAGGTGTTGGCCGTCATCATCGGGCTGGGCTCGTCATGGAGCAGCCAGTACGCCGGATGATCCGGGGCCATCACGGAGCGGCCATCTCCGCCAACGCGGTAGACCTCGCAGGGAAGGCTGGCGATGGTCCCGGCCAACAGGGAGATGCAGCGGTAGACCGTGCTGACACGCATGGCGTTCTGCTCGTCCACCACAACCCCGGAAGACGTCGGGACGCCAAGGCCGCGAGTCAGCAACTCGAGGACCTTCTCGTCAGACAGCGGATCGCCGGAGTATGATGCCTGCGGCGAGCGGCTGAACCACGTCAGGGGGTTGAACCAGGACATGCGCTATTTCCCGTGGATCCCGAGCTTCACGCCCAGATAAGCCAATATTCCGAGGCCGATTATGGCCAAAATGCCTTTCACCAGCGCCCCGATGGCCTGTTTCCCGCCTTCGGCCAGTGCATTGCGACAGCCCTGCACGAACTGATGGTCGTCACGGTGCTCGCCAGGCTCCAGCGTGCAGGTGTCACAGCAGCGGCGGCATGACCCGCCTTCGGCCATGGCCTCGGCAACAGCGGCTTTCACGACGGCGCGCAGCTCCTCGGGGGCCATCAGAAGCTCACCCCGATGCCGCCGAACACGAAAACCGGAGCCGAAACGCCACGCGAACCACCGTCAGGCACGACAACGACCACGGCGCTTACCCGTTTGCCCTTGTGGGCCGCGAACCAGCCTCCGAATGGCAGCCCGACGCGCAGCCAAAAGGGGCCTTGTTTCGAATGCCCCCGCTGTCCGAGGTCTGCCCGGAGATGGCCCCCAGCGCTTTCAGTGCGAACTTGCCCCAGGCCACGTAACCGCCGATCTGGCTGGACGTGGCGGGGTCAACCGGGAGTTTTTCGGCCAGCGCGGCCATGGACTCGAAAGCACCAGCAAGATCGGCGGGCTTCTCCACTTTTCCCAACTCGGAAGCGCCCTGAGCTGCCACCGTGGCGAGTTCAGCGTATTTGGCGATCTGTGCCTTGGTCGCTTCGTCCACCGGTGCAGCCTGGGCCACCACGGCCAGGGAGGCCACGATGCCGGGCAGCTGCTTCAGGGCCTGCTTGACGTCAAGGCTGGAATGTCCGCCTCCGGGCTGAACACCAGCGCAGGCGGCCAACGACAACGCCAGGGGCAGCACGAGGGCCACGGCCAGCGGCTTGCCGGACATGGTCACGGGCTGGCCGGTCAGCATGCGCAGGGCGGCGTTGCCCACAGCGATGATGCAGGCCTGGGCCTCGGGACTGAACCACGGAGCGCCCTGCAGGGCCTGGACAGCGATAAGCACCAGGGAGACGACGTTGAACCAGAAGACCTTGGACGTAAGAAGGGACTTGCTCTTCGGCATGGGAAACTCCACGTGCGGGTAGAGGTGGGGATGCAGGATTGTTTCGACCTTTTTGGACCAGACGTGGGCCTCATCGTGGCTCATGCCCTGATCGCGCAGACGGCAGTAGATGGCGGCCCCATTGCAGCAGTGCTGCACGGCGGCGGGCGGGTATTCGGGCACTACACGGGCCACGGAGCACCTCCCATCGCGGCCTTGATCTTGGCCGGATATTCGGGGTTGGTGACGTTCACGACAGCACCGGGCCCGCCGTTGTAGCCGCGCAGAACGCCTTCCCAGCCGTATTTGGCCAGGTAGGTGCGCTTCAGTTTGGCCAACAGGCGGCAGCCAAACTCCATGCCTACGGATGGGTCGCAAAGTTGCGTCAAAAACGGCCAGGCGAACCCAAGCTCACGCGCCACAGCGCCCATGACCTGCATGAGGCCGTAGGAAGTCTGTTGCGAAATCCACTCGGTGTGCACGGATACGCCGCGTGGAGCGCTGAAGTCGGCGGGAGCGCGGTCAAGCGACCTTTCAGCCGGACGGACGCGGTAGGCTTTCCCGGTGCTGACGTTCCAGAGGTAGGGGTAATCAGGCTCGTAACGGGCGGCGAACGTATTAGCGGATGATTCGACCTGCACGATTGCGGCGACGATGCCAGCCGGGAGGCCGTGGGCCTTGGCTGCTGCGTCGATCATGGCGTCCAGGCTGTTCATAGCCAGCCTGTGCGGGATTCAAGCGCAAAATAAAAATAAAAAACCGAGAAAATGAAAAAGTTTTGAAAATACCTGTTGACAAAACAGTTACCCGTGCGTATCCGTTAATCAACGAGGCAAGGGAATCAGCCCGGAGCCGGGAACCAAAGAGAAAGAAAATGAGCGCCAACACCATCAACATTACCGCCCGCGAACTGCTGAACATAGCCGACGCATACCGCCGCATAGGCGAACCGCGCACGCCTGACGACATTCGGAACATCCTGGCGGCCAACGTGGAATCTGCTGTTGGTGGCGTGGCGCTGCTGCTGGGCGATTTTGAGATGACCTTCGCGGTGGAGCACGACTCGAATGAAATCAGTGACAGAACGCCAAACACCCGCAATGTCGTGCGCTGGATCAATCGCCGCGAGATTCTCAACCGCCTAGACGACATGGAGATGGACGCCAACGACGAGATGTCCTCAATGTGGATCGGCCTCGCCACAGCGAACCTCAAGAGCGCCATTGGCAGGCTTGATAAAATGTTTAGCGGATCGACCGCAGCACGGTACATCCCGTAATTCGCCATCCACGTTGGAGTATCAGCATGTTATGTCGCATATCAGATGGATTTTCTGTGGCAGAGATGTTTTCATGCAACACTCCCGACCAACTCCGAGCTGGCATAAACAATGCCCTGTCTAACATGAGGACTGTTCATCGCAATAGGAACCCGTACTATTATCTACATGTCTACGTTGGTGAGGACGCGTGTGGACCGGTATGGCTCGATGCCGGATACGGGCAGCCGTCGGGGGAGCAGCGAGTGTTTGTCCGCCCCAGGTTCATCAATGACCCGGAAAGGTTGTTCCAACTGTGCTCTACGGCCCTGGCATGTGGGACATACGCCCACAGAGAGATTCAAGCGCTATGCCGATTTGTGTCTGAACCAGATAAGCCGAAACTCCGCATCATTCACAAGGGGGACCGAAATGCCTAAGCTCACGACACGCGAAGCCGCAGTCCGCCTGGGGGTCACGGTGCACCAGGTACGCAAACTGCTCCACGGGGGGCAGTTAGTTGGGGAGGAGAAGCAAGAATCGCGGGGGAAAATCTGGATGGTGGATGCTGATTCTGTCAGCAAATATGCTACCTCGCCACGCAAGCCAGGCAGACCAAAACAGGAAGGCCGGGGCTAGCCCCCGGCCTCGAATTTCGCAGGTCTTCCACGCACCGTCCGGCGCTCAAGCACAGCAGTAACCACGGCTGTCACCTCTGCCATGTAGTTGCAGGCATCGCAGGCGCGGTCCTGGATCGTCTCGCCCGGGGTTTCGTTGACGGTCCGTCCCGGGAGGACCTTCAAGCTCCCCTTGCCACAGCTCGGACAGATCATGCGCCATTCTCCTTGGATTCAGTTGAAATTTTGCTCCAGTCGAAGATGCCTGGAGTGGATGTCTCCTGCTCAACCGCCGTCGCCGCTCCATTCAGCGCCATGGACATGGCCACTATGCCGTCAATCCGGCCCGTGCTCTTCAGCTTGTCGAACTTCCGCCCGCCTGCCGGGTCCGCCTGCACGCGCACGTTGGCCGCGCACATGGTCAAAACCGGGTGCATGCCGTGCCGGACGCGCTCGCTGGCGAGAAGATCCTCGACAACTTCGACCGCCGGGCTCATGTCCTTGAAGCCCTGGCCGTGCGGGATGAGCTTCAGCCCTCCGGATATGGGGTCATCCTGCCCCTCGATCCAGGCGTCCACGCCGATCTCCTGCAGCTCACGCTGAAGATCCCCGATGCGCCAGCGGTCAAACTTGATGCCCTGGACATTCATGACGGCCATGTCGGCCTGGATGGCCCTGGCGATGTGGGCGTAGTCGATCACCTTGCCCGGAACGGCTACCAGGTGGCCTTGTTCGGCCCACAGTGCATAGGGAACCTTGTCCCGGTCGCCGCGCTCGCGCAGGGAGTCCGCAGGCGTCCAGAACCTCGGCAGCACATGCCAGTTCGTGTCGTCGTCCTCCGCCGTGTAAATCAGGCTGGAGAGGTCGTTCTTCCCGGACAGGTCCAGGCCGCCAAAAACCTTGGTGCGAATGAACAGGTCGTGGTCCACTTCTCCGCCATTGGCCTTCCAAACCGCCGGGGTTATGAAGTGGGCTGCGGCGTCCACTCGCTGGTTCAAGCGCAGGTTTCGGAATCCGGCCTCGGCGCTGGGCATGGCCACGGCGGTGCGGGCGGCCTCCTGCATGTCCGCGAGGCTCAGGAAGTCGCCCAGGGCGGGGTTGGACAGCTTCCAGGACTCTTCGTCCAGCAGTGAAATCTCAATCGGAGTCGTGTACAGGAAGCACAACACCGTTGGGTCATCTATCTCCCCGCGCATGACCTTCAGGCCGTAGTCTATTTCCTGAGAGAGCAGCGCATTATCGTCCGCAGCCTGAGTTGATATGATCCACATCAACGGCTCTTCGTGTGCTCCACGTCCTTGCGCCAGGATGTCGTAAAATTCGCGGTCGCATCCAAATTGCGCCAGTTCGTCAAAGATCAGCAGGGCAGGGCCGATGCCGTGTTTGCCTTTTTTCTCCGATGAAAGAGCCTTGAACACCGAACCATTTCGCGGGCATTCTATTTCCTTGACCGAAGCCTTCACTACAAGCTCGCTAGAAAGCTCTTCGTCCATCTCGACCATCTGGCGCATGTATCTGAACGTGATACTTGACTGATCCTTTTGGAATGCAGCGGAGTACAACTGTTCATTGCGCTTTGCCTCAGGTCCGCATTGATGACCAAGCGCAATCCCTGACACTATCGGAGTCTTGCCGTTCTTCTTCGCAACAGAGTAGATTACCTTCCTGACAACTCGACGCCCATACTCATCAATAGGGTTGTAAACCCTGCGGAGCATGTCCTGCTGAAAGCCTCGCGTACGCAGGGGCTGCCCGACGTGCATGCCTTCGGGCACTTTCAGCGAGTCGATGAACTGGATCATCTTCTCGCCTCGGTCGGACTGATATATTTTCACGCCTTGTTGCCGCCGAACATGAGGCCGCCACGTCCATTGGCTGGGGCTTCAGGTTTCTCGTGCCCAGCTTTCTTGGCTGTGATCCTGGAATTTGCGCAGATGCGCAGCTTTGTGGCCAGCATGGACATGGAGCTTTCAGCGCGTCGGATGATGTCCACAGCCGGGTGCGTCTTCTTCGCGCCAGTTCCGGCGGTAATAAACAGGCCATCCTCGGCAAGGGCCGCGCGAGCCTCGCAAATGTCGTCGTAGGCCTCGCAAAATGCCTTGAGCAACGGCCTGTCTCCAGGGCCGAAATGCTTTGCCTCGTGGCTCTTGACCTGGAATGTCCACATGGCCCGAGCCCGAGGATTCATCCCGCGCGGAGGAGCAGGACGCTCGGCAGGCTTTGGCAGCGAATGGACTTTGCTCCCGGCTGGTTTTGGTCCGCGTTTACCCATGATGCTTCTCCATGTTCCACGGATGCCCCGGCGCGAGCGGGATGCCATCGGCCCCGCAGCCCTTCGCCAGGAATTCGTCCTCGGTCTTGTCCTGTTTGGAAAAGTTGCAGGCCTTGCACGCGCTGCGCAGGTTGTCCCATCCGAAGAAGTCACCACCACGACCGGGAGGCGTCGCGTGGTCCACCGTGTCCGCCGGGGTGATACGACCCACTTGCTCGCAGTAGTGGCAGAGCGGGTTGCGCTTGAGCTTAAGAGCCCGCAGCTTTTGCCAGCGCCCGGCTTTATACCTGGGGTCATCCACCTAAAATGCCCCCCGAATTTGCCCTAAACTGCACGTGAATGAGCGCACTCGGTCTACGACGCATAAGCTCCAGACATTTTTATACCCCTCCCCATGCTTTTCCGGCTTACTGTAAGCATACACCCAGGAAGCAAGTAACCATGCGGGTTCCCAGACATACATTTTCATAAACAATATCAACATATTCATTGGCACGCGATGTGCATTATTTCGAAGTTTTATGCAGTCGCGATGCATTAGTGTCCTCGCTGTCCATCATCTCCAGCCACCGGCAGCAGACAGCCGCCACCTGGGCCAACTCCTCGCGCAGGTTCGTCCGGTCGCACCGGATCAGCGCCCACACGACCTCGGCCACCTCTTCGAGCAGCACACACAGGGCATGCAGGTTGCCGCGCCAAGGACATGGATGCTTGGCCTTGGCATGATGCAGGGCAGCCTCAACCTGCTCGATGCTCACTTGGGGCCCCATTCGATGATGGCCCGAGCGGTAAGCACGGCCAGCACCACGCTTTGAATGGTCAGGGACTTCACGTCCTTGGATATGGACACGACTATCCAGCAGGCCTGTGCCACCAGCATCACCCACTGCCCGATGATGTTCTGGCTCCCGATGAGCCACACCGCTATCAGCACCATGGCCGTGGCTGCGTACTCGATGCCCTTGGTCATGCCCTTGCCGTAGCTGCTCATGCCTGCATCCTCACGAACGGTTTGACTTCCTCGATCACGACGACCTCCTGCACGAAGGGCTTGACCTGGATCACCACGGCACCGCCTTTGACCACGTCCGCCCACTCGATGACCGTGCGCTTGATCTGCGAGTCGTCGCCCCACAGTCCGGCCTTGGTCAGGGCATCGAGCAGCGTCTTGCCTGCGAAGTTGTCCTGGTCGCGCTTCGCCTTGTTCGGCGGGCACAGCGTGATCTTCGCCTCCAGGTGTCCGAGCAAGGGCAGGCCCTGGATCTTCGCAGCGACGACGATGCTCTTGACCGCCAGGCGGAAGAGCTTGGCTTTGGGGTTGAGCCGCATGCGGTTCTTGCCCATGGGCTTCCAGGCTTTGTTCGTGCTCACCGGCCAGGGCAGTCTGAGTTCGATGGTCATTTTTATTTTTGCCTTTTCGTTGTTCCGTTCCCGGTCCCCAGCCCGGTAGGCCCCCCTCTAAGAGCTTTTATAAATAAAAGCTCTTTAGAGGGGCCTTGTGCCGGGAACGTGGAAACCGCATGGATGCTTGATTTTGCATTTTGTTCCCGGCGTTCCCAGGCGTTCCCAGAGGGTGTCCGGGGACGGTTTTATCAGTCGTTATCATTACGACTCGTCGCTTTCTTTGAATGGTTCATAGTCGCCATGTTCGAGCCCGCCGACACCCTGGGCGAAGTTTCCGGTGGGTACGTCGAGCCACACTTCAGCCTTGCTCCCCAGCGCGCGATACTTGGCGATCTTCTTCTCATCGAGCAGGACACGGGCAACCCATTCCAGCTTGTGCTTGCCGATAGAGCGAAGTGCTTCAGGAAGCATTTCACGGCGCTCGTAGAGGCCAAACTTTCCGGTGTGCTGGAATGGGTGTCCCTGGGCCGCTGCGTGCTCCACAACCCGCGTCAGCAGCTTCAGCAGCTTCGGCATTGCCTTGGCCTCGATCTGCTTCACAAGATCAGTGGAGACCACCAGGAGGCCGCGCTCGTCACGGATGAAGGTCTTCAGCTCGCTGTCGCCGGGGAAGTTGCACTTAGCCAGGCCGCCGCACACGACGCGCCCGCGCTTGTACTCGACGTCCAGGTCCTTGCAGAGCTTCTTGGCCTTCGCCTCTTCCTCGGGCCACAGGGCGTATGCTCCGCGCCCATGGTCGACGAATCCCGCAGAGCCGCTGATCAAGTGTTTGGCGGCGTCCAGGTCCTTGATGCCGTCCTTGATCTTGTTCATGTGGTGAATGGCCACCACGGCGGAGTGCGCTTTCTTGGCCAGGCTGGAGAACATGCCCATGACCGTGGCGCCGACGGTGCGGTTGTTGAGGTCTGCCCAGACGAAGCACGCCAGGGGGTCGATGATGACCATCTTGGGGCGGATGTGCATGATCTGTTCGACCATCTCCCGCCACCACCCGGTGGCCTCGCAACCGCCGCGCGTTTCCACGGCAATGGCCTTGGGGCCGTCCATGTCAGGCAGGCACAGCACGTAGAGGTTCTGGGGGAAGCTCCCACCGCAAAGCGTCGATGCCCGGCGGTGGATCTCGTCGATGTCGTCCTCGGCGGCGAAGATGATCACCGGACCGTGCTGCATCACCTTGTGCCCCAGGGCGCCGGCGGATGCGTTGAGGTCGATGACCTCCGTGGGCTCCTGGCAGACCTTGATGGCCAGATCCAGCGTGAGCAGGCCCTTGCCAGTTCCGCCCGGGGCCGCGAAGATGAAAGCGCCGTCCATGGGGATGACGTCTTCCACCAGCCATTCACGGACAGGCACGTCGCGCCCGTTGAGCTGCGACAGCGTGTAATCCGTGATGCGGGTGTTGTACCCCTTGGCTTGCACGCGCACCGCCTCAAGGCCTTCCTGAACGTGAAGGTCGTTGAAGTCCGTGGGCTGCGTGCTGAGGTCCTGGAACGTCGGCACCACGATCTGCGCGCCGATGGCCTCCATGGCCCTGCACGCCTTCTCGTAGCCCACGTTCCAGGGCGTTCCATCATTCTTGGTGGTCCACTGATCGTTGTCCGAGGCCACGATGATCTTCGACTTGGGGAACACCTCCTTGATTCCCTTGGCTACGAGTTCCAGGTTTCCGGAGTTGAACGCCAGGGACACGGCCTGGCCGGTCGCCATGTGAATGGACGCGCCGGTTGCGTAGCCTTCGGCGATGTAGACCGTGGACTTGTCGCCCTCGATCCACCCGAAGTGCCCCTTAGGGTCTATTCCCTTCAGGAACAGCTTCTCGCCTGCCTCTGTTATGTGCTGCAACCCCCTAACCTGTCCGGACGTGTCGAACATCGGCACGAGCAGGGTGTTGCGTTTCCCGAGCTTGAGCCCCAGGGCGTGGACCTGTTTACGCTGCAGATAGGGATGCCCATCGGACGCGTCAGGGGATGCTGCGAGTATTGCGGTAGCCTTGCTTGCCGCCTCGTCAGCCTCGCGCCTGCGTTCCTCATCCCGAACGAGCCTCGCCTGGCGTAGGTGTTCGGTGAGCTGGTCCCGCTCCTGCGTGGACAGTTCCCAGTTGGCCTTGGAGCTCCAAGACTCGGAGAAATCGTGCTTCCATGCGCCGAACGCGCCCGCCGGGCATGGATTGCTGTCTGCGAAATAGACGTACCAGCCGCCTTTCTTGCCGCCCTTTTCGTCGGGCAGATCAAAGCGGTGGATGCGGCCGTCCGCGATGATGTCGGGCCGCCCGAGGCCGGACGCGTGTATGGCGTCCCGGAATGACTCGACCGTTTGCGCGTAGGACTGGCGCGCGTGGGTCTGCGGCCCTTCGTCCTGGCGCTGCGCCTGGTTGAGGTCGATGATCTTTCTCGGCTGGGGCACGGGCTTGTCCTCGCTCATTGCTTGGGCCAGCATGTGGTCTTGTAGTTGCACATGCTGCACTCCATCCCAGCCGAGTTGAAATAGGGACGCGGCAACAACTCGCCTGCGTCATTCGCCAGGAAGATGCGCCCGGCGCGCGCCAGAAGCGCTTCGCACGCGCTCGGCGAGAACTCGATCACCTGGTGGTAGCGCTCCATGGTGTCGGCGTTCACCGCGGTGAATAGCCCGCGCGCCAGCTTGAAGCCGCCCATGAGCAGCTGCATCTGGCCATAGTAGCGCGGGAAGCAGGCCCGCAGACCTTCTTTGACGACCTTCTTGAACCACTTGGAGCCGAGGCCCTTGCACTCCCAGAGAGCGGGCAGAGCAATTGGGCATTCGTCCATCCCCATCCAGAACAGCAACAGGGCGTCCGGATGTCCCTTGACCCTTCCGCCAAACCATTCGACCTCGAACTGTTCCAGGGTGCGCATGTCGCGATCCGCCAGGACAAACCCCGCTCCACGCATCCGCTTGATCATCAACTCCTCAATCCAGTGCCCGCGCTCAAAAATATCCTGTTTGGTCCCGAGCGCCGGGCGGTCCTGCTCCGCGCCCAGGGCGTAATACTGGACGGCGCGCTCGCAGGGGTCGGCGATGACCGACGCGCCCAGGTAGTTGCGCCTGGGCTGCCGGGCGGCATCGGCATCGATGGCGGCGTCGATGTGCCAATTGATGCGCCCGGACAGCGCGACGGCGGATGAGGAATTGAGGTCGATCATGGGAGTGCTACGCGGCCTCTTTCGTGACCAGGGGCATGTCGGTGCGGACCACGCAGCCCCAGGAGGTGATATCGACGCTGTAGCTGCCGCCGGGAGTTTCCGTGGCGCGAAGGACGGCGTTGCAGTTGATGGCCAGCGAGCGGCCCCGGCTGCCGGAGGTCAGGCGGTATTGGAAATTGCGGCGGTAGGTGTCCACCTTGCGGATGGCGATGGACTTCTTGTCCGGGGAGATGCGGCACTCGACGGCATCGCCGTGCTTCCAGTCGAGCGCCAAAATGAGTGCGGTGGAGAGAGTGATGCGGTCCCCCTCCTGGATGCTCGCCATGACGATGCCGACCCGTGCGCGGTCCACGTCTTCGAAGTCATCCCATGTGGGCTCTCCGACAAGCGCCTTTCTCGCGCCTACTGCCGCAGCCTGGATTCCGTTTAGAGTCTCCATGGCCTCGGCTGCGTCGACGTTGACCTTGACGGTGATCTCGCCAATGACCTTGGGTTTTTCTTCAAACACTGGCTCCGGCATAGCCTCCACCGCCTTGGCGGACTTGGGCGGAAGCTTCCCGGCCCTGTCCAGGCCATAGCAGGTTCCGCACAGCCCCTTCGCCATGATGGCCATGTCTTCGCGATCGCAATGCACACAGGTTCCCCGTTTCGTTGCCATGTCCCCGTTCTCCTTCTTGATGATCTGGGCCAGGATGCCCGATGCGTCCGCCTTCTTGCGCTCCTGAAGCTTGCCGCGCCCGCAGTCGAAGCACACGGACCGGCGGCGAAAGTCCGCGCAATACGCGTCCGAGACGTACTTGACTCCCTGGCGCGGCTTGACGACCTGACACGGGAAGCCGCCAGGGAAGGGCGTGCTGGAAAGGTCCGTGTAGAGGTCGAGCTCGGGCGGGAGGGCTTTCATCTGGCGGGCCTACTGCTTTGCCTTGTTGTCTTCGGACAAGAGCACCTTGTGCAGCTTTCCGCCGATGATCATGTGTCCGGCCACGGGCTGGAGGTTCTCGCGTATTGCCCTGGCGGCCTCCTCAACGTCTTTGAGTTCACCGGCGAGTTCCTGGGCCTCAACAGGACAAATAAATCCATCCTCGGCAACCCGGTCGGCCACGCGGCATACGTCCCCGGCCTCTTGTCCGATCCTGTTCACCCCCCGAAGGAGTTGCTGAACGGAGTGAATACCCTCGGACGGGGAAAGGTCCTCCAGCTGGGCCGCAAGCCAGTCCATGATAATGGTGTTTTCCAGAGCCCGGCAGAGAGGGGGGATGTTCGAAAGGCTAGGAAGGTAGGTGTCGTGCTCGTCGAAATACCGCTTGATGGTAGGGAGCGAAATCCCGGAGCGTTCGGAAACAGCTTCTAGGGTCAGCCCTGAAACCTCACGGGCAAGCCTGAGGGCCTGCCCGCCAGTCCTATTTTTAAGGTCGAATCCCATGGTGGAAAACGCTCCTATCTTTCTGAGTTGCCAGGGTTTGCGACCCTGCTATTTGTTGCAGCCATGGAAATCACGGTAACCATTACGGAGCGGGCGGCCCTGGCCAGAGTGAAACACCCGGGAGCGCTCATCGAGTACAGGGCGATGGAACTGTCCGGCCCGCCGGCCGAGGTGATGGAAGGCGTGTTGGCGTTCATCTGGGCGCACCTGCCGCAGGACGAGCGCTGCCCGCGCTGGGGTTGGCCGTGGGAAGCGTAGGGAAGATGCCCGCCGCGCGGTTGGCCATGGCCTCCAGGTCGCGGAAGTCGTCGCAGAACAGGGACGGCTTGTGTCCGAGGCGGCAGGCCGGGAGCAACGATCCGGGAACAGAGTTGAAGCAGCGTGAGCATGACATGGCGTTATCCTTCGGCTTTCTGGCCGGGCGAGGGGTTGGTGGGCTGGGCGGGCCGGAGGATCGTGTCGAGCGCGTCCTCAATGGCTTCAACGGTCTTGACGCCAGGATTGAGTGTCTTTTTTCTAGCGATTCGGATTATGGTCTCCCGGTCCACGCCCGAGAGCCGGGCTACCTTGGCGGCAAATCCACGGGAGGAAATATGGTCACTCAAACGGGTCGCGATGTTCATGGGGAGATGAATACGCAAAAATGCGGACAAGTCAACCTGTCAGCAGACAAAATGCGGAGTGCCACCCCTCAACACATAGGGCATTCGGACGTAATGACAATGTCCCGGGACATAAGGGAAGGCCTGAAGCGAGCAGAGCCGAACATGGCCGAACTCGCCCGAAAGGCAAGGCTCCCCCACGATCAAGTCGCACGCCTCTTCAAGGGGACAAAGACAAATTATGAACACGTGGCGGCGATGCTTGAAGCCGTTGGCGCCAAGATCGTCTTCCCCGACGAGATCCGTGACACTACCAAGGACGTCTGCTTCGTTGATGCGCAGATTATCGGCGCGAACGGCTACACTCCGAACATCCACGCGGAGCGCTACAAGGCCATCCCCCTCGCGCAGGGGGAGGTTGCCGCCGGGCCTGGTATGGTCCCCCAGGATTCCGTGCGCGGCTGGGTGCTGGCCCTCAAGGATCACGCATCGATCAAGTACCGCTCCAACCTGGTTGCCGTTGAGATCGGCAAGGGACAGGAATCCATGGTGCCCACGCTGCACCCGCTGGATATCGTGCTGATCGACAAAGACGACTTCCGCCCGGAACCGGACGGCTCCATCTTCCTGGTGCGCGAACCCGGCCCGGACGCCGAGGTGGCCGTGAAGCGCGTTTACACCCAGGGGCGCGACGGCGAGACCACCATCCAGTTCCTCTCGGACAACCCGGACAAACGGTCATTCCCCCCGAGGGTGCACAGCCTGGAGCGGGATTACGACGGTGACTTGCGCCGGGCCATCGTTGGCCGCGTGGTGTGGTCGTGGTCGGATATGACGAAGAAGTGAGGAGACGGGCTATGGCTGACGCATGGAAGAATCTCTGGCTGACGACGATGAGCCCCTTTTATGAATCGTATCCGTTCGTGTCCAAGGGCATCGTAGAAATTCACGAGCAGGGAGACGGCCTTCGGAAGATGGGAAACAGCCCAGAAGGTTTCAACGTGATGGACTTCGGTTCATTCAACGGGAACATCCCCTGTAGCAACCCGAAGTGCCAGGGTGGCGTTTCCATCCTCAACGAAGTTGACGAGATGATGAAGACACGCGAGGCGGAGCGCGAAACGTACAAGACTTGCAGCGGAAGGCCGAAAAACGATGTTTGCTGCAATGGCTTCAAGTTGCGCATCCGCCTCACGTATAAAGACTAGACGGAGCTGTCGTACACCTGGACCCGGATCCTGATCCCGGTCTTTTCGGAGGATACGCTTCCGTCCTCGTTCAGGTTCATCCACACGTTCAGGCTCGGCTTCATGACGCCCAGGTACTTTGGCGGAACAGGTTCCCCGAAGACGCTTTTCACGACCATCGTGATGGCCTCCCGCGCCGTCATTTCTGTTCCTCGCGCCGCATCGGGTACATGTTCACGCTGACCCTGATGCCCGTTTCTTCCGGGACTACCTCCCCTTCCTGGTTCAGGTTTACATCCAGCATGATCCCGTGGATGTGCTTCAGCTGAAGCCCTCCCTCTTCTTCGGGTCCGCCCATCACGCTTTCCAACGCCGCTTCGATCACCTCTTTGCATTTAGCCATCTTCTCATCCTCCTTCGCGGCTCATGGCCGCTTGATGGGCAGGACTCTGCCCTTAAATCCTCTTTCACGCAAATGCTCTGATTATCCTCTTGCGTATTCCGCATATTTGCGTATTGTCCATCTCAACGACGCACCAAAAGCGGTGAGGCCGGTACCGGCAGACCCAGGCCGAAAGGCCCCGAGCCCCAATCAAGGCGGGCAAGGCAGGGAGAGGGGGAAGACCACAAGCCTAGCGGGTGCAGGGGAAGCGAGACGATCTTTGATGGTTCGGAGTCTGTGAGGCGAGGTCAAGCTGAATGGGGAGAGCGTGCCGACGGGCACCCCGTAGAGGAGCTGGTTCGATTCCAGGGCCTCGCCTCCCAGGCTCCGAACGACGAGACTTGAGTTCTGCGGGGATGGCGGAACGGTAAAGCAAGACCGGGTTCGAATCCTGGCCCAGTGGTGGTCCGTGACTGTGTGGCGCGAGCAGAGCGTTCTGATGCGGTTCGAGTCCGCAATTCGCGCCCGCCATTTACCCCAGGCTCAAGCAGATTTCCGGGCGCTGCGGGAGCTACCCAGCACCGCGAGCACCGGGCGGCAGATGCCCAGGACTGAGCATAGCAACTCAGCCACGCTGGACACCTTCAACCCCCTACCCGACCGGGGCACAATAGGCCGGGGCCTGGCGGAAGACAGGCTAGCAGATGTCAGCGTGTGGGCGGGCGAAACCTGAAGCGGGGAGCCCGCCCACAACAACAACGAACGGAGGACGCCATGCGGAAGCTTTTCGGGTTGTTTTACTGGGATCATGTGTTCGGCCTGGCCTACGCTGTCCTAGTCGCAGGCCTGATTGCGGTCACACTGTTCGACCACAAGCTGTGGAGGATATTCCAGTGAAAATAAGATTTCGCATGACGTTCTGCAAGAAGCTGCGCGGCGGACGCGTCGAAGAATTGCACCTGTGGTGCACCAAAGAACAACTGGTTGACGCATTCTACCGAGCCCTTGAGATGGGATACGCATCCTACAGCGCCAGGAGCAGGTAGCGTGCCGAAGTGGATCAAGGAAACATGGGCCGGTAATCCCGTCGTCTACATGGGAGACGGCAAAAACAGCGCCACATTCTACGGCCCGGATGCCGAGCAGAAGCGCGACGAATACTTCGCGGCTTTCGCGCCGCAGCACAACGGACAGCAGCAGAACAACACCGGGGAAAGCAATGAACATCGTCAGTCTTGAAACCAGCAACGTGAAGCGCCTGAAGGCGGTCCAGATCACGCCGGACGGGCGGGGTCTGGTCATCGTCGGAGGCAACAACGGCCAGGGTAAATCCTCGGTGCTGGACTCCATACTCTATGCACTTGGCGGCGCGTCCACGCACTGCCAGCAACCCGTCCGCTTCGGCGAGGACAAAGCCCGCATCGTCTGCACGCTGGACAGCGGCCTGGTCATCCAGCGCACATTCACGGCGACAGGCGGCACGGCCCTGACCGTGACCAACGGCGACGGAGAGAAGTTCACCTCGCCGCAGAAGATGCTGGACGCCATGGTAGGCAGGCTGAGCTTCGACCCGCTGGAGTTCAGCCGCATGGACGCGAAGTCGCAGCTTGCCACGCTCAAGGCGCTGGTGGGCCTGGACTTCGCCGCACTCGATGCGCAGCGCAAGGCTCTCTACGACGAGCGCACGCTGATCAACCGTGACGCCAAAGCGGCGTGGGCTGGCGTCGAGGGCACGCCGTTCTACGAGGGCGTGCCCGAAGTGGAAACTTCGGCCTCGGAGTTGATGACCGAGCTCAAGCGCCGCCAGGAAGTGAACGCGGGGATAGACGTGCGCTTCAAGAACTACGGCGAATTAACGGCACAGATAAAGCGCGGCGTAGATCATATCGCCGGGCTTGAAGCGCAGATCGCGCAGCTCCAGAAGCAACTGGACGAATCGCGCACCTACAAAGCCAGCCTGGAGCGGCAGGCCACGACTGAACACGCCGCGCTCCAGTCCATCGTCAAGGAAGACGAAGCCTCCATCCTGGCGCAGTTGGACGACATCCAGGCCCTCAACGGCAAGGTGGCCGCCAACGCGCAGCGCCGGGAGTTGTCAGCCAAGGCCCAGGCCATGCAGGCCAAGGCCGCGAAGCTCACTGCGCAGATCGAGAACATCGACGCACAGAAGAACGCACAGCTGACCGCCGCCAAGTTTCCCGTGCCCGGCATGAGCTTCAACGAGGACGGCGTTCTGCTGAACGGCATCCCCTTCGCGCAAGCCTCGGACGCCGAGAAGATCCGCGTCAGCGTCTCCATGGGCCTCGCCATGAATCCGCAGTTGAAGGTCGTGCTCATCCGCGACGGATCGCTTCTCGACCACAACAGCCTGGCCGTGATCGCGTCCATGGCCGCCGAGAACGGCGCGCAGGTCTGGATCGAGCGCGTAGGCGAGGGCGACGAGTGCTCCGTGATCATCGAAGACGGCCAGATCAAGGAGGCTTAGACCATGTTAGATCTATCCACCATCACCAGCGCATCCGCCGTGTGGAAGCCGCAGCGCACGCTGATATACGGCGTCCAGGGCCTGGGCAAGACATCGCTGGGCTGCACGTTTGAAGCTCCGATCCTCCTGCGCACCGAAGATGGCGCCATGGCCATCGACGTGCCGACCTTCCCGGACATTTTCAAGACGTATGACCAGCTTTGCGCAGCGTTCGCCGCCCTGCACGAGCAGCCGCACGAATACAAGACCCTCGTGATCGACTCCCTGGACTGGATGGAGCCGCTTGTCTGGGACCACACGTGCGCGCTGATCAGGCAGGACACCGGCAAGGATATCACCTCCATCGAACAGGTGGGATACGGCAAGGGCTACGTCGAAGCGGACGGCCCCTGGCGCAACATTATGGGCTGGCTCGATGCGCTGCGCCTTGGGCGCGGCATGGGCATCGTTCTGATCGCCCACGCCGAGGTCAAGCGCCACGAGCCGCCCGACGGCGACCCCTATGATCGTTTCCAGATCAAGCTGCACAAGCGCGCCTGGGCGCTTTGGCAGGAGTGGACCGACATGGTGCTGTTCGCCAACTACCGCCGCCAGATGAAGAAGACCAAGGACGGCGGCGCAAAGGGCGAAGACAAATTCCGGGCCATCGGCAGCGGCGAGCGCGTCCTCTACACCGACGAGCGCCCGGCCTACATGGCCAAGAACCGCTGGTCCCTGCCCCATGAAATCTACATCGGCCAGGACAAGAACTGGACCGCTTTCCATCAGGCCCTGCACGCGGCCACCAGCGGGCGCTATGCGCTGCCCCAGGCCCTGGCCCAGAACGCAACCACAACCCCAGACGCCGCATAGGCGGGAGACAACGATGCTCGATCTCAACGAAGCGGAAGGGCAAACCGAAGCCAGGGGAGCGATACCCCCTGAATCCATCGTGTTGGTCAGGCTCAATCTGCGCACGCCCAAGGCCGGGAAGGCGCAAGGATCGCATGCCCTGCTGACAAGGGCCAGTTCCGGGATGGAATACCTCGACTGTGAGTTCGAGGTAGTTTCTGGAACTTACACGGGCAGGAAGATGTGGAATAACATGAACCTTCTGGGGACCATCTCCACCGATGGCCAAAAGAAGGCCGTGGACATCACGAAGCGCATGCTTCGCGCCATAATGGAGGCCACAAGAGGGTTCAGGCCGGATGACGCCTCTCCGGCAGCAGTTGAAGCCCGAAAGCTTCAATCTCTTGACGTGCTTCAGGGCCTCATGTTCGGCGTAAAAATCGGGGTTGAAAAGCCGATGGACGGAGACAGATACGTCAACAACAACATCAAGCGGATCATCACCCCGGACCACGAGTTTTACGCGACCGTGATGCAGGGCGGCGAGTTCATCAGCGATAAGCCCGTCCCCGAAATCCCCCAGGCCGCAGGCGGACCCAGCCCGTCCTGGGCCGCTCCCGGCACGCAGGCCCCCAACGCAGCGCCCGCTGCCCCTGCCGCACCTCGCCAGGGCAACCTGACCGCACCCGGCGCGGCCACCTTCCAGGCTCCTGCATCCCATCAGGCCCCGCCTGTGCAACAGCAGTACGCGCCCCCCGCGCAGCATCCGTACCAGCATCCGTACCAGCAGCCTCCCCAGGGCAATGGAACCCCCAGCCCGGCATGGGCCCGTAATGACCTTGGCCCAGCGTTTCCGTCCGAGGCCTCCGGCATGGACGACGTCCCCTTTTAGCTGAGCCCCTCAGGCCCGAGCCCGAGGGGCGAAAACAGCAACGCATGGCCCGGAAAACGTCCAGGCCATGCCCGAAGGCGGGGACTTTTGCGCCCTGATTTCGGAAGCGACAACCACATGAAAGGCAAAACCATGATCCCGAGACCGTTTCAGAACAGGCTGGTAGGCCGCGCCAAGGACGCCCTGAAAGCGAAAGGCAACACCCTGGCCGTGGCTCCGACCGGAGCGGGCAAGACCTGCATGATGGGCTTCCTGGCCCACGAGCTGCGCGAGGCCGGGCATGGTCGCCACCTGTTCCTGCAGCACCGCCAAGAGCTCGTGACGCAGAACCTGGGCAAGTACCGCCTGATAAATCCCAAGGCGCGCGTGAGCCTCTACACCGCCGAGGCCAAGAGCATGCGCGGTGACGCCGTGTTCGCCATGGCCCAGACGCTGACGCGCAACCTGGGCGACATTAGCGAGTTCGACGTGCTGTTCCTGGACGAAGCCCACCACGCCGCGGCTCCGACCTGGCGCAAGATCGTGGATGCGGTACTGGCCAAGAACCCCAACTGCCTGGTGGCCGGATTCACCGCCACGCCGGAGCGCGGGGACAAGAAGAGCCTGCGCACGGTGTTCGACAACGTCTGCGACCAGGTCACGCTGCGCGAGCTCATCCAGCTTGGCTTCCTCGTCCCTCCGAAAGCCTACGTCCTGGACGTGGGCGGCACGCAGGAGCGCCTGCGCCAACTCTCGCCCGGGTCCGACTGGGCAGAGCAGTCCGAGGTCGAAAGCATCCTCAACACCGTGGCCATAAACGAAGAAGTGGTCCGGCACTGGCGCGAGTTGGCCGGGAACCGCTGCACGGTCGTTTTCGCGTCCACGGTGCACCACGCCATGGACGTGGCCAACGCGTTTCGTATGGCCGGTATCAGCTCAGAGTGCGTCCACGGCGGCCTGCCGGACGCACAGCGCCAGGCCATCCTGCGCAGGTTCGCGCGCGGCGAAATCCAGGTGCTCACCAACTGCATGGTGCTGACCGAGGGATTCGACCATCCGCCCACGAGCTGCGTGATCCTGCTGCGCCGCTGTTCCGAGAAGGGCGCGCTGATCCAGATGGCGGGCCGTGGCCTGCGCACGGTCAACCCGGAAGAGCATCCGGGGATGATCAAGAAGGACTGCGTCATCCTGGACTTCGGGACCAGCCTGCTCACGCATGGCGACTTGAACATGGAGGCCATGCTCAAGGAGAAGGAAGAGCGCGAGCCCGGCGAAGCCGTTACGAAGATGTGCCCGGAGGAATCCAGCGAGACCTACCGCGTGCCGGACTCCCAGGGGCGCAAGGGCTGCGGCGCTGAGCTCCCGGCGAACGTAAAGACCTGCCCCCTGTGCGGCTTTCAGTTCGAGCGCAAGGACGCGCGCGACGACGTGACCATCACGCAGGTGGAACTGACCGAGATGGAGATCCTGGAGGCCAGCCCGTTCCGCTACGTGGACCTGTTCGGATCGGGCCGGGCCATGATCGCCAAGGGATTCGATGCCTGGGCCGGGATCTTCAGCCCGGACGGAGACACGTGGCACGCCCTGGGCAAGACCAAGGCCGAACGCCGCCTGCACCGCATCGCCAGTTCCGAACGCATCCAGGCCATGGCGGCGGCGGATGATTTCCTGCGCATGCACGAGACGGACGGCGCGGCGAAGAAGACCAAGCGTTGGCTGGATGAGCCCGCCACCATCAAGCAGATCGAGATGCTGGCCCGGTTCGGCTACACCATCGAGCAGGATCTGCTGGGCGCGTCAAACTTCACCAAATACAGCGCCGCCTGCCACTTCGAATTCCAGGTACAGCGCGCGCTGATCGAACAAGCCCTGGGGGTGGCCGCATGATGGGCCTCGTTGCCGTCCTCTTTGCCCGCGCCGATAGCATCTACAAAACGCTTCCCGGGTGCGACGTTTGGGACATCGAACGCGATGCACGTCGGTGGCCCGGAGGGTGTCCCGTCGTGACCCACCCACCGTGCAGAGCGTGGGGAAGGTTGCGTCACTTTGCCAACCCCAGGCCGGACGAGAAGGACCTCGCCATATGGGCTGTGGAGCAGGTCCGAAAGTGGGGGGGGGTGCTCGAGCATCCAGCCTTATCCACCTTATGGCCGACAATGGGCCTCCCGCTCCCGGGGAATGACATGGACACGTTCGGAGGATGGACAAAGCCCATCTATCAATACTGGTTCGGTCACCGGGCAGAGAAAAAAACTTGGCTCTACATTGTTGGCATCGGACCCCAGGAGTTGCCTGCCTATCCTCTCGTTCTGGGTGAACCAAGCCACGTGGTGCAGTCTCGAAAAAGAGTTGGCTCGCGCCCCCACATTACGAAGGCTGAACGAGAGCACACCCCGATAGAGCTGGCGAAATGGCTTGTTGCCCTGGCGCAGCGTTCAGCGATGGGGAAAGCCGCATGAACCTCCCCGCCCTCGCCACCCGCTTTAACGAACTCGGCATCATGGGCAAGGCGTTCTGCGATCTGTCCCGCGATGAGGCTGTCGCCATGGTCCAGGCGTGCTGGGACGCCCTCGAGCAAACCGACGCACGGCGTATCCCCTACTGGCGAGGCCAGGAGTTGATGATTCCCTTCGACGCCCCCGCCGCGTTCAAGTCCTGGCTCGGCTCGGACGGTTGGCTGCGCATGTACCACATCCTGGAAGCGATGGGGGCAACCGACGAGGACCGTTCCCGCTACCTCGGCCCGGACTGGCGCGAGCGCATGGAGAAGCGTTCGCAATTCACGCAAAACCCGTGCTGCCCTGTTTGCGGCGGCGCAATCAAAAAGGAGGCCGCATGAACACGGCAGCAAAGCTCACGGTGATGGACGGCGGAAAGGCCGCCAGGAACAGGACCACGGCGGAGGAACGCGAGGCGCTGCGCGCGGACACCGTGGCGAAGCTGAAGGCGCTTGGCGTGCTGGACCAGGTCAAAGAATACGCCAGCCGGAAGGGCTGGGGCAAGCCCGAGGTCTGGACGCCCAAGAACTGCCTGAAGCTGACCAAGTACGGGCGCGACGTGGCCGGGGTGAACCTGTGCGGCTGCGGCGAGGTCGCCCGGCACTTCGACGAGGATGGCTTCGTTCAGTGCGATGCCTGTCACGAGCTGGACGAGAGCCTGGGAGAAACGCTCAAGGATGCGATCACCATGGAGGTGAATGGAAGCCGCGTCACCGTCCAGGTCGTCACCGAGCCCGCCCCCGCCGTCTCCCTGTACTTCCGGGACGAGTTCATCCTCGACCGTGAATCCTGGGTGTTCCCCTATGCCCGCGAGGTCGCGCTCTGGGAAATCTGCCTGAAGGCGCGCGCTGAAGCCGACCGCTACCGCGCATTACTCGCTCTGAAGCAGGAAGAGATGGATACCGTGCTGGGTCCGCTGGCAGCGATCACCAGCGATCCGGAGTACCGGGCCACCATGGACGATATCATTTTCCTCGTCAACCTGGACCATGGCCGCCCGGTGCGAGACTTCCACGACAAGGCCAAGACCCTGATGGTGGACGCCTTCAACCGCGACGAACCCAAGTATAAGGGCGCGGTCAAGCTGGTGTTCAAGGTCGGCTACGACGCCAAGCCCTCGGACAACCAGGGCGCGTCGTACTCGGTCGAGGTCAAGGAGGATACCCCGCCGTTTGTGTCGGGCGGCAGGCTGTACCACGACAAGAAGGGAAACCTGCTCAAGTCGGATGAACTATATCAGGCGCTCCCGCTGGGACAGGCCGGGAACGACGCGCAGGCGCGGGCGTAGGGGGAATGAGAATGCCTGAATTCAAAATCTGCCCTGTGCTAAAACTGACCGTCGAAATCCATGGCGAAGAAGACACGGTTTGCGCCAAGGACGAGAAAGAGGCCAAGCTCATTTATCTGGAACGATTCGAGTTGGAAGAGATCGAGCGCGCCATCGAGCACAGGATGTTCGGGTGCGAGGTCGTTTCCATGGAACTGGGGCACGCTCCGGGAACAGAAGTCTCACCCGCATAGCCCCTTCCCTCCCCCTGCCCGTCTCGTTCTGAGGCGGGCGCGGATGAGCGAAGGACCAAGGAGACAACATGACCGAGCGCCCTATCCTCTTCTCCGGCCCCATGGTGCGCGCCATCCTGGACGGCAGGAAGACGCAGACGCGGCGGGTGGTGAACCTCAAGCATGTTCACGACATCGACGACACCGGCACGCCAATGATCCAGGTCAATGGGCTCTGGCGTAATGCACTATGTCCTTGCGGTCAGGCTGGCGACCGCCTGTGGGTGCGTGAAGCGTTCCAGCCTCTATGGTCGAAAGATGCGGTCGCATGTGGGAACGCCGACTATGAAACGGGGCACGGGTACAATGTGCTATACCCCGCCTCCGAGGCCCCTGTCGAATGGTACGACATGAGGAATGAAAGACTCACCACGGCCTGCAAACCCTCCATCCACATGCCCCGCTGGGCCTGCCGCATCCTCCTGGAGATCACAGGCGTGCGCGTGGAGCGGCTGCAAGAGATCAGCGACGATGATGCCGAAGCAGAGGGCATAGAGCGGCGATGGACCTGCCTCAACCCAGGGACTGGCAGCTACGCCCACGCCAATGATGTGCACGATGATTTCCGCAGTCTCTGGGACTCCCTCGCCACGCCCGGCTTCACATGGGCAGAAAACCCCTGGGTGTGGGTGGTCGAGTTCAAGCGCTTGGAGGGCCAGTCATGACCCACGACGCGACGAACAGCGAGATTACCGCACTCGCCGCCATAGCCGACATCCGCGCAGCCCTGGGTGTGGGCGACAAGCCTATGATGGGCGAGTTGCCGGGGATCGTGCGGGTGCGGCAAAGGCTGCTGGAGAGGGCTGGCGAGATCATGGAGGCAGTGGAGATAGACAGGGACGAATCTCGGTGGCTGACCTGCCCGTGTTGTAAGCTGTCCAATCAATACCCGCACAACAATGACTGCGAGTTCGCAGCGTGGCGCACCGACTACGCCAAAACGAAGGAGACAGAACAATGGATGACGCACGCATAGCGGAGATACGGGGCAGGCTGGAGGCGTCAGGCCCCGTAGCGCCCGAGCAACCCCTTGACCTTAAAGCAGTGAACGAGTTTCACCGCCACGCCCCAGCCGACATCCAGTGGTTACTGGATCACTACACCGCAGCCGAACTCTGGGACGATGAAACCAGAATGCAGATAGCGGCGGACACGGCGGGCATCGTCTACGTCGGCTGCGATACGCCGGACGCACTGGCGGAAGAGGTGTTGACCCTGCGCGCCAAGCTGGACGAGGCCGAGCGGGAGAGAGATGCGCTTTTGGGTTCTGTGCACAATCTAGACGCCGAGGTTCTATCTGCCCTCGAAGGTCTTGGGGTTAACCTCAATGAAGACACAAAGGGACCTAGCCTCATAACACCTTTAGCTGTGGCAATCAGTGCGTTCCTGGGTGTGAACAAAGATATCATGGCTGACCTCGCTACTGCCAACGAGCGCAATAAGGCGCTGGAGGCGCTGGAGATAGCTGACTTGAGAGACAAGTTGGGGGGGAGCGAACGTGTTGTAGCGGGGTTCAAGGTGCTGATCGACGCCGCCAACGAGCGCAACCGGCTTCTGGTGGAGGCGCTGGAGGCAATTGATTCCCGCGACTCGTTCGGACCTGAGCCCGGCCATGAAACTCACTGCGGCCCCTACGCAAAGATAGCCCGCGCCGCCCTCGCGGCAGCAAAGGAGGCCGGGGATGCAAGCTGAACTGTTGCCGTGTCCGTGGTGCACGGAGGAGCCATACAGGGATGAGCAAGGGTATGTCAGGTGCGTATCAAGCAACTGCCCCTTGCACGTTCTGACCATGCACGAAGCAGCATGGAACGCCCGCGCCATCCCCACGCCCGCCGACTGCGCCAAGTGGGAGGCGCTGCGGGAGGCGGCACAGAAGGCCGCTGCCGTCCTCTCGGACCCCATGAGCACATATCGGGAGGGTGAACAGGCAGCAGGCGCGGTTACAGCAGCCCTCGCGGCCCTGGACGCGCCAACTGGCGAGGTGGGTTAGCCATGCGGTACCCCTGGCCCAAGGCCCCCACGCGCTGGATGGAGGCGGCGTAGGCGATGGCCGACTTGACTGACAGGATGACCCTCCCCGATTGGCTGTTCCTGGCCTGCGGCGCGGTAGTGCTGATAATAGAAAAAGGAATCATGGGATGAACAAGATAGCGTACAAGCCGGAAGAGGCGGCGGAGCAGCTCGGCGTGTCCGTGCGCCTCCTCGAGGACTGGAGAAAGCAGGGCATCGGGCCGGGGTATTCCCGCATCGCTACCAAGAAGATCGTCTATCCGCACGCCTCGCTGGTCAAGTTTCTTGAGCGCCACATGGTGCGGACGGTGGACCACCCAGATCAGGCAATCGGCTGATGGCCTCCCGCTCATGGTCAGGGCTCAGCTTGGCGTATCGCTCGGACATCGCCAGGGTCTTATGCCCCAGAAGCCCCTTGAGCGTGTAGATGGGCGTGCCGGAGATGACCAGCCACGACGCGAACGTGTGGCGCAGGGTGTGAAACGTGACCCTCTGTCTGCGGTCCTCAACGCCACGGTTGAATCCGAGCGAGTCAACCACGCGGGAGAATGTTTTGCTCAGGTCTGCGATCACGCGTCCCGACCTGGAGGCAAACACGAGGCCCTGGCCTGGCCCTCTGGACTCGAACATGGCCGCCACCTCTGGTGTCAGGTACGCCGTCCGCGTGAGCCCTTTTCCGGCCTTGTCCGTCACCCAGATAATCGCGGTCATACGTGACAGGTCCACATCCTCCCATCGCAGGCGGCAAATCTCGCTGAGACGCAATCCGCAGTGCAGAGACAACACCGACATATCGTGAACATCCTGGCTTCTTTCTGCCAGCACACCTAGCAGCGACCTCGCCTCATCTACAGACAGGAACCGTTCCCGCCTGTTGTCCAGCTTCGGGAATGTAATCTGCTTCGCCGGATTCCCTCCCTGCCACATGCCCCAGGCCGTCGCACGGTTGAATATCGTGCGCACCAGGGCAAGCGCGTGGCTGATCGTCTGGGGGGAGAGGTCGGCCTTTTGCATCGACCTGCGCAGGCGCTCCAGGTCAAGCGGGGCGATTGCGGACAGGGGCTTGTGCCCAAGCGCAGGCTCCACATATTTCTCGTACATCCAGCGCTGATTGTCGGGACGCTTGCGGTTGGCCTGGAGCCACGCGTAATACTCCGTCCACACCTCACCCAGCGCGGGGTCCTTCTTGGCCAAGTCTTTGCCCATGCGCAGGTCGCGCATCAATTCTGCCCGGGTCTGCGATGCCAGCTCCGCCGTGAACCCCTCGGACAGCCAGCCCACCTTAACGCGCACCTTGCGACCATGGGCCTTGAACACGGCGTAAAAACAGCGATCCGGTTTCCCCAGGTGCTTGCGCTCGGATGACTCGTAATAGACCACGCCGACATACTTTTTTACGGGCTGGAATTTTGCCACCTATTTGCCACCTCAGTCCTGGTTTCCTCGTGGTCTGGTGTGGCTAACACGCCTCTCGTGTCGTATCAACCGATTGATTTTTCTGTGACCTGTGGCAAGGTGCGCTCGTGTGCGGTTTGACAAAATCTGCCTTCTAAGCAGACGGTCGGGGGTTCGAGTCCTCCCTGGCGCGCCAGAATGCATCGAAAGGGGCCAAGCCTGTCGGTTTGGCCCCTTTTCGCGTTTGGACAACCGTTTGGCCTGGATCAGGAAAGCGAGCATGTTTTTTCCTGGCTCCGGACACGGCAGCGGATACGTCCGTTCCCCGGAGTTGAGCGCCAGCCTTCCCATTTCAGAAACCATGCCTTCAGGGGGATGGTGCTCTCCGAGACCTCGCGCTCCGCGGATCTGTGCCAGACCAGGGCCTTTCCGGCATCGAACCACCGCTAGGCTTGGTTGCCTTGCTTGAACAGGGCGCGGACGATCTTCTTGAAGAGCTCTTCGGAGAACACCGGTTTCAGGACGTATTCGGAAACACCCGCCAGAATGGCCTCCTGCACGCTGTTCTTGTCGCTCTCGCCCGTGATCATCACAAAGGGAAGCTGGCACAGGGAGTCCTCCGAGCGGACCGCCCTGAGCAGTTCCATCCCGTTCATGACCGGCATATGCCAGTCGGCCAGGATCAAATCTATTTTTCGAGAGTGCAGGATGTCCAGCGCCTCCTGCCCCTGGGTGGCGGGAATGATCTTCGTGAACCCCACCGACTCGAGCATGCTCACCAGGATGGCCCGGATGGGATGGGCGTCTTCCACCACCAGCACGGTCAAATCCCTGATCTGGGCCGCTGTCAGGAACCGGTTGGCGGCGACCACGCGGTTTCTGCCCTCTTTTTTGGCCCGGTACAGGGCCTGGTCCGCCGCCAGGGACAGCTTTTCCGCACTATCGTGGGAAGACAGGGCGGCCACGCCGCAACTGAAGGAGACGTTGAAAAAACCTCCCTCCATCGGAAACTGGATCGACTCGAAGCAGGCGCGCAGCGAATTCATCAGGGCCACGGCCTCTGGCATGGCGGTGCGGGGCAGGATGACGGCAAATTCCTCCCCGCCGTAGCGGCCGATGACATCCGATTTGCGCAGCCGCTGCTTGAGGAGGTTGGCCAGGGCCACGAGCACCCTGTCGCCCGCGGAATGGCCGTAGCGGTCGTTCACGCTTTTGAAGTGGTCCAGGTCGATCATGACGAAGCAGGCGTTCTCTCCATTGCGCTGGGCACAGCAGACGGCCGTCTCGAGCTGGTCTTTGGTGCTGCTGTGGTTGTAGAGTCCGGTCAGGCTGTCCCGGAGCATGTAGGAGCGCAAATGCCGCATGCGTTGCGCCCGGGCGGCCACGGTGGAGACCAGGGCCTGGCCGGTGATCGACTTGAGCAGGAATTCGTCCCCGCCCATGCGCCTGGCGCCCACGTGCACGTCCTGGTCGCTCTCGGTGGAGAGAAAGACGATGGGGATGCTGTCGTACTCGGTGATCTGGCGGATCACGCCCGCCAGCTCCATGCCGTTGCACTGGGGCATGTGCATGTCCATGAGGATCAGGTCCGGCTTGTATCCGGCCAGGCGGTCGAGGGCGAGCATGGGATCGTTCACGGCCAGGGTGACCATCCCCGCTTCCTGAAGAACGGCCTCGTACATTCCGGAGAGGTGCACGTCGTCGTCCACGATCATGATCCGGTAGGGATCGGGCTGTTCGTTGCCGGTCAGGGAGTGCAGGACGGTGGAGAGCGCGTTGGGATCGACGGGTTTGACGAAATAGGCGTCGCACCCGGCCCGGACCGCGGCCAGCCTCGCCTCGATTCCGCTCTCCGAGGAAATGTACACGACGGGAGTTTTGCGCCCCTGCTCCGTCCGGACCCGGTTTACGACCTGTGCGCCGCCGCTCCTGTCCTCGGGGTGGACCATGTCCATGACGATGACGTCCGGCTCACGTTTGCGGACGGCGGCGTAAAACCCCTCCAGGTCCGCGTAGGGGTGGACCTCGAAACCGAAACAGCCGATCTGCGTCACCAGGCTTGAGAGCTGGAGGGGGTCGTCCTCGCAGAGATAGACCACCTTGCGGTCGGCTCCGGAATGGATTGTCTCCGCTGCCGCCACATCGAGGGTCACGAAGCCCATGTCGCAGCCGCAATCCACCCGTTCGATGGCCTGGCTCATCGAGTGCAGGTGGGCCGCCATCATCTCGCGCCATTCCGGCATGGCGTCGACCCGCCCGGCCACGGCCTCCTTGGCCAGGAGTTCGCCCACCTCGGCGGTGGCGCTCAGCTCCTTGAGTCCGAAGGCGGCGCTGGACCCCTTGATGGTGTGGACGGCGCGATGAAAGTCCTCCAGGTCCTTGGGCGAGGGATTGTCCTTGTCCAGGGCGTCGAAGCGGATTCGGATGGCTGCGAGCTGGTTGGGAAGCTGCTTTATGAAAGCTTCCCGCAGCTTTTGCAGTTTGGAGGGTGCCGATGACGACATGGTACTGCTCCGTTGGCCTTAACGGCCCAAAAGTGCGTCGAGGAGTTCCGGAAGGGCTTCCTGGAAGCGCTCGTCCTTGGGGAGAACGGCCTCAATGCCCGGATGGGCGGCCGTGAGCGTCCGGGCGTCCTCTCCGGTAAGCAGGATGAAGGGAGCGGCAAATTGCTGCCTGCCGAGCTCTTCGAAAAGCTCCACCCCGCTCATGAAGGGCATGTTCATGTCCGAGACCACCGCGCCGACCGGCCCGTTTTCCGAGATCTTCTCCAGAGCGTCAAAGCCCCCTTCGGCAATGACCACCTCGTATCCGGCGGCTTCCAGAGCCATGCCGGTCAGCTCGGCTGTGAACATGTCGTCGTCCACCACCACTATTCGCATGGGGATGTCGTGCATCCGTCAGCTCCTTACGTTTCGTTCATGACGGCCAAGACTCACTCAGCCGATGAGGCTTTTGACCGTATCCAGCAGGTTGGACTGGTCGAAAGCCCGTTTGACGATGTAGGCGTCGGCCCCGATGGCGATGCCACGCCGCTTGTCCGCGTCCTTTTCCAGGGAAGTGACGATGATGATCGGAACGTTTCCGTAGCGCTGGTCGGCCCGGAGCCGTTCCGTCAGCGAGAAGCCGTCCAGCCTGGGCATCTCCACGTCGGTGATCACCAGATCGAAGCGCTCGCCGCGCGCCATCTCCAGTGCCTCCTGGCCGTCTCCGGCGGTGGCCACCGTGTAGCCGTACGCTTCCAGGATGCTTTTCTCGATCTCCCGGGTGTTGACGGAGTCGTCCACCACCAGGATGCGCGCGCCGTGCTCCCCCTTGGGGAGGGTCGCCGTGCGGCTCTCTCCGGCCTGGTCGCGGGCCATGCGCATGAGTTCGGGCAAATGCAGCACGTTGACGATCACGCCACCCTCGCCGATGGTGCCGCCGGTCACCAGCTTGTGGTTCTTCAGGTGGCCGGGAAGGGGCTTGACCACCATTTCCTGGCTGCCCACGATCTCGTCCACCAGCAGGCCGAGCTTGTTCTCCCCGTCCCGGACCACAACGATGGTGGCCTTGGCCTGCTTCGAAGCGTCCTCGCCGGCCTGGCCCAATATCGTCCCCAGGTCTTCCACCGGCACGATCTGCTCCCGCAGGCGTATGGCGCTTTTCCCCACGATCTCGATGATCTCCTCACGGTCCACGGCCAGCATCTCCACGATGGCGGTGGCCGGCAGGGCGTAAACGGTCTGGCGCGCGCGCACCAGGAACAGGGGGATCATGGCCAGGGTGAGCGGCAGGCGCAGCAGAAATGTGGTGCCCTGGCCTTCCTTGGTGTCCAGGATGATCGCGCCCTTGAGATCGTCGGCTATGATGTTGCGGACCACGTCCATGCCCACGCCCCGACCGGAAATGTCCGTGATGATGGGGCTGGTGCTGAACCCCGGCAGGAAGATAAGCTGGTGGACTTCCGCCCTGGACATGCGGGAGAGCGTCTCTGCGTCGAAAAGGCGCTTGGCCAGGGCCTTCTCGCGTATTCTCTCGGTGCCGAGCCCCCGTCCGTCGTCGCTTAAGGCGATGGTGACGCCGCCTCTGTCGTAAAACGCCGACAGGGAGAGTGCGCCCTTGCCGGGCTTGCCTGTCCGGGCGCGCTCCTCGGGGGTTTCCATGCCATGGTCCAGGGCGTTTCGGATCAGGTGCAGGAGCGGATCGCCCAGGCGTTCCGCGATCTTGCGGTCGAGCTCGGTTTCCCCGCCCTGGATGATGAACTCCACGGCCTTGCCGTACTCCCGGGAAAGGTCCCTGACCGTTCTGCGCAGGGGGTCGAACACCGTGGCCAGGGGGAGCATGCGCAGCTTGAGCGATGTGTCCTGCAGCTCCGACATGAGGTGGTCCTGCATGGTGACGCCGTCCTTCAGGGAAGCCGCGCACCGGCGCAGGGCCGCGGAGAGGGCGGCGGCCTCGTCCGCGCCGTGCCGGAGCGCATCCTGGGCGTCGCCCGGCCGGTCGGGCAGCCGGGCCGCGCGCCTGGCGTGCTGCCTGGCCTGGCGCTCCACGGATCGAAGCATCTGGGCGGTCCGCTTGATGCGGCTTTGCTCCGAGAGGATCTCTCCCATCAACCGGATGAGCTCGTCGAGCTTGGCGGCGTTGACCCGAAGGTACTGCGCCTGGCTTGCCGGACCTGCTGCCTGGCTCACTTGGCTCACTTGGCTCGCCTGGCTCACCTGGCTCGCCGGGCCTGCCTGGCCTGACGCCTGCTGCGCAGAAGGGGAAGGAACCTCCTCCGGGGCAGGCTCCGCAGCCGTGGGAGCGGCTTCCACGGGTGGCTCGGGGGCAGTCTGCTGCTCGAGGGAGTCCGCTTCCCCGGCCGTGGGCCGCTCCTTGGCGGCTTCCAGCAGCTGCTGGCGCAAGTGCGCGGGCGCGTCCGGCTTGTCTCCCGCCTGGACCTGGTCCAGCATGGCGGAAAGCGCGTCGATGCCCTGGAAAAGCAGGTCCGACATGGGGCGGGTCAACGCGATCCTGCCGCTGCGGGTCGCGTCGAGCACGTCCTCCATGCTGTGGGCCAGCTCGCTGATGCCGGTGAGCTTCATCATCCTGGCCGACCCCTTGATGGTGTGGGCCGAACGGAAGATGGCGTTCATGGCCTCCGCATCGCCGGGGCCGCTCTCCAGGGCCAACAGCCCTTCGGACAGCTTGGCGCAATGCTCGCGCGCCTCGTCGACGAATCGCGCCAGGAACTTGGACTTGTCGAAGGCCATGCGCTCACCCGGCCTGGCGCAACAGGGCCAGTTTATGCCTGCACACGGCCGTGAACTGGGCGGCGTTGAACGACAGGGGGAAGTACCCGGGGGGAAGCGTGTCCGCCGGGCCCTCCAACAATCTCTGGGAGGCCTCGTACGCACCTTTGGCCCGTTTCCACTCCCCGAGCGAGTACATGATCTCGGCCAGATGGAAGTGGGCCAGCCAGCATGCGGGGTGCAGGTAGATGGTCTCGCGGAAGTACCGCAACGCCTGCTGGCCGTCGCCCTTATGCAGGGCGGCCATGCCCAGCATGAGCGTGGCCTCCTGGCAGAGCGGGTCGATGGCCAGGGCGAGCCGGCACTCGGCCCGGGCTTCCTCGATCCGGTCCAGGCTCATGAGGATGCTGCCTTTGAGGACGTGCGCCTTGAGGCAGTTGACGCCGTCGGCCAGAAGACGGTCGAGGGCGGCCAGGGAGGCGTCCGCCATCTGCCTGCGGGCCAGGGCCAGGGCCTCCTCGAAGAGCGTGTCGGCGTCCGCGGCCGCCTGCGGGCCGGGCTGGCGCTTGCCTGGCGCAAGCCGGGGAGGCGCCTTGACCGCATACGGCTTCGCCGGGGCAGGCGCCTTGGACGGGAGCGGGGCGCTGGCCGGGCGGGGACCGCCCGGGCGAGACCTGGCCTTGGGGGAGACGCCCGGAACCTTGCGGTAGAGGAAAAGCCCGTCGCGCTCCACCAGGGTCAGCAGCCCGATGTCGTGGGGCAGGGTCTCGGCGGCCCCGAGCAGGAGATACCCGCCGTCGTTCAGGCATCCGGCCAGCCGGCGGAACACGTCCTTCTGGACGTTCGCGGGGAAGTAGATGGAGACGTTGCGGTAGAAGATCACGTCCTGGTTTTGCATCACGGGGGGATACTCGGGGGCGAGCAGGCTCACGGCCTCGAAGCGCACGGCGCTGCGCAATTCGTCCGCGAGCCGGCGGGTGCCGTCGGCCGAGGGGGAGAAATGCCGCCGGACCAGGCCGGCATCCATGGCCCGGAACGACCCCTTGCCGTAGACGCCTTGCCGGGCGGCGTCCAGGACGCTGCCGTCGATGTCCACCCCGGCTATGTGGCAGAAGCGCGCAAACTCCGGCCCCAGCTCCTCGCGCAGCAGGATGGCCAGGGAAAAGGGCTCCTCCCCCGTGGAACACCCGGCGCTGAGCAGCCTGACCGCTCCGCCGGGACGCTGCGCCAAAAGCTCCGGGATGATCCGGCCGGTGACGAGGCGGAGGTGGTCCTGCTCGCGCAGGAAATAGGTCTCATTGACGGTCAAAAGCTCAACCAGGCGGCGCGTCTCGTCCGGATTGCCCGAAACCAGGGCCAGATAGGCTCCGGCGCTCTTCGCTTTGGTGGAGGCCATCCGGCGGCACAGCCCGGCGATCAGCGCGGATTCGCGCTCGTTCTCGAAACCGAAGCCGCAGGCGCGCAGCAGAAGTTCCTTGAAGGGGCCGAGCTCCCGGGCGATTCCCGCCTCATGCGCCCGGGATTCAGCGCCCATAGGCCGCCAGCCGCAGGAGTTGGGTGGGGATGTCGGCCAGGGCCATCACCTTGTCGATGTACCCGTGCTTCACGGCCAGGCCGTTCATGCCGTAGATGATGGACGTCTTTTCGTCCTGGGCGATGGTGGCGCCTCCCGCCGTCTTGATCGCCTTCATCCCTTCCACGCCGTCGTCGCCCATTCCGGTCAGGATGACGCCCACCGCGCCCGCCCCGTAGGAACCGGCCACGGACGCGAGCATGTCGTTGCAGGAGGGATGGTAGAAGGACCGCTGGTCCCTGGGGCGCAGCAGCACCATCCCCTGGGGGGTGAGGCCCATGGAGTGCTCGCATGGATTGAGATAGGCGTGCCCTGGCTTGAGGATGTCGCCGTGGCGCGCCTCGGCCACCGTGATGGGCGTCACGCTGTTGAGCCATTCGGCCATGCCCTTGGTGAAGCCGTCGGCTATGTGCTGGCTGATGACCAGCGGCAGGGGGAAGTCCGCCGGAAGGGGGGAGAGAACCTCCTCCAGCGCCTTGGGGCCGCCGGTGGAAGCGGCGATGGCCACTATCCGCTTGGCCGTGCCGCCGCCCGGTGCCGGTTGCCCCGCTGGGGCGGGGGAGGGCAGTCCTGCCGGGGACGGGGTCTGGCGTCCTCCAGCCGGGGACGAGGGGCGCGGCTCCCTGGTGGACGGGGCGGCGACCATGCCCATGGCCTGCTGGTAGGCGGCGATGTCCACCCGGGCGAGCAGCTTGACCTTTTTGATGAGCTTGGCGTCGTTCTCCATGTCCAGGTCGGGCTTCTCCATCACGTCCAGAGCGCCCCTGGACACCGCCGCGAAGGCCACCTTGACCCCCGTGTGGGAGGTCAGCACCAGGATGGGCGCGGGGGTGTTGGCCATGATGGATTCGATGGCCGCGAGGCCGTCCATGACCGGCATCTCGATATCCATGGTGATGATGTCCGGCTTGAGGGAAGCCGCCTTGGCCACGGCCTCGAGCCCGTTGGCGGCGTGACCGGCCACGGCCAGCTCCGGATCGGCGGACAGGACGGCGGAAACCGCCTCGCGGACGAACTCGCTGTCGTCCACCACCAGCACGCGTATGGGGCCTTCCCTCCGGGGCATGGTCACTCTCCGGGTTTGTCGCCGGCGGGCGCCTGGTCTTCGTCCGCCTCGCCGGTCTTGAAGGTCGTCACCAGGGCCTTGAGCTTGTCGGCGAGATCCGCCAGCTCTACGGCCACCACGCTGGACTCGCGGGCGGATTCCGTGGACTGGCGCGCCCCCTGGTCGATCTCCCGGATGGCCAGGAGCACCTGGCTGCTGGCGATCTGCTGCTGCTGGGTGGAGAGCGATATCTGCCGGGCCGTGTCCGTGGATTCCTCCATGGCCTCCACCATGCTCATGAGCATGGAAACGGTCTGGGATGCGGTCCCCTGGCCCGCCAGCATCATGGCGGAGGTCTTCTCGGAGGACATGACCAGCCGGTTCACCGCATCCAGGATCTCGGTGATCTTGCCTTCGATCTCCGTGGTTGATTCCACCACATTGTCGGCCAGGCGGCGGATCTCCACCGCGACCACGCCGAAGCGTTTTCCCGCCTCCCCGGCGCTGGCCGCCTCCAGGGCCGCGTTGAAGGCGATGAGCTTGGTCTGGTTGGCGATGTCGCCGATGATCTCCATGATCTTGTTGATGTCTTTCGACTTGCGCCCAAGCTCCACGATCTCGGAGAGGTTGGTCTGCATTTCCTGGCTGATGTCGTTGATCTTGGCGGCCAGGTTCTCCACCTCGCTCGCGCCGTGCTGGGTGTCCAGCAGGGTCCGGTCGGCCCGCTCCACCACGCCCTGGCTGTGCTGGGCGATCTGACCCGCGGAGGCGGAGAGCTCCTCCATGGTGGAGGTCATCTCCGCCACGGAGCTGGAGAGCTGCGCCGTGAAGCTGGTCTGCTGGGTGATGGCCCCGGTGATGGTCCCGGCGTGGGCATGCAGGGAGCCCGTGACCTGGGCCACCATCCGCATGCTCCGGTTGAGGTTGGCCATGAGCTGGTTGAGCCATGCGGCCAGGTCGCCCACCTCGTCCGTGGTGGTCACTGGGATGGCGATGGTCAGGTTGTTGTCGGACCCTTTCAGGATGCCGGAGATGGTTTCCAGCTGTCCGGCGATGTAGCGCTTCACGAACCAGGCCGCGGCAAGGAGCAGGACCAGCATGGCGGCCACGGCGATGCCGGACTGAAAGGCGATGGTGGCCAGCACTTCCTTGTGGATCGTGGCCTGTTCCTTGTCCACTGCGTCGTCGATGTCGTCCACGTACACGCCCGCGGACACGACCCACCGCTTGCCCGGGATGCTTTTGCAGAAGGTGATCTTGGGCAGGCGATTTTCCACGCCCTCGAGCTTGGACATGTACTTGGTGTATCCCTCGCCCTGCTCCACCGCGATTTTGGTCAGCTCGCGGAATATGTAGTAGCCGTGCTGATCGTTGTATTCCGTGGCGTTGGTATGAAGCAGCTTCGGGTTGGGATGAGCCAGGATGTTGTTGTCGTAATCATGGAGAAAGACGAAGCCCTTGTCGCCGTAGCGCATGTCCATGACGATCTTGGCGGCTTCCTCGGGAGGAAGGTTCCGGATCAACTCCACGGCCATCTCCACATAGCCCTTGATCTGCTCCTTGCGCTCGCGCAGAAGCGTCTCCTTGTAGGCCTCCGCCCTGTCCTCGCCGTGGCGGAGGATGTCCAGTGCGGAAACGATCATGACCAGCGCCGCCGTGATCAGAACTGAGCAGGCGATCAGGCTCAACACCTTCCTGCGCAACGTCACCTTCATTCTCGGGCTCCTTGGCTGGCTCCTGGGGGAGATGCGTCCCCTGGGCATTGCCTTGCCAGCCGGTTCAAATCCACAAGCATGTACAGCCGCCCCTGGCGCGGCAACACGCCCCACAATCCCTTGCGCAGGACGTACGGCGCAACGGTCGGGGGCAGGAGGCGGACCTCGTCCGCGGATATCTCCACGAGGTCCTCCAGGTCGCCAATGACCATGCGCCGGCACTCGCCGGACCCGCCGCGCAGGCTGGCGACCACTGGAGCCACAGGAGGGGGAACCGCCCGGCATCCCATCTCCCGGTGGAACCAGAGCAATGCGCCGTCCTGGTCGCCGGGGCGGTAGGCGGCGGTGGAGGCCACCTGGTCCGCGCTCGCGCAGTAATGGCCGCGTCCCACGCGAAAGAGCAGGACGCTGAGGGGGAAAAGGCTTCCCTGTCTGTCCGTGCCCATCACAACGTGACTTTCGCCGCCAGTTTCTCGATGTCCAGGAGGGTGGCCGTCCGGCCTTCCCAGGCGATTTCCCCGGCCACGAGGTCTCGCACCGGTCCATCCAGGGTCGCAAGCGGAGGGTGGATGCATGATTGAGGGATGTCGGTGACATCCTCCACGGCGTCGATGATGACTCCCGAACGGAAATCGCCTTTCTCGACCATGGCGATCAGGGCCTTGCCTCCGGATTGGCGGTCGCATCCGAGAAAGCAGGCGATGTCCACGGCGGACTCGATATCGCCGCGCACGTTGATAAGGCCCGGCAAGAATTCGGGAAGGGCGGGAACGCTGTGGATGTCGCAGCCGGAAAGGATTTCCTTGATGTCGCTGCCAGGGAAGGCGAAGGCTTTGCCACCGAGACGGAAGAGGACGATTTTGACCTTTTCTTCCTCGACGTTGACAACTTCCTTGCCCTGCCGTGTCCGTTTGACCTCGTCCATGAGGTCCTCAAGTCTGCGGGATTCCTGGTCAACATCCATTAGAACTACTCCAACATCCTAAGTATTCCCGAGAGGAATCCTGTGGGACGTGTTTCTATGCCAGCTTCGTCACAACGACAAGATGGAATTTGAGCTGCCGCCGTCTATGCTCGCCCGTCGCCGCCAAACGCTCGTTGTGATTTGCAAAGCGATGGTTCTTTTTGGGAATGTTTCATGGCGTTGAAATACGACAATCGTTCATGACGCAAATTGGCGTACAAAGATGCTTGGTCACAGGGGTTTGAACGTTGCTGTTTCGATGGTTGCATGTCGGCTTTTACATTTATTTGTCACCGATGCATTCGTTTCAGGTGTGCATGCATCGTATCGGTATTGATGGGTAGGAATGATTTCGGATTGATTGCTTAAAAACTGCCATGGGTTAACGCAATAAGACTGCAAGCACGACCAGGTCGCCTGCCGTCACGACACGCTCTGCTTCGCTGCGGGCTGTCGGCTTCCCGCCTCCATCTCAGGAACCATGAACCTACAGAAACGCATTCGGATAGTTATCCATGCAGAGTATTTATGGGCGAGGTGCTCACTCAGCCAATCAAAAGGGAGCACGGCAATCGAGAGAAATGGAACGGGGGGAATATTTACGGAGGGGCCGGTTGATACTGGAGAAGGATTAATATCTCCTGCGCAGCTCGAGTCCATTGTACCCGGAAATGAAACCGAACTCCCGCAGTGCGTCGAGGTAGTCGCTGCGTCCTGCGGTCACCCCGTTGATTTTTTCGACCACGATCACTTTCTCCGGGTTGAATCCCCTCGTCAGAAAGACCTTGAACATTCCCAGGCACTCGTGCAGCCGGGGATGGTCCGCCGGTACATGAATGCGCAGCTCCCTGCCGTTCTTCATGGACTCGATCACGACCCGCATTCCCATGAAAACCAGATGATTGGACGGGACCCGGCGCGGCAGCTTCCCCTTGAGGCCTTCAAGTCCGATCCCGCACAGGGAGGCCGGGTCCTTGGCGTTCATCCAGTAGATTCTCTCCTGGTCCAGGCCGTCGCGCAGGTAACGGAACGCCTCGGGAGTGATGAACTGCACGCCGGGGATCCCCTCGAAGAAATAGCCGCTCAGGATCTCGCCCGACAGCTCCATGAGGCGCAGGATGGGAAACAGCCTCCTCCAACGCAAGGGTTCCGCCTCGTTTTCAAGCACTTCTCGAAACAGTATGCCGTAGCGGTCGAAAAGCACGCGGGCGCGTTCCCTGGCAAGCTCCTGCCCGCCAATCCCGTCCGATTCACGCGCGCAAGAGTCGAGTATCCGCCAGTTGCCCTGAATGGGACGGGTCGAGGCCCAGCGGTTCATTGCCGAGCGCGAAGCAGCGCGCCCGCCGCGCCCTGCGCCGTCGAGTCCTGAAGCCTGGAAGCCGTTCAGTATGCCCTTGCGCAGTGTCTCCATGGAATCGTTGGCCACTGCTGATTTCCAGGTCAGCTCCCAGAGGCGTTCGGTGGCCTCCTTGGTGGCCAGGGATGCGTGGGATGCGATGTCGAACAGATCGTATTTGCCCCTGGCGTCGGGAAAGAGGGCCGCGGCCTTGCCCATATCCTTCCCATGGGCGGACGCGAACAGGTCCATTTCCGTTTCCAGGGCAAAGGCCGCGGCCTGCCTGCCGGAGCCGTACCACAGCAAGGGGCTGGAATTCAGGAGGGCGTCCAGCCATGCGGGCTGGAAATTCTCCATGCGGGCCGGGAGTATCTCCTCCTCCCAGAGATGGGCGGGCGCGGGGTAGCCGAAGAGCTTTTCCAGCCTGGACTGGAGGTCCTCGATCGACGCCCCCGGACGGGCAAGCCCCTGGTACGCTGCGACGAAAAGTGGCAGATAATCGATGGTCAAGGCCTGGAACGCGGGCTGTCTGGCCTGGCGGGCCATCCTGAGGAGGCGGCCCAGGTTGTCGGCGAAACAGACCTCCAGGCTTTCGCTTCCTTCCATGATCGCGTCAACGATGACGCGGCCTTCTTGAACAAGCCCCTCCAGCAGGGAGTCCATTTCGTCCCCGTGAATTCCCAGCGCCTCCTCCACGCCGGACCTGTCCAACGGCCCGTAGTAGGAGAGCCACTGGGCCACGAAGCCGGCCTGGTCCATTTCACCAGCGGCGGCGTCCGTCCTGCGCGGCTGACCGAGTGCCGGGGTGTTCGCCCCGGCCACGGGGAAAAGCCGTTTCAGCAGCGCCAAGTTTTCCAGGGCGCACATGTGGGTGACGGTGCTCCCCTGCACGGTGACCGGGACGATCTTCCTGGAAACCGCTTCGGGAATCGTCGCCGGAAAGTCCGGCGAGTCCCTTCGGCACGCGGAAAGAAGCAATTCCCACTCATTCATGGGAATAAGGAGGCGCTCCTTGAGCCAATCCAGAAGCTCCAGGTGCGTGGCCGGCGCGTAGCCGGGCTTGAGGCGCTGCAGCCGCTCTTCCAGATCCTCGGAAAGCCCCTTGGCGATCCGGGGCCGCAGCTGCGACGAATACAGCACATCGTCCAGGAGCTTGCGGCTCACGCCCGACGGGGCGCGGCTTTCCGGCGTGTCGTCCTCGTACATGTATTTGTTGGTCTGCTGCCAGATCAATCCGCCGCAGAACGGGGAGGGAACATCGTTTTCCACCTCGACGCATTCGATCAGCCCGGCCTGGAGCTCGTCCAGCAGCATCTTCAGGTTCGGCAGATCGAAGGCGTCCCGCAGACATTCCCGCCATGATTCCAGGACTATGGGGAAATCGGGGAAGCGCATCACGGCTTCGTGAAGCCTTTTGGCGCGCAGCCTGTTCAGCCAGAGCGGGAATCTCCGGTTGAAGCCCGGCCGGGGAAGCAGCAGCGCCCGCGCGGCGCTTTCCCGGAACTTCGCTCCGAAGAATCCGGAGGATTCGAGGCGCTGGCGCAATAATTCCTCGACGTTCTCCGGGGTGACCAGGCGGAGTATCCCGGTGGCCTTCACGCCGTCGGGAAGCACCAGGAGGATGTTCTCGTCGCCGGTGTGGACTTCCAGCGTTTCGCCGTGCGCTTTCTCCCACGCGGCGGCCAGGGCCATGGAAAAGGGACGGTTGACGCGTCCGCCCCAGAAGGTGTGCACGATGGTCTGGCGCCCCTGTGCCTGGCCGGTCCCTGCCTGGTAATGCTCGATGACGATCCGTCTGCGGTGGGGGAGTTTGTCGGCGCAGGCTTCCTTTTGACGCTTAAGAAATTCCATCAGCGCAAGAGCCGGCTCCGGGGCCATGGCATGGGCGGTTTCGAGCTTTTTCCGGAACTCGTCCGGACCTGAGAGCCCTTCATCCGCCTCGTGCAGAAAGCTCATGATCCTCTCGGCGTAGCTGAAGTCGCGGTCCTGCACTTCAGCCCGCCAGAAGGGAACCATCCCTGTGCTCGTCCTGAGCGGGGCCACCTCCACCGCGTCATGGGTGATGGCCTCGATCCGCCAGACCTGCGTGCCCAGGGTGAAGGTGTCGCCGATCCGTCTCTCCCAGACGAATTCCTCGTCGAGCTCGCCGATTTTGGCGCGGGAATCCTTGACCCGCAGATCGTAATAGCCCCGGTCCGGGATCATGCCCCCTGAGGTGTAGACAAGATAGGCGGCGCCGGATTTGGCCTGGACGGTATTGTCGATCCTGTCCATCGAGACGCGAGGGGCCAGCTCCTTCATGCGGGCCTGCGCGTAGCGGCCCGCCAGCATTTCCAGCACCAGCCCGTACTGCCCGCGCGAGAGATTGCGGTACGGGTAACAGCCCTTGAGAAAGGCGTAGAGCGCGTCCATGTCCCACGCGTGGGCGGCGGTCATGGACACGAGCACCTGGGCGAGCACATCCAGCGGGGATTCCACCGGCAGGGTGGGCTCGATGACGGCCTCGCCCATGCATTGCGCCATGACGGCGGCGTTGAGGTAATCCATCCCGTGCGTCGGATAGAGCCTTCCCCGGCTCGTTTCGCCCACGCCGTGCCCGGCGCGGCCCAGGCGCTGGAGCGCCGAGGAGATGCTGAAGGGCGTCTCGATGAGGACCACTTCGTCAAGCTCGCCGATGTCGATGCCCAACTCCAGGGAACTGGTGGCCACGATGGCCCTCAGTTCGCCCTTTTTCATCCGTTCCTCCACCTCGAGGCGTATCTCGCGGGCGATGGAGCCGTGATGGGAGTAGGCGATGATTTCATCCTCGCCCTCGTTTATGTGGCGGGTGATCCTCTCCGCGACCCTGCGGCTTTTGGTGAAGATGAGCGTCGAGCGGTTTTTCCGGATGATTCCCTTCAGCTCCACGGCGAGATTGCGCCAGAGCGACTCCCCGTCCTCGTCGCCGTCCGATTCTTGCGGGCATTCGATGGTGAAGGAATAGCGTTTGGCGTCGTCCGAGCGGAGGATCGTGACCGGCCGTTTGTGGTATGCGGCCTGGCCAAGGGTGTCCGCGCGCTGGAAGCCGCCGATGAAGTCCGCCACGGCCTGAAGCGGCCGCACCGTGGCGGAAAGGGCTATGCGCTGGAATTCCCCGCAGGCCAGGGTAAGCCGCTCCACGGCGGTGATGAGGTGGGTGCCCCGCTTGGAGCCCGCGACGGCATGTATCTCGTCGAGTATGACGCACCGTACGCCGTTGAACAGAGCATCGCCTCTTTGGGAGGTGAGCATGATGTTCAGGCTTTCGGGTGTGGTTATGAATATCTCCGGGGGATGTCTCTGGAGGATTCTCCGCTCGCTTGCTGGGGTGTCTCCGCTTCTGGTCATGACGCGGATGCGGGGGAAGAGGTGTCCCGCTTTTTCGAAATGCTCCTCCAGTTCCTGAAGAGGTGAGAGCAGGTTTCGCCTGATGTCGTTGTTGAGCGCCTTGAGCGGTGAGATGTAGAGCACGCGCATGGTTCCGCCCGGCCATGCGCCGGTTGCCAGCTGGTTTACGGCCCAGAGAAACGCGGCCAGGGTTTTGCCGCTTCCGGTAGGCGCAGTGGCCAGCAGATGGCGGCCCGATGCGATTTCCCGCCAGGCCTGGGACTGGATGCCGGTCGGCTTGCCCACGCGTTGGGTGAACCAGCGGGCCACGAGCGGATGGAATTGTTTCAGGACGTCATCCATAAGTTCGTTCGTCACGGCGGGAGCCGGTCCGGGGGAGCAGGCCCGCGAGGCAGGACGTTGGCGGCAACGTCGTGGAAATGCCCCCAAAGAGCCTCTGGGGCGGGTCAAGGGCGGGATGCGTCCCCGCGGTGCAGAAAAAGGCCGTTTCGGTTCGCGTCATTGGCCCCTTGGTCCTTGTGGTGGCGGCGTGTTCGCCCCGTGGGGCGGGAAAGAGCACTCCCTCCACCAAAGGCGTGCGACAGCTTAGACAAATCTGGACAGAATGGAACTCCTTGTCCAGCCCGATGTTCGTTTTGAGCCCAAGGCCGCCCTATTTGCCGAAACGCCCATGGCCCGGGAACTGCGTGCAGATCATGTGTTGAACCAGGCTTTTCCTTTTCGGGAACTCCCTGATATCAGGTGGCGGCCTGAAAAGAACCCGAACAGGAGGGCGGATTATGGAAGAACATCAGGAATGGGTGCCGGTGTACTCGTGCGTGGTGGTGGAGATGGACACTCCCCGGCACGCGATGGAGTCGCAGGGGCTCTTCAATTCCAAGGTGACAGATGGCTGGGAACTCTTCGACATCACGAGCTATCCGCCCGACGCCTCGGGAAAAATCTTCGAACGGTATACATTCAGGAACAGGCCGGGATTCATGCCGAAGTCCTGAGCTTCCGGAAAAGACGCAATTAACCAGGAGACTCCCATGTTCACGATTCGCAATGGCCTTGTGTTGTCCTTTCTCGTCTTGTGCCTGTTGTCGTCCCCGGTGGCCGCCTATTCGGCGAGTTCCGCCGGTCACATGCCTTTTTCCGACTCGGCCAAGGCCGACGCCAGGAAGATGAGCGAAAACAAGGCGAAATACGATGGAATGAACAAGGGCGCTGATTTGATGCTCGAAGGTTCGGATATGATGGCCAAGAAGGACAAACAGGCGATGATCGATGGCCAGAAGATGATGGTCAAGGGCGATCGGATGATGCGGTCGTCCGGTGCGAAGGACAAGGGCAGCCTGAAGATGCTGCACGGTGCAGACATGATGCTGAAGGCCGCTGAGCTGATCATGAACGGCAGTGATCCTGGCGAGAAGAGCATTGAAAAAATGATGTCGGACGGAAAATATATTCTTCTTGAAGGCAAGGGGATGATGATGGACAGTTTTAAATGAGCTTTTTCCCTCATGGTGAAGAATAGGAGAGATGTTCGCTCACACAAATAACGAAGGCCGCCTGCACTCAGGCGGCCTTCATTCTTTCTGGGGGAATTTCATTCGGGCATCCATTGCGCCTCGCTGGGGGCTGGAGGGCATGGGCGAAACGCGGGCCTGGCAACCCCAGGTACCGCCTGGACTCAGTTGGGACGGTGCGGCACCCCACGGCGACTCTGGAAACCTTGGCGCAACAACACCTCGGAGTCGCGCACCCTCAGGACGCGTAGCCTTGTTTCAGAAGGGGCGCGGTGCGGGCCGACGGGCACTCCTGCGCCTGGTTTTCGGGCACGCGGGACGCGGCAGTGCCGGAGGCCCTTCCGTGGTACCAGGCGTCCAGCAGTTCGCGGGCGTCACCGATCTCCTTTTCGCGGCGCGCCTCGTCCCAGCCGAGTTCCTGGGCCATGATGCGCGCAACTTCCGGCGCGGCCTCCTTGGCGTGCTCCATGTTCAGAAGCCCCAGGGGCAGGCGCCTGAGCAGCACGTCCGAGACGTGGGCGGCCATCTCCTGGCGCACGGCGAAGGCAACCTCCGCGCCGATGTAGGGGTGCGCGTGGTGTATGGGGTCCAGGAGTCCATGGGTGCGGCCGATGGCCAGCACCTTGCCCGCCTCGTCGCCGTAGAGCGCATGCAGGGACTTGGCCTGTTTGATATCCAGCCCGTGCCGCCGCGCCAGCTCCTGCCAGCCCAGGGGCACGTAGCCTCTGGAGCCGATGAGGCGCAGGTGGCGCGTGGCGCTCGAACGACCGCGCCCGATGCCGGAAGCCGCGCAGGCCGCGTCCACGGCGTCCTCGGACATGCTGCGGTAGCTGGTCCACTTGCCGCCGGTGATGGTCACCAGGCCGGTGGCGCTCACGTCGATGATGTGGGTGCGGGCCAGCTCCTGGGTGCTCCCCTTGCACGGGGCGAACACCAGCGGGCGAAGTCCGTTCCACACCGCCAGCACGTCCTTGCGGGTGACGGGCTGGCGCAGATACTTGCAGGCGTAGCGCAGCAGGTAGTCCACGTCCTGTTCCGAAGGGGAGGGGTCGCGCTCCACCCGGGCGGGCTCGTCCGTGGTGCCGAACAGCACATGCCCCATCCAGGGGATCATGAACAAAACGCGCCCGTCCTCGGTGCTTGGGATCATGAGCGACATGTCCTGGGGGGTGAACCGGGCGTCCAGCAGGATATGGATGCCGGAGCTGACCTTGAGCATGTCCGTGGCGCCGGGATCGTCCATGCGGCGCACCGCGTCGGCGAAGGGTCCTGTGGCGTTGACCACGCATTTGGCGCGGATGGTCCACTCCTCCCCGGTGAGCCGGTCGCGCACCAGCGCCCCCCGGACGCGCCCGTCGATCTTGACCAGTTCCAGCACCTCCACGTGGTTCAGGCAGGCCGCCCCGTGGGCATTGGCGGTGCGGGCCAGGGACACGGTCATGCGGGCGTCGTTGAACTGGCCGTCGTAATAGATCACGGCGGCCACGTAGCCCTCCAGGTTCAGCTGCGGGAAAAGTTTATTCGCGGTCCGGCGGCTCACCAGCCTGCTGCGCCCAAGCGCCAGCCGTCCGGCCAGCAGGTCGTAGAGGATAAGCCCGGCGAAGATGTACAGGGCCTGGAACCATGTGGCCACGGGAGTCATCAGCCGGATGGGGTGGGCCAGGTGCGGGGCGTTCCGGAGCAGGTAGCCGCGCTCGCGCAGGCCTTCGCGCACCAGGTCGAACTGCTCGCGGTCGAACTTCATGATGGCCTTCTCGAGATACCGGACGCCCCCGTGGACCAGCTTGGTGCTCTTGCTGCTGGTGCCCTGGGCGAAATCGTCGCGCTCCACCAGGGCCACGTCCATCCCCCTGGTGGCGGCGTCCAGGGCCACGCCGCAGCCTGTGGCTCCGCCGCCGATCACCAGCATGTCGTATTCGGGGCATGATTTCATACGCTCGCGCAGTGCTTCCCTGTTCATCTCAAACCTCTTTGTGGCACGTGCTCCGGCTGTCCCGGTGTCGCGTTTTGAAAAACATGAACATGTTTATCAAAAACAAATCCATGGTTCTCATGGTTTCGGTTCATGAACCGTATGAACCTGTTTTGAGAACGCCACACCAGATGATCCGGGCCGTTCCCGCGGGGAGCCCGGAGGGGAGTGCGTCCAGCAGCGGGACGCGCTTTCTCGGCAGAAAATCGGGAGGACATCGTATCAACCCGACTCCCATGGCCAACGCATGTGCTTTGTCTTTTTTTCAAATGTTCGACGAATCGGTCGAATTGGCGAACATTGTTGTTTTGTTGATGCGCTTTGATTGCGCCGATGTCAACTTTTTTGAACAAAGAGATTTGCAAAATTACATTTGATCTGGGTCGGGAGGCGAGCGGATGCCATCTTTGGTTGTGGCAGACCCGGAAGCGAGGGAGACCATGCGACTCCTGAGGCAGCCGGAGCGGACGACCCCCGCGTACTGGCTGGGAACGACGGAACCGGCCACTTCCAGGGCGGGCGCGCGCGGCGGGCCGGAGGGCATCAGGCTTCGCTGCACTTCGGAGGCCAGGGGCAGGGCATTCTTGCTCCCTGGAAGGGAGAGTGAAAAGGGAGGGAGGCTCGGGAAATCAGTGCCAGACACACCAGTGCTGCGCGGATTGAGCGGCATCGGGCTGCGATTCTCGCGGATTCCAAAAGGCGCAGGGCAGGAGCACAGCCGCCTTGCCATACCCGAGCGCACGGGCCAAGCCAGGAGTCGGAGCTGTGATGTTCAGACTTGCCTGTAGGGAGCGCCCGGAGGAATCAGGCCTCGTGGTTCAGGAAGCAGAGGCGGGGGACTGCCGGCCCCTGCATTGCGGGAGAAATACGGGCCTCAGCGTGCCAGCAGCGCGGCGGCAAGCTCCGCGAACCCTTCGCCGCCCCTGGCCCTGGTCACCCAGGCGGGCGCTGCCTCGAGCTCGGACCCGAAGTCCATGACGTTGGCCACGCCTACGGAGTTGGGGAAGTAGGCGAACATGGGGGCGTCGTTGGGGGAATCCCCGGCGAAGACCACGCACGCCTTGATCTGCTCCAGCTCCTGGCCGAACACCTCGCGGAAGAACAGCCGGGTCATGGAGAGTTTGTCGTACTCGCCGAACCAGCCGTTCACGTGGATGGAGCTGATCTTGGCCCGGGCTCCGGCCTGCTCGAAGAGTTCCTTCACGCGCCGGGCCGCGTCCATGGGCAGGGCGGGCACGTCCTCGCAGAAGTCGATGGCCAGATCCGCCTCGCGGTAGGCCTGGTCTGCGGACACGGCCACGCCCGGCACCTCGGCCAGGATGCGGCGCTCGAGTTCTTTCAGACGCGCGGCATCGAGGGAGCGCTCGGAGGCGTCCTTGAAGTAGCGGCGGTGCATGCGCCGCGCACCCTCGTCGTAGCGGAAGTAGAAGGCCCCGTTCTCGCCCACCACGCCGTCCACGGGCCACATGCGGGCGATGTGGTCGCACCATCCGGCGGGACGCCCGGTAATGGGCACCACCTTGAGGCCTGCGGCCCGCAGGTCCTCGAGGGCCTTGTAGGCTTCGGCCGGAAGGCGCCCCTCGCTGGTGAGGGTGTCGTCGATGTCCGTCAGCAGGTAGCGGACGCCCCGCCGGACGTCCGCCTGCATGTTTTCGATTGGTTTCATGGACTCTCTAGATCAGCTTCTGGCGGATTCTGGTCACGAACACCTCGGCCAGCACCACCACGGCGAAGATGCACACCAGCACCAGCGACACCTGGGTCCAGCGGAACATGTTCAGCGCGTCCTCCAGGGAGACGCCGATGCCGCCCGCGCCCACCAGACCGATGACCGCGGATTCGCGCACGTTGATGTCCCAGCGGAAGAGCGAGATGCCCCAGAAGGCCGGGGCCACCTGCGGCCAGTAGCCCTTGATGAGGATGCTGGTCCAGGGTGCTCCGGCGGCTTTCAGGGCCTCGATGGGGCCGGGTTTTATCTCCTCCAGGGCCTCGCCCAGGAGCTTGCCGCAAAAGCCGATGGAACGGAACGCGATGGCCATGGTCCCGGCCAGCGCGCCCGGCCCGAACACGGCCACGAACAGGATGGCCCAGACCAGGGTGTTCACGGTGCGCGAGGACACCAGAATGAACTTGGCGATCCAGTTGAGCAGCGGAACCTGCACGATGTTCTTGGCCGCCATGACGCCCACGGGCACGGCCATGATTAGCGCGACGATGGTCCCCAGGGTGGAGATGTTCAGCGTCTCGACGAGCGCCTTGTGGATGCCCTGCTTGTGGTACGCGCCGAAATCCACGGGCCACATGCGGTTCAGGAGGTCCACCACCTGCTTGGGCGCGTCGAACAGGAAGTCCGGGATGACCTCCACCGTCTTCATGGAAACGGCCAGCAGGGCCACCGCCCCCAGGTAGACGGCGAAACGGGCCAGGCGCTGGGCTCTGGTGAAGCGCTCCCAGTGTCTGTGATCAGTCATTGAAGACCGCCTTTATTTTGACCGCCAGATACTCGCCGATCATGATGAGCGCGATGATGGAGAGCAGGATGGTGCAGAGGAAATCGTAATCGAAGCGCTGGAACGCCGCGAACAGGGTCCCGCCGATGCCGCCCGCGCCCACCACGCCGATCATGGTGGAGTTTCGCAGGTTGGAGTCGAACTGATAGGTGGCAAAGCCGATGAAGCGGTTGAACACCTGCGGCAGCACGCCGTAGGTGATGACGCTCATGAAGGGCGCTCCGGCTGCCTTCATGGCCTCCACCGGCTTGAGGGAGATCTCCTCGATGGCCTCCGCGAACAGCTTGCCCACGAACCCGATGGAAGCGAACACCAGGGTCAGGATGCCAGCCAGGGGACCGAAGCCCACCGCCTTGACGAAGAGGATGGCGAAGATCACCGGATGGAACGACCGGCTGAGCGCGATGATGGCCCGAGACGGCCAGGTGAGCCAGCCGGGCATCAGGTTGCGCGCGGCGAGGAAGCCCAGCGGCAGCGAGAGAAGTATCCCGAAAGCCGAGGATATCACTGCGATCTCGACAGTCTCGATGAGGTTGTCCAGCAGCAGGCCCAGCCGCTTCATGCCGGGCGGGAACAGCTCGGACAGGAACTTCGCGCCCGTGCCCAGGCCGACCACGAAGCGCTCCCAGGTGATGTGAAGCTCGCTCAGCGCGTAAAAGCAATAGACCGCGAGCAGCAGCCACCCCAGCCGGACCCACCAGTTGGGCTTGAAGGGCGTGCGTATGGCGGCGGTGGCGGTCATGCCAGCCAGTCCTCGCCACCGTAGATGGCCTTGAGGTGCGCGACGGTCAGGTCCTTGGGCGGTCCGTCGAAGACCACCAAGCCCTGGGATATGCCGATCAGGCGGTCGCAGAAACGCTTGGCCAGCTCCACGTCGTGGATGTTGATGAGCACCGGGATGGCGCGCTCCTTGGAGAACAGGCCCAGGAGTTCCATGATTTCCACGGAGGTCTTGGGGTCCAGGGAGCTGGTGGGCTCGTCGGCCATGATGATGTCAGGGTCCTGCATGACGGCCCTGGCGATGCCCACGCGCTGGCGCTGTCCGCCGGAGAGGCTGTCGGCCCGCTGGTTGTAGAATTCGCCCAGCCCCACGTGGTCGATCAGCTCGAAGGCGCGGTCGATGTCGGCCTGCGGATACTTCCTGAGCCAGGCCTTCATGGGCGAGATGTAGCCCAGCCTGCCGCACAGCACGTTCTCGATCACCGAGAGGCGCTCCACCAGGTTGTACTCCTGGAACACCATGCCGATGTGCCTGCGCGCGTGGCGCAGGGCGGTGCCGGAGAGGCTGGCGATGTCCTTGCCGCCCACGTTGATGCTGCCGCCGGTCGGCTCGATGAGCCGGTTGATGCAGCGCAGCAGCGTACTCTTGCCGGACCCGGACGGCCCGATGATTCCCAGGGTGGTTGCGCCTTCCACCTGGAAGGATATTCCCTTGAGCACGGGCACGCCGCGCTTGTAGGCCTTCTCCAGGTTCGCCACGGTCAGGGAACGGGGCCTGGCCCCGTTCCCTTCATGATTCTGAGTGTTGTTCATTGAGTACTTATTGTTTTTTTGCGGCCGCTTCTTTTTCCTCTTCCTTCCTCATGCCTTCCTCGGTGTAGGCGATGCCCAGGGAATCGTTGATCTCCCGGATGATCGCCCAATCCTTGTCGTAGGTGACGGGATAGAAGCGGTCGGCGCCGTCGAAGGCCTTCTTCATGGCGTCGTTGAAACGGTAGGAGTTGAAGGCGTCCACGATCTTCTTGGCCAGTTCGGGGCAGAGCTGGCTCCAGTAGCCGAAGGAGGAGGTGGGGAACATGGCGCTGCGGTAGATCACCCGCAGGGAGTCCTTTTCCACGCGTCCGGCCCGGACCATGCGGTCGTACACGTCGGAGGCCACGGCTGCGGCGTCGTAGTCGCCGTGGGCCACGCCCATGACGGACTGGTCGTGCTTGCCGGAGTAGACCACGGTGTAGTCCTTGTCGGGAACCAGGCCCAGCTTGGGGAACAGCGCCCTGGGAGCCAGGTTGCCGGAGTTGGAGGAGGCCGAGGTGTGGGCCAGCTTCTTGCCCTTCAGGTCCTCAAGCTTCTGGTAGGGGCTGTCCTTCTTGACGATGACGATCAGGTTGTAGCCCTGGAACTTGTCCTCGTAGCCCTTCACGGAGGTGGGCACGTACCCGGCCAGGTTCACCGCGAAGCAGGTGGGGCCGGTGGAGAAGCCGGCGATGTGCAGGCGGCCGGAGCGCATGGCCTCCACCTCGGCGGCGTTGGACTGCACCGAGTAGTACACCACCTTCTTGCCGGTGGCCTTGGAAAGGTATTCCTGGAAGTCGCCGAAGAGATCCTTGTAGACGGCGGGGTCCTCGACGGGGGTGTAGGTGAAGACCAGCGTGCCGGGGTCCTGGCATTTGCCTGCCTTCGGGGCGTCCGCGACCAGGTCCTTGTTCTCGTCGCAATAGGCCTTGTCCAGCGCGCCGAGGTTCTTGCAGTCGGTCTGCGCGAAAGCGGCGGAGACAGACAACAACAGGGCCAGCAAAGTCAGCATGACGAAACGTGTGATCATGAACAGTCCTCCTCGTTTGTAACGTTACCTGTTCAGATCGCCTGGAGGCGACCGTCTCCTACCGGTATTCAGCAAGCCCTTTCGAGACGCAGGGCATTCATGCGACCAGCAACCGGTCAAAAGGCGTCAAGACCCAGGAACGTCGCAGATGCGGCAGTTCCCTCCGCCCGGTTCATTGCAGAAGCAGATTCTCCGCCGTGGTCATGTCCGTCACGAAAACGTGCACGTAGCCGCGTTCCAGCACGGCGCGCAGGATGCGCAGCTTGGCCAGCCCCCCAGAGGCCAGGACGATGTGCGGGACCTTGCACAACCCCTCGAAATCCGGCGACATGCTGCACGAGTTGACCACGTGGTCCACCACTTCTCCGTTGGCGTCCAGGAACCGGCCGAAAAATTCGCCCACGGCGCCGACCTTGGCCAGCTCCGCGCGCTGTTCCAGCGTGACCGCCCCGAGCGCGATGTTGGTGGCCTGCGCGGAGAGGTCGCCCACCGCGGTGAGGATCATGTCCACCTGGAGGGCTTCCTTGTAGAAGGTGCGGAACAGTTCCTGGCTGGCGATGGTGTCGCGCACCTGGGGCGAGGAGACGAACATGGGGGCGGCGAGATGGTTGCAGACCTCGGCCTGGAGCTGCCGGGCGAACATGGCGGTGGAATCGAAAGGATTCACCGGGCTTCTGGGCACCCCCCCGTAGAGCGAGGTGATGGAGAGGTCCCGGAAATTGCGGACCACGATTCCGGCGATGGCCGCGCGCATGGTCTTGCCCCAGCCGACGCCCAGGGACTGCCCGTCCTGCAGCGTGGTGGAGACGTACTCCCCGGCGGGGCGGCCAATGGTCTGGAACAGGCTGTCGCCGCTCTTTTCGGGCGTGGGGAGCACGATGGCGCGCGCCAGGCCGAATTCGCGCACCAGCCTGCCCTCCAGGTCCACGCACTCCCGGAAGGGAGTGTTGATGACCACACGGATGAGTCCCTTTTCCTTGCCGGACTGCAGCAGCCTGTTCACCTTGAGACGGGTAATCCCCAGCCGCTCGCCGATCTCGGCCTGCGTCAGGTCTTCGTTGAAATAGAGCCAGGCTACCCGTGAGAGGAGCTGGTCTTCAATTTCGTCGGCCTGTCCCAAGATTTTGCTCCAAAAAATCACAAAAGTTTATTTCTGGTGAGAATACACGGGCATTCCGGTCAATGCAAATACATTTGTTCAGGTGGGCTGCCAAAATTGGAGGAGTTCGGACACGCCGATTTCGTGTGATCGGGCGAGGCGGCACTCATTCGCCCGCGTCTGCCTGCCGCTCACCAGTTGGCGGCGCCGGGCAGGTAGAAGCCGTAGGCGCAGGGATTTGCTGGGTCCGCAATATCGGGATTGAGGAACGTGGCCTCGTGGCAGTCCTCGGGGTTGCGGGCGATGAGCTTGAAGTTCAACCCATCGGAAATGTAGGTGTACTGTTTCCAGAACATGTTCGAGTGCCTGGGGTCCCGAGGAAGCTCGGGAAGAAATTCCGGAACAAGGCCCTGGATCCAGTCGGGGTTGAAGCGTCCTTTCCGGTCCTGAAGGTCGTCCACTCCACCCAAGGGAAACCTGTCGTACTTGGCGTAATAGCGGATCAAGGCATCGGAAATCCGGGTCAGGTCCTTCATCCGTCCGGTCATTCCCGCCTCGCGCACCTGCACCTCTCGTCCGTCCACCTTGAATACGTGCCGTTCGTTCAGGGTGATGCGCTCAGGCAACACCCCGTTTCGGGAGCTGAAAGACACCCGCCGCTCCAGGGTGTCGATCTCGAAGTCCTCGCACCAGATTCCCGGTCCCACGCGGACCTGCCGGGTTTCCCGGCTGCCGTCGGGGTAGTCCAGGGCGATTTTCACGTTCTGCCCGCTCGTGCTCACCCGGCAGGCATCTGCGAAATCGAAGTGCAGGATAAGCCCCAGCCTGCCGTGGGAGTAGCGGATGAGGGCGGGCCGGGCCAGAGCGAAGTCCTGGTCCTGAAGACGGTTGAGGCGCGCGGACTCGTTTCGGTACACGCGCGCGCCGGGGAATTCGCCGATCAGGCGGTAGCCGTAGGCGGCCAGTGCCTCGCGCGCATCCTGGTCCGAAGCGTCGCGCACCAGGATGACCTGGATGCCGACGTCGCGGATCAGGCCAAGGGAACCTCCCAGGCCGCGACGGCCGAGCGATTCTGCCAGACTCGCGTAGCCGTCCCAGAAATAGCTGGCGTAGCCGTTGAAAAGAGGAAGACCGTGGGTTCGTGAACGTTCCGTGGCCAGAGATCCGTCCTCCAGGGGCAATTCCAGCATGGGGGGCGCGCCGGGAAGTCCGGCCAGGAACAGGTATTCTTCAGGCGTTTCCGAGGTTCTCGTCTCCCGCCTGAAGTGGAAGGATTTGGCCGGGAGGATATCCGCCAGCAGCAAGGCGGCCAGGACGCATGCGGCCAGGACGCCGCGCCCGCCCATGGCCTGGAGCCGCGTGAAGCCAAGGGACGCGAGCAGCGCCAGAAACAGCGAGGAGAAGGCGAAGGCGCGCGGCAGCGTGCGGATGGCGTCCCCGCCGGGCACAAGATGGAAGAAGACGAAGCTCACCGGGTTGTAGCCGATGCCCCAACCGGCCACGTGGATGACCGGACCAAACGTGAGCAGCACCGTGACCAGGAGCATGAAGAGCGCAGCGTTTTGGATCATGGATTCCCCGGGGGACCGGACCGCCCGCAGGAAAGCCGCGTGGAGAAGCACGCAGACGCCCGCGAAACCGGCGGCCATCAGGCCCGCGTGGGGCCAACTGAGGGCAGAGGCGCGCACGGCGTGGAGAAATTCGAAGCGGTCGAAGGTAAATCCCTGGCGGGCCAGATGGGCCGCGAAGATCAGAGCGGTGAGCGCAACCGTGAAAACCAGCGGGGACAGCACGCTGTTGCGGCGGTCTGGCGCGGCGCGGCCCGTGAAAAGGGCAACTGCCGCCAGGGCCAGGGCGGAGAAGGTGGGCCAGAGAACCCGCTCCACTGCGCTGAAGCCCTGGGCGATTGAACCCATCAGGAGGGTGTGCTTTGCCCCGAGATAGTGTGTCAGGTCAGCGGAGAAGAGGACCTGTTCCCAAAGCTGGCGGACAAAGGCGTTGTTTTTGGAAGCGAGCAGGAAGGGATAATAGACCAGGGCGGTCAGGGCCGCGCCGCACAGGCCGGGAATCAGGAAGGTCTTCAGGAACGCTCTGGCGTCCACGTCCTTCCGGGACAGGAATACGGCCAGGAACACGGCCAGGAAGAAGTTGCCGAAGATGAACGAGTGTTCGCTGGAACCGGCGTTGAGGACGTAAAAGAGCGCGAAGAGCCAGGCGTTGCGTTTGCCGCCGTCCTGGAAATACCGCATCAGGTATAGCAGGCAGAAGGGAATCCACTCCATGGAGAGGTGGTGCAGATAGCCTATCAGGTTAAGGCGGTATTCGGTGAACGCGTAGATGGCCGCCCCGGCCAGGGACGCCGCGAAGCTGGCGGACGCGCTCCTGCACAGAAGGAACATGCCCAGAAAACACAAAGGATACGTCAGGAAGCAGGCCGTGTTGTAGCAGAGGGAGACGTCTCCCGTGAGAAAATACAGGGGAAGCATGGACACGGCCTGCACGAGTGTGTTGCAGGAAAAGGCTGCCGTATGCTCCAGGGGGTAGAAGATGTTGCCCTGGTACAGGTTCGCCAGGTCCAGGCGGGCCAGATGGTCCAGGAGCCAGCCGAAAAGCCAGATGCTGTACCCGGTGTCGCTTCCGCCCATGAAATCCTGGGACTGCGTGGGCACGGACGGGAAGGCGTGCCAGAAGGAAAAGACCAGCACGGCTGCGACAAGTGCCGCCAGGGAGGTGTTTCGTATGAGTCGTGAAGCGTGCATGTGCTTGAAGACTCCACTCGCCTGGGGAATCGAGACGGGCCGATGACGAGGGGTTCGCTGGACAAGGCGCTGCGCGTCGTTCGCCAGACGTCGCTGATCCTGAGCGGTAGTGTTTCACCCGGTACGGTCTGCCCGCCGATTGGTCAAGCGGGCTTGCCGGGTACCTGCCTCACTCCGTCTGTCGCGCCGTCGCTCCCTCCTCTCCCGCGTGTCGATCCAGTCCGCGCCTGGCGTAGGCGACGCACAGTCCAAGCCCGGCGAAGCCAATCCCCACGTCCAGCGCCAGGAAACCCCTGTAGCCCAGGCTGGAGACGGCCACTGAGCCGAGCATAGGCCCGAGGAAGTATCCCAGCTGTTGAGCCATGGTCATCAGATTGGTGTTCATGCCCTTGAAGCGCGGCTCCGAGATGTGGAACATCAGGGAGTTCATGGCCGGGGTGCCAAGCCCCATCCCGACGCCCATGACCACGGCGGAGGCCAGCGCCTGCCACTGCTCGCGGGCCAAGGCGATCATGGCGCAGCTGGCGGCGGTCAGGGCGAAGCTCAGTGCGATGAGCCGGGTCTTGCGGAAGCGGTCGAACACGCGGCTGGCCAGCACCCGCACCCCGATCATGCATGCCATTTGTAGGGCGAAGAACATGCCCACGTTCGGGAAGGAGCGCTCCTGGAAGAAGCCTTTCGCGAGGAAGAAAACCGAGGCGAAAACCGAGATGTACAACGTGGTCAGGAGCAGCAGCAGGCCGACGCGCGGATCGGCTATCCCGCCGAGCATGACGCGGTAGCCGGGGGTGGCGTGGGCATCAGGTGGCGTGTCGTCGCGCCGCGTGGCTCCGATGTGGAGTATCAGCCCGAGGGCAGGGGCCAGAAAGAGCGACATGGCGAAATATCCGTGGTTCAGGGCCGTGTGGCCGAAATACCCGTCAAACGCGGCCGGAACGATGGAATACGGCAGCAGAATGGATACGGAATAGAGGCCGAAGGCCTGTCCGCTGCGGGCGGGCGGGAGTCGGTCCACCAAAAGGGTCATGCAGGCTGCGCTCAGCAGGTATATCCCCACGCCTGTCGCGACGCGAACCGCCAGCAGGGCGGGGACGCTTTGGGCGGCCAGGTATCCGGCTCCGCAGAGCATGAGCGTGATCGCGCCCAGGCAGGCGTTACGCGTCGCGTTACGCGTGGACATGAAGGGGCTGTACAGCAGAAACGAGGCGATGGTGGCCAGGGCGGAACTCCCGATGAGAAAGCCCCGCCAGTGGCGGTCGATGCCGAGCATGCCCAGGTACACATCGAGGCTGTAGAATACCGTGGTGTTGCAGTAGGTCAGGAAGATGATCAGGCAAAGCGAGAGGAAATCGAAGGTCAACAGGCGGTTTGGGGTGCGCATGCGGAAGTGCTTCGGACGGGCAGGGCGCAGGTCAGGCCGCCGAATCCACCTTGTCGCAATAGCGCAGGAATTTTCTGGCCTCCGGGAATGCGGGATTCACTTCGAGCGCCTGGGTCAGGGTCGCCCGGCATTTCTGAAATTCCTTCTTGTCGAAGTATACGCGCGCCAGGTTGAACATGATGTGGTCATCCTGGGGATTCACCTCGTGGGCTTTTTCCAGGAACGCGGTGGCCTGCTCCAGGTGGCCGTTCCTTCTCAGGCGCACGCCGAAGGAATTGAGCCTCTCCTTGTGTTCGGTGCTGAAGGCGTCGCCCTGTCCCATCAGCACTTTCAAGGTTCTCGCCAGTTTATCGAAGTCGTTCTTCTCGGTGTACACGGTACCGAGACCGTAATTGGCCTCTATGTTCAGATCATCGATCATGAGCGCCTTGAGAAATTCCTTCTCGGCGGCGTCCAGGTTTCCTTCGGAGAGGTGCTCCTCGCCCTTGGTTATCTTTTCATACAACGAGCGAAGCGCCGGAACGGTGTTCACGTTGTAGTAGTTCGGATCAGGCGTGTATTCCGCGAGAAATAGGTCGCTCTTGATGAATTCGCGCATGCCCGACGGCACATGGTAGATGTTCAGGGGCTGGATATCGAACGTGTCGTCGCTGATCTGACGCACGAACCAGTAGGTCAGCTTCTGATGCCCGGTCCTGGTGACGCCGGAGCCTACGGAAATCTGCTTGCGGTGGGAAAAAACACCGAGAACGGATGGATACTCGGGCATGCGGCCGCTTCCTGCTGGTTCGCGAGAGTTCAATTTCAGGCGTGGCGGGAAAGAGAGTCTGCTGCGCGTGTGGGCGCATGCAAATGAAGGCGACCCGCCCGCGCATCGGGGTGGTTATAACAACCTGTGGCCATTGTAAATGATCGCACCAGGGCGGGAATATCCTTCGCGGGGTGAAGTAAGTGTGCGGCGACGCGATGCGGGAGTGCGAATACTTGCCATACCGGAAAGAAAGCTGACACCTGAATATTCTACTTGTCTGGGAGCGTATTCCGTAAGTATAGGTATTCATGGATTTTGAAAATCCACCCGACTGGCACGGGCTGTGCTGGAAGGGGAAAACGACAGTATGTCGCGGGGCGGCTCGACGAGCCCCTGCGATTGAGGAGGACGGGTTCAGCACGTGCTGCACGGGACGACACTTCTACAACCGGAGGAGAAGATGAAGGTCAAGGATGCCATGTCTACCAGGATCATGTACGTGAAGAGCGACGCAACCGCAGCTCAGGCCATGCGGCTCATGGCCGAAAACAACATGCGTCGGCTCATGGTGGATAAAAACGGTTCCGGCGGGTCGTACGGAGCGGTGACGGTGCGCGACATGATCTCCAAGGTCATCGCACCCGGGCTCGACCCTTCCCAGGTGCGCGTGGACGCGATCATGAACACCGCCCTGTTCTCGGTTGCTCCCTCGGACGACCTCCAGGCAGCCGCGAAGTTGATGGACGAAAAGAACGTCGCGGGAATGCCCGTGTTCGAAAACGACAAGCTCGTGGGCGTGATCACCATGTGGGACATCCTGATCGCTCTCGGCGTGCACGGAAAGGCGTCGTAGCAAACCTGGACAGGCTGCGGAGGCGCTTCGTCCATGATGGCAGGCGTTTCCATCCGCACGGTTGTCCGTTCAAATAGGGATTGGGCCGGGGCCTGCCATGCAGGTCGGCTGCGGCTCGCCCAATGGAGATCGTATGCCCACCAATGCAACGCAATATGACCATCTGGTCAATCCGCTGGAAAAATACTCCGCCAAGGCTGTCTACGGCAGCACGTTCTGCAAGCGCCCCATAGACATTCAGATCATGGTGGAGGACGGAACCGTGACGGGTATCGGGGGCAATGTGGAGTGTCCCTACAGCAGGCAGTGGCTCGGCGCGCTCATCTCGAAGGCCCGGGGACTGGACGTGGACGCGGCCTGGGGAATTTCAGGAGAGGATCTGCGTGGCAGCATCACCCCTCCGGAACATCCGGAAGACTGCGTGGACTGCGACACCTATGTTGTCGCGGCGTTCCGGCTGGCCCTGCGCAACTGGGAAAAGAAAGTCTGAAAGAACCCGGGGCGCATCCTCGGGCGGCCCGCGGCAGGGCAATGGCCCGCGGTTCCCCCGCTGATGCTATCCCGGCTTCAATCAACATGAAACGAGTGGGGTCGGACCGTCGGGTCCGGCCCCTTCTGCATCGCGCCTCTCCGTCCTTCCCGGAAGCATGCCGCGCGAGCAGGCGCCGGTCGCCAGCCGAGGGTCAGTCGCCCGACGTAACCTTTTGACCGCAGCCGTCCTCATCTTTCCATGGGCGGCTGCATCCGGACGGACACAGCCTCCTGTCGCGCAATCGTATAGCACAGGAGAAGAAGAATGCAGCGCGAGTTGACCTGGCTTTTTACGGTCGCCATGCCTGTCCTGCTGGTTTCCACCGGAATTTACGTCTGCTTCAGCATGGCGGCCTGCGCCGCGTCGAAGCGTTCGTCACGAGTCGACAGATTCTTTGCCACCAAACTTGCAAAATCGCTTCCGTACGTACTGATCACGTTTCTTGTGGCCGTGTTCAGATAGCGGACGTATTGACCTCTGCGAGAGGAAATCGTCTGTCAGGAGTTTGCGGAAATTTGCCGGGAATTTTTAAGTTGCGGTACAAATTCTGAAACAGGGATTCTGCATTCCTGATGACTCATGCATCCCACGATGGTGAGCGGCGATGCGGAGGCGTTCTCCCGGATGAGGTCAATGTCCTTGGGTTTCCTGTAGCGGTTGTCCTTGTTCAGCATCACCCGGATTTTCGGCAGCAGCAGGTTGTCTTGATTCTGCTCAATGACAACGCCTTTGTTGCCGTTGCTGAGCACCACGATGGACCCCACCGGGTAGACACCGATGAATTTCACGAACCGGTCCACCAGTACGGGCGAGAAGGAACTGCCTCGGAGGTTGAAGATGATGCTGAGCGCCTTGTGGGCGTGCAAGGCCTTGCTGTAGCAGCGGTCGGTGGTCAAGGCGTCGAAGGTGTCCACGATGCTTATCAGCGAGGACGCCCTGCCGATCTGATTGTACCGCAACCCCTGTGGGTAGCCGCCTCCGGAGAACTGTTCGTGGTGTTCGTAGACGGTGCGGATTACGTCGGCCGGGATGTTCTTCTGCCTGAGGAGCATGTCCCGGCTATGGGTCGGGTGCCGTTTTATTTCCGCATACTCCGCCGCAGTGAGTTTCTGGGGCTTTTTCAGTATCCGCTCCGGGATGAGGATCTTGCCGATATCGTGAAACAGTCCGGAAAGACCAAGGACCATGAGGTTGTTCTGCCCCAGGCCGATGTATTGACCGAACAGGATGGAAAACATGGCCACGTTGAGGTTGTGCGTGTAGGAGTATTCATCGTATTTTTTGAGTTTCGAGAGGAAAATCAGTGCATTGCCAAAGGCTCCTGCATGGCTTATGATGGAGTTTGTGAACTCCTGGCAGTCCTCGAGTGCGATGTTGCGCGCGTCTGAGATGCGGCTGGTGAAAGTTTTTACGTATTCAAGAAGTTCGAAATAGTATTTTTCTGCATCGTTTATTGCATTTGTGATGTCGTCAAAGTTTGCGCTTGTGTTCACCTCGTACGGATTGTTCGTGGATACGATGGTGAAAGGTGTCTCAAGCCTGAGCTTTTCCTGTGGATTCATCTTGAAATAGTCGCCTTTTTCTGTGTCTATGAATACTTCTACGAATTTGCTCTGTTGAAGTGCGATAACCTGCTCTTCCGTGGTAATATCAGTTTCGGAGAGAAAGATGTGGGGATTGTTCTCGCTGGATAGTCCTGGATTGGAGATGTGCATCCCAGGCTTCAGATCCTGAGTGTATATCTTTACGATCATGCCGCGTTCTTCCAGTTCGAGGTGTCGGCCGAGTAAGATGAAAATGCCCTCCTGGGAAATATGCCATCTGAAATAGGGATACAAGGTAGGGAATCCGGGCATTTGGGCATGCCCTAGCAGGCAGCGGCGAGCGCACCGGAGAGGCCCGCTCGGGTTCCTTGCAGGGGGGGATTCTTGCTTCCAGGTCCGGGCTGCTTATATTCTCTCTATTGAGCATGGCCTTTCATGCGTGGCGTCTCCACGAAAACGACCGCCTTCTGCGAAGTCCGAAGTTCACGGTTTTTCCGGTTGGCTCTCGACGCCTGCGGAAAAGTTGTGATAGAATGTTGGCGCGTCTTTGCTCGGGGCAGAGAGTCTCGAAGACCTTGCTTATTGAAGATGACTGTTTTTTCATGGTGGGAACTGTTGACGTTTCCCCATAAATGAAGTGAGGACACCCCGACCGGTCGAGCCCCAGCGTGGCGTCAGGCCGGATAGACCACGCGACGGGTGCTGGCTGCCGTTGCGTACACAACTTCTCTCGCGGAGAATCTGAAGAGGATCCGATGAAGCATTGCACATTTCCTTTGATGGCTTTTGTTCTGGTGTTGGCCGTGGCTTCCGTGCGCCCGGCGCATGCCGCCGGAACTACGGGTGAGCTGTTGACGATCGTGGAGCAGGTGGAGGCGGGATACGCCAAGGTCCAGGACTATACCGCAACGTTCCTGAAACAGGAGCGGGTCGAAGGAAAGCTTCGCGATCAGGAGCGCATCTCCATCAAATTCCAGAAACCGTTCAAGGTGTACATGAAGTGGCTGGAGGTCTCCGTGAAGGAGGCGCTCTACGTGCAGGGAGCCTACAGCAACAAGGTGCAGGCTCGTTGCGACGGGCTGCTCGGTCTGTGGACCTGGTCCTTCAGCCCGCGGGATCCGCGCCTGATGGAGGGCAACCGCCACCCCATCACCGACATCGGCTTCGGATTCATCATCGACGTCATGCGCCGCAATATTCCCAGAGCCGTGGAGCGGGGCGAGGTCAACGACGTGCGCATCACCGAGGAGCCCTTCGACGGCAGGCCCACCATGCGCGTGGAGGCCAAGTTCACTCCCAAGGATGGCCAGGAGTACTACACCTCGCACATGATCGCCCACATCGACAAGGAGCACATGCTCCCCGTGGGAATCACCTGCTACGACGAGAAGGGCCAGTTGCAGGAACAGTATGGCTACAAGGATCTCAAAGTGAATGTCGGTCTGACCGACAACGACTTTTCCAAGGCCAACAAGGACTATAAGTTCTAGACAGCGTTTTCGGCACGGGTCCCGCTGGCTTGCGCGGCGGGAAGACGAAGATGGCGCTGCCCTGAAGATATGGCGAAGGGATCGGACCATGGGGTTCGGTCCCTTCTTCTTTTTTAAGCCACGCCAGGCGGGCATCGCAAGGCGGGCTTCGTCGATCTCTCCGGCCTGGCAACATCAAAGGGGCCGAACCGTACGGTTCGACCCCTTCCTTGGTGCGTTGCCGGACGGGAGCCGGCATCTGGACGTGGTCCGATGAAGCGCGTCCTGACGCCTCTGGCACCTGGAAAAAACGCACGCCGCTATCCGGACAGCGGGACGACTCGGCGCCATGGGGGGATGACAGGGAATTCCAAAGGGCAAAGCCCGTTGGCCGCCGCAGGCGTTCCTGTGCTTCAGATGGTGCGCCGTGAGGCTAGGGTTTGAGCTTCGATACCGCGGCGGCGATGTCCTGTGCCAGGCGCGCCACCAGGCGGCTCTGGGCCGAGGCCAGCTGGGCGTAGTCCGGGCCGCCGGGAGTCTCCTTGAACTGGGAGGTCCGCCAGGCCACGGCCTGCCCGGCGGCGTCCTGCACCGACCAGTCCGCCTGGAGCACCGCCTCGCCTCCCAGAGTTCCGTCGAAGCGGCGCACCTGGATGCTGACCTGATAGTCGGGGCGCAGTCCGGCAGGCCAGGGGAACAGCACCAGGGGCTTGGCGCAGGTTACGCCGGCAAGGTCCGCCAGGAGGGTGCGCTTGAAGTTGTCCTGCAGGGGTTCGATCCACTGGTCGAAGTCGGCCACGGTCATCTGGTGGCTGCCGCTCCTGGTCACGATCTGGTTGCGGTCCAGGTAGGCGGGGAAGTCCACGGGGCCGATGCCCAGGGAGGGGCAGGGCCGGCCGGGGGCCGCGTTGTCTCCCCGTGCTTCCTGCCCTGCCGGGTCCTGACCGATGGTCTGGGGGGCCAGGGTATAGAAGCGGGTGGGGGCGCTTTTGCCGCAACCGCCCAGAAACGGCGCGGTCAGGGCCAGGGCGGCGAGCGTCACGGCGAGTGCGTTGGCGCGTGTGAACATGCTTATCTCCTGTTGGCGCCCTTGCCCTGGATCAGGGCTTCCGGGTGGCGCTCAAGATAGTCGGCCAGGGCGCGGATGGAACGGGCCGCTGCGGCGATTTCGTTCATGGCCTTGTTCAGGTCGGTGACCGTGGGCGAGTCGGGGCCAACCACCTTGTCCACCTTGACCAGGGTCTGGCGGCCGTCCTTGAGGGCCGCGTCCAGCGCCTTGAGGGTGTTGTTCATGCTGCCCGCAAGCCCGGAGGCGCGCTGGTCCAGGTTGTCGGCCAGGTCCTTGTAGCTCTTGAGGGTTCCGTCCACGCTTTTGGACAGGGGGTCCACCCTGGTGCGGATGTCCTGGGTGAGCGTCCGGAACTCGATGAGCGCCGCGTCCAGGCTGGCCGGCACCTGGGCCATCTGGGGCGAGTTGATGAACTTCTCGATGCCGGTCACGGCCGCGATGAGCCGGTTCACCAGCTCTTCCAGGGGCAACTGCTTGAGGGTCTGGGACAGCTCGTCGAACATGGAGGGAACCGTGGGTATCTCCGGCAGCTTGCTCGCGCCCACCAGCCTGATCTGGGTGTTGGGCATGAGGTCCAGGGAAACCGCCAACTGCCCGGTGACGAAGCTCTGCGTGACCAATTGGGCGCGCAGGCCTTTCTCGACAAGGTCCTTGAGGACCTGGGTCACGTCCTCGTTGCGGGCCTCCATCAGGGTTTCCTTGGACCGGTTGGCCTTTCCGGAACTGACGTTCAGCAGGCCGCTCTGGAGTTCGATGGTCACCGGGATGTAGAAATGCAACTGGTTGGCGTCGGCGATGACCCCGATCTCGGTGACCATCCCGATGGGCACGCCGCGGAACACCACGGGCGCGCCGATGGTCAGGCCGCTGACCGAGTTGTCGAAGAACATGATGAACTTGAACTTCTTGGTGAAGAACATGCCCGATCCCAGGGCGACCACTCCGGCCACGGCCAGGGCCAGCGCTCCCAGGACGAACGCGCCGATCATGCCCTTGTTTACTTTGCTGCTCACGAGAGAAATCCCCTGGTTTGCATGGAATGCGGTTACTCTTTGCCCCGGGTGAGGAAATGCCGCAGGACCGGGTCCGTGGTCTCCTCCAACAGCTTTCTGGGGTCGCCGTGGGCGGTCATGGTGCGGGTCTCCACGTCCAGATAGACCGAATTGTTGCCGATGGCGAAGATGCTGGCCAGCTCGTGGGTCACCACCACGAAGGTGGCCTTCAGGCTGTCGCGCAGCTCCAGTATCAGCTCGTCGAGAAGGTTCGCGCTCACCGGGTCCAGACCGGCGGAGGGCTCGTCGAAAAACAGGATGTCCGGGTCCAGGGCCATGGCCCGGGCCAGTCCGGCGCGCTTGCACATGCCGCCGCTTATCTCCGAGGGGTAGAAGTCCTCGAAGCCGGCCAGGCCCACCAGGGCCAGCTTCAAGGCAACGATCTCCCGGATGTCGCGCGCCTTGAGCTTCGTGTACTGCTGCAGGGGCAGGGCGATGTTCTCGGCCAGGGTCATGGAGCTGAACAGCGCCCCGCTCTGGAAAAGCACCCCTGCCCGGCGCAGGATCGCGGCGCGGGTGTCCTCGTCCGTGCGCCACAGGCTGCCCTCTTCGTAGAGAACCTCGCCGCCGGAGGGGGATTTCAGGCCCACCAGCACGCGCATGAGGGTGCTCTTGCCGCAGCCGCTGCCGCCCATGATGATGAAGATGTCCCCGCGCCTGATGGTGAAGTTGAGGTCGCGCATGATGACGAAATCGCCGTAGGCGATGTTCAGGTGCTCGACGGTCAGGCGCGGCGCGGGTTCTTTGGCTTCCGGTTCCGGGGTCATGGCCTTATACGCCTATTATTTCGCAGACCACGGTGATGATGGCCGTGGCGATGATGATGCTCAGAATGCTGGTGACCACCGCCGAGGTGGTGGCCTGTCCCACTGCCAGGGCGCTGCGGCCGCAGCGCATGCCCCGGTAGCACCCGGCCAGGGCGATGAGCACGCCGAAGACCGTGCTGTGCACCAGCCCTATCCACAGGTTGGCCAGGGGCACCGAATTCCAGGTGCTGTGCAGGTACTGGAGAGGGTTTATGTCCAGCATGGCTACGCCCACGATGAACCCCCCCAGGATGCCCATGAGGTCGGCGTAGATGCACAGAAGCGGCATCATGAGCACCAGGGCCAAAACGCGCGGCAGCACCAGGAACTCCGCCGGGGAGAACCCGAAGGTGCGCAGCGCGTCGATCTCCTCGTTGACCTGCATGGTGCCGAGTTCGGCCGCGAAGGCCGCGCCGGTGCGTCCGGCCATGATGATGCCGGTCATGATGGCCCCCATCACGCGCACCATGGCGATGCCCACGATGGTGGACACGTAGATCTGCGCTCCGAACTGTCGGAGCTGGATGGCCCCCACGAAGGCCAGGATCAGACCCACCAGAAGGCTTATGAGCGAGACGATGGGCACGGCGTCGATGCCGGTCTGCTGGATGAGCGACCACAGCGTGGAGCGCTGGTATACGGCGCGCCCCCGCGCGAGGCTCACGCAGGCCATGGCCACCTCGCCGATGAATTCCAGAAGCGACAGGAAGTTGTCGCGCGCGGTCAGGGTCCAGCTTCCGATGCGTTCCAGGAGAGGCGCGGCGACGGTCGTGCGGGCCGCCCCCTTGCGCTCCGGGACCTTGGCGGCCAGATCCAGAAGGCTCGCGGCCCCGGAAGGGAGCCCCGTGAAGTCCACCTCGAGCTTCATCTCGGCGGCCACGGCCAGCACGGCGCGGCAGGTGCTGAGGAACAGGCTGTCCCAGTCGGTCACACGGGCGGATTCGAAGCGCAGCGCCCTGGCGGCAGGGTAGGCCAGCATGGCGCGGCGCGCGGCCTCGGCGTCGGGCAGGTCGCTGCCCACGCGCCATGGCCCCGCGAACGCGACCAGGAGGTCGCTCCCTGAGAGCGTCACCTCACATGTGGCCTGTTGGGCGCGGGTATTCTCTGTTCCTGTGGTCATCAGCTGCAACCGCCGGGGATACGTATGGAAAATGGAGTCAGCAGGTCGGGCAGACGGCCCGCGAACCCGCACGCCGTTCGACTGCGAAGTCATATGCGACAATGCCGCGTGTGGCAACGTAACGTATGGTGTGACTGCAGCGCAGCAGGGACGCATAACTTCCGGCGGGCACAGGGCAAGACGCCGTCCGCAAGGTGCGCCGCGGGTTTTGAACGTGTTGTCCGGCCGTGCGGGAAGCCCCTCTAGGGAACGATCCTGTTCACCCAGGGGACGCGCTTCAGCCCTGCGGTCAGAAGCGCGGACAGGGCGAAGGTGGCAAGACCCGTGATCACGGGGCCAACCCAGGGGTGCAGCGTGTTCCAGTCCAGTCCCTGGCCCAAGGTGAACAGGAGGGGAAGCTGCCCCGTGAGGATGGACAGCACCAGGATGTGCGACAGGAACACGCCATAACTCAGGCCGCTCACCTCGTGCACCAGCCTGGCGCGCTTGCGGGCGGCTTCCGGCTTCCAGCCCTTGAAGAACAGGAAGATGGACGCGGTCATCAGCACGGTCAGCGGTTGCTGGTAGCTGAAGAAGGTGTTGGGGAGCATGGTGTTGGCCCCGAAAGCCGCGAACTCGCCCGCCGCGGTGATCGTGGCGCAGGCCAGGAACACCAGGGCCAGCAGGACCTTGCCTCCGGGAACCCGCACGGGCGTGCGGTTGAGCAGGTGCCCCAGCACGAAATAGGCCAGATAGTAGGGCATCACCGCTCCGGACAGGAAGCGGTTCAGGTCCTGCTCCCAGAGAAGGCGCGTAACGAAATTGAGCGCCTGCAGGCCGAACACGATGCCCACGAACACCGCGGCGCGTCCGGAACTCAGGTCCGAGAAGGCCGGGCGCAGGAAGGGCACCATCAGGTACACGCCCGCGATCATGTACAGGAACCACAGCGGGCCGGACCACATGCCGGTCAGGAAGCGCTTCACGAAGCTTATGACGTTGGGCGCGGACTCGGTCTGGAGGCAGAGGATCAGATAATAGATGAGCGACCAGCCCAGGAGCGGCAGCAGGATCTTCACGAAGCGCCTGCCGTAGAACCTGGAGAGGCTCATGGGGCGCTGGTCGCCGAGCATCAGCGCGCCGCTTATCATGAGCATGGCCGGAACGCAGAAGAGGCTGAGCGACGAATAGAACAGGCCGGAGGCCATGGCCGAAAGATCCGGGCTGCCCAGCAGCGGCGAGGCGCTGTGCATGACCACCACGCCCACGATGGCCAGGCAGCGCAGCAGGTCGAGGTACTCCAGGCGTTCCGGGGACGCGCCGTCAGCAGGGGAGGCATGTCCGTGCCGAACCAGCGAGATGTGTTTCGTCATTGCGCGGCATTAAGGCAAGCCTGTGGGAAATGCAAACCCGACTGCAACTATAAAGGCTGGCGATGCTTTTGCGCGGGGACGCACCGGTCAGGGAATTGTTCCCCACAGGAGGCCCAGCAGGCCGCATCCGACGATAAGCACGTGCATGGATGTCTTGAAGCGCACCAGCGCCGCGAGCGCAGCGCCCGCAAGCACGACGGCAAACCAGTCCGGGCCGGAGGTTGCCGGAAAGAAGGTGTGGCGCGCGAAAAACACGGCCAGTTGCAGCACCACGCCCACCACGGCGGCGGTGATGCCGGTGAGGGCCGCGCCCAGGCGGGGGGTGGCGGTTATGGCCATGATGTAGGGGGCAAGCGCGAAGATGAACAGGAAGCTCGGCAGGAAGGTGGCGAAGGTGGTCAGCAGGGCTCCGGCCACGGCGTAGCCCAGGCTCGGACCGCCGGCCCCACCTGGGGCGTTCCAGGCGGCCATGAAGCCCACGAACTGCGTGACCATGATGAGAGGGCCGGGCGTGGTCTCGGCCAGGCCCAGGCCCAGGAGCATCTGCGCCTGCGACAGCCAGGAGAGCTCCACGGCGTACTGGGCGATGTATGCCAGCACGGCGTAGGCTCCGCCGAAGGTGACGAAGGCCGCCTGGGTGAAGAACAGGATGATGCGCGAGAGCGTGTCCTCGAGGCCGAACAGCGCGAACACCGGCAGGGCCACGGCGGCCCATATGGCCGCGAATACTGCCGTCACCCGGACCAGATGCCAGGCCGAGGGCAGTGGGATGGGGGCTTCCTGCTCGGCCATGGAGCATTCCCTGGAACCGCTGGCGCGGTGGCAGAACACCTGCGGGTGCGAGCGCGACAGCAGCATCCCGGCGATTCCCGCGGCCAGCACGATGAGCGGGAAGGGAACGCTGAAAAAAAAACCCAGCACGAAGGCCGAGCCCGCGTAGGCGTACAGGACCGGGTGCCTGAGGGATTTCTTCCCGATGCGCCATACCGCTTCGAACACGATGGCCACCACGGCGGCTGCGATGCCGTGGAAGATGTGGGCCACGGCGGGCACGTCGCCCTTGGCCGCCGCCAGCCAGGACAGCCCCAGCATGATGGCCACCGACGGCAGCACGAAGCACACGCCGGCGACAGCGCCGCCCAGGTAACCGTGCAGCCGCCAGCCCAGGTACACGGCCAGCTGGTGCGCCTCCGGGCCGGGCAACAGCATGCAGAAGTTCAGGGCCTGGAGGAAGGTGCGCTCGTCCACCCAGCGCCGCTGGTCCACCAGGTCCTTGTGCATCATGGCGATCTGTCCGGCAGGACCGCCGAAGTTCACGAATCCCAGGGTGAACCAGTAGCGCAGGGCCGTTGCGAATCTGACGGAATCCGGCATGTTTCTCCTAGATCGGGAACCGGCGGACCTGCCCGTCCGCGCCGGTCGAGGCCAGGTCCGCGAACTCGGTGATCGAGTCGGCCTTGCTCCACAAGCCCAGGAGCCCCCGGGGCGGCTGGTCGAAATGGTGCACCAGGTAGGGCTTGTCGCCCACGAAGCAGGTCACCCGCCCGCCCTTCACCTCCACGGACAACTCGCGCCAGCCGCCCGTCTCCACGGGCAGCGGGGCGCTTGAAAGCTCCTTGCGCACGCCGTCGGTGAACTGGAAGAGTATCACGTTGTCCTCCAGGGCGTTCACGCGCAATACCAGATAGGTCCCGGCGGTGCGCACCGCGAAGGCCAGCCCTCCGGCACGGTCGATGGTCCCGGCCACGGGGCGCACCTTGAGGCTTGCCCGGCCGTCGCCCATGTCCGAATCCTTGGCCACGGCCAGGGGGAAGTGGAAATAGGCCTCGATGGAGTCCAGGAAGCGCTGGTAGCGCTGCCCGGCCATGCGGCCCATGAGGCCGGCGAAGCTTCTTGAGAGGCCGGTGGCCCACTTGGAGCCGTCCTGCCTGGCGATAGCGCCGTCCTGGCCGTCGGAAGGCTCCAGACGCTCCCAGTCGCCCAGGGTCAGATGGAAGCCGGGCAGGGGGCTCGCGGCGCGCTTCGCGAGCAGGTCGTAGTCGCCGCGCAGGAAGGCTTCGGCCATGGAATCGATTTCGCCCTGGCCGGTGATGGCCATGTCCAGGAGCCTGCTGGAGGCCAGCAGGCGTCCCAGCTGGTCCAGGGCGGCCTCGGTTTCGGCCCTGGGCGCGCCCTTGAAGGAGGCGTCCAGCACGTCGCCGTTTGCCTCCACGGTGAAGCCCAGTCGCGACAGCACATTGGACAGGAACGCCACCCGCAGGCACTTGCCGGAAAAGCCGCCCGCGCCGCCCGCGAAGCGCAGGTTCACGTGGTTCTGCCCGGCCTGGTCGCCGCAGAAGGCGTCCACGTTGGCGAAGTGGTAGCCGAAGCGTGCCGAGAGGTTCAGGTAGTCGCGCCCCAGCATGGCGTAGGAGTCGCCGCCGGGCGTGCCGCCCCCGACGTCCGCCGTGGCCGAGGAGGCCATGAGGGTCATGAAGCTTCTGGCGTCGAAGGCCACGGACCCGGACCAGGTGATGCCCGGATGGGTGAACCCGCGCCACACCGCCAGCATGGGGACGCTTCGCAGGTCGTCCGGGGTTATGTCGTCGCAGGTGGTCAGGTTCTCGCGCAGGCCTCCGCCCAGGTCCACGCAGTAGAGCATCAAGGGGATCTTGGCCTTGAGCCGCGCCACCAGCACGTCGCCCTCCTCGGCGCGGCCGCACAGGCCGAACATCTCGCGCATGCCGGTCTCGTGGGCGAAGCGCACCACGTCGTGCAGGGTCTCGCAGCCCTCGGGCATGAAGTTGGCGGCCTGGGGATCGGTGAGGGTCAGGGGGGAGATGTGGTCCAGGGCGGCCCGCAGGCGGCGGTGCATGGGGCTGTCCACCATGCGCGAGCGCGTGCGGCCAGCCGTGAGCAGGGCTTCCACACGTCCTTCCAGTACACGGCTTCCCGTGGCGTCCAGGGTGACCATCTGGCCGTCGGGCAGGGCCTCCGGACAGCCGGGAACGCCGAACAGGGCCGGAATGCCCATCTCGCGCGCCACCGAGGCCAGATGGCTGGCCGCCCCGCCCATGGCCGTGACGATTCCCCCGGCCCGGTCCAGGAGCGCCGCCAGTTCGGGGGCTGCGTTCCTGGCCGCCAGGATGGCTCCGTCCGGAATGGTCGCGGGGATGCCCCCTTCCACGCGCAGGACCTCGCCGCTGGCCGTGCCCGGACTGGCGGCCACGCCTCCTGACAGCAGCACGCGATGGCCGGAGATGTCCGATGCGGGGACAGGCGTATCGCCAAAAGCATCACCAGACGCGTCATCCGGCCCGAGCGGGCGGGACTGCACCACGAACAATCGTCCTTCCGCGTCCAGGCACCATTCCACATCCTGGGGCGCGCCGAAATGCTCCTCCAGCGTGAGGCCCATGCGGCCAAGCTCCAGGACCTGCTTGTCTGTCAGCAGAGGCTCGCCGGGTCGCGAGGCTATCCCCAGCGGATCGCGCGCCAGAACATGAACCGACGGCACGGCCTCGCCCGACACCAGCTTCTCCCCAAGCCCCGTGACCGCGTCCAGACGCATGGCTCCTTGCGTCCGGGAGGCCGGGTCCAGGGTGTAGAGCACGCCGCTCACCGCGCTTTGGACCATGGCCAGCACCAGAACGGCCATGGGCACGTCGGCGTCGTCCAAGCCGTGGCGCAGGCGGTAGAGGATGGCGCGCGGGGAATACTTGCTGGCGAACACCCGGCGGCAGGCCGCCTCCAGGTCCGCCGGAGACACGTTCAGCACGGATTCGTATTGTCCGGCGAAGCTGGCCGCGCCGTCCTCGCCTACGGCGCTGGAGCGCACCGCCAGCGCGAGGCCTTTGCCGGACCCGGCGGCGAGCTGTTTCAGCGCTCCGGCCAGGGCGTCGCTCACGTCGGGGGGCATGGGGGCGTCCTGAACTGCCTCGCGGATGCGCAGGGAGCGGGCTTCCAGGTCGGGCAGGTCCAGGGGGGAGATGGGAGCCAGTTCGTCGGCGATGCGTTCCCCCAGCCACTCGGCCTGCATGAAGGCCTGGAACGCGGCAGTGGTCAGCACGAAACCGTCGGGCGTCGGCAGGGCGGCGGCGTTTCGCACGCGGGCCAGGTTGGCGGCCTTGCCGCCCACCAGCGAGACCTTGTCGGCGCATCTGCCTGGGGACAGCAGAGCCTCGCCGGGGGAAAGCCTCTCGACCGTGATGTCCTGCAACGCGAGCGCCATCGGGCCGACCTGTCCCGGCTGCGGCGGTTCCAACGCCCCCAACGCCAGCTTCAGCACCCGGTCCAGGGCCGGGTACAGCCCCAGGTGATGTTGCCGCGACATTTCGTTCAGCGCCTTGACCATGCCGTGCGCGGCCTCGCCGATGTTCAGGCAGGTGCGCCTCGCGGCGTCGGTGGTGAAGGGCTCGCCGCCGTAATAGGCCTGCTCGAGCGCCGCCAAGCCATCCAGCACCGCGTCGTTGTGCGTGAGCATGTCCCGGAAATGGCGGTACTTCCGGGCGGCCTTGTCCTCGGGGTCCGCCAGCAGGCGGCAGGCGTTCTGCTTCTTGAGGAATCCGAACAGGCTCATGATTCATCCCCCTGATCCGGTCAGGTGTTCATGCGCGCAGGGCCGGTCCAGACCCATGCGGCCACGGCCAGCAGTACGACTGCGCCCGTGGCGAAGGCTCCCGCGCTGCCCAGAAGCGCTGCGGCGCATCCCGCAACCAGGGGGCCGGTGCTGTGCCCCACATCCATGATGGACCCCAGAAGCCCCATGGCCCCGCCCCGGTTCTCCCGGCGGCTCAAGTCCGCAACAAAGGCGGAAGTGGCCGAGGTGGCCACGGACAAAGCCAGCCCCAGCAGCACGGACAGCGCAAACAGCGACCCAAGCCCCGGAGCGAAGGGGATGGCCGCGCAGGCTCCTGCGGTCAGGGCCGCGCCGCCGAGCATCTGCCTCATGCGCCCGTGACGGTCGGAGAAGCGTCCGAAAAAGGGCTTGGTGAGCGCCACGGTGACCACCTGGGCCGAAAAAAGCGCCCCGGTCAGCCAGGCCGGATGTCCCCGCTCCTGCGAGACGATGGGCAAAAACGCCTCGAAACTGCCGTAGGCGAACAGTATCCCGGCCTCCAGCAGGCACCCGGCCAGGATGCCCCGGCTGGCCAGCAGCTCGCGCAGGCTGTCCCTGAACGGGGGGCGGCACTTTCGCGGCCCCTCGTCATGATCTTCGAACGCCGGCAGCTTCCAGGCCAGCAGCATCGCGCCTATCCCGGCCAGCCCGCACAGCGCGTACACCCCGGAGAATCCCAGCCACAGGGACGCGCCGCCAAGCATGGGAGCCACGAAGCGCCCGGCCAGCGTGGCCGAGGAGAACGTGCCCAGCTTCTCGCCGCGCGCCGCGTCGAAGGCGTCGGCCACCGCCGCCTGGGCAACCGGCATGAAGATCCCCGTGGCCAGCCCGTGATAAAACCGGGCCAGGGCCAGCCCCCACACCCCCGACACCAGCAGGTAGGCGAACGGCGCGCTGGCAAATATCAGCGAGGAGGCCAGCAGCATGCGCCGCCTGCCGAAACGGTCCGAGCACATCCCGCCCGGAATGCCCACCAGCACCCCGGCCAGGGGCGAGAGCGCGGACACCAGCCCCACGCCCTCCGGCCCGGCCCCCAGGTGCGCCGCAAACAGCGGCAACACCGGATTTTTGGCCATGGTGGTGGAGAGAATGGCCAGGAATCCCGACCCGCACAGCAGCCTAAACGGGGAGGGACGCATTCCCCGCCGCCGCGATCAGGCCCTGTATCTCTCGATGATATCCAAAGTAGCGGGCCATGGTCACCGCGTTCTTGCCGTACTTCGGGTACTCCCGGAGGATTTCCTCGAAGCGCTCCTCGGCGTCGCGCCCATCGCGCAGGGGCACCTTGCCCTCGGTGATGATGTCCACCAGCCGGTCGGCATAGATGATGATGCGCTCCTCCAGGCGGTGCAGGCCGTAATCCTTGACCGGCAGGCCGAACTCGACCGCTTCGGCTTCGGTCAGCCCGCCCCGGATGTGCTTTTCCATCACCGCACACACCTCGGGAGGCAGGCCGAGCTTCGCGCCCATCTCCGCGCCGATGCGACCGTGCTCGATGGCGTGGGTCGCGGCCTTGCCCAGGTCGTGGAACAGGGCTCCGCGCGCCACAAGCTCCATATCCAGGGGAACGTTCACGCGGCGGGCCAGCTCCAGGGCCAGTTCGGCCACGGCCATGGAGTGCTCGATATCCTCGTCGCTCATGCCCTGGGCGCGAAGAAGCTGCACGTCGGTGGGGTCGATGTCATGAAGCATGGGGTCTCTCCTCGAAGTCATGGGGCACGTTTTTCAGAAAAACGGGGATGGCCAGGAAGAGTACGGATGCCATCAGCGGAAAGCTCATTTGATATCCCACCCATCCCACCAGAAGTCCACCCAGAATGGGGCCGGAGGCGTGGCCAACGTCGAAAATCGTTCCAAAAGCGCCCATGGCGGACCCGAAATGCCGCTCCCGGCACAGGTCGGCCACCATGGCCGCCGAGGACGACGTCACCAGCGCCTCGCCCATTCCGAAAACCAGGCTCGCCGCCAGTAAGGTCCAGAACCCCTGCATGAACGGCACTGCCGCGAAGGACGCCCCGCACAGCGCAAGGCCCGCCACGATCAGCGGCCTTCTGCCGTGCGAATCGGACACGCGGCCCATCAGCGGCTTGGCCAGCATGGTCACCACGATCTGCGCGCCCCACAACAGGCCCGCCTGGAACTCCGACAGCCCCACCACCGTGACCGCGTACACCGGCAAAAACGCCTCCAGAGCGCCCATGGTCATGTTCTGCACGCCCTCCATGGACGAGGCCGTGACGATGCGCCTGTCCGAGAGCACCTCCCGGACTCCCTCCCGGAAGCGGCGCAGCCGTTCGCCGAACCCCACGCCGTGTTCCACGCGCTCCGTAATGCCCAGGGTGCGAAGTCCCAGCCCCAGCGCGGCCACGCCAGCCAGGGCGCTCACCGCGAACACCAGCCGGAACTGCCACAGCACCGGCCCGCCCGTCTGGCCCATGTCCAGGATGAAGCCGCCGATGGGTGCGCCCAAAAGCGTTCCGATGATGCCCACCGACGAGAACCAGGAGAGCATCTCGCCCTTGCGCGATCCGGCCACGTCCGCCACCACCGCCATGGCCACCGGTCCGTAGATGGCCGTGGCCAGCCCGTGCAGGAAGCGCACGACCACCAGCGCCGAATACGACGAGATGAACAGGTACGCGAAGGGCATCACCCCGAACACCACCAGCCCCGCCAGCATGGTGCGGCGTCGCCCCACCACGTCGGACAGCGCGCCCGAGGGTAATTTGAAGAAGATGCCCGTGACGGTCGAGATGCCGACAGCCAGGCCGATGGCCTCCGGGCCTGCGCCCAGGAACAGGGCGAACAGCGGCAGCACCGGGTTTCTGGCCAGCGCGTAGGAGAAGCGGGCCAAAAAGCCCACAGTGCAGAGATTCTTGAATGCGTCCATGTGAGTGTCCTTGATGATGTGAGGGGAGAGGAGCTGGGCTCCGCCCAGACCCGGCAGGGCTCCGCCCTGCACCCGCCAGGGGGAGAAGCCTCCCCCTGGACCCGGCTTTCCGCTTCGCGTCGGGTGGCGTGGTCTGGGTACTGTCCCGTTCGTGTCCTGTCGGGCGGGTGCCGAGGGCTGTCCCGTTCACGTCCTGCTCGGCGGGCTAGAACCGATGTGAAGACGATTCGTCGCCCGCCGAGCAGGACGCGACCGCTACAGCCCCCGGCACCCGCGTGAACCACACGCTCCCTGGCCCCGAACGAGGCCCGTGGGCTGCCAGCACGCAGCCTCGTTGAAGCTCCAGTCTACCGCTCTGAAATGCGATGCCGCCGAAGGCCTCTGATACTCTCCCCGCTGAACGTCGTACTGCCGCGCTGAAATGCGAAGCGGAGAGGGTGTCCAGAGGGCGGAGCCCTCTGGCCGCCGGAGGCATCTTCGTCTTATCTTCGTCTTATCTTCGTCTTATCTTCGTCTTATCTTCGTCTTAATGCTTCGGCACGGCGCGGTCGTAGAAGATGGACTTGCCGTAGAATCCCACGGGTATGCCCATGGCCACGCCCGCCTGGATGTACCCGAGCGCCCGCGCTGCCGCGCCCACGCGTTGCTGCACGCGGTTGTCCAGGTTCAGGATGCTGGCGGTCTTCGCTGCCGACACTAGCGCCGCGCCGATGTCCATCATGCGCATCATACAGTGCGGGCCGTCGTAGCCCATGTCCTTGTCGGCCATGACGCGCTGCGCCTCGAATTCCTTGCAGGTTGCGTAGCCGCAGGCGCCGCAGTCGTAGCCAGCGCCGAGCGACTTGCCGAGCCCCACCAGCACCAGGGCGTGGCAGTTTTCGATGTTGGCGGCGTCGCGCAGCCAGTAGGACTCGTTTGTGCTTTTGGGGGCGTAGTCCTTCATGGCCTGGGCGATCTTTTTGAGGTCGGCCTCCTGGGAGACCACGACGATTTCCAGAAAATCCTTGCCTCCGGCCTTGGGGGCGGTGCGGGCGGAAGCGGCCATGAGGTTTGCGACCTGAATAGCGATGTCTTTCATTTGTTTTCTCCGGCGGTTGGGGTGGAGTAGGACGCCAGCAGCGCGTCGAAGAGGGCCAGGGCGTTGTCGGTGAGGAGCACGTCGTCGGGCTGGGCCATGGTCATGCCGTCCAGCACCTGTTTGACGCCCAGCGCCTCGGACGGGCCGGCGTCGATATCGTTCAGGTCGATGGCCCGGATGACCTCGCGCAGGCGCGCCGGAAAGTTGGCTTCCAGCGAGAAGGCGGCGCAGAGCACCTCGAAGGTGGTCAGGGGGCCGACGTGGGTGAATTCGGCCTCGTCCATGTCGAAACGGATGGTCTCCTCCTGCGCGGCTGGCCGGGCGTCCGCAGGGACGAAATCGATGCGCGCGTCCGGATCGATGAAGCGGCGCACCAGCCAGAAGGACGCGAGACGGTCGATGTAGGGGCGCTGGCGCGTGATCCAGAGTTTGCCCAGGTAGTCTGAGGCGGTCAGTCTGGGGATGGCCGGGCCGGCGGGCGTGTCAGGGCCGCCGCCAGCCAGCTGCGCGGCAAGTTCGCCGAGCAGGGCGGCAACGCGCTGGCCGCGCCCGCCAGGGAAGTAGTCGATGGCCTGGAGGGCTTCGGCACGCTTGGCGAGTTTGCGGCGTGATGCTTCCAGGGCGTCGGTGTCGAAGTCGGATTGGCGTGTCAGGTCCAGGAGCGGCAGGATGCTCAGTTCCAGGGCTTGCCAGTCGGCGTCGCGAGCCTGGGTGAAACAGGCCGCAAGGTCCGCGGGGGTCATGTTGGCCGGGGGGCCGGTCTCCAGGAACAGGGCCTCGCCGCCCAGTTCCTCCACTTCCTTGGCCAGCCAGGTGAGCTGCTCGTGCAGGTCGGGCCGGGCGGGCAGGGCGTAGAGAGCACCTTTTATGATCACTGCGCCAAGGGAGTTCAGGCGGCGCCAGACGCGCATGCGGCCGGTCTGGTTCTTTGCGGGCAGCGTGAAGGAGAAGAAAAACCATTGCTTGTTATTCATATGACGTAAATTGTCATACTTATAATATTTGTCAAGCGGGTTTGTTGGCGTTCGTATCGGCCAGGATAATTTGATGATTATTTATAATGTGTTGAATACGCCCGGTATTTTTCGGTCGCGGTCGAGCCTTGGGATACTCAGCAAAGGAGCGTGGATATTGAAGCGGCCTGATTGGCTGGGGGATCTGGAAATTATGCCTGATTTATTCTGAGCGGCAACGTGGGGACTGGCGAGGGGGCGAGGGCTGGGTGCTGTCCCGTCCGTGTCATGGCGGGCGGGCTAGAACCGATTTGAAGACGATTCGTCGCCCGCCCGCCAGAACCCGTTCGGGCCAGCACCCGGCCCTCGCGTACGTTCGTGATGCCTAGCCGCCGCTGAAACAAGCGCGCCGTCTGCGCTGTAAGGGAAAGCAAACCACTCCCGTGTGGTACACGGATCGAGGCAGACCAAAACCTGTGCTTCGCCAGTGAGAGTGTATCCTCAACGGGTGTCAGGGCAGGCGTTGAGTCAGGATAGCTGAAGCACATTAAATCACAAAAAAACGCGCCGCCTACCGTGTGACGGGGTAAGCGGCGCGAAGCTAATTGCAGGGTCCAGGGGGATCATCCCCCTGGCGGGAGAGTCCAGAGAGGGCGGAGCCCTCTCTGGCCGCCGGAGGCCTCAGCCCCAGCTTAGAACTTATACCGGAACCCGAGCGACGCCTTCCAGGTGTCGCCGTCACGCGAGGCGTTCGCCAGCCTGCGTCCCCAGACGGAGCTGTCGAATTCTCCGTGGGCCCAGCCGGTTTCCAGGATGAGGGCGAGGTTCTTGTAGATGTTGTACTGGCTGTCGATGTTCACGGCCAGGATGTGCTCGGTGGTGGCCAGTTCGCGTCCCATCTGGAAGTAGTTGCCGTAGCCCCAGAGCGCCACGCCCGCGCGCAGCGCCTGGGGGGAGTTCAGGCCCTTGGCGAAGGTGAAGCTTATGCGGCTGGTGAGGTCCTCGATGAAGGAGATCTTGTCCAGGGTGGCGATGAAGCCCCACGCGCCCAGGTAGTCCACGCCGATGAAGCCGCGGCTGTATTCCTGAGTTGAGTCGAACAGGAAGGAGTTGCCCGCGCCCCAGGCGCTGGTGATGACCGGCATGCGCTCCGAGCCGTTGCGGGTGGAGGAGTCCTCTCCGGTGGCGTACCAGAAGGCGATCTGCGGGGTCATGAAGGACAGGCCCACGTACTCGGCGGCAACGTCGAAGAACAGGCCGCCGCGCTGGTTCTTGGAACGCTCGGTGGCCCCGCCCGCGCCGTAGATCACGTCGGCGTAGAACTTGAAGGGGTCCAGGGCGGTGAGGCTGAACGCGCCGCCCACCCACCAGTACAGGTCCTGGGCGTCGCGCTGGCCTACGGGAGCCAGGCGGCTTCCGGCGGAGTAGATGTTGCTGGCCAGGGTCTGGTTCGCGCCGGCGCCGCCGGTGCTGAGACCGGCGAGGTTGGCGTTGCGGCCCACCACACCGAGCATGCCCCAGGGGGTGGCGGCGAAGCCTTCCACGGTGATGGGCAGGGCCAGATAGTAGGCGTCGAATTCGTCGGGGACCTGGGTGGTGGTGGGGTCGAAGTCGCGGTTGGCGTCCACGAAGCGCAGGAAGCCGCCGACCACCTTGAAGCTGTCGCACACGGGGATGGTCACGAACGCGCCGGGGCCGCGTATGCCGCCCAGCACCGGGTTGGCGGAGAGGATGTCGCCGGAGATGGGCAGGTTGATGTCCTGCTGGCCGATGCTGAACTCGATCTGCGTGCCGGGCCAGTAGAACTGGAGATAGGCCTGATAGACGTCGATGACCACGGCCGGGTTGTCCACGGTGTAGGTGCCGTTGCCCCAGGCGGTGTTGTTCACGCGGATGCCCAGGCGGAACTTCAGGCCCTCGTTGGCGATGAAGTCGGTGCGCAGGCGGAAGCGCTGCCACACGGTGAAGGGGTCTGCGGTGCGGGTTCCGGCCCCGTTCCAGCCGGTGAAATAGGGCTTGGACCAGAAGGTGCCGTGGATGCGGGCGTCGCCGGTCATGACAACTTCCGTGGCGGCCTGGGCCACGGAGGAGAAAGCAAAGAGAAGCGTAAACAGCGCTGCCAGTACGGAGAAGCGTTTCATGATCGGGCATGCCTCCTGTATGATGGGCCGGTTTATGTTTGGAACCGGGCCTGTGTACGGTGCTTAGGCATGCGAATCAACTGCCTTGTAGCGAGTTGTCCAGGATTTCCAACGGCGGAGCCTGGGTGATGAAGCCGTGCTCGGCCAGACAGTCGAAGAAGCGCGACAACCCCTGCTGCTCCTCGGAGCCCAGGTCGTAGCTCAGGTGGCCGAAGTAGCGCCTGATCTCGGCGCGGCTCATCTTGGGCTTGGTGAGCGCGGCCAGACTGACCACCTCCTCGATGGCGGCCACGCCTGCGCGCTTGGACTGGCACAGGATGCGCGAGGCTTTGGCGACGTCGTCGCGTCGCTCCTCCACGGCCTCTCGCCGGGCCACCCACACCCCGAACACGAAGGGCAGGCCGGTCCAGTCGCGCCAGACCTCGCCCAGGTCCAGTTGGTAGGGGAACCTGGGGTCGGTGCGCATGGCCAGGGCCTCGTCCCCGATGGCCAGCACGGCGGGGTCCTGCGCGCCGTGGGCCAAGGCCTGGCGCACGGAGCCTGGAGACTTGACGAAGGCGGGCTTCACGTTGTGGACGCGCTCCAGCACGATGCGCAACAGCGCGGCGGAGGTGTGGGTCTCGGCGGTCACCAGCACGCTTGCGTCCGCGAGCTTGTGCAGGGGGACGCGGCTTAGGAGCAGCACGCTCTTGACCGGCCCACGGCTGCCGATGGCCAGATCGGGCAGCAGGTAGTAGCGGCCCGGGTTTCTGGCGTACTCGATGGAGGAGCAGGACGAGAGGTCCAGCCCGCCCGCGCGGATGAGGTCGTTCAGCGTGGCCGGGGGGCCGGACAGGATGTCGAAATCGTGTTTGACCCAGCCGTCCTCGATGGGATGGTAGATGGGCAGGACGTTCAGGTAGCTGATGCGCCCCAGGCGCAGTTTCGGGGACATCACAGAGACTCCAGCAGGCTGTAGTCCATGGCCCGGCGCACGGGCCTGAATCCGGCGTCGGTTATGGCCTGGCGCACGCCCGGTTCGTCCATGCGGAAACGGACACCGGCTGCGGCCACCACGTTTTCCTCGATCATGGTGGAGCCGAAGTCGTTGGCTCCGTACCAGAGCGAGGCCTGGGCGATCTCGCGGCCCATGGTCACCCAGGAAGCCTGGACGCTCAGGAAGTTGTCCAGCATCAGGCGCGAGATGGTCAGCACCCGCAGGTATTCCTGGGGCGAGCACTTGCGCCCGCCCAGGGCGGTGTTGTCCGGCTGGAAGCCCCAGGGGATGAAGGCCGTGAAGCCGCGCGTCTCGTCCTGGAGTTCGCGCAGCGCCAGCAGGTGCTCGATGCGCTCGGCCCAGGTCTCCACGTGGCCGAACATCATGGTGGCCGTGGTGCGAAGCCCCTGGAGGTGCGCCTGGCGCATCACGTTAAGCCACTCGGCAGAGGAACACTTGGCCGGAGCCACGGCCTGGCGCACGCGGTCCACCAGGATCTCCGCGCCGCCGCCGGGAATGGACGCCAGCCCCGCGGCCTTGAGCCGCGCCACCACTTCGGGCACTGTACAATCGGCGAGCCCGGCGAAATAGACGATCTCCGGCGGCGAGAAGCCGTGCACGTGGATGTCCGGGTAGGTCTCGCGCACGAACTGCAGCAGGCTTTCGTAGTATTCCAGGCCCATGTCCGGGTTGTGCCCGCCTTGCAGCAGGATCTGCCTGCCGCCCAGGGCCAGGGTTTCTTCAATCTTGCGGCCAAGCTCCTCGCGGGTGAGCGAATAGCCTCCGGCCTGCCCGGGAGCCTTGAAGAAGGCGCAGAAGCGGCAACCGCACTGGCAGATGTTGGTGGAGTTGACGTTCCTATCCACCACGTAGGTGACCACCGGGGCCGGGTGCTTGCGCAGGCGGGCGCGGTGGGCAAGACTGCCAAGAAGCGGCAGGCTGGCGGACTCGGCCAGGATGAGGGCGTCATCCATCGAGAGGCGCTTCGCCGTGTCGGCCTTGCGGGCCACGGACAAAACCTGGGCGTGATCGAATATGGCGGACATTCTTTAAGCCTCCCGGAAAAGCCCGTCGCGGCGAACAGGCGTGAAGCCGCTCGAACGGATGGCGTCTTCGAGGTCTGCGATGGACAGGGCCTGGGCCGAATCGCTGCCCGCCTCGTGGCCGATCTTCTCCTCCACCACGGTGCCGTCCAGGTCGTCCGCGCCCCAGGACAGGCACAGCTGCGAGAGTTTCAGCCCCAGCATCACCCAGTAGGCCTTGATGTGCGGGATGTTGTCCAGCATCAGGCGCGACACGGCCATGGTGCGCAGCACGTCCATGGCCGAGGGGCCGCGCGCCTCCTCGCCCAGCGGGTTGTTGCCGGGCAGGTAGGGTAGGGGGATGAAGCACACGAACCCGCCCGTGGCGTCCTGCTGACGGCGCAGGGCGTCCATGTGCTCCAGGCGGTGGCGGGTGGTCTCCAGATGCCCGAACAGCATGGTGGCGTTGGTGCGAAGGCCCACGCCGTGAGCCTCAGCCATCACCGACAGCCATGCCTCGCCGCCGATCTTCTCCGGACAGAGCGCCTTGCGGGGTACGTCCGCGAAGATTTCCGCGCCGCCGCCGGGCAGCATGTCCACCCCGGAGGCCTTCAGGCGTTCGAGCACCTCGCGGATGCTTACGCCGGAGAGTTTGGCCAGATGGTCCACCTCCACAGCGGTCAGGGCCTTGATGGAGGCCTTGGGGTAGGCGGCGCGCACCCTGGCGGCCAGGTCCGCGTAGTAGTCGAGGCCCAGGCTCGGGTGGCAGCCGCCCACGATGTGCACCTCGTCCACGGGTCCGGCTTCGCGCAGCTTGCCAAGGGCCTGGTCCGGAGTGAGCACGTAGGCGCCCTCCTGGCCCTCGTCGCGGCGGTAGGCGCAGAAGCGGCAGCGGTTCACGCAGACGTTGGTGGGGTTCACGTGGCGGTTGACCACGTAGTGCACCCGGTCGCCGTGCAGGCGCTTGCGGGCGTAGGCGGCCAGCGCCGCAGGAACGTGGGGGTCCGGGCAGTCGAACAGGGCCTGGCCCTGCTCGAGGGTCAGGCGCTTGCCGGAGAGCACCGCGTCCAGCACGGGCTCCAGGCCAAGCGAGGCGATGTGGGGTCTATCCAACGTGGAATCCTCCAGCCAGCATGGCGGCCAGCTTTCCGGCGGCCTGCCGCGAGTTTTCAGGGTCGTCCAGGCTTAAGCCCAGGCCGATGTCCATCCAGGGCTGGGCCTGGGCCTGGACGAAGCGGTCCAGCACGGCGTCCAGCACGAACACGGCCAGGGTGGCGTCCAGGGCGGCGGGCAGCTCGCCCGAGGCCTTGGCTTCAACAATGATGGGGGTCAGGAACCGGGCGGACAGGGCGCGGACCTTGCCCAGGAATTGTTCGCGCAGGGGGAAGTCGCCCCCGGCCAGCATCTTCAGGTAGATGGCGTAGATGTCGGGGTGGGTGCGCACGAACTGCGTGCCCACCAGGAGCAGGCGCTCCAGGCGCTCGGCCAGCGGGCGGCCCTTGGTTTCGTCGCGGGCCTCGCGCAGGAACAGGGCGAAGTGCTCCACCGCGCCGTCGAACACGCGCGAGAAGAGCCCCTCCTTGCTGCCGAAATACTTGAACAGCGAACCCTTGGCGATGCCCAGGCGAGCCGAGAGCCTGTTCATGCTGGCCCCCAGGAAACCGCGTTGGGCGAACTCGCGCCGGGCCTCGCCAAGCACGCGCTGCTGCTTGTCTGCGGGGATGTTCTGGAAGGTTGAGCTTGCGTCCATTGGTTTTCACGCCTAAAGTGACCGGGTGGTCACCGATACTCCCCCCAGCACTCCCCGTCAACTGAGGCCATTGAGTTTGGGCATCTCGCCGTGCCCCAACGACACCTTCATCTTCCACGCCCTGCTGCACGGCCTCGCGCCCAGGCAGCCGGGATTTCCGCTCTCGCGGCTGGTGATGGCCGACGTGGAGGAGCTGAACTCCCTGGCGGCGCGCGGCGAACTGGACGTGGTGAAGATTTCCATGGCCGCCATGGCCGACGCCGCCCCGCACTACCGTCTGCTGCCCTGCGGCGGCGCGCTTGGCCGGGGCTGCGGCCCGCTGCTGGTCACCCGCGCTGATCGATCTCCCGGCGCGCCAATCGAGACCCTGGCACTGCCCGGCGCGCGCACCACGGCGGCGCTTCTGGCGGAGCTTTCCGGGATACCTGGCAGGCGCGTGCAGATGCGCTACGACGAAGTGATGCCCGCCGTGATCCGTGGCGAGGTGGACGCGGGCGTGGTGATCCACGAGGGACGCTTCACCTACGCGGCCCAAGGCCTCGCCCTGCTTCAGGATTTCGGCGTGTGGTGGGAGGGGCGCTACGGCCTGCCCCTGCCGCTGGGAGTCATCGCCGCCCGGCGCGACCTGGGGGAGCAGGGTGCGCAGTTCGCCGCGCAGGCCATCCGCGAAAGCGTGCAGCACGCCTGGAAGCACCCTGAGGACAGCCGGGCCTTCATCGCGGAGCACGCCCAGGAGCTCTCGCCCGAGGTATGCCAGTCGCACATCGAGACCTTCGTGACCCCGTTCAGCCTGGAGATCGGGCAGGAAGGGCGCAGAGCCATCGAAGCCCTGGCCGAGGCGGCCTTCAGGCTGGCCGGTCGGCCCGGCGACGTGCCGGACGATCTGTTCTGGTAGAGTCTTTCGGCTGCCGCGGAGTTCTCATGATTGCCTTGCGCGATTTGCCAGCCCAACCAGCCAGAGGCCTCTTCATGTATTGCGGATTTCAAAGGGGGCGCAGTCCTGAGGCTCGCGGAGGCGTCCAACCCGGCGAACCGTGCAAGCATCCGTCTCGTACGTTTTGAGTCCACCCCTTATGCCGTTCCCGAAACGATGAGCCCGGAGGTCAGCTCCGGGGCCTGCGGCGCGGGCCGCAGTTCCGCCGCCAGGTCCAGGGACGAGCCGGGAGGCCCGGAGTCCCCGCGCGAGCTGACCGGCACGTCCACCGCCGTGAGCGCAAGCGGCGGCTGAGCCGGCAGGGCCTCCTGGGCCGGACGCGATTCCACGGGAATATCGACGGCGTTGGGGCCTGCCGGGGCAGCCTGCGCCACGCGTTCGCCCTCCGGGCGTTCATCGGCGGGCAGGTCCATGGCCGGGGGCGGCGGCGCTTTTTCGGCAGGGGCCGTAAACGCGCCCAGTGATTTCAGGATGGCGCTCGGGGTGTCCACTTCCGGCGGCGGGCCGTTCACCGGCGCGGGAGCGGCAGCGGCGTTGGCCGCGATGGTCGTGGGATTGTCCGGGCCGTCCTTGACCACGGTGAGTTCCTCCCCCTCGGGCACCGGCGCCCGGAAAGAGTTCAGCGAGGCGGCAATCTTGCTGGGATTGTCCGAGTCCGGCAGGCTGTTCAGGATGCCTTCCCGGAAGGCCCGGTCCATATTGCTGGGGCGCTCGGGGTGGTCCAGCGGTTTTTCGTACGCCACTCCCTGGGAATAGGCGTCGTGGGCCAGGCGCTGCTCCTTGCGCATCTGCCTGGCCGGTTCGGCTCCCGCGTAACGCAGGAAATGGCGGTCCCATATCTTCATGGCGGCTATCCCGGACTCAGTGCGGCGCGCCGTGGAGGGTGAGCATCCCGGCGTGCACCTCCGTGAAGGGCGCGCTGGACACGTTCATCACTCCGAAAAACGGCGTGGCGATATCCATGATGAAATACACGCAGGAGAACATCAGGAAGGCCACGATGATCTCCAGCGCCAAAGAAAGCCCGGCGCGGCCGGGGACAGGCCCAGCATGACCCCGAAAATCAGGTAGTACCGGGTTGAAGTCCTTGAATTCGGGAAACATGGCCTGTCCATAGCGTGTTCGGGGTTGCATGGAAAGTTCCTGGCGCACTGGCGCGTTCAGGGCTATAGATGATGGCAGAAACTTTCCGCCTGTCTTATCGGCTATTTGCCTGGCAACTTGAGAGCAAGGAGGATTCAATGGCGACTTTCGAACCAGGGGCCAAGGTCCCGGATTTCACCCTGTCGGCGGCCATGCCGGACGGCTCGGAACAGCAGGTCAGCCTGTCCGGGTTCGCGGGCGGCTGGGTCGTGGTGTTCGTCTATCCCAAGGATTCCACTTCGGGCTGAACGGTGGAGGCTCTGGAGTTTTCAGAGCGCGCTCGGGAGTTCGCCCAGGCCGGGGCACAGGTGTTCGGCCTGTCCAAGGATTCGCTCAAGTCCCATCACGGGTTCATCGCCAAGAAGGGGCTTACGGTCCCGCTGTTGAGCGACCCTTCCGCCGAGGCCATCAAGGCGCTTGGAGCCTGGGGGGTAAAGAAGCTGTACGGCAAGGAGTCCGAGGGCGTGGTCCGCTCCACGGTGCTCATCGCGCCGGACGGCACGGCGGCAAGGCATTGGCCCAAGGCCCCGAGCGCCGGGCATGCCCAGGACGTCCTGGACGTGCTGCGGGAACTGGCCGGGAAATAAGAAAGGGGGGAAGAGCGCTTCTGAAGCGTTGCCTCCCCCAATCATGGTGCCGAGAGGGCGGACAATGACGGAAGAAGCCGGCGGCGGCCAGAGGGCGAAGCCCTTTGGAAACCCGCATGGTTCGGTGTTTCCGGCTTGTTGCGTGAAGAGGCGGTGCGAAGAAGGTCGTGTCGGATCAGTCCGCCTGTTTGCCCGGTGGCGCGATCGGCAGCGAATCCTCTTTGGCCTTGGCGCTCCAGTGGTCCCGCACGGCCAGGCAGTCCTCCTTGGGCAGGGTGCGGTCCATGAGGGAGAAGTAGCGCGAACGAAGGATCACCAGGTCGTGGTAGCTTTCGGCCTGGTCGATAAGTCGCTTATAATAGGCGGCTGAGGGCTGTTCGTCCATGCTTCGCGTGTACCCCATGCCCTGGCTGTTTGCAACCGCCCGGCTCGGAGCCGGGAAGGCCCGCCGTAAGGCTCTTGAACTTGTGGTCTTTCTTGGATACTCTCGCCAACCGATGCCGTGACGGCTGGGGTGGGAGTTTTTCCGGGTAGATGCATCTGTATAGAACGATTTGGCGGACCACCATGCGTATCCTGCGATCTATAGCCGTATGTGCGGCCTTGATTTGCCTGCCCTCTCTGGCTGTCGGGCAGCAGCTTTTCGTTTCCGACGTGCAGGAGATCACCGTCCGCACCGGCCCGTCCCTCGACAACAAGATCGTCCAGATGGTCAAGAGCGGCACCAAGATGGACAAGATCAAGGAAGAGGGCGAGTGGGCCATGGTGCGTACGGACACCGGCAAGGAAGGCTGGGTCCTCAAGCGCTATCTTTCCCCGGAAATGCCCGTGAAGGTTCAGTTCGAGGAGTTCAAGGCCCGCAACGCCGAGATGATCGAAAAGGCCGGAAAGGTGGAAGCCATCGTGGGCAAGTTCGAGGAGGAGAACAGAAACCTCCAGAAGAACCTGGCCGGGCTTCAGGGTGAATACGGCAAGCTCAAATCCGAATACGAGACGCTCTCCAAGGCCAACGCCAACGTGGCCGAGATGACCAAGAGCTTCCATGAAATGAAGACGGCATCCGAGGCCTTGCGCCAGGAGACGGACCGCCTGAAACGCGAAAACGAGACCCTGCGCGACATCTCCGACGTGAAGTGGTTCCTGGCCGGGGCCGGCGTGCTGTTCGCGGGGTGGGTGTTCGGGTATCTGCTGGGGCGCTCGGCCCGCAAGAAATCCAACCGGATGTACTTGTAATCTTGGACTTTCCTCGCCGCGCTAGAAGCGGTCGACCCTCGACGCGAAGCCCATTGAGGGTCCAGGGGGATCATCCCCCTGGCGGGAGAGTGCAGAGAGGGCGGAGCCCTCTTTGCCCGCCGGAGGCATCTTCCCGCCTGTTGCCTTTGTCTCACTCCGGTATGATGTCTTCCTGCTCATCCAAGAGCGCGATCACTTCCGGCAGCCGCCTTTTCCTCTCTTCCTCCGTTTCCATTTCCAACTGCTCCACCACGCGCCCGTCGCGGTAGACCACCAGGGTCTTGGCGAAGGCGGCCACGTCGTCGGGATCGTGGGTGATGAGCACGGCCGGAATTCCGAACTGTTCGAGCGTCGCGGCCAGTTCGCGGCGCATGCGCACGCGCAGCAGCGGGTCCAGGGCCGAGAACGGTTCGTCCAGCAGCAACGCCGAAGGATTTGCCATCATGGCCCGCGCCAGGGCTACTCGCTGGCGCTGCCCGCCGGACAGGCGCGCCGGTCGTTCGGCGGCGAGCTGCCCCAGGCCGAACGCGTCCAGCATGGCGCGCACCCGCTCCTTCTGTTCGCGCGAGAGCGTGCCGGGCCAGCCGGGGTTCAGGCCGAAGCCCACGTTGGCGGCCACGCTCAGGTGGGGGAACAGCGCGTAATCCTGGAAAAGGTAGCCGAGCCCGCGGCGCATGGGGGGCAGGTCGATTCCGGCGGCCTGGTCGAAGAGTACGCGCCCGTCCAGTTCGATGTGCCCTCCGGTGGGCCGCATGAGCCCGGCCATGGCCTGGAGGGTCAGGGTCTTGCCGGAGCCCGAGGGGCCAAACAGCACCACCGCGTCGCCGGAGGCCTCGAAGGCCGAGCGCAGATGGAAGCTGCGGTCGCCGGAGGACAGCACGGCCTCAATGTCCACGCGCACTCTCATGCGGCGGCTCCGGGAGCGGGCAGGGTGGCGCGACGCTGCAAGGCGTCGGGAGTTGCCGCGTTCACAGGTTCAGCTCCTGGCCCGCAGCAGCTTGCCGGAAGCCACCAGGATGGACAGGCTGACCAGGGACACCACGCACACCAGGAACAGAGCCTGGTCGTCGCGTCCGGCCATGACCGCGTCGTACACGGCCAGGGAGAGGGTCTGCGTCTTGCCGGGGATGTTGCCCGCGATCATGAGGGTCGCGCCGAATTCGCCCATGGCGCGCGCGAAGGCCAGCATGGCCCCGGCCAGGATGCCGCGCCGGGCCAGGGGCAGGCTCACCCGGGCGAACACGGAGAAGCCCGGCGCGCCCAGGGTGCGGGCGGCGTTCTGGAGGTTGGGGTCCACTGCGTCGAAGGCGGCGCGGGCCGTGGTGAACACCAGGGGGAAGGCCACCACGCAGGAGGCCAGGGCGGCTCCCTGCCAGCTGAACATCAGGGTGACGCCGAAATAGTCGTTCAGCACCTTGCCGATGATGCCCTGGCGGCCGAACAGCACCAGCAGGTAATAGCCGAGCACCGTGGGGGGAAGCACCATGGGCAGGGTGGCCAAAGCATCCAGCAGGGCCCGGCCGGGGAAGTCCTTGCGGCTTAAGCCGTAGGCGGCGGGAACTCCCAGGATCAAGGCTCCCAGGGTGGCCAGCAGGGCCACCTTGAGAGTCAGGACCAGGGGGGAGAACACCGGGCCGGTGGTCATCGGGCGCGGTGGCGTCTCGGGGAACGGCGCGCGGGTGCGGGCTCCAGGGACAATTCGGAGCACCACATGGAACGGTCGCGACCCGGAAGAAGTTCGAACAACCAGTGCAGGGCGACTATGGCCAAGAGTGTTGCGACGAGCAGCCAATCAATCATGGCGATTACCTCCCAATGGGGAAACAGGCGCGTATCAGGCCTTGTCTCCGGAAGGGCAACAACCATGCCAGGGTGTTATTGTTTCTAACATGCGAAGATCGCGGGTAATGTTGCGGCGGCAAGTTGAAACGGCATCCTACAAAATTGTAGCGCGCAGTCATGTGCTACAATTTTGTATGGGAACACCCCCGTCCTGAAGCGCCTTGAGCACCACCAGTGTGAGGTCATCCTGCCGGGGATTCTGTCCCCGAAAGGAGTCCACGTCGTCCAGGACGGCCTGGAGGATGTCGCGGGAGTGCAGGCTGGCGTGGTCGGCGATCACCTGGCGCAGGCGTGTTTTTCCGTACATTTCGCCTGCCTTGTTGCGGCACTCCCAGATGCCGTCGGTGCCGATGGCGATGATCTCTCCGGCCTCGAAACCGCGCCGCGAGCCTTGCTCGAAGCCCCAGCAGCCTTCCACGCCCAGGGGGATGCCCTTCACGTCCAGGTCCTGGAAGGCCTTGGTGCGCGGATTGTAGACCATGGCGGGGTCGTGCCCGGCCTTCACGTAGGTCAGGTGGCCGCGCTCCGGGTCCAGGGCCAGCCAGAAGAGGGTCATGAATCGTCCGGACTGGCCGGTGTCGCGGCTCATGAGGCGGTTCACGTCGCTCAGCATCTCGCCCAGCATGCCGGGCATGTTGGCCCTGGCGCGGATGAAGGCCCGTGCGCTGGCCATGAGCAGCGCGGCCGCGATGCCGTGTCCGCTCACGTCGCCCACGGCCACGGAAAAGCCGTTGGATGCCGCGGGGTCGGGGTGGGGCAGGTAGTCGTAGTAGTCGCCGCCGGTGGAGTCGCAGGAGATGGATGCTCCGGCCAGTTCGAAACCCGGCACGCAGGGCGGGGTGTGGGGCAGGAAGTCGCGCTGGATGCTGGCGGCGATTTCCAGTTCGAACTCCATGCGCTGCTTGGCCAGCATGGCCGTGTGCAGGCGGGCGTTGTCGATGGCGATGGAGGCCTGGGCCGCGATGATGGTGAAGAGTTCCAGGTCTTCCTCGGTGAACGGGCCGCCGCCGTTCTTGTTCATGAGCGAGGCCACGCCGATGGCCCGGTTCTTCACGGCCAGGGGGACGCTCATGATGGTGCTGGTGCGGTAGCCGGTCTGGCGGTCCACCTCGCGGTTGAAACGGGGGTCGGCGTAGGCGTCGGGGACCAGCACGGGCTTCTCGTTCACCTGCACCCATCCCGCTATGCCTTCGCCGCGGCGCAGCACGCGCCCCTTGGGCAGCAGATGCGCGACCGGCCCCTGGGCTACGGTGAACACCAGGTCGCCAGAGTCCGGGTCGGTGAGCAGCAGACTGCACGTCTCGGCGTCCAGAGCCTGGCGCGAGGCAGTCATGATGCGCTCCAGCACGTCGTCGATGTCGATGGAGGAGCTTATCAGCGCGCACAGCTCGAAGCAGCGCCGCAGGCTGTCCACGCGCTGCTTGAGGCGCTCGGTGCTTGTATCGTCCGGGAAGGCCATGGCATTTTCATGCCCGGATTCGGTTCGGCTGTCCAGGGGAGGGGCGGCAGGGAATCAGCGTTCCCGCCGCCCGTCGAAGCCTAGTTGTTTTCTTTTCGCGTCAGCGTGGCCACGCACTCTATGTGCGAGGTGTGGGGGAACAGGTCCACGGGGGTGACGCGCTCTACGGCGTACTGGCCGGAAAGGCGGCCCAGGTCGCGGGCCAGGGTGGAAGGATTGCAGGACACGTACACCAGGCGCGGCGCGGCGATCTTGTGCAGGATCTCGATGGTGTCCGGATGCAGCCCGGCCCTGGGCGGGTCGATGACCACCACGTCGGGCTTGGATTTCTGCCGGGCCACGGCATCCTTCAGGTCCCCGGCCACGAAGGCGCAGTTGTACAGGTCGTTTTGGGCGGCGTTGGTGCGTGCGTCCTCCACGGCGGGCTCGGAGATCTCGAATCCGATGACCTTTTTGGCGGCCCGCGCCATGTAGGCGGTAAGCCCCCCGGCTCCGCAGTACAGGTCCCACACGGTCTCCTCGCCGGTGAGGTTCGCTGTTTCCACGGCCTTGGCGTAGAGGAGCGCGGCGGCGCGGGTGTTGGTCTGGAAGAAGGCGTCGGCGCTTATGCGAAGCGTGAGGCCGTCCAGCTCCTCTTCCAGGAAGTCCTCGCCCACAAGCTTGCCGCGGGTTTCGGCGATGGCGAAGTCGGCGCGGTCGCGCCGGATGCCGACCACCACTCCGGAGAGCTGCTCGAATTCGTCCATGAGCGTTTCAACCAGCGAGGACAGTCGCTTGAAAGGCGTTTTGGGTCCGACAATGAGCTGGGCCAGCCAGTTGCCGCTCTTTTCGGAGTGGCGCAGCACCAGATGGCGCCACGCGCCCGTGCCGGTGCGCGAGAAATAGGGCGGCAGCTGCGTGGCCAGGGTCAGGCGGCGCACGGTGCGCAGGATGTCCATGGCCAGGGGCGGCATCAGGTGGCAGGTCTCCACCTCCAGCACCCGGCCCGGATTCAGGCGCTCGCGCAGGCCCAGGCGCAGGCCGTGGCCCTGTCCGGGGCCGAAGGCGAACTCCATCTTGTTGCGGTAGAGGCGCTCCAGGGGCGAGGCCATGGTGTCGTCCACCGCCGTTTCGATGCCACCCAGGCGCTTGAGCTGTTCGCTCACGATGTCGCGCTTCCAGGCGAGTTGGGCTGCATAGGCGGCGTCCTGCCAGGTGCAGCCGCCGCAGGTCCCGAAGTGGGGACAGAAAGGTTCGGCGGCGTGGGGCGAGGGGTCGAGCACTTTCTCGGCCACGGCGCGCAGGCAGCTTTTTTCTTCCTTCAGGATGCGCGCCAGGACGCGCGAGCCGGGCAGGCCGCCCTCCACGAAGACGATGCGCCCTTCATGGCGGGCCAGTCCGGCCCCGCCGTAGGCGGGCTGTTCGATGGTCAGTTCGAGCTGTTGTGACATGGACGCAGCATGCACGGCGCGGGGCTCGCTGGCAAGCCTTGTGGAGCGGGCCGGAGAAGGGTAGAGCGGCTGCGGAGGGATTCGCCCATGAAGGTTTTCGTCCGGAAACAGATCGCTGCGGCGGGCATGCTCGCCGCCATATTCGTCATGATGTCGGCGGGCCGCGCTCCGGCCCAGGCACAGGCTCCACAGGACTGGCAGGTGCGCGGCGTCTGCGACCTGCGCAAAGGCGCGGGCGGGACCGGTCGCCGGGAGGAGTGCATCCAGGTAGCCGCCGAGGTGCTGATGCTCCTGCCCGAGAAGGCCGGGCCGGGAAACGTAGCCGTGCTGGCCGAGTTCACGGACAACCTGGAAAAGGCCGAAGCGAGCTGGGACGCGCCCTGCCGCGACCCCAAACACTGCCCGGACGCAGCTTACACGCTCCGCTACGCCTTCATCTCCCGCAAGGTCCTGGCCATCCCCAAGGACAAGATTTTCACCGCCCTGGTCTGCCGGGAGGGATTCTCGGAAACCGCTCCCGACGACGCCGCCTGCCGCCTGAAGCTTATGAAGGTGCTGCGCGAGATGGTGACGCGGGCCAGGAAGGAAGGAGCGCTGCTGGCCGTGCTCAAATGCGGCGGGGCCGAGAGCGAAGCCGTGCGCCCCGACGGAACCGGCGTGGCCGGCTACGAGCTGGTGTATGCTTTCGTGCAGTTGCCGGACATGCTGCCCATGGCCGGAAACGACCCCAAGGCCGCCGCCAGGTTCGCTGCGGATCAGATCGCCGGACCTCAGGAGGCCGCGGCCGCAAGCGGCCAGGAAAAGCCCAGGGCTGTGCAAACCAACGGCCCCGCGTCAGCCCTCGCGTCAGGGCCTGCGCCAGCCTCCCCCCAGGCGGCGAAGCCTTCGGGGACGCCCCCTCCCGCCCAGGCATCCGCGCCTGCGGTCACGCCCAGCCCGGCCGCGCAGGCTCCAGCCCCCGGCCAGGGCTCCGGCCCAGCCCCGGCGGAGTCTTGGGCCATGCAGCCCCTGGCCACCGGGGAGATCGTCATGCAGGTGGCCGCGCTGCCGAGCCTGGTGCAGGCCGAGACCGTGACCGACAAGCTTTCCGGCAAGGGCATCGAGGCCGGTTTCGAGCGGGCCGAGGTGAACGGGAAGGAAGTGTACCGGGTGCTGGCGCGCGGCACGGGCACCCCGGAGGGTTTCAGGCAGAAGCTTGCTGAAATGGGCTATCCGGGAGCCATCCAGAGGCGCTAGAGTGTCGTCCTCACGATGCGTTCCCACGCCTGTACGATTCAACCAGGAAGAACAAATCATTATATTTATTGAAAATCATGAGTGACGTGCAAAATCCGCAGTAGGACGCCTCCGGCGGCCAAAGGGCTGCTCCCTTTGGAATCCGCAATTATCCCAACATGTACCTGTCGGTTCTTCCGCTCGGGTGGCGTCTGACGATGAATAGTGCAAAAGCCTGACATGTCCATGTTTTTTCAACGCGGGCCTCAGCGAAGCGTCCAGACCATGGGCGAGCCCGGCGCGTCCAGCGTCTCCTTGAGCACATTTTTCCCATCCTTGAAGCCGACCACGCTGAACGAGCCGTAGTGTGTGATCCTGGCCGCCGCCGAGGCCACGTCATTCGGCGCGGCTTCGGGTGCGGCCTGGAACACGGCGGTCAACCCTCCAGGCCGGGTCAGGGCCGCGAACACGGTATCCACCGCCTGAGCCTGGATACGCATGTCCCGCCAACCGGGTATGACCGCGCGCGGCGTTCCTGCCATCAGAATTGCCTCCTGGCGGGCCAGGTCCGTGAGCGTCTCCGACGTCAGATCGCGCTCGCGCAGCACGCGGGCGCGCACCTGCCCGAGCCCCGCCAGGAGCTGGGGCAGGGCGGAGCGCAGGCTCTCGGGCGCGTCTTCGGCCAGGATCACCGTGAGGTTCTTAGCCCCCTTCACCGTGTTGACCGAGGGCGGAATTTCGGACTGCTCCAGCACCCTGAAACTGTCGGCCTGCGGGTCCAGCAGGATGCGCCGGGGCGCGGCGGACACCTCCAGGCTGACCTCGGTGCGCGCCCCGTCCAGCATCACGGTCGATTCTGCGCTCTGTCCGTCCGTCTCCACCACCAGGGGCAGCTTCAGCAGATAGGGCTGGCCCGGTTGGGTCTGCTCAACGGCAAGGCTCACGATGAAGCTCCCGAAGGTGGTTGGCGTGGCCTTGGCATCGGCGATCCGCAGGCGCGGCCCGCCCGTGCGCGTGAGCCACTGGGCGAAGAAGGCGCTGCTTCGCGCCTCGTCGAAGCCCGGCAGCCCGGCGAAGGTCCGGTGGATGTCCTCCCAGGAGGCGTCCTGGAAAAGCTTGTCCGCGTACAGCCGGCGCAGCCCCTGCCAGAAGGCCTCGTCTCCGGTGAATCCCCGCAGCATGTGGAACACGAACAGGGCCTTGCCGTAGCCCACGGCCTGGCTGGCCGGGGAGAAGCGCGAGCCGAACTCCGACAGGGGCATGTCGCCTCCCTGGCGGACCAGGTCGGCGAAGCCGCGCAGCACGCGCTGCCGGTAGGCGCGCCCGGCCTGGGGGGAGTCGCGTTCCTGGGCCAGGTAGTCGGCCACGTAGGTGGTCAGGCCCTCGCACCAGTTGCCCTGGGCGTAATCCACCAGCACGCCGTTGCCCCACCAGGAGTGGGCGATCTCGTGGCCCAGGCTGGTGGCCGGGATGAAGGGCAGGGCTATCACCTGGGAACCGAGCAGCGTGTAGGACGGAAAGCCGTAGCCCGTGGGCAGCGGATTCTCCACCACGGCGAATTTTTCCAGGGGATAGGGGCCGTGCAGCTCCTGGTAGAAACGCAGATGGCTGGCGGACGCCTCCAGATAGGTTGCCGCCAGCCCTGCGGACCGTTCCAGCAGGAATGTCTGCACCGGCAGGGAAGCCTGGCGCGACTCCTCGAAGCGGTAGCGGGCCAGGCACAGCCCCAGCCTGCCCACGGGTTTGGCCACGGTCCAGGCGCTGAGCGTAGCCTGCGTCGACTCCTCGAATCCGTCCAGCGCGCCCTGGGTGACGGCCTTCACGCCAGGAGGGGCGGACACGCGCAGCCGGAACGTGCCCTGGGCTCCCCGCACCTGCGGATGCCACAGGCTGCCGGGCATGAGCATGGCCCAGTCCGGGCCGCAGGCCGTGTCGGAGGCCAGCGCGCCGGGGTTGTCCTGGGTGGCGGGAAGCGCGGCTGGCGGCGGGTCCAGGGGCAGCGCGTAGGCCAGGGTCAGGCTGGCCTCGCCTTTTGGAAGGGCGATGCGCAGGACCTCGCCCGAACGGGTGAAGCGTACTGGCTTGTCCCCGCTCGAGGCCGTGAGCCCCGTTGCGCGCGGCGACAGGGTGACGGACACTTCCTGCGACGGCGCGCCGCTCAGGTCCAGGGTGGCGGCCACGCGCAATCTTTTGGCTGTAGGGTCGAATGTCGCCGCGAGATCGTGGCGGACGGGGGCTGCGGCCAGGGCGGGCGCGGCGAGGACCGCCAGGATGAACGCCGCAAGCGCCAGAGAGATCGTTTTGCTCATGGGATACGGAATACGCCTGGATGAACCGGGAGGGAAGAGGGGGGCATGTCGCTTCCGGCGTCCGCTGGCGTCCGGGCTGCGGTTTCGCGCCGCCTGCGTGTGGAATGAAATGGAGGGAAACCCGAATTCAAGGCCGCTTGACTGGCTGTTGACTCGCCGATAAGTGATCGGCCTTGGCCGCTAGAAGACCTGCTTGGCGAATTCCGGTTCGCTCATGCGGGTCTCGGGTGGCGAATGAAAAGAAGTCCGCCGTGTTTGACGCTCGTGCCGTACAATGGTGAACCCAGGGGGTAAGGGATGTTGTTGGTTCGTTTGCTGGCCGTGCTTGTCGTGTCTTTCTCTCTGTTCGGGTGCGGCATGAGCACCCCGCCGATCAAGGACCACAATTCCATCGAGGTTCCCGACGGCAAGAATACCAAAACCATCGAACTCTTCAAGATTACCTCGCGGGTGTCCCGGGGGACGCATATCGGCAAGATAGGAGAAGGCTGGGGGTGCATCTACATAGGCAAGATGGTCTGGAAATCCGGCCGCGCCAACGTGGCGGACGAGGAAGTGAAGTCCATCTTCGTGGAGGAACTCAAGCGCTTCAACTACAACGTGATCGGCGACCCGGACAACCTCTTCGACAACAAGAGCGGGCGGGCGATGTATCAGGTGGGGGCCGTGATCACCAACATCCGCTGGGACGTCTGCTTCCTGGCCGGCTATCTTGACGGCTGGAGCTCCGGTTCGACCTATGTCGAACTTGACGTGGAATGGCAGGTCTACAACGCCCTGGACAAGAAGACGGTCTACAAGTGCACAAGCACCGGCCAGGGCAAGGCGGATTTCAGCGCCAGGGATACGGACCAGGGATTCCAGCAGGCCTTGGCCCACGCCGTGCGCGGGCTTCTGGCCAACAAGGGATTCTACAGCCTGGTCACGGGCGAGAAACCGGGAGGCTCCTCGGACACTCCCATGGGCGGGCTGAGCGATGGGCCGCAGGACACGGGTACAAGTGGCAATACCTCTGCCGCTCCTGATTCCCCGGCGGGAGGCGTGACGGTCTCCAAGAGCAAGGCCACCCCCATCAGCGATATCGCCAAGAGCGTCGTCGTCATCCAGACCCCCGGATCGCACGGCTCGGGTTTCTTCATCGACAACAAGGGACACATCATCACCAACCAGCACGTGGTGGATGACGAAGAGACCGTCCGCGTGATCTTGCAGGACAGAACCAAAGTCGAGGGCCGGGTCCTGGCCAGGGACGCGAAGCGCGATGTGGCCCTGGTCAAGGTGGATTCCCAGGTCGGCGTCCCGTTGGGCGTCCGGCTGGGCGACCTTCCCATCGGAACGGATGTTTTCGCCATCGGGGCTCCCATCGAGATGGGAATGCAAGGCTCGGTGACCAAAGGGATCGTAAGCAGTTATCGGCCCGTGAATTCCAAGCGGATGCTGCAAAGCGACGTGGCCATTTATGGCGGCAACAGCGGCGGCCCCCTGGTCGATGCGCAGGGCCGGGTGGTGGGTATCTGCCAGAGCAGAATGACGGCTACTCAGGGATTCAACTTCTTCATACCCATCGACGAGGGCTTGGCCAAGCTGAACGTTTCCGTGAAGTAGCAGACCGGGCGGGCCACGCGGGTACCGTGATGTCCCGACGGACTGGAGAACGGTTTTTGAAGCGCCCCGGCCAATGGCCGGGGCGCTCTGCATTGGATACGGGATTTAGAGGAAGGACCCCGCCACCTTGCTGCCTGCGGAGATGAGCCCTCCGGCGACCTGTCCGCCGGGAATCATGCTCACCACGCCGCCGAGCAGCCCGCCGACCGAGGAGACGATGCCCCCGGCTCCCGATTTTTTGTCCGCCGCCGTGGCCTGCTGCTTGAGGAGCTTCTTCTCGTAGTGTTCGATCTCCGGGTCCACGCGACCCCAGATGTTGAAGGTGCGGTTCCAGGCCGCTTCGTTCTGGGAGGCGTCCCACTGCATGCGCTGCATGTCCCAGTCCTGGCGGTTCTGGGCCAGCATGTTGTTGTAGTCGATCTGGCGCATGGCCTGGGAGTCGTTCCAGTCGCGCTGGGCGGTGCTGGCCTGCCAGTTCCAGGCGTTGCTCGCCGCGTTGTTCTGGAAGAGCAGGTTGTTCATGGCCTGGTTCTCGTCCATGCGCGCGCTCCAGACGTTGTAGCCCATCTGGTTGGCGGCCTGGTTCTCCTGGAGGCGCGCCTGCCACTCGGCCATGGACTGCTGCTGGGCGAACTGCTGGTCCTGGGCCTGGAAATCGTAGCGCTTGGCTGCCGCGCCCGCCGCGTTGTCGGACAAGGCGTCCATGTAGGAGCGGTTCACCTGGCCGTCCATCTGGCGGGTGAACTGGCTGGAGCCGTACATCCCGCGCGAGGAATAGGCGTCGGCCAGGTCGCGCTTGGCAGTCTCGTAGGCCCGGCTGGCGGCCTGTTCGCCGGGGTTTCGCAGGGACAGCTCGTAGCGGTCGTAGTCGCCGCCGTTCATGCCCTTGTACTGGGGCGCGGCCTGGGCATAGGTCTTGTAGCTGGGGTCTGACCCGGAATCGTACTTCTGATACTGGAAGTTCTGGTAGTTCGGGGCGCTCCACCGGGTGTTGGCCGGGGCCTGGGCCTTGTTGCCCCACCACTGCGAGTCGTCCAGGAATTTCGCCGGTTTGTACGGGTCCACGCCGTTCTGGCTGGCGATCATGTGGGACTGCGTCAGTCCGAACGTGGACGGTCCTTCATAGCTCATCTGTGTTCTCCTTTTTTGTTTGATTATCCGCGGACCTGGGCGAGCTCGGCCAGGCAGAGCCTCAGCCGGATGCGTCCGCTGGTGGTTGTGATCTGGAACGACATGGCCGCATCCCGGAAGCGGGTGCGGCTTACCGTCTGGGTTTCCGCCGATACGCCCAGGGGTTGTGAGGCGTCGCACACGGGGCCGGCGGCGTCGGCCAGCTTGCCGAGGCCCGGATTGGCGCTCCAGGCGTGGAGCGTCACCGGACTGACCTGGTCGGAGCCGAACACCTGGAGTTTGCCCGTGCCGGGGGTGATGGCCTCGGAATTGAGGCGGGTCTTGCGCAGCACCATCTCGCCCTGGGCGGTGAACACCTTGGAGCGGGCCAGGCCGCGGATATCGGCGAACTGTCCGGGAGCCACCTCGTCGCGTGATTCGCCCATGCCCAGCCGGTAGAGGTGCCCGTTGTGCCCCGCCAGATACACGCTGTCCCCGGCCTGGCAGGCGCTGGAGAGGAACAGCCCCTGGAAGTCCAGCCGGGTCCAGGCCTGGTTGTGCGGATGAAAAACCAGCACCTGGCTGTCGCCCTCCAGGAAGGCCAGCATCACGCCGAGCCTGGGCAGGAAGCGCATCTCGGCCACGTTTTTGCCGTTCAGCGCCGGGTTGACCGGACGGCCGACGCCGCCCACCTGGATGTCGCCGTACTGCTGCACCCCGGCCAGGTCCATGATGCCGCCCTGGCCCGCGAAGAGCAGGTTGTTGCCCACGAACTCCACGGCGCGCGGGCCGCTGGCCGTCACGTTGCGCGAGAGCTGCGAGAGCGACCAGGAGGAGCTCGCGCCTGCTGTCTGCAAACGCATGATGCGCTTTCCCGAATCCCCGGCCTTGAACACGATGAGGTCCTGCCCGATGACGCCGAAGCCGGTGACGCGCAGGCCGTCGCCGTATCCGGCGCGCAGAAACACCGCGCCTCCCTGGTCGATGTCCCAGTCGGTCTCGTCGTAGGGGCCTGACAGGGCCACGCCGTCCAGATCCTGGGCGGAGTTGGCCGCTAGACGACCGCCGATCTCCACCACGGCGGTGGCCGAGGGCGACCCGGCCAGCGTGGTGAGTTCCTCTCCGTCCCAGGCCCGCAGGTGCGGCCCGCCGTCGGCGATGACGAGTTTCCCGTGAAAGGTGGCCAGGCTCGGCGTCAGGCCGGGCTGGGCGAGATCGGCCAGATGGACCCAGACCGCAGACTGATCCAGCCGGTGGAGCTTGCCGTCGGACGTGGCCGCGATGAGCATGCCGGTGAGAGCGTTGCGCTCGAACCAGTGCAGGGCCACCACGGCGGCGCCGCCCGGAGGCGGTTCGGCGGCGTGCACCAGTCCGGGCCGGGTGGTCAGGACGGTCTTGGCCTCCTCGTAGAACATGTTGACCACGTCGGCCAACTGGTTGTCGGGGAGGGCGTCGGGGTTGTCGGCCAGGTTGAGGCCGCCGTCGAAGGCGATGGCCGCCTGGTTGACGCCTTGCTGCTTGACTGAAGATTTCGCCATGTACGCTCCTTTGCCAGGGCGGAAGCGATTATCTCCAGAAAGAGCGCGGCGTATACCCACATAGCGCTATGTGGGAACAAGGTGGAAAAAAACGGGAGTCCGGGCGGGAAATCAGCGGGGGGGACCGGCCTGGGCCACGCGGGCCAGCACCCGGTCCAGTTCGGAGAGTTCCACGGGCTTGGTCATGTGGATGTCCACGCCCGCATCCAGGGAGCGGTCCTTGTCTCCGGACATGGCGTGGGCGGTCAGGGACACGATGGGCACGGCCCGGGCGTCGTCTCCGGCAACGCCACGGCGGATCGCGCGGGTTGCTTCCAGTCCGTTCATGCGGGGCATCTGGATGTCCATGAGCACAAGGTCGAAGCTCCCGGCGCGGAGAGCGTCCAGGGCTTCCAGGCCGTCGCCGGCCAGGGTGACGGCATGTCCCCGGCGTTCCAGCGCCCTGACCAGCATGCGCTGGTTCACGCGTTCGTCTTCGACCACCAGCACCCGCAGGGACCGTCCGGCCATGGGGTGGGGCTGCGGTGCGTTCACGGTGAAGGGCCGCACCGTGACGGGCAGCCTCACCGTGACGGTGGTCCCTCCGCCGGAGCGGTCGTGCAGTTCCAGTTCGCCGTCCATGGCCCGCACCAGGCGGCTGACGATGTTGAGTCCCAACCCGACGCCGCCGAACGACGTCCTGGCTGTCGCGCCCAGTTGAGTAAAGGGTTCGAAAACCGCCTGGCGCTTGGTCATGGGGATGCCCGGTCCCGAATCCTCCACGGTGATGACCAGAACGCTTTGCATGGGCGGGGCCAGAGGCTGATTCAGGGCCAGGGTTACGCGAACGAAGCCCTTGCTGGTGTATTTTACGGCGTTTCCGGCAAGATTGAGCATGATCTGGGCTATGCGGGCCGGGTCGCCGATGATTCTGGCCTGCGGGGCGCTGCAATCGAGCACAAGGCCTTTGGCGTCGGCCAGCGCGCCGAAGAGTCCGGTCACCTGGGATATCAGGGAGGTCAGATCCACGGGTTCCGACGTGAAGTCCAGAGTGCCGGATTCTATCTTGGAGAGGTCGAGGATATCGTCGATCAGGCGCATGAGCAGCCGTCCGGAGCCCAGTGCGGCGTGCACGGACTCCTCCTGGGAGGAATCCAGCGGTCCTTCCTGGAGCAGCTGGAGGTTGCCCAGCACGCCGTTCAGCGGTGTGCGGATTTCGTGGCTCATGGAGGCCAGGAAACGGCTCTTGGCGTCGGTGGCGGCCAGGGCCTGCTCACGGGCCAGGGTGAGCTGGCGCTCCAGGTTCTTCTGGGCCGTGATGTCCACTGCAAGGCCCAGGGCCAGCGGGGCGCCGTCCTTGTCGCGGAAGGGCACCGCGTTGATGAGGAACACGCGTCCGTCCGGAAACGTGCACTCTCTGGTGGCGGGCAGGCCGGTGTCCAGAACCTTGCGGGTTGGGCATTTGCCGCAATGCAGCTGGCCGGTGTTGTCCCGCCCGTGGCAGAAGCAGCCCCGGGTCTGGGAGGTCATCTGGTCGTAGACGGCGTTGGTGGCGGCCAGGGTCATGTCCTGGCGCACTGCCCATACCGGGCCGGGAATGGCGTCCAGCAGGGTGCGCAGGCGCTGGCGTTCCAGCAGCAGGCGCTGGCGGTTCTTCAGGCTCTCGGTCATGTCCCAGAAGATCATGACCACCTCGTCAGGGGCGATGAGGCGCACCGACACCTCGACGGTAACCTCCGAGCCTCCCTTGCCGGTGAGCACCCGGATCAGGCTTACGTGCCGCCCGGACAAGGCGTCGTCCAGCCTGAGGGGCTGGCGCTCCAGGTCGCCGGGGGAGATGAGGTCCAGGTAACTGCGCCCCGAAAGTTCCGTCTCCTCGAACCCGAGCAGCCGGCAGAAGGCCCCGTTGACCGCCGTGAGGCTGAGGTCGCGCCGCATGAGCACGATTCCCTGGCCGGATTGCGCGAAGATGGCCCGGTAGCGCGCCTCGGAGGTGGCCTTGGCTTCGCGCGCGCGGCGCGGCGCGGTTATGTCGTCCACCACGCCTTCGAAATGAAGCGTGCGGCCGTCACCGTCCGCCACGCGGCGGAGCCGGAAGCGGGCCAGCCAGGTGTCCGAGCCTTCCCTATGGCACCAGGCCTCGAAGGTCAGCATGGGCGAGACGCCAGAAACGGCCTGAGCGTCGGACGCCCAGGTGGGCCAGGGAGGCCCGATCTGTGGCCGCGTGTCAGGCTCGGCCGGTGCGAGGCGGGCCGTATCTCGCGGTGAAAGCTCCGAAAGTCCGGATTCGGACAACCCAGCGCATTCGGTCTTGGGAGCCAGCGTAGTCTCCGAAAAATACGGGTTGGGCCCTCCGGTCAGGCCGGCCTGGCCCTGCTCCAGGCAGATGCCGGTTCCCTGAAGCGCGGCCAGAGCCTCTTCAGGCGAGCCGAATCCGAAGAGTTCGGCGGCTTGGGAGTTCAGCCACTTGAGCGAGCCGTCCGGGTGAACGCGGACCATGCCCACAGGGACATGCTCCAGGAAATCGCGCCAGTTTCCGGCCTGGCCTTCCGGGTGGTGGACCTCGTCGCGCATCGCGGGACCCGGCCGTGGATTATGATCGCGCATGTGGATGCTCCCAGACCGGGTAAATAAGCCCTGAAGCGGGTCGCGTAAAGTGCCGGAACGCGGAAATCATGTCTCGCCGGCCTCCTCCGGCCCCGGCCCCGGTCCCGGCAGGAAATAGCCCACCTCGTGGAAGACGTCCCGGTCCCGGCTCAACTCGGGACGCGGAGCCACGTTCCAGGTCCAGGAGCGCACAGGCGGTGGCAGTTCCATGCCGCGCAGGGGATATTCGATGCCGGAAGTCCCGTGCCAGCTGATGTCGGTGATGAGGCAGGCCGTGCCGGGGCTTTCCTCCAGCAGCCGGAGGTGATCCTCCATGAGGCGGGACGCGAAGGCGTCCAGATCGCGCCGGGCATGGCGTCCGGCAGCTTCCAGTCGGCGTAGCGGCAGAAGCGGCAGCTGGGAGAGAATGTTGGCGGAGACGAGGAGGTCCGGGGCCTCGCGCCGGATCAGGTCGCGCAGGGCCCGGGGGCCGTCAGCCGGGATGTCGTCGGCAAGCGCCAGAGACTCGAGCGTTCCGGTGACGTCCAGGGTTTCCAGGCGAACGGTGTCCAGGCGGCGAACGCGCCAGCGCGCGGACAGGGGATGGACCACGTCCGCCAGCGTGACCCGGTCGAACATCCTGGCCAGCTGCTCCACCGGGACGTCCAGGAGCGCGCCGGAGCCGAGTATCAGCGCGTGCTTGCGGCCCGCGCAGGCCTGCGCCGCCTCCAGGATGGAGGCGCGGCTGTTCTCCAGATGCCCCTTCCATGCGGCGCGGCAGCGCCGGTGGCGCGCCCGGATGGCCACGGCCTCGGTGAGGTAGCCCAGACTGCGCGCTGGCTGCGGGCAGGGGGTGAGCAGATATTCCACGAGTTCGGCCAGCATGCGGAGTGCTCCTGAGCCTGATGGCGCGTCCCGGGGCGTCGAGCCTGCGAAAGCCCGCATCACCGGGGCGACATGTACAGTACAGCGAAAACCTGGAAAACAACGAGGCAGGTTCGTGCGACCCGCCCCGTTCCCATCCGTATCGAGAGGTTCTACGCGTCCAGTTGATTGTCCCGCAACTGGCCGATGACCGTTTCCAGCGAGCCGCTCTGGGCCCCCAGAGTGCGCAGGATGTCCTCGGAGCGGGTCATGCTGTGGGAGATGCGCCCTGCCAGTTCGCGGATCTCGTCCACGGAGCGGTTGATCTGCTCGCTGGCTGCGGACTGCTCCTCGCTGGCCGTGGCGATGGCCCGCACCTGATCGGAGGTGGTCTCCACAAGGGAGACGATCTCGGCCAGCGCCCCGCCCGAATTTCTGGCCAGGGAGCTGGCCTGGCTTGCGGCCTGGGCCATGTCCTCCACTTTCATGACGTTGTCGCGCGTGCCGCTCTGGATGGCGATGATGGTGGTACCCACCTCGCGGGTGGCCACCATGGTCTTTTCGGCGAGCTTTCGCACCTCGTCGGCCACCACGGCGAAACCGCGACCGTGCTCGCCCGCCCGTGCGGCCTCGATGGCGGCGTTCAGGGCCAGGAGGTTGGTCTGGTCCGCGATGTCCGAGATGGTGGTCAGAACCTGGTCCACGGCCTTGGTCTGCACGGCCAGGCCGTCCATGGCCTGCTTGAGTTCCCCGGCCAGCTTGTCCACGCCGGAGATGGCGGACACGGCCTGCTCCACCAGGGTTTTGCCGCCGTTGGCCTTCTCGCTGGCCATGCCGGTCTGGCTGGCGGCCTGCTGGGCGCTGCGGGCCACCTCCAGAATGGTGGCGTTCATCTGCTCCATGGCGGTGGCGGTCTGCATGGTGCGGTCCTGCTGGGCCTGGGCGTCTTCGATGGCTTCGTCCATCTGCCGGGTGAGCTGGTCAGAAGAGTCGTTCACCTCGGTCACCACTCCCTCCAGGCGCGAGGCCGCCTCGGCCAGGCCTTCCAGGCGGGAGCGCTCGGCTTTGCAGCCCGCGATCTCGGCCTGGCGCAGGGCCTCTTCGGCTTTTTCGGCCTGTGCGTTGGCCAGGGCCTGCTTGTCGGCTATGCTGGCCAGGTTGTCCTTGAGGGTGGTCACCAACTCGGAGAGCGACAGGGACAGCTCGCGCAGTTCGGTGCAGCTTGTTTCCGTGGTGAGCTGACGGCCCAGCTCCCCCCCGGCCACGGCCTTGGCGAAGCCCAGGCAGCGGGTGAGCGGGCCGGTGACCACCTTGGCCGAGAGCAGCCAGATGGCGGCGGCCAGCACCACGGTGATCAGGGCGGCCACCAGGGCCTGGCGGTCGATGGAGCTTCTCACCTGGGCGAACAGGTCTTCCATGGGGGCCAGCACGCAGAAGGTCCAGCCGGTGGAGGCGTCCTTTCGCACGGCGGCCAGGCGTCCGTCCTGCGAGGTGAGGAGGGCCTCGCCGGATACGGCCAGGGCCTTCTGGATCAAATCGTTCTTGGAGGATTCGTCCTTCAGAAGCTGGGCCGGATCGGGATGGGCGATGGCCTTGCCGTCCGGCTCGTAGATGAGAACGTGCCCGGTGGAGCCTATCCTGGTGGAGGAAATCGCCCCGGTGAGAGCCGCCAGGTCCACTGCCGCGGTAAGCACCCCGGTGAGCGCGCCACCTGAGGACTTGACCGGCACTGCCACCACCAGCACGGGTTTGTTGGAGATGCGGCTCATGATGGCTTTGGAGAGGAACGATTCCTTGCCGCCGCCGGTTACGGCCTTGAAGTAGTCGCGGTCGCCCATGTTGGCCTTGGCCAGGGGGCCGGGAAGGCTGGAGGCCACCAGATCGCCGTTCTTGTTGTAGAGGCTCACGTAGTCGATGCCCAGATTCTTCATGCCGGACACGGTGGCGCTCATGCGTTTGAGAAAGGCCTCCTGGTCGCCTGTGCCTTCGGCGCTGGCCTTGACCACGGCGATGTCGGTCCAGGTTTTCAGGGCTTCGGTCTTCAGGCGCATGGAGTCGGACACGTCCTTGACGATGGCCTGGGCGATGATGGGCAGGTCCGAGCGCAGCATGACCGTGGCCGAGTCACGCGTGGCGGTGGCCCCCATCCAGACCAGTCCGGCCAGTCCGGCGGTGACCACCAAAAGAACCGGGGCCAGAAACGCAGCCTTCAAAGACAGCCTCATGGTCAAACCTCCACGTAAGCAATGCGTTATGTCGCTGCTGTACAGCGGCGCGAATCCATACTTCATTGGTACGACTGGCAGGCTGGACGAGATCGAACTCCTTGGCCGCTATCCTTTACTCATGTCGGGAGAACATGATCGGTTCTGCGGGAGTGTTTGCACCGGATTAGTAGATATGCGCGGTGGCATCAAGCGCAATTCGATCACGTGCTGGAATCAAAGGATCGTGCGTCAGGAGTGGGCCCTTCGCCGATGCGTTCCGGGAGGCTTCAAAGAGCAGATGTCGCTTTCCCTTGCGTCCGCAGGCAGCACGAACGCAAGGGAAGCAGGAATGCAAGGCTGTGCTAGAGTTCGTTGGGCAGCTTTTTCAACTCCGCGTAGGTGAACACCGGGCCGTCCACGCAGACGTACTTCGTGCCGATGTTGCAGCGGCCGCAGATGCCCACGCCGCACTTCATGCGCTTTTCCAGTGTGGTGTAGATGGATTCGTCCGGGAATCCCAGTTTCTTGAGCGCCTGGAGCGTGAATTTGATCATGATGGGCGGCCCGCAGGTGACGGCCACGGTGTTTTCGGGCGAGGGGTTCATGTCCAGGAGCACGTTGGGGATGAGCCCCACGGTGTGCTCCCAGCCCGGAGCCTCGCGGTCGATGGTCAGGACGGTTTTCATGTCCTTGCGGCTGGTCCAGTCGGGCAGGTCGTAGCGGAAGGCCATGTCCTCGGGGCTGCGCGCGCCGTAGAGCAGGCTTATGTCCCCGTAGTCCTTGCGGTTGTCCAGCATGAAGAGCAGCAGGGTGCGCAGTGGGGCCATGCCGATGCCGCCGCCCACGAACACCACGTTCTTGCCCTTCATGGCTGCGTAGGGGAACGAATTGCCAAGCGGAGCGCGCACGCCGATCTGGTCCCCGGCTTTGAGCGAATGCAGCCTGGAGGTCACTTCGCCGGCCGCCATCACCGAGAACTGGAGGTAGTCCATACGGGTGGGTGGCGAGTTGATGACGAAAGTGGCCTCGCCCACGCCGAACACCGAGAGCTGGCCCACCTGGCCCGGCTCGTACCGGAAGGACGTCATGCGCTCGGGGTTGTTGAGCGTCACCCGGAAGGTCTTGATGGCCGGGGTCTCCTGGACGGTCTCGATGATCGTGGCGATCTCGGGAATGTAGGGATTTGGCAGGGTGGTCATACTGGGGGCTCCCTACTTGTTTTCCGGCTTGGCCGTGGGGCGTTCGATGGACAGGCGCACGATCTCGCGGATGTCCACGCTCACCGGGCACAGCGAGATGCAGCGTCCGCAGCCGCAGCAGGCGATGGGCCCGCCGTGGATCTCCGGGTAGTAGCTGAACTTGTGGCCGACGCGGTTTTTCAGCCTGTGGGCCTTGGTGGGGCGGGGGTTGTGCCCGCTGGCCTCCAGGGTGAACAGGTAGGACATGCAGGTATCCCAGGTGCGGATGCGCTCGCCCTTCATGCCGGTACGCTCGTCGGTGACGTTGAAGCAGTAGCAGGTGGGGCAGAGGTAGGTGCACGCGCCGCAGCTGATGCACTTGGAGGAGACATCCTCCCAGAAGCCCATGTCCTCGAACTTCGAGAGGAGCTTGGCCTTGGCCGGGGAGGGGTCCCAGACCGGGTCGAGCGCGGCCAGGGCCGAGGCGTGCACGGCCTTGGCCTCTTCGCGCTTGCCGGAACCCTCGCTCAGGAGCTTGGATCCCAACAGCGCCTTGCCGCGCTCCGAGGCGCATTCCACCAGATAGCCCCCGGCGACCGGGGTCAGCAGCACGTCCGAGCCGGTGGCGTCGTAGGGGGAACTGCCGACGACGTTGCAGAAGCAGGTGTTCTGCGGGTCGTGGCAGGCCAGGGTCACGAACAGGGTGTTTTCGCGCCGCTTCCTGTAGGCGGTGTCCTGGACCTTGGGGGTGTCGTACACCCGGTCGAACACCAGGAAGCCGCGCGCGTCGCAGGGGCGGCCGCCGAAGACCACCGTGGGCGGCGCGTCGATGGTCTCGTGCACTTCCACGGCCACCTGCCCCAGGTTTTCGGGGTTCTTGGTGTAGCGGAAGCTCATGAGGGCCTCCGAGGCCGGGAACACGCTGGCCTTGGGCGGCACGTTGGCCTGGCGGTCCAGCACCGGGGTCACGCCCGCAGCAAAGGGGCGAAACACCACGGCCTCGCGCTCCCGGACGGGAACCAGCACCCGGCGCGCGGCGGCGAGCTCGCCCAGCCACGCGGACAATTTGTCGTCTGCGAGAAACAAGGCGTCCATCACCAGCCCCTCTCGTTGATGGTGTCTTCCTCGACCTTGAAGTTCAAAAGCGGCGGCCTGGCCTCGGGATCGGTCCCGGCCCGGTAGTCGAACAGCTCCAGAATCTCCTTGCCGAGCTTGCGCTTCAAAAGCAGCAGCGGGATGTCCACGGGGCAGGACCGCTCGCACTCGCCGCACTCGGTGCAGCGCCCGGCCAGGTGCGTGGCGTGGATCATCTGGAAGAAGAACTTCTCCTCCAGGCCGTCGCGCTGGCTGACCCAGTTGGGCTCGCGGCTCTGGCCGATGCAGTAGTCGCGGCACACGCACAGGGGGCAGGCGTTGCGGCAGGCGTAGCAGCGGATGCAGCGGTCCATCTGCTCGCGCCAGAACTCCATGCGCTCCTCCAGGGTCTGCTGCTCGAAGGCGGCGATGTCCTCGTAGGCGTCCGGGGCCACGTCCGTGATGGGTTCACCCGCGAATTCATCGTGGATGACCGCGTTGTGGTAGCGGCAACGCCCGCACTTGTCGGCCTGCACCTCGGCCATGGGCAGCCGGACTTCCTGGCCGGATACGGTGAGCACCAGGTCGCCGCCCGCGAAACTTGTCTGGCGCACACGGCCCATGTCCAGGTCCTTGGCGGCCAGGGCGCGCTTGACCTTGCCAAGGTCCGCAACGCCCCCGCAGGGCAGCCCGAACACCACCACCTTGTCGCGGTGGATGAGTTTTTCCTGCAACAGTTCCACCACCGAGCGGCTGTCGCAGCCCTTGACCACCACGCCGATGCGCTTGGCGCTGCCGTAGCGGGTGAGGTAGGTGGACAGGTTGTGCACGCACAGCGGGTCGAACACCAGCTTCTCAACGTCGGCCTCGCTGGTGATGAACAGGGGGGTGCGGTGCAGGGAGTCGTACCCCTCGCCCCAGCCGATGATCACGTCCAGCTCCGGGAGGCGCTTGGCGACCAGCGCCTTGAGTTCGTCTTGTAACGGCATATATGTCTCCGCCTGGTGTGGCGTTCTCAAGATGCATTCATACAATTTGCGAGTCTAAACAAAGAGAACCATGTATTTTTATTTTTGAAAAACACTTCATGTTTTCAAAAACGCGGCGTCAGGCCAAAGGCTCGAGGACCGTGCCCAGCGAGCAGGCCGTGGCCAGGGACTGCCTGCCTATGCGCTGGATGGGACCCAGGGCGTGGATCTGGTTGGTGAAGGTGGTGACCACGTGCTGCCAGCGCTGCCCTTCGGAGGCCGAGACCCAGGTGTATTCGAAGCGGCCCGGATCGATGCCGATGACGGGCAGGAAGCGCTTGAGCACCTCCAGGCGGCGTCTGGCGTAGTAGTTGCCTTCGGCGTAGTGGCAGTCGCGCGGGTGGCAGCCGGAGACCAGCACGCCGTCCGCGCCGCCGATCAGCGTCTTCAGCACGAACAGCGGGTCGATGCGCCCCGAGCAGGGCATGCGGATGATGCGCAGGTCCGTGGGCTGCACGAAGCGCCCCACGCCTGCGGTGTCCGCACCCCCGTAGGAGCACCAGTTGCAGAGGAAGCCTACGATGCGAAGTTCCTTGTCCATCTCCTAAGCCTCCTCCGTCTCGCTGGAAAGCAGCGCGTTGACCTCGGCCAGTATCTG
>JBKICU010000043.1:0-49154 GCA_046566965.1 Acidobacteriota bacterium
TAACGTCCATGTCCCGCGCGGCGGGCTCGAATCGATGTGAAGACGATTCGTCGCCCGCCGCGCGGGACATTCCCGTTACAGCCTCCGCCTCCCGCAACGTGCGTTCTGTCGCGAGGAAACGCTGGCCGGGACGTGGAGAATATGTGCTCGGTCGGATATGGCCAAAGCAGGGCTGGTAGACTGAAGACGGCGACTTACGAATCAAGAGGCCTGAAGCGCGGCTTTGCGCGCTTCAGGCCTCGTTCACGAGATATCTGATTCGTAGCGGTGCTGCCCGCGAAGCTAACTGAGGGTCCAGGGGGATCATCCCCCTGGCGGGAGAGTCCAGAGAGGGCAGCGCCCTCTCTGGCCGCCGGAGGCATCAGGCGTCGCGGAGCGATCCCGTCTCGAAGTCGGCCATGAAGGCCAGGGCGCTGTCTCGTTCCGCCGCCTTGGTCCAGCTTCCCGCGCCGCACAGCAGAAGCAGCAGGGATTCGTCCTTTCGTCCGAAATACAGGCGTACGCCGGGTTCGGTGTCCAGCCGGACTTTCTGGGTGCGGTCGCGTGGCGCTTCATGCGGCGCTTCAGGGCCTGCGTCCAGGCGCACCACGTAGACGTTGCAGCCCAGCTCCCGGCAACCGGCCGGAAGTCCGGTCCGCAGTTTTTCGATTTGTGCGGTCAGCCGTTTCCTGGCGGTGCTGTCCGGCAGGCTTTCTATCCATTCGGTGACGGGTTCGTGTCCGGTATGCGTCCGGTAGCGTTTCAGGTTCATCATGCGAAATCTCCCCTTGTGCTTGCCGTGGCTCGTCTTGGACATCCGGCGAAACAGGTTCTTGTTGGGAATGGGCCTTGTCGTAAAAGTGTCGTACCGCGGACCGGATTACGGCCCGGCGGAAGCATCCAGGCGCAGCACGGCTCGCACCTCGGCCTTGGCCTTGGCGAAGTCCTCGAGAAATGCCTGGTTCTGGAACAGCGACGAGGCGATCACGGCGGCGGAAATCTTTCCGGCTTCCACGTCGCTTGGGTAGTGCACGCCGCCAAGCATCCGGTGCGAGGCGTAGAGTGCTGCGCGGGCGTGCAGTTCCGCCGCTTTTTCCGGCACCATGTTGGCAAGGATGATGCCCGCCAGATGGCCCCAGGTGCTATGGCCGCTTGGGTACGCCGCGTTGAACGGCCTGGACAGGCAGGGCTGCACAGTGGGGTCCAGGACGTACGGGCGGACCCTGTCGAAGTGCTTCTTGGCCGGTGACACGAAGAGCCGCTGGTCGGACAGGACGTTCGCGAAGAACACCGCCGTGTTGGGCAGCTTGTCTTTTGCGAACCGGGGGCCGAGCACGTCCGCGAAAGGAAAGGGAGACATCTCCCGGTCGGCCCTGGCGGCGGCCTCCTGCTCCGGAGTTCTTTCCCGCTGCAGCGAGAGCAACGTTTCGATCTCGGCGCGGGTGCGCGGCGAATCGTCGGCCGGGGGCGGCGCCAGCACCCTGGTCAGGTCCAACTGCCCGGGGGACAGGTAATGGCCCTTGCCCGCCAAGGCGAAGGCTGCCAACAGCATAAGCGACAGAAGGAGAAGGAGTATCTTTCGCGTCATGCGGACAGTATACATCGTTTCAACCATTTTCCCAGGGCGTCGATGATCTCGACCTGCTCCCTGTTCCCGTCAGTCCCAAGATTTTTGAGGGGAGGGACGGATGCTTTTTGGGGTGCATGCCTTCCGTGGATCGGCGGGACTCCTCAATTCGCCCGCTCGGCCAGCTGGTCCAGAGAGCGCGCCAGGGCGGAGAGCCCGGAGCTCCTGAGCATCAGGAACGGCTTCATGCAGTGCTTGCAGGCCTTCTTGACGCTTTGGCAGGCCTCGTGGCTCACGCAGTCCACCGGACAGAGCACCACGTCCGCCGCGGCCAGCTTGCCGTACAGCTCGGAGGTGGAGTTTTCCACGCCGCCGTCGTGATGGTGGAAGCGGCAGCCCATGCGCTCCACCATTTCGCGGTAGTGGCGCACCAGATTGCACCGGCCCCCCACGTACAGCACCTTCTTGCCGGACAGGGCCGGGCAGTCGGCGGCGTCGCAGTCCTGGGCCTGCGGGCAGGAACCGTCGGAGCCGTCGGAGCAGGCGGGGCAGGACGCCTCCCGGCAGGGAGCGCTCGGGCGCGAGCCCTGACGGCAGGCGTCGCCGGACATGCAGCCTCCTCCCTCGGCGCAGGGCATCACCCGCACCAGCTCCAGCTCGGCTCGGTCCAGGTCGGCGCTCACGTCGTCCAGGCGCTCGCGCAGCTGCGCGTTCTCGCGGTACAGTTCCTCGATGATGGCGGCCTGGCGGCGGGCTTCATTCTGGGCGGCCTCGAGCTGGGCGCGCAGCACGTCGGGGTTGGCCTGGGCCGGCTCGGCGCGGGGCAGGGCGGCTTCGCGCACCAGCCGGGAGATTTTCAGGCGCTCCTGGCGCTCGGATTCCAGCTTGTCCTCCAGTTCGCGAAGGCGCACGGCCCATTCCATCTTCTGCGTCCTCCTCAGCGCCTGCACGCGCGAGAGCGCCTGGCTCAGTTCATCCACGCGGGTTTCCAGCTTGCCAAGGCGCTTCAGGTCCGCCCGGTTGGCCGCGCCCATCAGGTGCGAGAGCATGTGGATCTCGCCGAAGGCGCGGCGCAAAAGCGGCGTGCCTGCGTCCGGATGGGACATGAGCGCCCAGAAAGGACCCGGAATGTCGCCGGATTTCAGCGAGTGCTTCCACATGGCCTCGATGGCGGTGGGTTCGGAGGCCTTGGCGAAGTAGCGGATGTCCTTGCGGTATTTCTTGTCCAGATACTTGTGTATGTAATTGGCTATGGGCCCTTCCTTGCGGCACTCGTGCACGAAGAACACGTGCAGTTCGTAGTCGCTGGCCGAGGGCTGCACGGTTACGTCCAGCTTGCGGGCCAGCTTGCGAAGTTCGGTCATGCTCAGGCAGGTTCCCAGAATGGGGCACTGAAAGTCCTCGTGCTCCCAGAGCTTTCGGCGGACGGGGACGGTCATGATCTCTCCTCCTGCGGTCTTGTTGCTTACCGTCTATTGAAAATGATTTTCATTGTCAATTTTGGTTTGGATGGTTTCGCACTGGCCTAGATCGGGGCGGACTGGCGGACGGAAGTCACCCGGTCGGCTTCGCCGCGCGGGAGTCTTTGCCGCCTGGGCCTTGATTTGCGCGGGACGCGGGAATAGCGTGGGTCCCGATGGCGGCCCCCGGCGCTCGTCCGGCGTCCGGCATGCCGGGGGGCGAGGCTGGAACAGGCCAGGCCTTCTTCCGGCCGGAGTCCGTTGGCGCAAACCCCGTAAGCGACTCAAAAGGAGCGCGGCGATGCAGTATAAAGTGCTCGGCAAAACAGGCGTTCTGGTCTCGGAGCTGTGCTTTGGCACCATGACCTTCGGAAAGGAGGCCGACGAGGCCGAATCCGGGCGCATGTTCAACGCCTGCCGCGACGCCGGGGTGAACTTCTTCGACTGCGCCAACGTCTACAGCGGCGGGTTGGCCGAAAGCATCCTGGGCAAGCTCCTCAAGGGCTGCCGCGACGAGATGGTGGTCACCACCAAGGTCGCCCAGGTGGCCGGGCCGGACGTGAACTGCCTGGGCGCGTCCCGGCGGCACATCATGCTCGAGGTGGAAAAGAGCCTCGCCCGCCTGGATACCGACCGCATCGACGTCTACTTCATCCACCATTTCGACCCAATGACCCCCATGGAGGAGAGCCTGCGCGCCCTGGACGACCTGGTGCGCCAGGGTAAGGTGCTCTACCTCGGGGCCAGCAACTGGGCGGCCTGGCAGGTGGCCAAGGCGCTCGGCATCTCGCAGGCCCGGGGCTTGGCGCGCTTCGAGTGCATCGAGCCCATGTACAATCTGGTGAAGCGCCAGGCCGAGGTGGAGATCCTGCCCATGGCCATGTCCGAGCAATTGGGCGTCATCCCCTACAACCCGCTGGCCGCCGGGCTTCTGACCGGCAAGTACTCGCGTGGGCAGGCTCCGGCCGAGGGGCGCATCGCCGAGAACAAGATGTACAACACCCGCTACAGCGACCCCGTGTACTACGAGGTGGCCGAGCGCTTTGTGGCCTACGCGCAATCCATCGGCGTGCACCCGGTGAGCCTGGCCGTGCGCTGGGTGGCCTCGCATCCCGGCGTCACCGCGCCCATCATCGGCGCGCGGAGCCTGGAGCAACTCGAACCCTCGCTGGCCTCGGCGGAACTGGATCTTTCGCCCGACATCCTCGATGCCGTCACCAAGCTGTCCGTGCAGCCGCCCACGGCGACGGACAGGCTGGAAGAGGTGATCGACCCCAAGTACAAGACCCGCAACCGGCAGGGGGCCGGGCAGGCGAAGTAACGGGCTTCAGGCTTCAGGGCCAACCGGATCGGGACGCTTCAGGCCGCCTGCGGGGGACGGCCCTTTGCCGAACCGGGCGGCCAAGCCCCTGGAGCCGGGCCGGATCAGGCCTGCCGGGCAGGGGGCGCGTGGGGTTTGACATGGCATGGGCGAGCGAGCATAGTCCCGACCCACATTTCTTATGTCCAAAATCACCATTCAGAATCTCTCCAAGTCCCTGGGCGGACGCGACCTGCTGGCGGGCTTCAGCCTTGAAGCCTCAGCCGGTACGCGCCTCGCCGTGGTCGGTCCCAACGGCTGCGGCAAATCAACATTTCTGCGACTTCTGGCGGGCGAGGCCGAGCCGGACTCCGGGCGGGTGATCCTGCCGCCCGGCGTGCGCCTGGGCTACGTGGCCCAGGAGCTGGCCGGGTCGGAGCTTGACGAGCCGTTGCTGGCCTGGGTGATGAGCGCGCTTCCCTCCTGGAAGGAGTTCTGGCGCGAGTGGGAGCATGCGAGCCTCGCCCACGACGAGCACGCCCTGGCCGAGCTCTCCGCGCGCCAGGCCGAGATGGAGCACACCCTGGGCTACAACCCGGAGCACCGGGCCAAGTCCATCCTGTCGGGCCTGGGGTTCACCGAGAAGTCCTGGCCCAATCCCGTGCGGCTTCTCTCCGGCGGCTGGCGCGAGCGCGCCAAGCTTGCGCGCGTGCTGGTGGCCGGGGCGGACGTCCTTTTGCTGGACGAACCCACCAACCACCTGGACCTGGAGGCCGTGGAATGGCTGGAGCAGTACCTGCTCTGCTTCCAGGGCGTTTTGGTGTTCGTGGCGCACGACCGCATCTTCCTGGACCGCGTGGGCACCCACGTGCTCTTCCTGGGCGGCGACAAGCCCATCTACCGGCAGGACAGCTTTTCCGGCTTCCTGGAATGGCGCGCCCAGATCCAGCAGCAGATGGAAGCCAAGGCCACGCAGCTCTCCGGGGCCATCAACCGCCAGATGTCCTTCATCACGCGCTTCGGAGCCAAGGCCACCAAGGCGCGCCAGGCACAGAGCAAATTGAAGGCCGTGGACAAGCTCCAGAAAGAGTTGTCCAACGTGGCGGGCAACATCGAGCGCAAGCGCAAGACCCTTGATTTCAAGCTGCCCGAGCCCGCCCGCGCCGACAAGAACATCCTTTCCGTGGCCGACCTGGAGTTCGCCTTTCCGGGCGGCGCTCCCCTGTGGCCCAAGCTCACCTTCAACCTGTACCGGGGCCAGAAGGTGGCTCTGGCCGGGCCCAACGGCGCGGGCAAGACCACGCTGCTGAAATGCCTGACCGGAGAACTGAAGCTGACCGGCGGCGTTGTGAAGATGGGCTCCATGGTGCGCATGGGTTATTTCAGCCAGCACCAGACGGAGATCCTGCGCGAGAACGAGACGGTGATGTCCGAAATCCGCCGTCTCTCGGACCCGCGCTCCAGCACCGAGGAGCTGTGCAGCGTGCTCGGGCTCTTCATGCTGGGCGAGAACTACTTCGACCGCTTCGTGCGCGACCTGTCCGGCGGCGAGAAATCGCGGCTCGTGCTGGCCAGCCTGTTCCTGGCGCGCGCCAACTTCCTGGTGCTGGACGAACCCACCAACCACCTGGACCTGGAGAGCCGCGAGGCTCTGGTCAACGCCCTGTCCGACTACGAGGGCACCATCCTGTTCGTGGCGCACGACCGCTATCTGCTTTCCGAAGCGGCGGAAGTGGTCTGGACCGTCGGCCCGGACGGCCTCTCGGAGTTCCTGGGCGGCTACGAGGCCTACGAGCGCCACCTGAAGGAGGAGGCCAAGGCCGCCTGCGAGCTGTCCTGTCCGTCCAAGCCCAAGAGCGAGACCCGCGAATCGCGCCAGGCCGAAAAACGCCGCCAGGCCGAGGAGCGAAACGCCATCTCCCGGGAGCTCAAACCCAAGAAGGACCGCTACTCCACGCTGGAAGTGCAGCTTGAGGAGATCCTGACCCGCCAGTCCGAGGTGGAGCAGATCATGGCCGATCCGGCCACCTACGCCGACGCGGCCCGCTTCTCCGAGCTCTCCAAGGAGTACCACTCCCTACAGGAGCAGTCCGACAGGCTGGTGATGGAGCTGGCGGACCTGGAAGACGTGATCGCCGTGCTGGAAGCGCGCCGGGAAGCCCTGTGATCCGCGTGGTGGCGGGCATCCTCTGGCAGGAGGGCCGCTACCTGGGCGTCCGGCGCCCCGAGGGCAAGCCCCACGCCGGGGAATGGGAGTTTCCGGGCGGCAAGATCGAGCCCGACGAGGACCCGGCCTGCGCCCTGGTGCGCGAACTGCGCGAGGAACTGGGCATCGAGAGCGGTCCGCCTGAGTTCTGGCGGGAAAAAATTCACGAATACCCCAATATCACTGTGCACTTGTCTTTTTTTCATATCCGTGATTTCAAAGGCGTTCCCCACCCTCTGGAAGGCCAGGGGCTTCGCTGGCTTATCCCGGCTGAAGCCATAACCCTGCCTTTTCTGGAAGCGGACCGGGACATCGTCGCTGAGTTGTCGGCGCTGGCCGCCACCTGATAGAGAACTCCCATCCTCCCATGGAGTCGTTCTTGCGTATCAATGACATCCTCTCCCAGGGCAAGCGCTTCATATCCCTGGAATTTTTTCCGCCCAAGGAAAAGGACGCCTGGCCTTCCTTCTTCTACGAGGCAGGCAAGCTCTCCATACTCAATCCCTCGTTCGTGTCCGTCACCTACGGCGCGGGCGGTTCCACCCAGGCCAACACCCTGGAACTGGTGACGCGCTTCTCGCGGGATCTGGGTCTGAACCCCATGGCGCACCTGACCTGCGTGGGCGCATCCGAGGATTCGCTTCGCTCCTTCCTGGACGGCCTCCGGGAGGCAGGGGTGGACAACGTTCTTGCGCTTCGCGGCGATCCGCCCCAGGGCCAGCCGGACTTCAAGCCCGAGAACGCCGCCTTCCAGTACGCCTCGGACCTCACCGGGTTCATCCACGAGGCCTACCCCGACCTGTGCATCGGCGTGGCCGGATACCCCGAGACGCACCCGCAGGCCGAGAGCGCGGACAAGGATCTCGACTACCTGAAACTCAAGGTCGACAAGGGCGGCAGCGTGGTCATCACCCAGCTGTTCTTCGACAACGATCATTATTTCCGCTTCGTGGAGAGGTGCCGGGCCAGGGGAATCGACAAGCCCATCATTCCGGGCGTGCTGCCGATTCTGAATCTGGCCTCGGTGAAACGCATCCTTTCCCTGTGCGGGGCCACCATCCCGGCGGAGTACCTGGCCCGCCTGGAAGCCGCCAACGACCAAGGCGGGGCTGGCGCCGTGCGGGAGCTGGGCGTGGAGTTCGCCCGCGAACAGTGCCGCGACCTCATCGCGCGCGGTGCGCCGGGCGTGCACCTGTACACGCTCAATAAGGCCCAGGCCTGCCTGGATATCGTCAGCGGTTTGGAACTGTAGACGTGTCAGGCTTTTTTTGAGAGATAGTAAAACTTGAAGAGAAGATGCCTCCGGCGGCCCAGAGGAGAACTTTTTGAAAAAAGTTCTCCTCCGGGACCTCCTCTCAAAAACTTTTAGTGGGCTTCGCATCCAAGCGCGGCAGCATGTCGTTCGGCGAAGGCCGGAGGCTGGAGGGTGGAACGGACGCGCACGGCGCGGACGGATCACCCCCAGCCTCCGGCCCCAGCCCCGCCAGAGCCCCGCGCATCACCCGCGAAGCAAACTGAGGGTCCAGGGGGATCATCCCCCTGGCGGGTCAAGGGCAGAGCCCTTGCAGGGTCTGGGACAGCGTCCCAGCGGGGTCTGGGGCGGAGCCCCGGCAAGCATCTCTCTCTTCAGCAAGGAGCAATACCATGTCCAAGCTCGTCGTCGCCGTCGCAGGAGCCACCGGGGCCGTTGGCCGCGAAATGCTCAAGACCCTGGAAGAGCGCGATTTCCCGGCCACCCAAGTCATCGCGCTGGCCTCCGCGCGTTCCGCCGGAACCACCGTCCCCTTCAAGGACGGCGAATTGACCGTGCAGGAGATGACGGAAAAGAGCTTCGAGGGCGTTGACCTCGCGCTGTTCTCGGCGGGCGGCTCCACCTCCAAGACCTTCGCGCCCCACGCCGTGAAGAGCGGTTGCGTGGTTGTGGACAACTCCAGCGCCTGGCGCATGGACCCCAAGGTGCCCCTGGTGGTGCCCGAGGTGAACCCCGACGACGTGGACTGGCACGCGGGCATCATCGCCAACCCCAACTGCTCCACAATTCAGATGGTCGTTGCGTTGAAGCCCCTGCACGACGCCTACACCATCAAGCGCGTGGTGGTCTCCACCTACCAGGCAGTCTCCGGCACGGGCCAGAAGGCCATTGCGGAGCTGGAGACCCAGGTGCGCCAGATGTTCAACGGCATCGATCCCGAAGTGAAGGTCTACCCGTATCAGATCGCCTTCAACTGTCTGCCGCAGATCGACGTGTTCTCCGAGGGTGATTATACCTACGAAGAGATCAAGATGATCAAGGAGACGGCCAAGATCATGGGCGACGAGTCCATCAAGGTAACGGCCACCACGGTGCGCGTGCCGGTGTTCTACGGCCACTCCGAGTCCGTGAACGTGGAGTTCGAGAAGCCCGTCACCGCGTATCAGGCCAGGGCGCTGCTCTCAAAGGCTCCGGGCATTCAGGTGTACGACAACCCCGGCGAGAAGATGTATCCCATGCCCATCATGGCCGCCGGTGAGGACGAAGTTTTCGTGGGCCGCATCCGTCAGGACGAGACCGTGGAGTCCGGCCTGAACATGTGGATCGTGTCGGACAACATCCGCAAGGGCGCGGCGCTCAACGCCGTGCAAATCGCCGAGCTGCTCATCGTGAAGGGCAAACTCAGGGTATAAAATGGAAATTCTCGGATCGAAAGAGTATCTGGAACGCATGCTCGCCGCTCCGCGCCCGGGCGCGGGGCAGGTGATGGCCTTCTATGAACACCGCGTCGGCGTGGTCTGCAAGGACCCCGCCCTCATGCTCATGCCCTGGGACGACCATCTGGTGCACCGGGGCGACGGCGTGTTCGAGACCATCAAATGGGTGGACGGACGCGTGTACCTTCTGGACGAGCATCTGGCGCGCATGGAGCGCTCCGGCAAGGCCATCGGGCTCGTGCCGCCTTGTTCATGGGAAGAGGTCCGCGAGATCGTTCTGGAAATCGGTCGCGCAACCGGAGTGGACAAGGGGCTGTTCCGCATACTTCTGGGGCGCGGCCCCGGTGGCTTCGGCATCGATCCGACCGAGTGCCCCGCGTCGAGCCTGTACATCGCGGCTTATCAGTATACGCCAAAGCCGGCGGCGTTTTATGAAAAGGGCGTCACTGCCTTCCGCACCACCATCCCGGCCAAGCAGAGCTATCTGGCCACCATCAAGAGCATCGACTACCTGCCCAATGTGCTCATGAAGCAGGAGGCCACGGCCAAGGGCAAGGATTTCCCGGTGTGCTTCGACGCCCAGGGGTATCTGGCCGAAGGCGCGACCGAGAACATCGCCCTGGTGGACGCGTCGGGCTGCATCTGCGTGCCCAATTTGAACAACGCGCTTTCGGGCACGACCCTCCTTCGCGTGCTGGACCTGGCAAAGGGCGAAATTCCCCACTGCTACAAGGCCATCAGCGAAGAGGATATCTACATCGCCAATGAGATGATCGTGCTGGGGACCACCGCCCAGTGCATTTCCATCATCGAGTACAACGGCAGGCCCGTTGGCGACGGCAAGCCCGGTCCGGTCAGCAGGCGCTTGCTGGAGCTGTTGAAGAAGGACTTGGTGGAATATGGGGTGCCGCTGTAAGGCGCGAGAGATAGAGAGATTGAGAAGGGGGCCGCGAGGCCCCCTTTTTCGTCCGTTCGGCGTGAGCTACATCTCAATCGCCGGCTTGCTCCTGCGCATGGTCAGGTAGGTGAGCACGGCGGCCACGGCCATTGGCGCGGCGCCGAAGGCGATGAACACCACATCCCCGGGCATCCTGGCCCATTCCAGCATGCGGGTCAGGTCCCGGTTCAGGTATTCCTGGCCGCGCGCGTGCCAGTAGCCGTTCTGCAATACGTCATACAGTTGCATGACGCCCCCTGGGAACAGGCTCCCGGCCAGCATCAGGGCCAGCCCGATGTTCAGCCCCCAGAACGATACGCGCACGAACTTCTCGGGAAGTTTCCATTCCTCGTCGGAAAGCACTTGCCGGAAGGCCAGCACCATGAGCGCCATGGCCTCCATGCCGAACACGCCCATGAGCGCCGCGTGGCCGTGGTTGGTGGTCAGTATGGTGCCCACCTCGAAGTAGCTCACGATGGGCAGGTTGATGAGGAACCCGAAGATGCCCGCGCCCACGAAGTTCCAGAATCCCACGGCCATGAGGAAGTAGAAGGCCCAGCGCTGCGGGATGTCCACACGCTGCCCGCACACAGCACAGTCGGAGCGGGTGAGCTTGACGAAGTCCCAGGCATCCAGGGTCAGAAGCGTCAGCGGCACGACCTCCATGGCCGAGAACAGGGCCGAGAGCGCCATGTTCAGGTTGGTCTGGCCGGACCAGTACCAGTGGTGGCCGGTGCCCACGATGCCGCTGCCCAGGAACAGGATGGCGTCCAGGTAGATGACCCGCGTTGCGGTCAGGCGAGAGACGATGCCCAGCCGGAAGAAGGTCACTGAAACCATCACGGTGACGAAGAGCTCGAAGAAGCCTTCGACCCACAGGTGGATGATCCAGAAGCGCCAGTTGTCCGCCACGGTAAAGTTGGTGGTGGTGCCGAAGAAGAAGGCCGGGATGTAGAAGACCGGTATTGCCAGGGCCGCCAGCAGGAAGAGCGAGGTGATCTCCCGGCGGTGCGGGTCCTGCAGGGCGGGACCCACCGCCCGAAGCAGCATGATTACCCATCCGACCAATCCGATGGCCAGCAGTACCTGCCAGAAACGCCCCAGGTCCAGGTATTCCCAGCCCTGGTGGCCGAACCAGAACCAGAAGGACCCTAGGAGCTGGTTGATCCCCAGAAGTTCGCCGCCGAGGCTGCCCGCCACCACCAGAATAAGCGCCCAGAACAGGGCGTTGATGCCCTTTAACTGCCCCCTGGGTTCCTTCTCGCCCAGTGCGTGGGCCAGGAGCAGCCCGCCCGCCACGAAGGCGGTCGCGATCCAGAAGATCGCGGACTGTAAATGCCAGGTGCGCAGGATGTTGCTGGGCAGCATCGCGGAAAGGTCGAAGCCGTAGAAGTCGCCCGGCTCGGCCCGGTAGTGGGCGGTCGCGCCCCCGATCATGACCTGCGCCAGGAACAGGAGTGCCACGACCACGAAGTACTTTATGACCGCCCTCTGGCTGGCGCTGGCCACTCCGGGGAGCATGCGGGGGTGTACGTGTTCGCCTGTGCCCTTCCAGCCGAGGAAGTTGAATTTGCCGAACGCGAACAGCACCCCGGCCGTGGCCGCCAGCAGAGTGACCAGGCTGAGCGCGCTCCAGAGCACGGCGGCGCTGGTGGGTGTGTTGCCGACCGTGGGATCGTAGGGAAAGTTGTTGGTGTAAGAGTAGTCCTCGCCGGGGCGGTTGGCGATGGATACCCAGGCGGTCCAGGCGAAGAACGCGGTCAGCATGCGAAGCTCGTCAGGGTCGGTTATGAATTTTGACCGCAACCCGCCATTGGTGACCACATTGGAGAAATACGCGGTCCAGTAGGCTGTCTGGTCACGGAACGACTGCGCCTCGGGGGTGGTGAAGACCAGGTTCTGCTTCTGGCGGGTGTACCTGTTTTCCTTCAACAGCGCTGCTGTCGCCGTGGAGACCACTTCCTTCTGCGACTCGGCAAGATCGGAGAAATCGCGTCGGAACATCTGCCTGGAGAGGGTCTGGTTCGTTTCCAGGCCCAGAAGATGAAGATACAGCGCCGAGAAGTCTGGTCCCAGATAAGCCCCGTGCCCCCAGATCGAGCCGTTCTCCATGAGCCCGTACTTCAGGAACACCTGCTGGCCCGTGATGATGTCTTCTCCCGTAAAGAGAATCTGGCCGGATGGATCAAGCACTTTTTCGGGAATAGGAGGTGCATCTTCATAAGATCGAACAGCAATTAATATCTGAAGGGAAAAACCGACAAGCAAAGTGAGTATTACGCCCTGTTTCCACCATGGAGAAATCGCCTCTTGAATCTGTTCCGTGATAGGCATTGCAGACCTCCAGGCAAGGTAATGGGAAGGAGAGGGTAACTATGTTGGCCTAATTCAAGATAATGTCAACGTTCGCAGAAAAATAATAATGTGTGTTGAGCTGCGAGGCAGGGGATATGAATCGGAAAACGCAAACAAGAGAGGGACATGGAAGCGGACGGGAGCGGGCGTAGCTCGCAACAGGAAATGGCCGACCGGCCTCGATAGGAGGGCGTGGATGCGGCCCGCTCGGTGCGCCAGGGGTGCCAGGGGGCGGTCGAGAGGCAGTTGGCTGGCGGGGCAACGAAAATGCGGCTGGAGAAGAGGGGCGGTCGTCGCGTGTCGGCGGCAGCACCGGTCAACCGGTGCGCAGGGAAAGGGTCGGGAGATGCGGCCGTGTGCGGCCATGGTGCCGCCGTCGGGTGAAGCTGGAGGAAGGAGTCGCTAGCTTGCCGTGTCCATGCTCTCCAGCAACCACTTGCCGTCCGTGACCGTGTCGTCGCGCACGAACCGCCAGACCTCGTTCACCTTGCGCGAGGCGTTGGTCTTGGGGTCGTCGCTGATGGTGGCCTCATAGGCCACGTCCACCACGGTCTGCTTGTCTTCCTTGACGACCTTCAGCACTGTGGCTTCGACCAGCATCACGGCCACGGTTTCGCGGTCCGGCTTTTCCTGGGCCATCTGTTCGAAGCGGCGCATCATGTCCGGCGAGGCGAACTGGCGCAGGTCCGCCATGTTGCGCATGGCCAGGGACTGCCTGATGCGTCCGTAGATGATCTTTGCTCCGCGCAGGAATTCGCGTTCGTTGAATGTTCCGGGAGGGTCGGCCTGCCGGGCCTCCTGCGTCTTCTTATCCTGCTCGTCTTCGGGGTGGATGTCCGGCCCTTTCTCGCCGGTCAGGTATTCCCAGGCGGCCTGGGCTGCGCGGCTGCGGTGTTCCTGCGGCGGGGCTTCGCCGTCTTCGCGGGTGGGCGTCACGTCGATGGTGTCGTCGTCATCTTTCTTGCGGCGTGCGGCATTGCTGAACCAGCGCCAGACCACGTAGACGGCGAAGGCGATGAACACCAGGTCGAGCACGCCGATTCCACCGGGCATCTGTGCAGACACAAGGCCGGTCTGCGCCTCGGAGGAGGATGCATGCGCCTCCACTGCCCGGACCGCCGCCATGGCGGTCAGGGAGCAGAGAAAAACCGTGGCGCGCTGGCGTGTCATCAGGAAATCAGGTTCAGGTTCTTGAGAAGATGCAGGAGCATGGCCCTGTCGATGGGCTTGGGCACGTAGGACGTCGCGCCGCCTTTGTAGTAGGCCTCCACCACGTTCTTGGGGTCGTCCAGGGCGGTGGTCATGATGACTTTCGATTCGCGAATGGAGGGAACGCTCCGCTCGCGTTCGATGGCCCGGATGCGTTTGAGCGCTGTCTGGCCGTCCATTTCCGGCATCATGATGTCCATGCAGATCAAGTCGTAGGGCGTGTCGCTTTCCAGCGACTTGGTAAAGGCCTCGATGGCCTCCAGCCCGTTGACCGCGATATCCACTTCGCCGTAGGGGGAGAGTATCTTTTGCAAGAGCTTCCTACTGGCGAAATCGTCTTCAACGACAAGCGCTTTCATCCATGTCCTCCGGGTTCGGCGAAACTTTCCTAAATTTGTACCGAGTATGCCGGGTGGAGACAAGTGTTTGTTCTTGAAAATGCCCATCCAATCATGCAGAGATTCCAAGCCGCCCAGATATCCGAGGTTTTTGTGATCGAACCGCATATCGCCTGGTTTGAGGATCATGTGCGCAGTTTCCTGACCGGAAACCCTGAGGACGACGCGCACATCGAGCTCAAACGCGAGCATTCCTTCAAGGTTCTGGCCGAGGCCAGGGCCATCACGCCCACGTTGGACCTTTCGCCGGAACTGTCTCGGGCCGCGCATCTGGCCGCCCTGTACCACGATGCGGGTCGTTTTCCGCAGTACCGCACCTACAAAACCTTCAGGGACGCCCAGTCCGCCGATCACGCCCACCTGGGCGTGCGCTCCCTGCGCGGCCACGCCGCGCTTTCGGACCTGGACACGGGCATGCGCGCCCTGGTGCTGGGTGCTGTGGTCCTGCACAACCGGCGCGAGCTGCCCCGTGGCATCCCGGACGAGCTGTCCCTGGTGACCCGCATCGTGCGCGACAGTGACAAGCTGGACATCATCCGCATCATGCTCGACCATCTGCGCCCCGACGGAAAGGTATCCGACGTGGTCATGCTGCACGTTGAGGACGACCCCGAGCGCTACACCTCGGCCATCGTGGCCCAGATCGAGGCCGGGCGCATCGGCGACTACGCGCTCATGCGCTACCGCAACGACTTCACGCTGCTGCTCCTGAGCTGGGTGTTCGACCTGAGCTTCCGGGCCGCGCGCCGGGCGTTCCTGGAACGCGGCCACCTGGACGAGCTGTGCGGCCTGCTGCCGCGCACGCCGGAGTTGACGCGCATCGGCGACAGGATTTATGACGCCCTGAATCGGTAGACTTTTCTTTCGTCCGTCGGGGCCGCCCGGCCCCCCAACCCTTCGCCTTGGAGTCCCCGTGCCGGAACCGAGCTCTTCCCCCGTCAGGTTGGATGTGGTGGCCGTCGTTTCCGGCCTTGAGGAACACGTGCGCCGCGACCGCCAGTGCCTGAAGCAACTCAAGGCGGGCATGATCAAGCAGTTCACCTCCGGGTCCGAGGCCATCGATTTCCTGGGCGTGCAGGATGTGGATCTCGTGGTTCTGGACTCCCAGCTCACCGACATGGACGGCTTCAAGTTCCTGAAGCTTCTGCGCCTGAACATGAACCTGAAGGACACCCCCGTGGTCATGGTGACCCAGGAGGGCCAGAAGGAGCGCGTGCTGGAGGCCATCGCCGCAGGGGTGGACGGCTACGTGCTGCGCCCCTATTCCATGGAGACCTTCCAGCGGCATATGCTGCGCGCCCTGAAGATCGACAGGCTGGTGGAGATCGAGCAGGCCCAGCTGAACGAAGGCCGCAGGCTGCTGGCCGCCGGCCGCTTCGACGAGGCCATCGAAACCTTCGAGGAGCTGGTCAGCGAGGACAACCAGGCCCAGAAGTACTACGACATGGGCTGCAAGTACCTGGTGAAGATGAAGTACGGCCAGGCCATCATCGCCTTCAAGAAGGCCGTGAAGATAAACGAGCTGTTCGCGGAAGCCTACAAGGGGCTGGCCGAGGCCTACAAGGGCAAGGGCGACCTGGAAGGCTACAAGACCTACCTGCAGATGGCCGCCGAGACCTTCGCCCACTTCAACCGGCTGGAGGAGACCAAGGAGCTGTTCATCGAGGTGCTCAAATACGACGCCGCCAGCCCCAACCCCTTCAACTCGCTGGGGGTGAAGCTCCGAAAGGCCGGGGACCTGCCCGGCGCGCTGCACGCCTACCGCCAGGCCCTGGAACTGACCCCGGACGACGAGAACATCCACTTCAACATGGCCAAGGCCCAGTTCTTCATGGGGGACGTGAAGGGCGCGCAGGAGGCGCTTCTCAAGGCTCTGTGGATAAACGCCAACTTCGCCGAGGGGCTGAAGCTGCACCTGAAGCTGTTCAACAGGGAGTTCCGGCCGCCCAAGGGGGCGGGGATGCCCGGCGGGCCGCCTTCGACCGGCACGCTGGACAGCATGCAGGATATTTAGATACCGTTCCGTGCGCGCCTGAGCCTGGAGGCCGGCTGCACCCGGTGACGGTCCGGCGGCAGGCCTGACCCGGAGTGCCCGGAGAAACCGGGGGGCCGGGCGGCGCGCAGGGCCGCACGCGCAGGGCCCGGACCGCCCCGGCAGCCGGAGCAGGTGCGGTTTGCCTCCGTCCGGACGCGGGCGAGCCCCTTTACGGCGCGTCCGCCGGGCTTGCCGCCGTGAAGGCCCCGGAGGCGCGGCACAGCAAGGTTTGATGCAGTTTCGATGACCGTCTGATCCGTTCGTTCGTACCTCTCTTTATTTCCACACGTCGTATCTGTGACAGCGCTTCCTTGAAGCGTGGGCGGTGTTTGCCTTGCCAACATTCCACGAGCATGGAGTGGGTATGGATACATGCGTATGTTGCGGAGAGAGTCATCGCGGTGGTGTCGCCTTCAGGAAAAACGACCACGACGTGCGCAAGTGCCCGGCCTGCGGGCTGGGCAGCGTGGTCTCGCCCAGGATTTGTGCCGAGGAGTATTACGACAAATCCTATTTCGACGGCGGGCGTGCCGACGGGTATTCCGATTATGCCGGCTCCAGGGAAGTGCTTCGCGATCAGTTCGCGGCGGAAGTCGGCTATTTGCGCAGCAACGGCTATTGCGGGGGCAAGCTACTGGAGATCGGATGCGCCTACGGCTATTTCCTGGATGAAGTCGGCAAACACTTCGAGGAGGTATACGGCATCGAGATCTGCGAGGACGCGGTTTTGAGCTGCCGGGCCAGGGGACTGACCACCGTGAGGAGAGGCGCGGTCTCTCCGGAAGTCCTGGCGGATGTCCCCGGCGTGGACCTCGTGGTGATGTTCGACGTGATCGAGCATCTTGAGGATCCGCGCGCGGCTCTTCGAACGGCGGCGGACAAGCTGGTTCCGGGAGGCCACCTCGTGCTCACCACCGGGGATTTTTCCTCCCTGGTCGCGCGGCTCGCCGGGTCTTCCTGGCGTTTGATGACCCCCCCGCAGCATTTATGGTTCTTTACGCCCAAGTCGCTGAAATCGTTGGCCGAGTCGGCCGGGCTGACTGTAATCAGCGTGGAGCATCCGGGCAAGAAGGTCCCCCTGGGACTGATGCTGTACCAATTGGGACGACTCGCGGGTGTTGACCTGCGCGTGCCGGGATGGGCTCATAAGCTGGGGCTCTACGTCAACCTCTTCGACGCCATGCGCGTGGTGATGCGCAAGGACGCGGAAGGGTAGCGCCGCGTCCCGGCCAGGAGGAAGAGGCGCGCTTGCCGGGGCCGGGCAGTCGCGGATGCCTTTCCGCGTTTTCGCGGCCTCGCGTTGCCGGGCCGCTAAAACTCCCGCGCCATCTCCCGCGCCTTTGCGATGGCCCCGGAGCGGCTTTCCGCCACCTGGGCGTCGCTGGAGAGCGTCGCCTCCACCCGCACCGAGCGGATGTCCTTAAGCCCAATATATCCCAGGATCATCTCCAGATAGGGCTTCTGGTGGTCCATGACCGCCGCGCCGCTCCCTGCCGGGTACGACCCTCCCGAGGCGTAGGCGATGAACACGGGCTTGTCCGGGATGAGCCCGAACGCGCCGTCCTCGTTCTCGCCGAAGGACAACCCCGGCTGCACCACCAGGTCGATGTAGTGCTTCAGCCGGTAGGGCAGGCTGAAGTTCCACATGGGCACGGCCATGACGATCCTGGCGCAGGCCTTCAGTTCGTCCACGTAGCGCTTCACCTGCTGCCAGGCGCGGTGCTCGGACGGGTCGTGGGTCAGGCCGTGCATGACGTTGTACTTGGCCTGAAGAGTGGGGCCGTCGAAGGGGGGCAGTTCCTCTTCGAACAGGTTCCTGGTGGTGACAAGATACTGGGGATTGACCTCCTGGCAGGTCTCCAGGAAGGCGTCGGCCACGGCGATGGAATGGGAGCGCGGCCCCCTGGGGGACGCCTTGATATAGAGAATGGCGGACATGGCGGCTCCTTGGCGAGTGACGGACCGGCTCCGGGGCGGAGCCATGTTCATCAGATAGCCTGGACGGCCAGCCGGAACAAGAAATTTCGGGAATTGTCTAGAGCGAAGTTCTTCAGAAACGCCGCACCGCTCGTGCAACACATGTGAAATACTTGCGACTCTTGCAACGCTTATCGCCCACAGCTACTCGTACAGAAGGGTGATCCAGGAACAAACTGGGATAATTGCGGATTCCAAAGGGCGCAGCCCTTTGGCCGCCGGAGGCGTACCCAACTGCAAATTATGTATGTCCCTCATGTATTTCACAAACAAAATGCATGATTCTTTGGCTTGGACCCAAGGCGTGAACGTATTTTGAGAACGCTGTGCTAGGCCCCGTCCAGCAGCGACCCCAGTTCGCTGCGCTTCAGGGCCTCGCGGTCGAAACGGGCGCGCAGCTCCTTGTCCTTGGGGAAGATGCGGTGCTTGCGCAGGTAGGCCAGGAAGGCCAGGGCCTCCCGGAACTCGGGGTTGAGCTCGATGCAGTCGCCCAGGCCCCGGTAGGCGTTCTCGGTGTCGCCTTTTTCGTACCAGGCGCGGGCGATGTTCAGGAGCAGGTTCTCGTCGTCGGCGCACAGGGCGCGGGCGCGGTTGTAGAAGGCCAGAGCCTCGTCGAAGAGCCCTTTCTTCCGGAGCGCGATGCCGAAGTCGTTGAACAGGTGCTTGTGCTCGGCGGAGAAGGCCTCGTCCATGCTGACCAGCTTCTCGAAGGCGTAGCGGCCCTTTTCCAGCTGGTTCAGCGCCAGATAGGCCAACCCCAGGCCGAAGTTGCCCCGGATGTTCTCCTCGTCGATGCGCAGCACCTTCTGGTACTCGATCTTGGCTTCCAGGGTCATGCCCTGCTTGCGGAAGTAGTCGCCGGTGAGCACCCGCTGGGTCAGCAGCCTGTAGCCAAGGTCCGGCTCCAGGGTGAAGCCTTGCAGGAAGGGGTCCTTCTGCATGATGTGCTGCTTGGCCGTGGGCAGGCCGTGCTCGTCCAGCAGCTGTATGCTGATGAGCCCGTCGCCGAGCTCCTTGGCGAACCAGAAGCGCTTGGGAATGGCCGGGTCGGGCTGTTCGCCGGGAAGCGCGGGGGACGAGAAGATCCCTTTGAGCTTGTGGGAGGACTCGTCGCGGCCGCAGTCCAGGGTGTCGCTTTCGTTGCTCAAGGGTTTATCAGTATGACCACGCGGCGGTTGCGGGCCTGGTTTTCCGCCAGGGGCTGCCCCTGGGCGGAGTCGTTGGGGGCCACGGGGCGGGTGTCGGCGAACCCGGCCACGTGCAGGCGGTCCTTGGCCACGCCGTGGTCGATCAGGTAGCGGGCCACCCGCGAGGCCCGCGCGCCGGAGAGTTCCCAGTTGGACGGATAGATGAAGGACTGGATGGGCAGGTTGTCGGTATGGCCTTCCACGGTCACCTTGTAGGGGGTGCTGCGGAGCGATGCCGCTATGGAGTCGAGGTAGGGGATGGAGGAGGGGGTAAGCTCGGCGCTGGCCTTGTCGAAGAGCACTGCGCCCTTGAGGGTGATGGCGAAGCCGCCCTCGCGTTTCTCTATCTGCACGCCCGCCGGGTCCTGGGCGAAGCGCAGGCCGAGTTCAGCGCCGACTTCGTCAAGGGTTTTGGTGCGCGCGGCCTGACCGGGCTGTTCTCCCAGGCCCGGTCCGGTCTGGGCGGAGAGTCCGGCCTGTCCCGATGGGGCGCTCTGGTAGACCTGCGGCGGCAGGGACGGCGGAATCACCGGATAGACCTGCCCGCCGGGACCGGCCGGGAGGTCGTCGCCCAGGGAGGACCCCGGCCGTTTGCGCTGGGCCTGGATCTGTGCCTGGGCCTGCTCGCGCTTGGCCTTTTCGGTCTTGAGGGCGTCCTCCATGGACTCGGCCACCTTCTTGTAACGCTCCTGGTCCACGTTGGAGACCGACAGCATGAGCACGAAAAAGCACAGCAGAAGGGTCAGGAGGTCGGCCAGCGAGACGAACCACGTTCCCTCGTCTTCGTCTTTCAGCCTGCCGCGCAGTTGCGAGAGCTTGAGCATGGGATGGCCTAGGGCCGTATGCCGATGGACGCCCAGCGGCGGGGCGGCAGATACGCCTTGAGCTTGTCGTAGACGATGGGGGCGGGGGCCTTGTCCTTGATGAAGAGCACGCCGTCGCGGATGACGCACATGAGCAGAACCCGCTCCTCGATGCGCTTTTCCACCTTCACGGCGATGGGCAGGAAGATCAGGTTGGAGAGCAGGATGCCGTAAAGGGTGGTGGTCAGGGCCACGGCCATGTGCTGGCCAAGCGCCCCGAGTCCGCCGCCGCCCATGGCCTGCATGAGGCCGATGAAGCCGATCAGCGTGCCGATCAGCCCGTAGGCGGGCGAGAGCTTTGCCATGGTGCGGTAGATGCCCGCCGAGGAGATCTCCTGCTGGTAGGTCTGCTCGATGCGCGTCTCAAGGATTTCCTTGATCTCGTCGCGCGAATAGCCGTCCACAAGCATCTGCAGGGCGTTCTGCAGGAATTCGTTCTCGATGCCGGGCAGCGCGCGTTCCAGGTGCACCTTGCCGCGCGCTGAGGCCTCGCGCGCGATCTGCACGATGGACTCGATGTAGTTGCCGATGGGCAGCTCCTCGCGCTTCAGTGCCGTGAGGAAGATGGTGAAGACGCGCGTCACTTCCTTCAGGGGAAAGCAGATGAAGGTGGAGGCCAGGGTGCCGCCCAGCACGATGGCCAGGCCCGGCAGGTTGATGAACACCCGCACGGAGTCCGTGGCGAAATACGTGGCCGTGCCCAGGATGATGACTCCGGCGACGAAACCGATGACAGTGGCGACGTTCACCCGGCGATCCCCTTCATGGCCTTGATCATGTTCAGCAGTTCCTCTTCGATGTCGGCCGCCTCGCCGGAATCCAGGCCGTCCATCCGGGCGACCTCCTCCTTGACCACTGCGGCGATCTTCTTGGAGAGGTTGTGGTAGATCTTGCTGCGGGCTTCTTCGCCGGCCAGGGATGCCAGGACCGAGACCTTGTAGAAGCCCAGCTTGGAGAGGGCCTCCTCCAGGGTGGCATTGTCCACGGCGGTGATGTCGTCCACGGACTGGAGGTCCTCGACCTTGAGGCGCGGGCGCTTGGCGCGCTGGAAGAATTCGGGGGCTTTCTGCGCGGCATAGGCCATGATGGACGCCTTGTGGAAGAAGAAAAAGCTGTCGGGAATCTCGCCGTAAGCCAGCTTCTTCAGGATGACCTCGGGCTGGGCCTTAATTTCCCTTGCGAACTCGTGCAGGTCGATGAATTCCATGTCGGTACCGCAGAAGTCCTGCTGGTCCCTGGCCATGTTTTTGGAGACGCTCGCGAACCGGTCCGCGTCGGGGATGGAGAGCAGGCGCTCCTTCACGAAGTCGCTGGACTTCTTCATGGTGCCAAGCAGCGGGTCCTTGCGGTAGTAGCTCCCCTTGACGTCCACGATGTCGATGACGTGAACCTTGGCGAGCTTCTCGAAAATCTCGTCGATCTCCACCTGGGACACCAGGAGGATCTCCTTGATGGTCTTGGAGAGCTCCACGGTGGATATCTGTGCGGCCTCGCTCTTTGGCGCGGACTTGGTGGCCGCGCGCCAGGCCAGGAGCATCACGCTGCACACGGAGGCGAAGGTGTTGGAGCAGGGCCGGTCCGCCACGCGGGCGTTCAGCGCGCGCAGGCGCTCCACCAGGTAGGAGGTGATGATCTGGACCGGGCGCGGGCTTTTGAGCAGCAGGGTGTGCAGGAGGTTCTGATCCAGCACGATGACTTCGGTGTATTCCAGGGCCTCGGCGGAAGCGGTGCGCTTCTCTTCGCTGATGACTCCCATTTCGCCGAATATCTGTCCGGGGCGCAGTATCCCCAGGTTGACGCGCTTGTTGCCGGAGAGGCGGTAGAGGCCGATGGCGCCCTGCTTGATGATGTAGGCTTCGTTGCTGGACTGGCCTTCTTTGTAGATGACCTGTCCCTTGTGGAAGATCTTGTTCTTGTCTCCCACCTCGGGTGTCTTCATCGACGCTCTCCGCTCCAAGTAGCCCCCTTACGTCTTTGGACGATTAAGCCGACATTTTATGTAGATGCGGCGGGAGGCAGGATGTGTCAAGGGATTGAGTCCCGAAAAGCCGTGATTTCGGCCCAGGCCTGTTCTTAGTAACCGTAAACACTTCGGAGGACAAGAAGTGCCTTCAGCCGGCGAAGAGATTTACTAATGGCGCGCTTGGAGCTAGTTTGCCTGTCAGGAGCGAATCATGCCCTATAATCGTTGCAAAGACGTCACGGTCTTGAGCCTGACCCCGCACGGCCCGGAAGGGCGCGAACACGGGTTGTGGCTTCTGGAACTGGAAAACCCCGGACTGGCCAAGGCCCGGCCAGGACAGTTCGCCATGCTTCGGCCCGCATCCTGGGGGTTCGATCCCCTGTGGGCCAGGCCGCTTTCCATCTGCCGGGCTCTGCCCGACAGACTGGTGTTCAACTTTCTGGTGGCCGGACGGGGCACCTCGGCGCTGACCAGGCTGTCGCCCGGCGACAAGGTGACCCTGTGGGGACCGCTCGGACACGGATTCGCCGTGGAGCCGGGCGTGCGCACCCTGATGCTGGCTGGCGGCATAGGCATCGCGCCCTTCGTGGAGTACGCAGCCGTGCACCCCACGCCCGGCCAGCTGTCGCTCCTGTTCGGACACAGGCCGCCGCTCTCCTGCTACCCCTACGAGGACCTGGCCCGGACCGTGGCCGTCGAGTCCTTCCAGGATCACAGTGCCGAGGACATCCCGCGTTTCGTTGAGCTTCTGGAAAAGCGCATGGCCGAGCACGCGGGCGCTCTGGCCCTGGCCTGCGGCCCCACGCCCTTTCTGCGCGCCGTGAAGGCCGCCGCCGAAAAATACGGGGTGCGCTGCCAGATCTCCCTGGAGAACCGCATGGCCTGCGGAGTGGGCGCGTGCCTGGGCTGCGTGGCCGAGACCCCGGCAGGGGAGCGGGTGCAGACCTGCACGCGCGGTCCGGTGTTCTGGTCCAACGAGATCACGCTGTAGAGCAGGGCAGCCTTGAGGCTCGGAACGGGTGTCAGTCATGAAACACAGCCAGAGGCGTGTGGCAGCATTGATATCGTCCGGTCAGCTTGAACGTCGAATGCTCGCAACTGCGCGTGCTCGACTATGGAATGGAAGTTCGGGGGCATGAAATCGCGTTGTATGCCGACTTCATAGGTTGTATCGGATAGAAATCGCCGGAATTGAATGGTTCCTCGGCCCGCCGGATGCGGGCGCATCGCGGGAACGCAACACCAGGAGCCTTTGATGGATCTTCGCGTCACCCTTGCCGGTCTTTCCCTCAAGAATCCGATCATGACCGCCTCGGGCACCTTCGGCTACGGCCAGGAGTTCACCCCCTACGGCGACCTGCGCACTCTTGGGGGCATCGTGGTCAAGGGCCTGTCCCTGAAGCCCCGCGCTGGCAACCCCATGCCCCGCGTGGCCGAAACCCCCTCCGGCATGCTGAACGCCATCGGGCTCCAGAACTGCGGCGCGGAGTGCTTCCTGAAGGACAAGCTTCCCTTCCTGCCCTGGCGCGAGACGCCCATTCTGGCCAACCTGTACGCCTGCGACCCCGACGAGTTCGCGGAGCTTGCCTCGGTGCTTTCCGCCGAGGAGGGCGTGGCCGGACTTGAAGTGAACATCTCCTGCCCCAACGTGAAGGAAGGCGGCGTGCTTTTCGGGCAGGACCCGGCCCAGGCGGCCAGGGTCACCGAGGCCGTGAAGAGGCGCGCCGGGAACAAGCCGGTCATCGTCAAGCTCTCTCCCAACGTGGCGGACATCGTGGCCATCGCCAAGGCCGTGGAAGCTGCTGGTGCGGACATCATTTCGCTCATCAACACCCTGACCGGCATGGCCGTGGACGTGCGCACCAGAAAGCCCCGGCTGGCCAATGTGGTGGGCGGGCTTTCCGGCCCGGCCATAAAACCCGTGGCGCTTCGCTGCGTGTGGCAGGTGAGCCGCGCCGTAGCCGTGCCGGTGATCGGCATGGGGGGCATTGCATCTGCCATGGACGTGCTGGAGTTCATTCTGGCGGGCGCGCACGCCGTTCAGGTGGGCACGGCCAACTTCCTGCGTCCCGACTTCAGTTTCAGGCTGGTTGAAGAGCTCCCGTCCCTTGCCCACGAAATGGGCGTCACGGATCTGGAGAGCTTCCGGGGGAGCCTCAAGACCGTGTAGTTTCTGATGCATCGGTTGCGCTTGTAGTGTTATGCGCTCCTTACGTTCCCCGCCCTGCATTTTGCACGGCGGGCCGGTGATTCACCACGTTTGCGAGGCTCCATGAAGCGTCGTCCATTCCTGGTCGTCCTGCTCCTCCTGGTTGCGGTGCACCTTCTCCCGGCCACCGCCGGGGAATCGGGCGCTTCGGAGCCTGCCGGGGATGCTGCGGGCACGTTCCGGCGCGTCTTCATCCTGCACAGCTACAATCCCGAGTATATCTGGACCCAGAACATCAATCTGGGCGTTCTGGAGTCCCTTCGGGACCTGAAGGTGGTCTACGACTCCTTCTACATGGACGCCAAACGCCGCCCGGACGAAAAGTCGCTGCAAAAAGCCGCCGGGACCGCCCGGGAGAGGATCGCGGACTTTGCCCCGGACGTGGTGATCGCCGTTGACGACGTGGCTCAGGCCTACGTGGTCGCTCCTTCGCTCAGGGGAAAACCTGCCCCGCAAGTGATTTTCTGCGGAGTCAACGCCCCTCCTTCCCTCTACGGCTTCCCCGCGTCCAACGTCTCGGGCGTGCGCGAGCGCTGGCACTTCCGGGAAGGCTTCGCCCTGCTCAAAAGGGTGCTGCCCTCCGCCCGGAGGGTCGCCTTTCTGACCGACGCGTCCGAATCCTCGGGCTACGTCATCCGGGATATGCGCGATGACCTGGCCAAGGGCGGCCCGTTCGCCCTGGAGCTTCTGCATGTCGATTCTGTAGGCTCCTACCAGGAGTGGCAGCGGCGCATCATCATGTATCAAACCAGCGCGGACGTTGTGGCCTTGGGCATTTACCATTCCCTGCTCGATGAACGAACCGGCAGGGTGGTCACTCCGGAGGAGGCCGCCGCGTGGATGCAGTCGGTGAACACGAAGCCTACGCTGGGGTTTGCGGACTACGCCCTGTCGGATGTGCTCTGCGGGGTTCTGGAGGCCGGACACGAGCAGGGTTTCCTGGCCGGCAACATGGCGAGGAGCGTGCTGCTCAGAGGAGAGGCTGCGGGCGCATTGCCCATGAGCATCAACGAAAGAGGGGTGATCATGCTGAACCTCAGGATCGCCGAGCGCCTGAAGGTGGACATCCCCTATGAAATCATCGAAGCGGCGGGCGAAGTGGTCAAATAGGGCGGTGACGCGATGGGCTCCTCCTTCATAAACCGTTCGTTGGTCCCGATCCTGTTCGTGGTGATGCTTGGCGTGGCCCTGCCCACCACCGTCACGTTTTTTTATACCAAAGACACGGCGGAAGAGCTGGCCCTGGGCCAGATGAGCCAAGCCCTGAATCTCTTGAATGCCCAGGTTTCCGAAAAAATCCGCAGCGTGCAGGCCAACGCGAGCTTCTGGGCCCAGGAGGACGTGTTCCGTCTGGCCCTGACAGAAGGTTACCTCGGGCGCTCCGCCAGGGTTGCCGCCAACAGGCGGCTTGCCGAGCGCATGCCCTTCACCAGCTACGACAGGGCCTTTCTGGCCCTGCCGGACGGCTCCGTGGCTTCCGCATCCGTTGCGGGCGTGCGCGAGGCAGTCAACGTGGCCGACAGGGAGTATTTCAAACGCTCCCTGCTCGGGCATCCGGCTTTCGAGGCGCTGCAGACGGGAAAGTTCACGGGCCAGCCCGTGCTGGTGGTCTCCGCGCCGGTGACCACCCCAGAGCGGAACGTGGAAGGCGTCATGATCCTGGTGCTGGATATTCACAGACTGGCCAGGGAGATCCTGGACCAGGTGAGAATCGGTCAGACCGGGGGGGCCTACATCCTGGAACCGAACGGGAGAATGCTGGCCGTGCCCTCCTGGAGCCAGGCGGGGCAGTTCGCTCCGGATCCTGAAGTGGTGGCGGCCTTGCGCGAAGCGGCCGCAGGAACAAAGGTCACCTTCGAAAGGGAAGGGAGCCCCCGGCTGGCCGTGGCGGCCGTCAACCCCGTAACCGGCTGGCTGGTGGCGGTGGAGGCGGACGGCTCGGAAATCATGCGCCCGGCCGCGAAGCTCACGGCCCTGAACGGGGTCATCTCTCTGGCGGTCCTGGCGGTGGTCAGCGTGGCCCTGGCCTACGTTCGCGGGGCCGTGGCCAGGCTGAGGGAATCAGAGGACCGCTACCGCACCCTCGCCGAAACGACCCCGGTGGGCATCGCCACGTTCGACCGCCAGGGGCGGGTTTTGTACATGAACCAGCGTGCCGTGGAACTCCTGGAACTTCTCCCGCAGAAGGCGCTCGAGGACGACTGGAGCCGCCGGTTCGTCACCCGGGAAGGCCAGCCGCTCGCGCCGGGCGACCTTCCGGTGCTCCAGGTGCTGTCCGGCGGCAGGCCCGTCATGGGCCGCGCCGTCTGGTACGACAAACCTTCCGGAGGTCGCGCGGTGCTTTCGGTGAGCGTTGTTCCGCAGGATGCGGGCGCGAACGCGGCAGGAGCCGTGGCGGTCATCGAAGACGTCACGGAACGCATGCGCATCCAGGAAATAATGGTCCAGACCGAAAAAATGCTCTCGGTGGGTGGGCTCGCCGCCGGTATGGCCCATGAGATCAACAACCCCCTGGCATCCATCCTCCAGGCCCTGCAGGTCATCATCCGCAGGCTGGATCCGGACATGCCCGCCAACGCCAGGAAGGCGGAGGAACTGGGGCTTAATCTGCACGCCCTGCAGGCCTACATGCGCGAGCGCGGCCTGACCGGATTCCTGAACGGCATCCACGAATCCGGGGTGCGCGCAGCGCGTATCGTCACCAACATGCTGGGGTTTGCCCGCAAATCAGGCGGTGACTATGGCGAGTGCCGCCTGGACGAACTGCTGGACAAGACCGTAGAACTGGCTGGCGGCGACTACGACCTAAAAAAGCAATATGATTTCAGACAGATAGAGATAGAAAGGGATTACGATCCGGAGCTCGGGCCGGTGGAATGCCAGTCCATGGAGATCGAACAGGTGTTCTTCAACATCATCAAGAACGCGGCCCAGGCGCTCAAGGAGGGAGGACAGGGGGGGGACCCGCCGCAACAGCCGCGCATCACCCTGCGTACGCGCCGGGAAGGCGGCATGGCCGTTGCCGAGATAGAGGACAACGGTCCAGGCATGTCCGAGGAAATACGCAAGCGCGTGTTCGAGCCGTTCTACACCACCAAGTCCATCGGCGTGGGCACGGGACTCGGCTTGTCCGTAGCCTACTTCATCATTTCGCAGAACCACAGGGGGAGCATCACCGTGGTCTCGGCGCCCGGAGCCGGTGCGACATTCCGGGTGCTGCTGCCCGTCAAGGTGGTCGCCTGACGCGGGACTGTCACGGCCAGCTGCCGTCAGCCGGGCCTGGACCCTGTTCTGGCATGGAGCATCCCCATCTCCGAGGCTGCAAGAAGGAGTCCCCGATGAAGACGGAGCGCCGAAAGATGTTGGCTGGAGAGCCATACGACCCTCTGGATAGCGAACTTGTCGCGGCTCGGGAACGTGCTCGTGATCTTTGTCAGTCTCTTAACGCCACCCGCGAGGCGGATCAGGAGGAACGGAGGCGTATTCTCGTCGATTTGTTCGGAGCTGGCGGCGACACGGTTTGGATGCAACCGCCATTCTTCTGCGACTACGGTTCTCATATCGAACTGGGAGAACGGGTGTTCTTCAACTTCAACTGCATCGTGCTGGATGTGTGTCCCGTGCGGATAGGGAGTTACACGCTCTTTGGGCCTGCAGTGCAAATCTACACCCCCATGCACCCGTTCAATGCCCAACTGCGCCGACGAGAGGAGTTCGGCAAACCGGTGGAGATCGGATCGGACGTGTGGGTGGGTGGTGGGGCGATCATACTGCCAGGCGTGCGCATTGGACCGCGAGCGGTAATCGGAGCCGGGAGTGTCGTAACGCGGGATATTCCGGAGGGGGTGTTCGCCGCGGGTAATCCTTGCCGCGTCATCCGTGAGATTACAGAGTAATTCTCAAACACGGCGTTCAAAGACGCGATACTAACGCTCGAGTCTTGCGTCGCGCTCCATGGCCTGGGTGAGCTTGCGCATGGCCGTGGGGAAGGCCAACCCTTCGAGGCGCTCGAAGGGCAGCCAGCGGTAGGACGTGGCTGCCGTGAGCACGGGGTCGGGGGGCGTGACGCCTTCCGGAAAGGCCATCAGGAAGGCGTGCATGGTCACCCGGTAGCGGGTGTAGGCGTGCTTGATCACGGCCAGCTTGCCCCTGGATTCCACCTCGAAGCCGGTTTCCTCCCGAACTTCCCGAAGGGCCGTCTCCTCCGGGGCCTCGCCCGGTTCCATCTGGCCGCCCGGAAACTCCCACAATCCGGCCCAGACCCCGCCGGGCCTGCGTTTCTGCACGAAATACCTCCCCTCATGCACGATGACCGCCGTGCCCATTCCGATGGGTACAGGAGCCTTTGCCTGGGGCAGGGTGGGGCGCTCTTCAACGGTTCCCGCCGCCAGGGCGCGGCAGATCCCGGCCATGGGACAGCGCGGGCAGGCCGGGCTTCGCGGCGTGCACACCAGCGCGCCAAGCTCCATCAGGGCCTGGTTGAAGTCCCGGGCCTGTCCGGCGGGGATGAGCGAGGCGACGAGCTCTGCGATGCGCTTCTTCCCGGTGGGGTCCTTGGGGGACTCGGCAATGTCGTAGACGCGGGCCAGGACGCGCTCCACATTTGCGTCAACGGCTGCGACGTCCTTCTGGTGCGCGATGGAAAGCACCGCCCCGGCCGTGTAGCGACCCACCCCTGGCAGCGCGGCCAGGGCCGGCGGGTCGTCAGGCACCAGCCCGGCGTGCTTCGTGGCGATTTCCTGCGCGGCTTTCAGCAGGTTCCGGGCGCGGCTGTAGTAGCCCAGGCCCTCCCACAGGCGCAGGACCTCGTCCTCGCTGGCGGAGGCCAGGGCGAACACGTCCGGAAAGCGTGACAGGAAGCGGTTGAAGTAGACCACGGCCCGGTCCATCTGGGTCTGCTGGAGCATGACCTCCGAGAGCCAGACCTGATAGGGATCGTAGCTTTCGCGCCAGGGCAGCGGGCGTCTGGCCTGGCGGAACCAATCGAGAAGCGGCGTGGAAAAGAGTGAGGGGTCAGGCATTCTGGTTTCCAAAATTGAGCAGATTGTCCTATAGCATAGCAATAAACCGCCGTCGATCCTGGAGCAGCCATGCGAATGAGCACCGCGCCGTACCTCGTGACCGTGTTGTGCCTGCTGAGTGTTCTCTCCCTTGCCGCCCCCGCGCTGGGCCAGCCGACCAGGCAGGACCGGCCCTGGCTGCCTCCTGAGCTCAAGTCCTGGGAGGGCTGGGCGCTCTACGGCCAGGACAGCGCCCAGTGTCCGCCTCTGGCCACCGATCCGGCCCGCAGGCAGTGCCAGTTTCCCACCCGACTGAGCCTCGCGGTGGACGGCTCCGGCGCGGTATTCACCGCCACCTGGCGCGTGTTCGCGCCCATGAACGTGCCCCTGCCCGGCGCGCCCGGCCTGTGGCCCGCGCGGGTCACGGTGGACGGCCAAAGCGCCGCCGTGCTGGACCAGTCCGGCACGCCCGTTGTGCGCCTGGAGCCGGGCGAGCATCAGGTGTCCGGGCAGTTGTCCTGGAAGCGCAGGCCCCAGGCCCTGCGGGTCTCTCCCCATACGGGCGTGGTGGAACTCACCGTGGACGGCGTCGCCGTGGCGGTCCCCAGGCTCGCGCCCGACGGCAGGCTGGACATCTCCCGCCAGGACGAGCGCAAGCTCCCCGAGGATTCCGTCCAGGTGACGGTGTTTCGCCTGCTGCGCGACGGCGTGCCCATGACCGTGACCACCCTGGCCCGCCTGGAGGTGTCCGGCAGGGTCAGGACCATCGCCCTGGACGGCCTGCTGCCGCCGGGGACCGAGCCCATGGCCGTGCAGGCCCCGGTGCCGGTGGGCTTCGGCCCGGACGGGCGGGTGCTGGCCCAGGCCGGAGCCGGACGCCACGACCTGGAAATCACGAGCCGCGCGCTTGAGCCCATGAAGGCGCTGGGCCCGGCCGCAGCGCCGTTCGGCCGGGAAATCTGGGCCTTCGCCGCCGACCAGGGCCTGCGCGACGTCCAGCCGCGCGGGCTTTCCCCCATCGATGCCCAGACCACCGAACTGCCGGATGCCTGGAAAAAATACCCGGCCTTCCTGGCGGACAAGGAAGCGGTTCTTACCCTGGAGGTCATCCGGCGCGGCGAGTCCGGGCCGCGCAGCGACGACCTGAACGTGCGCCGTACCCTGTGGCTCGATTTCAACGGAGCCGGTTTCACCGTGCAGGATCGCGTGAGAGGAGCGCTGCGCCACGGCTGGTCCTTGTCCATGAGCGCGCCGGGCGAGCTTGGCCGGGCTGCCCAGGCCGGAAGGGACCTGCCCGTGGTGCTTCTTGGCGCGGACAAACTCCCCGGCGTTGAGTTGCGCGAGTCCGCCGTTGATCTGACTGCCGAGTCCCGCTACCCGGACGCGGGCGCGCCCGTCCCGGCCTCGGGCTGGCATGCCGGGATCACCTCGCTTCAGGCGGAACTGAAACTGCCCCCTGGCTGGCGGCTCTTCCACGCGTCGGGGCCGGATGCGGTCAGCCAGTCCTGGGTGAGCCGGTGGAACCTTCTGAACATCTTTCTGACCCTGTTCATGGTGCTGGGAGCCTGGAAGCTGCGCGGCCTGGCCGCCGGAGGGGTGCTGCTGGCCTACCTGGTGGCGGCCCAGCACGAACGCGGAGCGCCCGTGGAATTGTGGCTTTTGCTGCTGGCGGCGCTTGGCATCCTGAAGGCCCTGGACCATCAGGCCGGAAAAGAAGCCTGGCAGCGGGCTGCGCGCGGAGCCAAGGCGTTTCACATGGTGGCGCTGGGGCTCATGGTGCTGGCGGCGCTGCCTTTCGTATTCGGACAGATACGAACAGGCGTCTATCCGCAACTCGAGGACGTCCGCTTCGCGTCCACCATGGCCGAAAGGGCCGTGGACCTCGATACCGGCATGGAGACTGAGGGAATTCCGGAACAGGACGTGGCTCCTGCTCCCGCCCCCATGGCCGCGCAGGAATCCAAGGCGGTCCGCAAAACCGCGCGCGAGCCATCGGCACCGGCAGCTTCCAAAGGCCTGGAGCAGGACCCCAACAGCCTGATCCAGACCGGGCCGGGCATCCCCACCTGGAACTGGCGCACCGTCAGCCTGCGTTGGAACGGGCCGGTGGACCCGGCTCAGACCGTGCATCTGACCCTGGTGTCGCCCCTGGCGAACGCGGTTTTGTGCTTTCTCCGGGTGGCCCTGCTGCTGGCGGCCCTGGTGCTTCTGGCCGATGCCGGGCGGCTGCGCGGTTGGGGACCGCCCTCGGGGCCGCAACCTGCCCGTCCGGCGACGGACGGTCCTGACTCCCGGCCCGGCCCGGCTACGGCCGTCTCGGGCAGTTCGGGAGCTCCGGGAACGTCTTCGGGCAGGCTTGCGTGCCTCGCGGCCATGGTGTCGGCGGGCCTGCTCTGGACATCCGGCACGGCCCTGGCCGCTCCGGACACGCCGGACGGGATGCGGTCCGGCGTTCCGCCCAGGGAAATGCTGGACGAACTGCGCGCCAGGCTCCTCAAACCGTCCGACTGCTTCCCGGACTGCGCCGGAATCTCTGAGCTTGGGGTGGTGCTGGACGCCAAGTCCCTGCGCCTGACCCTGGACACCGGCTCGGCCACGCGCCTCGCGCTGCCCCTGCCCGTGGTGGGCGACGGCTGGCGGCCCCAGTCCGTGACCGTGGATGCCAGGCCAGCCGTGCTCTTTGCGGAAAACGGCGGCCTGTGGGTGCTGCTCGATCCCGGCGCGCACAAGGTCATCGTGAGCGGCGCGGCCCCGGCCGGGGTGTCCTTCAGCATCTCGGCCCCGTTTTCCACGCGCCGGGCCGTAGTGGAGGCGCCCGGCTGGAGCGTGCTGGGTCTTGGTCCAGACGGGGCTCTGGAAGGCGGGCTCAAGTTTGCCCGCCGGGAGGACGCATCTCGGGCCGGCCAGTCAGATGCATCCTCCCAGGCGGCGGTCACGGCGGTCATCCAGCCCTTCCTGGAAGTTGAGCGCACCCTGGAGCTTGGGCTCAGCTGGGAAGCCGTGACCACGGTGCGCCGCCTGACCCAGACCGGCGAACCCGTGGTGATTCAGGTGCCGCTCTTGCCCGGCGAATCCGTGCTGGACCGCGACGTGCGCGTGGCGGACGGCAAGGTGGTGGCGGCACTGGGAGCGGGGCAACGCCAGCTGACCTGGCGATCGCGCCTGGAAATCCAGCCCGCGCTCGACCTGGCAGCACCCCAGGGAGTCAACTGGGTGGAAACCTGGCGGCTTCGGGCGGCTCCCTCCTGGGACGTGGCGCTCTCGGGCATCCCGGTATCCTCCAGCCTGGACGGATCGGGACATTGGTCGCCCATGTGGCGGCCCTGGCCCGGCGAGACGGCCCGCATCGCGGTGACGCGCCCGGGTCCGGCACCCGGCCAGAGCCTGACCATCGATTCCGCCAGGCTCCGCCTGACGCCCGGCGAACGCCTGGACGCCGCGACCCTGGAAATGTCCGTGCGCTCGGCCCTGGGCGGACGGCACGTGCTGCGCCTCCCGGAAAAGGCCGAGATCACCGGCGTGGTGGTGGGGGGCAGGCCTTCGCCCTGGTCCGGGGACAAGCCCGGAGAAATCGGGCTGGCGCTCACGCCGGGCAGGCAGACCATCCTGGTGTCCTGGCGTCAGCCCCGCGAATCGCTGACCATGGTCACCACGCCCACGGTCAACCTGGGGCATGAGGCCGTGAACGTCGCGCTGACCGTGGAAATGCCCCGCGACCGCTGGATTCTCTGGGCGCGCGGGGATACGGTGATGGCTCCGGCCATCCTGTTCTGGAGCGCGCTGGCAGCCACGGCCCTGGTGGCGGTCGGGCTCGGGTTCGTGCCCTTCACGCCGCTTCGGCGCTGGCAGTGGCTGCTTCTTGGCCTGGGACTCACGCAGGTGTCGCCGGGAGTCGCCCTTTTGGCTGTGGCCTGGCTCCTCGCGCTCGGTCTGCGCCGGGGCTACACGTCGTCCACCAATTCCGACTGGTTCGCCTTCAACGCCATGCAGGTGGGGCTTGCGGTATTGACCCTGATCGGCCTGTCCTGCCTGTTCGAGGCCATCCGCACCGGACTTCTGGGCTCTCCCGCCATGCACATCGTGGGCAACGGCTCTTCTGCCTACAGGCTCGTCTGGTCCTTCGACCGCATCGGCGAGACTCTGCCCGAGGCCAGGGTGTTCTCGGTATCCCTGTGGTGGTACCGGGGCGTGATGCTGGCCTGGTCCTTGTGGCTGGCCTTCTCGCTTCTGGGCTGGCTGCGCTGGGGCTGGGAATCGTTTGGCGAGGGCGGGGCGTGGCGCAAGCCCGTTCTCAGGAAACGGCCGCCCGGTGCACCGGGCGCTCCGGGCGCGCCGCAGCCGTCCGGCCAGGACAACAGGCCGCTACTGCGCGAGGGCCTTGCGCCCGCGAAGCCGCAAGCCGGGCAGGAGCCCGTCGGGCCTCAGCATCCGCAAGGCCCGAAAGAGCCGGGAGAGCCGGGAAAAAGCTGACGCCGCCGCGTTGCGGACAGTGGAACACATGCCCTGATACGGCGGGGGGACCATCCGCCAGGATGGTCCCCCCGTTTTTCCTGTCCGCAGCCGACGCGGCCGTGCAGCGTCCTTCGCGAGATGCAGGCGGCCGTTCAGGCCAACTGGCCTACCTCGTAGAAACTCGGGCTCTTCAGCAGGTCTCCCGGAGTCACGAAATCCGCTTCCACCCCAAGCAGCGCCTTGAACTTGGGGGAATCGGCCCCCAACGCGCGCATGCCCAGGCCCGGCTCCAGCGGATCGCCGGTGAGGGCCAGATGAAGCACGGAGGCGAACCTGAAGAGCGAGGTACGGATCGATTCGAGTTCCGTGCCCTTGGGGTCCTCGTCTATCAGGGGCAGCTCGAGCTGCTTCAGATACTCCCTGGCCATGTCCTCGACGCCTGCGTCCGTGACGTCGTCGGGCCTGTTGTCCAGGTCCTTGGGACTCCTGGGGAGGAAGGCGTTCAGGGGGGACGAGGGCGAGAAGAGCGTCAGCAGGCTCAAGGGGTGGATGGACGACCAGCGCGATGAGGAGAGGCCCGTCGAATAGGTGCGGCCCATGATCTCGACGCAGAAGACATCCCTGGCCTCGGGCAGGGCCTGGTCGTAACAGCGGTAGACGAATTCGGAACAGATCATGGGCTGCCGGCTTTGCGAACGGTATCCCACCAGCAGCGCAACCGAACGATCCAGCACGCCGCGGAGGAAGACGCTCGCCGGTCCGGGAAGCGCAATCCGCCTGGAAATGGCCAGCATGGCCAGCAGCAAGATCTGCTCGTATCCGTAGGCGTTGCCTTCGGCCAGGACCAGTTCGGCCTGCCTGATCACGGGGGTCACGTCCGTCGGCCTGTCGATGTGGCGGTAAACCCAGACTTTCTTGTCCGCGATGCTTTCATCCAGGGGATGGGCTTTCACGCCGTCCGCAAGGGCTTCGCCGACCAGTCCGCCACCCAGGTACAGTCCCGCATGGTTGACCTTGGTATTGTCGAAGCATCTGATGGCCTTGGCAATGCATGTTTCACCGCGATACAACAAAACGTCTCCAGGCAGCAGGGCGCCAGGGTCGAGCATGATGTCCTCCTCGTTCGATGTTGAAGGAACGAACTGCCAGCGCGTGATGCGGGTCGTCGGATGAAACGCGGGCTGAGGCCGCCTTCAGGATTTCCATCAGATGCTGCGTACTCATGCCATGCGCGGCGCGCAATGGGGAATGCGCGCAGGGACGGCTGAGGAATTGGAGAAGAGCGGACGTCCGGGCCATGCTCGACGTCGGCGACCGGTCTGGAAGCAGGCACGACTGCCCGGCTCAACCGTGGCGGCTACGCGCAGAGGGCCTGCCGCACGCCAGGTGCCGAAAGGCTAGCGGGCCTTGGCCTGGTTGGCCACGGCCTCGATCTGGCGGGCGATTTCGTCCGGGTCGCCCAGGTAGTGGTGCCCCACCGGCCGGAGCTCGCTGTTGAGTTCGTACACCAGGGGCACGCCGGTAGGGATGTTCAGCGAAGCGATGGCTTCGTCGCTTACGGAGTCCAGGTACTTCACCAGGGCGCGCAGGGAATTGCCGTGCGCCGCCACCAGCACGCGCCGTCCCGATTTCACCGTGGGGGCCAGCACCTCATGCCAGTAGGGCATCACCCGGTCCACGGTGTCCTTCAGGCACTCCACGGCGGGAAGCTCGTCCGGGCCGAGGGCGGCATAGCGCGGGTCGAAGCGGGGATGGCGGGGGTCGTCCGCGTCCAGGGCGGGGGGGCGCACGTCGTAGCTCCTGCGCCATTCGAACACCTGCTTTTCCCCGAATTTTTCGGTCATCTCGGCCTTGTTTAACCCCTGGAGCGATCCGTAATGACGCTCGTTCAACCGCCAGGACTTGGTCACCGGCAGCCACATGAGGTCCATGGCTTCAAGGATGATGTCCAGGGTCTTCACCGCACGCTTGAGGTAGGAGGTGAAGCAGACGTCGAAAACCAGCCCGGCGTCCATCATGGCCTTGGCCCCGGCCAGGGCTTCGCGTTCGCCCAGGGGAGAGAGGGGGACGTCGGTCCAACCGGTGAAGCGGTTCTCCAGGTTCCACTGGCTCTGGCCGTGGCGCACGAGCACGAGCGTATGCATGGCGGTCTCCGATGTCGTCGGGATTTCCGGGGGTTGCGGTTGCTGCCGGGCGTTGCGCTGCGCGCGGATACGCCGACTTTCTGGCAACACGATAGCATGTGTGCGTGCCAAAAGAAAAGCCCGGGGAACATTTGCGTTCCCCGGGCCGTCATATGCGGAAGGACCCGCCTGATCCGGCGTTAGTCGACCTTCTTGCAGACGATCATGGCGTCTTCCACGCCTTCCAGCATGCGGATGGCGCAGAAGGAGCCGCACATGGCGCATTCCTTCTCCTTGTGGAAGTCCTTGCGGCGCTTGCGCAGGGTGAAGGGGTCCAGGGCGTTGTCGGCCATGGCTTCCCAGTCCAGGGCGGCGCGCGCCTTGGAGATGGCCAGGTCGCGCTCCACGGCCCAGGGGCGTCCCAGGGAATTTTCGGCGCTCTGGGCCGCGATGAGGCTGGCCTTTACGCCGTCCCAGACGTCCTCGGGTCCGGGCAGGGTGACGTGCTCGGCGGGGGTCAGGTAGCACAGGAAGTCCGCGCCGTAGAAGGCGGCCTGCGCGCCGCCGATGGCTCCGGCGATGTGGTCGTAGCCTGCCGCCGCGTCGGTGGTCAGGGGGCCGAGCACGTAGAGCGGGGCGTTGTTGGTCAGGCGCTTGATGCCCTGGATCTGGCTCTGCACCAGGTGGAGCGGCACGTGGCCGGGACCCTCGATCATGATCTGCACGCCGTGCTCCACGGCGCGCCGGGCCAGGTCGCCAAGCACCGAGACCTCTTCCCATTGGGCCGCGTCGCCCGCGTCCGCGCCCGCGCCGGGGCGCAGGCCGTCGCCCAGGCTTATGGTCACGTTGTGTTTGAGGCAGATTTTCAGCAGGTCGTCATAATGGGTGAGCAGGGGGTTCTCCAGGTTGCGGCGCTTCATCCAGCGGGCCATGAGCGCTCCGCCGCGCGACACGATGCCAAGGATGCGGCGGCCGTCGGAGGCCATGGCCGCGCCGCGCGCGGTGACGCCGCAGTGCAGCGTCATGAAGTCCACGCCCTGTTCGGCCTGCTTCTCGATCTCTTCCAGGAGCTCCTGCACGCTGAAGTCGCTGGGGTCCTGTCCGCGCGCCACGTAGGGCTGGGCCACCGAGTAGAGCGGGACCGTGCCCAGGGGCAGGGGGGAGGCCTCCAGCATGCTCACGCGCACTTCGTCCAGGTCGCCCGCGGTGGAGAGGTCCATCACGGTGTGGGCTCCGGCTTTTTCGGCCAGGCGCAGCTTCTGGACTTCCATCTCCACGTTGTTGATCATGGGGGAGGTGCCGATGTTGGCGTTGACTTTCACCCTGGCGGGTTGACCGATCAGGGTGGGCGACACATTCTTATGGGCAGGGTTGGCCAGAAGGGCCATGCGTCCGGCGTCCAGGCCGGCGCGGATGTCTTCCAGGCCCATGTGCTCATGGGCGGCGATGGCCTGCCCATGGGTGCTCAGGTACGTGGAGACGACGGTGTTTTTACGGGTAAGAGACATGTTCGACCTCGAGAGGGGTTGGTTGGGGAATCGTGAGGGCGGGCGCTGCCCTCGCGTAACGGAAGCGGCGGCGGATGATCCTTTGCGCCGTTTCCGGCGGTTACCAGACGTACTTCGGCTTCGGCGGCGAGCGTCCAGGACTCAGTGGGAAGGGCGTTCGTGGTGCCGGAAAGAGGCTCCCCGTCCGGGCGGGGACGGCCTTGTCTCTAGCACGGAGAGTCCTCATGGAAAAGGGCCGATTTTCGCTTGCCACCCGGATGGGGCAGGTGTATAGGTCCCGTCTTCGATTTGATCAAGGAGCTTTTCATGAAGAGCGATATCCATCCCAAGACTTACAAGGCGAAGCTCGTCTGTAACTGCGGATTCCAGGCTGATGCCCTGTCCACCAAGGGCGAGACGGTGACGGTTGAAATCTGTTCCAACTGCCACCCGTTCTACACCGGCAAGCAGCGTTTCGTGGACACCGCTGGCCGCATCGACCGCTTCCGCAAGAAGTACGCGAAGTTCGAGGAACCGAAAGCCTAGTGTTCCACGCGTCCTGCGAAGGCGTCCTTTCGCCGCTGCGGGGCCTGTATCGTTTTGTGCGGCCGTCCGACCGGGGGAATGCCCGTCGGACGCGCCGTTTTCGCGTGGATTGCAAGCGGTGCTTCCGGGGCTTTCGCCTCGCTGTGCGGGGCATGTGCGCCGCAGGAGCAGGCGTTGCCGTTCCCTGCGCCATCCCCCTGGCCCACAAGCGTGAAGCGGCGCTCCGTGCGCCGCTTTTTCCTATTGCATGGAGCTTATGAACAACGCGCTCGCAGCCAACGATACCGTCGGGGGACAGGCCGTCATGGAGGGGGTGATGATCCGCTCCAAGGACTGCCTGGCCATTGCCGTGCGCAAGCCCAGCGGCGAGATCTACGTAGAGACCCGGCCCTGGTTCACACTGACGCGCGCCGCCTGGCTGAAAAAGCCCTTTGTCAGGGGTTTTCCGGTGCTGCTGGAGACCCTGGTCAACGGCATCAAGGCGCTCAACTTCTCGGCCCAGCACTCGCTCGACGAGGATGAGGGCGAGCTCTCCCCCTGGGCCATGGCCCTGACCATGGCGTCGGCTATCGGGTTCGCCCTGCTGCTGTTCGTGGTGGCCCCGCACGTGTTCTCCATCGGCATGAACCTGCTCGGGCTTTCCGGCGACGCCGAGGCCCTGTCCTTCCATATGTGGGACGGCCTGTTCAAGCTCTTGATGTTTGCGGGCTACATCCTGGCCATCTCCTACATCCCGGACATCCGCCGGGTGTTCCAGTACCACGGCGCGGAACACAAGGTGATCTGGGCGCACGAGAACAACGTGGAGCTGTCCCCGGGCGCGGTGCGCGATTTCTCGCGCCTGCATCCGCGTTGCGGCACCACCTTCCTGCTCTTCGTGCTGGGCGTGTCCATAGTGCTCTACACCTTCCTGGTGCCGCTGCTGCTCGGGATGTGGTCGCCCGAGAACGTCATTCTCAAACAGGCCTACATCATCGGCGTGAAATTTCTGCTGATGGTCCCCATCAGCGCCATTTCCTACGAGATCATCAAGTTCTCCGGGAAATTCCATCAGAACATCCTGTGCAAGGCCATGGCCTGTCCCGGCCTGGCCATGCAGATGCTCACCACCCACGAGCCAGACGACGCCCAGATCGAGGTGGCCATCGCCGCGCTCAAGGGCGCGCTGGGCCGCAAGTAAAACGGACCCATCACCATGTTCGCCAAGCTCGAAAGCATCGAAGCCAAATATCTGGAACTGGAGAGGGAGCTCTCCTCCCCCGACGCCGTCTCCGACCAGGAGCGCTACCGCAAGCTCACCAAGGCCCACGCCGACCTGGGCGACGTGGTGGCGGTCTACCGCCGCTTCAAGAAGCTGCGCGAGGACATGGAGGAGAACACCCTCCTGCTGGAAGACTCCGACCCCGACATGCGCGAGCTGGCCAAGGCCGAGATCGCGGCCATCGAGGAGGAGACCCCCAGGCTCGAGGAGGAGCTGAAACTCCTGCTTCTGCCCAAGGACCCCCTGGACGAGAAGAACATCCTCCTGGAGATCCGCGCCGGCACCGGCGGCGAGGAAGCCGCCCTGTTCGCCTCCGACCTCTTCCGCATGTACATGCGCTACGCCGAGCGCAAGCGCTGGAAGATGGAGATCATGAGCGAGTCGCCCTCGGACACCGGCGGCTACAAGGAAATCATCGCCAGCATCTCCGGCGAGAAGGTCTACAGCCGCCTGAAGTACGAGTCCGGCACGCACCGCGTGCAGCGTGTGCCCGCCACCGAGTCCCAGGGCCGCATCCACACCTCCGCCGCCACCGTGGCCGTGCTGCCCGAGGCCGACGAGGTGGATGTGCAGCTGGATCCCAACGAGCTGCGCGTGGACGTGTACCGCTCCAGCGGACCCGGCGGCCAGAGCGTGAACACCACCGACTCCGCCGTGCGCGTCACGCACATCCCGTCGGGGTTGGTGGTCATCTGCCAGGACGAAAAGAGCCAGCACAAGAACAGGGCCAAGGCCATGAAGGTTCTGCTCTCGCGGCTTCTGCACCTGGAGCAGGAGAAGCAGCGCCTGGTGCAGGAGGCCAACCGCCGCCAGCAGGTGGGCTCCGGCGACCGCTCCGAGCGCATCCGCACCTACAACTTCCCCCAGGGCCGCATGACCGACCACCGCATCAACTACACCATGCACAACCTGGACAAGATCCTGGACGGCGACATCGAGGACATGATGAACGCCCTGACCAACCACTACCAGACCGAGGCGCTCAAGAACCAGGCCGACAACGCCTGATCCTGAAGGCTGGACGACACACCATTTCGGACGCTCAAGCGCCCGGAGAGCAGATCATGCTCTCCGGGCGCTTTTTTTGTCCGGAGATGTCCCGGTGACGGTTTCAATCCCCCCTCACACCGGGACCGCCAAGCCATACAGGGGAAGCTCAGAGACTGCGGTGGCCGGGTTGTCAGTGCCAATGCTTGCGGGTGTCAGCATGAGCTGCCAATCGAGCCGTCTTTCACCACAAAGCTCGCCCGGACTGCCACCCCATTCCGGAGAGCCCTCAAGGGCAGGAAGATTTTTCCAAGCACATCCCTTCTGGACCAACATGCCAGGAATACAGGGGCAGGATATATATCGGAGTCATTCAGGAGGAATATTTCGGTAAATATACCCTCTTGAAATACTGGACAAAGAGCGTACGCTCCAGACCGTTTTAGAATAGCCTTGCATTTTCCTAATTTTACCGAGCTGTTGCCTTCGGGCATCAACCCGCCTTGGATGTTGAGGAGGGAGTTTTGGACACTGAGATACGTTCGGGGCGCGGGCAGGCACTCTGGCCCGTGCCCAAGTTGTTCAAGGTATTGCGCCGGGGCCTTTCGCCCCGCGACCTGAGCCGGGACGTCCTGGCCGGCCTCACCGTGGGAGTTGTGGCCCTGCCCCTGGCTCTGGCCTTCGCCATCGCCTCCCATGTGCCGCCCGAGCGCGGTCTGTTCACCGCCATCGTGGCCGGTTTCATCATCTCCTTCATGGGCGGATCGCGATTCGCAGTTGGCGGTCCTACCGGAGCCTTCGTGGTCATCATCGCCGGCGTGGTGGACCGCCACGGCTACCAGGGCCTGGTGATGACCACGCTGCTGGCAGGCGGCATGCTGGTCGTCATGGGGCTCGCGCGCCTGGGAAAGCTCATCAAGTTCATCCCGTACCCGGTCACCACCGGGTTCACCAGCGGCATCGCCGTGCTCATCTTTTTCAGCCAGCTCACCGACTTCCTGGGCATGAAAATTTCCCAGGTCCCGGCAGAATTCATTCCGAAACTATCGGTGCTGTCCGCATCGTTGGACAAGGTGGACCCGGCCACGGCGGGCGTGGGTCTGGTGTCGCTGGGCGCTATCCTGCTGGCGCGGCGCTTCTTCCCGGTCATCCCGGCCCCGGTGTTCGGCGTGGCCGTGGGCGCGGTGACGGCTGCGGCATTCATGCTGCCGGTGGATACCATCGGAACGCGCTTCGGCGGAATTCCCAGTGAGCTTCCCTCCTTCGTGCCTCCCTCGCTGGACTGGACCTCAATCAAGTCCCTGATGCCCGACGCCATGACCATCGCTTTGCTCGCGGGCATCGAATCCCTGCTGTGCTGCGTGGTGGCCGACGGCATGACCGGCGACCGGCACGACTCCTCGGCGGAGCTGGTTGCGCAGGGTTCGGCCAACATCGCCTCGGTGCTCTTCGGCGGCATCCCTGCCACCGGGGCCATCGCCCGAACCGTCACCAGCATCAAGGCCGGAGCGGTCTCCCCCGTGGCCGGTTGCGTCCATGCCCTGGTTCTGGTGGCCTTCGTCCTGGTGGCAGCGCCGGTGGCTTCGGCCATCCCGCTGGCCAGCCTGGCGGCGGTGCTGCTGGTGGTGGCCTACGACATGAGCGAATACCGCAGATTCGCCCGCCTGCTGAGGGCTCCACGGTCGGACGTGGCCGTGCTGGTGTCCACCTTCGCCCTGACCGTTCTCATCGACCTGACCGTGGCTGTGTATGTGGGCGTGCTGCTGGCATCGCTCTTGTTCATGCGCCGCATGAGCGAAATGACCGAAATCGGCGTGTGCAGGCTTCCCGAAAGAGACAATCTGGACGAGGCGGTGCGCATGTCGGACATCTCGGCAGGCGGCCAGGACTCGAACTATGCCAAGGATTCCTGCGAGATACCGTCCGGAAAGCCAGCCATCGACGAGGACGTGCAGGTCTACGAGATCGACGGCCCCTTCTTCTTCGGCATAGCCGACAAGTTCCAGGACATCCTGGACGTGGTCTCCAAAAAGCCGCGCGTGTTCATCCTGGACGTGACGCACGCCCAGACCATCGACTCCACCGGCGTCAACGCTCTGGAGGGGTTCGTCCGGAAGTGCAGGTCGAGGGGAATCGAATTGTATCTCGCGGGGAACCGGGGGCATTTCATGTCCACCTTGCAGCGCTTCGGCACAGATACCCTCATCGGCTGGGACCACATCGTGGATACGGTGGCCGAGGCGCTCCTTATCGCCTCCTACAAGAAGGGCGTCACGGCGAAATAACCTGCGCAGAGCCGCATATGCACACGGGGCCGGAGAGGCCGGCCCCGAACATGAAGGCGAACAGCGGATTGGATGCCCGAAGAGCAACCGGGACGCTTTACATCAGGACCTTCCCATGCCAATAGTTCGCGGGCGGATGTAATACTTTCACGCATGGGGAAGGTTTTGCAGTCTTATTCCACGCCAGTCCACTGCAACATCCCTGTCATCCGGCCCAGGGCCGCATGGTGGTTGGTCTGCTGCTTCCTGGCTTTCTCGGCATGCCTTGCCGCACCTGAACCCACCCGGGCGCAGTCCGGCTTCATTCCCCGTTTCCAGCACTTCGGCGTCGAGGAAGGCCTGGCCCAGTCCTCCGCAGTCTGCCTGGCCCAGGACCGTTCCGGGTTCCTGTGGGTCGGCACCTACGCCGGATTGAACCGCTACGACGGCTATACCTTCAAGCTCTACACCTCCGACCTGGACAAGCCCGGCTCCCTGGCCGACGCCAACATCCGCGCCCTGACCGTGGACTCCACCGGAGCATTGTGGGTAGGCACCCGCAGCGGCGGACTCTCGCGCTACGACGCCTCCACGGACTCCTTCACCAATTATCTCAATCAGGCTTCCAATCCGTCGAGCATTCCCAGCAACGAGGTGAACGCCGTCCATCAGGATTCCCAGGGCGTCATACGCGTGGGAACCGCCGCAGGCATGGCGGTATTGGACAGGAGCAGCGGCGCGTTCACCCGGATTCCCGTGACCCAGCCCCAGGCCAAGGGGCCTACGGAGATCGTGTCGGTCACCGAGGACGACAAGGGCCAGATCTGGGCGGCCTCGCGCAAGCTGGTGTTCCGGCTGGACACCGAGACGGGGTCGCTCGTTTCCATCGTGAACGAGAGAATGGCCAAGGACATCGTAAACGCCCAGATAAACCAGATCTATTCCGAGGGGCGCAACATCCTGTGGATCGTCAGCGACGTGGCCGGGCTTTTCCGGCTCGATCTGGCCACGGGAACGGTGGAGCCGCATATGGCCTCCACCGGAGTGTTCAAGCTCATGCTGGACAGATGGGGCACTCTCTGGGCCGCCACGGCCATGGGCCTTGCGCGGCTGGTTGAGAACGGGGCCGGAAGAAAGTTCGAGGTCTTCAGCCACAACCCCTACGATCCCGACTCCATCGGCCAGAACGACGTCATTTCGCTGCTTGAAGACTCCTCCGGCATCCTCTGGGCCGGAACCTATTCGGGCGGCTTGAACAAGCTGATCCCCGGATCGCGCTGGTTCGCCTCCTACCGGCACATCCCCGGAGATCAGGAGAGCCTGCCCGGCAAGGAAGTGAGCGCCGTGCACCTGGGGCGCGACGGCAGCCTCTGGGTGGGCACCCGCTACGCGGGGCTTGCGCGCATGGACCGCACCAGGAAGGTGGTGGACCGCTTCCGCCACGATCCCCGCAACCCGGCAAGTCTCGCCGAAGACCAGATCAACTGCGTCATGGAGGATTCGCGGGGACGCATCTGGGTGGGCACGGTGGAGTCCGGCATAAGCGTGCTGGACCGGGACAGGGGGGGCTTTACCCATTACCGGCACAACCCCCGCGACCCGGAGAGCATAAGCCAGGACAAGATCTGGTGGCTCTTCGAAGACCGCGAGGGAATCATCTGGGCCGGAACCAGCAAGGGCGGCCTGAACCGGCTGGACCCGGACACCGGCAAGGTCACGCGCTACCTGAACGATCCCAAGAATCCGGAAAGCATAAGCCATGACCGGGTCCGCCACATCATCCAGACCCGCGACGGGGCGCTCTGGCTCGGCACCAACGCGGGCCTGAACCGTTTCGATCCCGTGACCAAAACCTTCGAGCACTGGCGCCACGACCCCGCGAACCCCCACAGCCTGTCCAGCGACCGGGTCACGCCCATCGTCGAGGACCCCTCGGGCATCCTCTGGGTGGGAACCGACAGCGGGCTGAACCGCTTCGATCCGGTCACCAAGGTCTCCAAGCGCTTCTGGGAACGCGACGGACTGGCCGACGACGGCATCCAGGGCATGGCCATGGACGAGAAGGGCACCCTGTGGATGAGCACCTTCAAGGGCATTTCCCGCATGGACCCCGCCACCGGCGAGATACGCAACTATTCCCGTCGCGACGGCCTGGTGGGCGTGGAATTCTACATGAACGCCTTCCACAAGGGCAGCACGGGCGAACTGTTCGTCGGCGGCTTTTCCGGTCTGAACGCGTTCTTCCCCAAGGATGTCCTGCCAAACAGCCATCCCCCGGAAACAGCCCTGACCGAACTGCGCATCAACAACCACCCGCGCATCCTGATGAAAGCCTCGGGCAAGGGGGCCGACGTGGTGCTGACCCCCAACGCCCAGACGGTCACCTTCGAGTTCACGGCCATGGACTTCACCAACCCGTCGAAAAACCGCTACGCCTACCAGTTGCAGGGATTCGACCAGGACTGGGTGGAAAGCGGAACGACCCGCCGGGCGACCTACACCAACCTCGATCCCGGCGATTACGTCTTTCTCGCCAAGTCCACCAACGACGAGGGCGTGTGGAGCCGCACGCCGCTGACCCTTGCAGTGACGGTGGTTCCTCCGTTCTGGCGGACCCTGTGGTTCAAGGGGGTCATGACCCTTCTGGCGCTGGCGGGATTCTACGGCGTCTACTCCATGCGGCTTTCCGCCCTCAAGGCCCGCCGCAAGGAGCTCGAGGAAACCGTGGATCGCCAGACCGCGTCACTGCGCATCGAGATAGAGGAGCGCGTCAAAGCCGAGGCCGAACTGCGCGACAGCCAGCAGAGCTTCCAGGCAATCTTCCAGTACAGCCCGGTGGCCGTGGCCATTTCCTCCCTGCGCGACAGCAGCATCCTGCAGGTGAACAAGGCTTTCTGCTCGCTCACCGGATTCTCTGCCGAGGAGATCCTCGGGCGCAGCGCCTCGGACCTGGGCCTCTGGGTGGACCGGGAATCGCGCCTGCACATGTTGGAAGAGGTGCAGAAGAACCGCGTGGTGCTCAACCGCGAACTGGACATGCAGGCGCGCTCCGGGACAATCATGCACGTCCTGTCTTCGGCGGCGCTCATCGACGTGTTCGGCGAGGCAAGCGTGCTCTGGCTGGTGTCGGACATCACCGAGCGCAAGAAGCTCGAGCTGGACCTCATCGACGCGCGCGAGAAGGCCGAGGCCGCGAGCCAGGCCAAGAGCGACTTCCTGGCCAACATCAGCCATGAGATCCGCTCGCCCATGAACGCCATCCTGGGCCTGACCGAGCTTTCCCTGCGCCAGTCACCGCCGGAAAAGCTGCGCGGCAACCTGGAAAAGATCACCTCGGCAAGCCACGTGCTGCTTGGCGTCATCAACGACCTGCTGGACCTCTCCAAGATCGAGGCGGGCCGCATGGAGCTGTGCCCCGTGTCCTTCAGCCTGAAAAAGGTCCTGGACCGCCTCGGGGACATCTTCTCCGCCAAGGCCGGCGAAAAGGGGCTGGCCTTCGCCATCGACATCCAGGACGGCATGCCGGACGCCCTGGTGGGCGACAGCCTGCGCCTGGAACAAGTGCTCATCAATCTGGTGGGCAACGCCGTCAAATTCACCAGCCAGGGCGAGGTGCGTGTGGCAGTGGGGTACGCCCAGGCCGATCCCGGCGTGGTGATGCTCTCCTTCTCGGTGCGTGACACCGGCATCGGCATGACCCCGGAACAGCAGGCTTACATATTCAACCCGTTCGTCCAGGCGGAAAGCTCCACTTCGCGTCGTTTCGGGGGCACCGGGCTCGGGCTTTCCATCGTCCGGCGGCTGGTGGACATCATGAAGGGCGATATCCTGGTGAAGAGCCAGCCCGGTGTGGGCAGCAACTTCTCCTTCACCGCGCCTTTCGAACTGGATGTCTCCGAAACCGGGCAGCCGGAACACGGCGCCGCCGAGGACGAGCGCCTGAAGGGCGTCCGCACCCTAGTGGTGGACGACAATGCCCTGAACCGGGAGCTTACGGCAGAACTGCTCAAGATGGCCGGGGCTCTGCCGCAGGTCGCGGAGAGCGGGACCCAGGCCCTTGAAATCCTGGATCGCGAGGATTTCGACGTCGCCCTGCTGGACGTGCAGATGCCGGTCATGGACGGCTACGAGTTGGCCCGCGCCATACGCAACCGCTTCAACGGAAACGGCATGATCCTGCTGGCGCTCACGGCGCGCGCCATGTCCGGCGACCAGGAACGCTGCCTGGAGGCCGGGATGGACGGCTACCTCACCAAGCCCGTCATGCCGGAAATACTCTTTTCCACCATCCGAAAGAAGCTGGCGCAGGGCCGCGCCCAGCCCACCGAGGCCGGGCGAGCCTAGAAAACGCTTGGAATCCTTGCGGGCCGGGGGTAAAAGCCTCCAGGAATGACCAAGCAGCCCACAGTCCGCGATATCCTCCAGAAGACTGAAACCTATCTGCGCGAAAAGAACGTCGATTCCCCGCGCCTGTCGGCCCAGATGATCCTGGCCCACGGCCTGGGGCTTGACCGCATGGGCCTGTTTCTGGACATGGACCGGCCCCTCAAGGCATCCGAGCTGGACGCCGTGCGCCCCCTGGCCGCGCGGCGCGGACGGGGCGAACCCGTGGCCTATATCGTTGGGGAGCGCGAGTTCTTCAGCCTAACCTTCGAAGTCACCCCCGATGTGCTCATCCCCAGGCCCGAGACCGAGCTCATCGTGGAGGAGGCCATCCGCCTCTTCCCCGGCGACGCTGAACTGGCCATCGCCGACCTGGGGACCGGTTCCGGATGTCTGGCCGTCACCCTGGCCACCCGTTTCCCGTCCGCGCGCGTGACGGCCCTGGACCTGAGCCCCGGAGCGCTGGCCGTGGCCCGGCGAAACGCCGTCCGGCACGGCGTGGCCGAGCGCATGGAATTTCTGGAAGCATCCTTCGCGGAGCTTGCGCCGGTTTCCGGCGGGTACGGGCTCATCGTGTCCAATCCTCCCTATGTCAGCCAGGAAGAATACGAGTCGCTCTCGCCCGAAGTGGCGGCCTTCGAGCCCAAGTCCGCGCTGGTGCCGGAGCCTGGGCAGGGCGGGCTGGAAGCCTATCCCGTGGTAGTGGCCGCCGCGTTCAGGCGGCTGGCTCCGGGCGGGGTGCTGATGCTGGAGATCGGCTGGAAGCAGGGCCAGGACGTAAAGCACCTGCTGGAGGCCACGGAGTTCGGGTTCGAGGCCGTGGCCGTGCTGCCGGACCTTGCCGGACTGGACCGGGTTGTCATCGGCAGAAAGCCCGGCTGAGGGAGTCTCCTGTTCGAATGCGTGCGCGCGGCCGTTTCGCCTTGGGCGCTTCGTCGCGATGTGATCGTCCTTCTTACGCTTACGCGGACGCCTTGTTTGCATGGACGCTGCGCCCTGCCCCGCTGTCCGGCCGTAGCCGTCCCGGTCCTCCGTCCGCCCTTCGAGGAGTTGCCCATGCTGGAAGTGGTGGTCTTTCTGTGCGGCGCTGTGGTCATGGTCATCGAACTGACGGCAACACGTGTGCTCGCGCCGTTTCTCGGCACGTCCACCGTGGTCTGGACCAGCATCATCGGCGTCATCCTGGGGGCGCTGTCCCTGGGCTACTCGTGGGGAGGGCGCCTTGCCGACCGCCATCCCAATTCCAAGACACTTTCCCTGGTCATCCTGGGCGCTTCGGTCTGCACCGCGCTCATAGGGTTTTCCCGCTCCTTCGTGGTGGAGATGATCCAGTCCTCCGGCGCGGGCCTGCATGCCGGGTCGTTCCAGGCCGTGCTCCTGCTTTTTGCTCCGGCTGCCACGCTGCTTGGCATGGTGGCTCCCTTCGCAGCGCGCATCCGCATGACCGACACCGCCCACGCGGGCAGCACGGTGGGCCGCCTGTACGCCCTGTCCACCGCGGGGAGCATCGTGGGCACCTTCGCGGGGGGATTTTTCCTGATCTCCTGGTTCGGCAGCGCGGCCATCCTGTTCCTGATGGCAGGAGTGCTGGCTCTGGCATCCATCCTGTGCCACGCCGGCCGCTGGCCCCTGAAGATTGCCCTGGCAGGGGGCTTTGTGGCCTTGTACCTGCTTGCTGCGGCGGATGCGCGCTCGTTGGCGGCGCGCGGCGTCGTGGATGTGGATACGCCCTATCAGCGCGTGCTGGTGTATCCCTCGCGCGATTACAGCACCGGCAGGGACATGCTGGCCATGAGCACCGGGCCGGAAGGCGTGCAGGGCGGCGTCTATCCCGACGATCCCCAGGCCCTGGCCCTCAACTATACGCGCTATCTGACACTGGCCTCGCATTTCGTCCCGGACATGCGCCGGGTGCTTGTGCTTGGCGGCGGAGCCTACGCCTTCCCGAAATACGTGCTCGGCAAGCATCCCCAGGCTCGCGTGGACGTGGTGGAGCTCGATCCGGGCATCACGGACCTGGCCCGCGCGCACTTCTTCCTCCCGGACGACCCCCGGCTGACCGTGCGCCATGAGGACGCCCGGACGTTCCTGAACGCCAACACCGGCCGCTACGACGCCATCGTGGTGGATGTCTTCAACTCCCACGCGTCCATCCCCTTTCATCTGGCCACACTGGAGACGGCCCAGCGCCTGGCTGCGGCTCTGGACGACGACGGCGTGCTGGTGGTGAACACCATCGCGGCGCTGGAAGGTCCGCGCTCCAGGCTTTACAAATCCTTTTTCGCCACTTACGCACGGGTCTTCCCGCAGGTTCACCC
>JBKICU010000044.1:0-73476 GCA_046566965.1 Acidobacteriota bacterium
TCATAGAACAGCCCGGTACTTTTCATGAAGGCCGGGAGCAGGTCCCGGCGCATGTCGATGTCCACGCGAGCGACCTTCAGTTCGCCGCCGCCGCGTTTCCAGTTGAGGATGGCCAACCCCTTGGCGCGGGCCTCTAGGTCGAAGCGGCCCGGCCCGTAACATTCGTCGATGAAGGCGTCGTACTTGTGCTCCAGGCTCCAGAGCTCCTTGATGGGCAGGTCCTGAAAGGCGGCGCGGTCCTCCTCCGGCATGACGGCGGCCAGGCTCGGGTTGTTCAGCACGGTGCCGGGGTTCACGCGGGGCATCTTGGCCACGCCGTACATGGTCAGGCCGCCGTCTGCACGCCCGAGCATCACCCGGTCGTTGGACACGAAGTTGAGCCCCAGGTTCATCATGTGCAGGGCCAGGGTGGACTTCCCCATGCCGGAAAACCCGGCCAGGGCCAGCCCGTCGCCGCGCCAGGAAACACCGGCCGCGTGGCCCAGCAGGCAACCCTGGTTCAGCTTGTGCTCGATGAAGCGGTTGTTGATGAAGTTGACGATCTGGTTGGGGTTGTCCAGGCAGGGTCCGAGCGCCAGATTGCATTCGCCGCCGAAGAGAAAGAGCATGCCGGTGAGGCGCTTGCGCACCACGCGCCCATCGGGCAGGTCGGCCCACTCCTCCTTGATCTTGGTCTTGCCAGGCTCTGGCTGCTTTACGGAGTACTCCACCGGCAGGGCCTGGGGATCGCACTCCATGGCCAGCACCTGGCATTGGGCCTGGCCTGCGCGGCGCGGGAAATCGCGGAAATAGTCCTTCAGCCATGCGACGAGGCGCTCATCGTTGGAGCGCACGTCCACCCCGAAGCCTCCCAGGTCCAGCGTAAGTTCATGCGGGCAGGGGAAGCGCTCCACGAAGGGGGCGGCGAGGGCTTTTATGGAGGGAGGGATGCTCATCCGATGTTCTCCAGGACGTGTTTGGCGTAGGCTCCAGCCGCGTCGATGCCGCAGGCGTCCAAGAGGCCCCGGAAGCCTCCGAAGGCCGACACCTCGAACACCATGGGGCCTTGGCTGGTTTCGGCGATGTCCACGCAGGTGAAGGCCATGTCGAAGAGCGACTGCGCCTTTTCGGCCAGGGCGATGATCTCCGGCGACGGCTCGTGGGCGACGTACCTGCCGCCGGCGTTGGTGGTGGTGTTCCAGCTGGAGCCGCCGGACTTGCGGGCGTAGGTGGCCAGGTATTTTCCGCCCAGGAAGGTGACGCCCAGGTCTTTCTCCAGGGGCGGCAGCATCTTCTGCAGATACATGACGGCGTTGCCCGCGGCCTGGAAGGCTTCGATGCGAGCGCGCGCCCCCTCGCCCGCGGCAATGACCTCCATGCCCCTGGCCTTGGTGGAATAAAGCGGCTTGAACACGGCCTTGCCGAAGCGCTCCACGGCGTCCAGGGCCTCGTCCACATTCTCGGTGATGACCGTAGCGGGCATGGGCAGCCCTCCCGCGCTGAGCGTCACGGTGCAGCTCAGGCGATCGATGAGACGCAGGATGGAGGTGGGCCTGGAAAAGATGGGCAAGCCCTTCTGCTCCAGGAAGCGCAGCATTTCCAGCCTGTCCAGAACGTCCGGCGAATACTGGGCCGCGATCTTCTTGACGATGAGCGCGTCCAGCTCGCCCAGGTCGTATTCCCCGAAGCGCACCGTGCCCCGTTCCAGGTCCAGGACGGTCTTGTCCATGTCGATGAGCAGGCGGAAACCCGTCAGCTGCCTGCACGCGTCGGCCAATATCTCGGAGGACCAGCCGTCCGAGATGCCGACGACACCTATCTTTTTCATGCGTGACTCCAGGTGCTCAGTAGATGAATACGTCGTCGGGGATGATGAAGCCTTCCCACGGATTGCCGGACACCCGGTGCGCATCGAGCTTGCGCATCAGGTAGACGCCGCGATGGAACATCTCCTTGGCGAAGCGCTGGTTGAACTCGAACCGGCCGGAGGTGATGAAGGAGCGGACAAGCCCCAGGGCCAGGCGCGCCTCGAAGGTGGCGTCGCTGTTTTCGGCTGCAAAGGCTCTCGAGAAGGACAGGAACTCCTTCATGACGTCGTCCAGCCGGGTTCGCAGCAGGCTGTCCAGCACGGGCATCCTGAAGTTGGAGACGAGAAACACCGAAACGTCCTGCACGAAGTCCGTATCCTTGGAGCGGTGCAGGTCGATGTAGTGTATCCGCTGCTCTTCGTGGTTGTACACGATGTTGTTTATGTTGAAATCGCCGTGGATGAACACGCTGAAGGGGGCCTCGAAGCCTTCCTCCAGTTCGGCGGTGCGCGCGAGCAGGGTCTCGAATCCGTCGATGTGCACTCCGGTCATGGTCATCTCCGGAGTGCGGAAGGAGGGGTGCATGCGGTACACGTCGTCCAGGCGCTGGGTGAGCTGCTTCACGTACCCGGCCTTGACCGTGCGCTCGGAGCGTGTCTCCAGCCAGAGCTGGCGCACGGTCTGCTCCAGAATGAAGGTGGCGTTGGCCGCTATCTCGGGCGCGCCCGAGAGCACCACTTCCTGGTAGGTGCAGCCGCCCAGGTACTCCATGAGCATGCTGGCCGAGTCGCCGTCCACGTGGAAGGCCTGCACCTTGGGCGGCAGGCCGGGCATGATCGACTCCCAGCGGCGGATGTTCTCGGTTTCGCAGCGCAGCTTCTCGGCGTTGCCTTCCTTGAAGAGCACGCCGCTGGTGCGCGCACCCTTGCGCGCGCCTTCCACCTTGCCGATGCGGCAGCCAGAGCGCGTGCCCCAGATGGAATGGAATTCGCCGTCGGAGATGGGCACCTCGCGCCCCAGTTCCCCGAGGGTTTCCTTGAGGGCCTCGTACTGGTGGATCTTGAACTTCTCGCCCACGGCCGCGAAGATGATGGCCTCGCCGATGTTCAGGATGGTGTCGCCCATGCGTTCCAGGTAGCGGAAGATGTTGTGGGCGGTGATGCAGTTCTCGGGCGATTCGCCCTTGCGCAGGTCCTTGAGTATGATGTCGAAGTTGGCCTTGAACAGGGCGTCCAGGGTCACTTCCGCGCGGCAGATCTTGAAGGCCAGGGTGATGTCCTGGTTGTAGAGGGCCTTGACCACCAGCCGCAGGGCCTTGGTGATTTCCGAGAAGAAGGCCTTGTAGTCGTAGCGTTTGATGAAGTGCGGATCGCGCAGATACTGCGACTGCATCACGATGTTCACGGCATGATCGGCCAGGCGCTCCAGGTTGGCGGTGATGATGTTCACGGCCCGGGCCATGTCGATGGCCCGCTTGTCGCCACCGAAGCCGGTATGGATGCGCGAGAAGCACTTGTTCTCGATGACGCTCTTCAGGTTGTCGATGTAGTCGTCACGGCTCTCGATCTTGGCCACCAGGGCGGGATCGGGGTCTTCGAGCACCTTGAGGGTGTTCTCCACCTGCTTGGTCACTTCAAGGACCATGAACCGGAAGTTTTCTTCCACGCCTTCCAGGAAACGCATGCGCTACACCTTGTTCCCGCACGCTCCGGGAACGATGGCCAGGGTGTCGTCCTTGGGTTCCTTGGCTTCCACGCTCTCGCGCCAGGAGAATTTCAGGGCCAGCTTCATGCGCCCGTCCTTGGCCTTGGCCTCCACCACGAAACCGATCAGTCCCTTGGGGCACAGTTCCATATCCAGGCCCTTGCGGGAGAAGCGCATGCTGCCTCCGGCGAAACCGTCGGTCAGGGCCTGGAGATATTTCGCCAGGGCGGCGGCGTCCTCCACCCCTTCGTAACTGAACTTGCCCTCGCCTGCGGGCTGCTCCTGCGTGTCCTTCTTGTCCATATGATGCACTACCTCTGCGTACGTCGTTTCGGACGGCCTGCGGCCGGGACTCCGGCCTTATCAATACACCGGCCGCGTGACGGATCTGCGCCGGGACCGCGACAAACCCGAGCGGTCCGCCGCAGCTGGCCTCAGCCCAGCCTGGAGCGGTATTCGTCCATGACGGTCTTGCGGCTCACGCCGGACATGATGAGCCCCTTGGCGATGCCCAGGTCGTCCCAGGCGGGTTGCAGGCCGATCTCCCGGCTGACCTTTTCCTGGTCCTGCTCTTCGGGGCGCTTGAGTTTTTCGCTCATGTGGCAGTCGTCGCCCATGAAGATGAGCATGGGGCGGTCCTTGTGGTAGCCGCGCCGGTTCTGGTCGATCACCACGTTGATCAGGAACTCCGTGTACTGCTGCGACTGCGGGTTCCAGACCTCGATGCCGTCAACGTCGTAGTTGCGCAGGAGGATCGGCCAGAACTGCTCCGGGTGGGGGATGACCACGCCTGCGCCGATGGAGCGGGCTTCTTCCACCACTTCGGAGGCGCGGTAGAAGTAGGCCAGGGAGAAGTTGTCCTTCACCAGCTCCTTCACGGCCTTGGCGTAGACCTGCACCTTGTTGATGAAGCGGGCGTCGTAGAATTCGCGCAGGCAATCCAGGTAGTTGCGCACCAGCTTGTTCTTGATGGCGTCCTGGGGGGTGCGGGTCTCGTTCTGCATCAAAAGCGCCTTCAGGCGGCAGGCGTGGATGGTGGTGAAGTCCACCACGTCCTCGTCCGACCCAGCCACGCCTGCCGCGGCCTGGCGCCGCTCGGCCCATTCCGGCTCGCACAGGGCGTCGAGGTACTCGAACAGTTGCGAGGAGCGGTACTTGAACGTGTGCTTGAGCATGTTGGAGAGCACCCCGGCCTTTTCCAGCCGGTCAGCCCGCATGTGGATGAGCAGCTGCACCTTGCGGTTGAAGCCGTGGGAGTAGCAGTCCACCTCCACCCCGGCATAATCGCCCCAGGTGAGGATCTGGTTGTGCTGGGTGGGGATGATCAGTTCGTCGCGCCGGTTGGGGTACATGGCGTTTATGCGGTCGGCGATCATGTCCATGGGGACGTGCTCCGGATGCCAGTGCACCGCCAGCACATATTCCTGACGCACGAAGCGTGCAGCCGGATTGCGCACGGCCTCGCGCTGCTCCGGGGTGATCCCGGCGCAGGTCAGCGCCAGGAAGGTTTCGATGTCCCAGTCAGTCACTTCGCGCGGGATCGACGAGAGGTCGATCTCCGCGCAGACCCGTCCCGCCGCCCGCATCTGGTCCTTGGAAGTCTCAGGCATGGTTCGGGCCTTAGGCGTGGCGGGAATGGCAGTCCCGCTTGAGCTGGTTCAATTCCTGGTGCAGGGCCTTCATGGCCTCGAGGTCGGCGGCGTCCAGCGCGGCCTGGAAGGCTTCGGTCTTTTCCAGGTAGGCGGCGTAGAACTCGTCGCCCTTGCCCGGATAGCTGACCATGAGGCGCGAATCCGCGATGAAGCTCTGGGCTTCCAGGGCCGGGGGCATCTGCCCTGCGGCCAAGGCATCGCCGATGGCTCTGAAGGTTTGCTTCATGTGTTTTTTAAGCGACTTGTACTTGGGAAGCATTCCCGTCTCGTCGCCTTCCTCGTCTTCGGCGTCAGGCTCGCCGGGCGTCCGGACGGGCTTGGGGAACTTGACGGAAAGCTTGACGGAAAGGGTCTCGCCCAGATCCGGCTTCACGGAGAGCTTCATGCCCCGAAGGCCCTCAAGGCTCACCGGACCTGCCTGCGAGGGCAATTCCCCGGCCTCGATTCCGTCTGCCAGGTCTCGCAGCCAGCCTGCGAGAGCGTCTTTTTCCACCACCGCCTCGGACTTGTATTTTCCGGTCATAATCGTGGGCATCCCCAGACCTCCAGGTCCTGAATTTATGTCGCAATGTAGCAGTTTTCGTTTGGGAGGCAAAGCCTCGCCTACTCTTTCTGCGTGACGAACGTGTTACCGCCCGACCCGGCTCAAGTCCCGGTGAAACGGGCAGTTTTTTCCCGGCGCATATCTTGCATCATTTCGGCGAATGATCACCCCAACGCGGAGACCAAGCATGCGCAAGACCGCCAAACGCTCTCACCCGGTATGGCTCCTCGGCCTGGCCGGACAACCCGCCAAGCGCATCCGCCAGGCCGTCGGCGACGCGTGCGAGGTGAAGCGTTTCGACCTGCGCGACCTGCCCTCTCAGACAGACTTCGACCGGGCCGACCCCCTGGCCGTCATGCTGGACGTGCCCTCCTGGCGCTCTCTCCAGGCGGACATGCCCGCCTGGCTCCGGGCCGCGCGCAAGGTGCTGGTGGCTCCGGAGGCCGAGGTCCTGGCCCACGACGAGGTCCTGGCCCGTGGTTTCCTGGCCTGCCTGACCCCGCCTCTGGGCAAGGGAAAAATTATCGCCGCGCTGGACGCGGCGAGGGAATCCGCCGGCCTCTTCGAAGACATCGCCAGGATACTCGGAGACGCCCAGCGCGAGCGAGACCAGATGGTGCAGGAGAACGGCCGCCTGGCCTTCTTCCAGCATCTGCTGGCCCGCGCCATGTCCAGCCTGGACCTGCCCGGAATCCTCGCCAACCTCAAGGACGACCTGGGCCTGGCCTTCCCTGTGTCCGAGGTTCTTGGCGTGTTCTGGAGCCATAACCCCGAAACCGAAATTTTCCTGCCCGAGAACCTCTCCGCCCCGGCCAAATCCGCCAGGACCGAATACCTGCTGGATCTGGCCGCCAGGGTGCGCGGCACGCCGTCGCGCTCCTACCGCGTGAACAGCGTTCCCGGAGGCGACGAATCCGCCCCGGCGGAACCGGGCCGGGCGCTGCTGGTGCCTCTGCGCCACGAGGACCACTCCTTCGGATGCCTGTCCGTGCTCATCCACCGCGACCTGGCCAAGCACGAGCAGGAGACAGCGCGACAGGCCGTCACCCAGCTCGCGCCGTGCCTGAAAAACGCCTTGAACTACCTGCGCCTCAAGCGCCGCGCCGACCGCGACGGGCTCACAGGCCTCTTCAACCGCCGGTCCTTTGACGCCCGCCTGGACCTGGAACTCAAGCGGCACATGCGCCACAAGGCCGGATTTGCGCTGCTCATGGCCGACCTGGACCACTTCAAGAAGGTCAACGACACCCACGGCCACCTGGCAGGTGACGCCGCCCTGCGCCACGCCGCCCAGGCCATGGAAACCGGGCTTCGCAGCACCGACTTCCTGGCTCGCTTCGGCGGCGAGGAGTTCGCCATCATCCTGCCGCATACCGGGCAGCCCCAGGCCTGGATTCTGGCCGAGCGCCTGCGCCGCCGCGTGGGCGCAGAGTCCCTGCGCTACGCGGGACGCCCCATCCCCATCACCGTGTCCATCGGTCTGGCCACCTTCACGCCCGGACAGGCCGTGACCCCCGCGAGCCTTCTGGCCATGGCCGACCAGGCCCTGTACGCCGCCAAGGACGCAGGACGCAACAGGGTCAGCATAGCAGCCACCCGCGAGGAACTGAGAGAAGCCGCCCGCGCCGCGCAGGAAGGCGGGCTGCTGGCCGGTTAGTTGGAGAACAGCTGAAGCAGATCTTCTGGGCGAACTGGGTTGTTTTTGACGAAGATCAGCCTCCGGCGGCCAAAGGGCTGCGTCCTTTGGAATCCCTTACAGGCATTGCGGTCATCCTTGTTGTTAGACGCTGCCTGCCGCCCTCTGCACAGGACGTCCACGCCTGATTCCATTTGCCCGTTTGAGCAGGGTCATTCCGTCTGAAGCCTCACCTCTTGTTGCGGCAGGATTCCACGCGCATTGCGTCCCTTCGCTTGCCTTAACGTCCTTGGGCGCATAGTTCGTCGGTCCAGGCGAAATTGCGCGCACCAACAAGGACCTCTCCCCCAATGGAACCACTCATACCCGTCATCCTCGGCGCATCCCTCTGCGCCGGATTCATCCAGGGCTTCTCCGGCTTCGGCTCCGTGCTGGTGGCGCTCCCCATCCTGCTGACCGTTTTGGACGTGCGCGCAGCCGTGCCCCTGGTCAGCCTCGTGGCCGTGAGCATCAACGTGGTGATGGTCCTCAGGCTGCACGGCCACATCGAGCGCGGCCCCATGAAGATGCTGCTCCTGGGCTCGGTGCCGGGCATGGCCGTTGGCGCGTGGCTGCTGGAGGGCGCGTCGGACAGCCTGATCAAGGGGCTCCTGGGCCTGATCATCCTGGCCATGGTGACCCAGTCGGTCACCACCACGAAGCCCAGGGCGCACATCGGCAAGGGGTGGACGCTGGTCGCGGGATTTCTGAGCGGGTGCATCGGACCGGTCACCGGGGCCAACGGGCCGCCCGTTATCGCCTGGGCGGCGCGTCAACCCTGGGGGCGCGACGCCCTGCGCGCCACGCTGACGTTCTATTTCCTGCTGACCGGCGTCGGCATCGTGGGGATTCAGAGCGCACAGGGGCTGGTGAGCTTTGACATACTGAAGCTGTACGCGCTGGCCCTGCCCGCGCTCCTGGCCGGACTCTGGGCCGGGGGCGCCGCCTGCGGCAAGGTGAACGAGAGGACCTTCCGGGCCGTGGTGCTTTCGCTTCTGGGCATCATCGGGCTTACGATGGTCTGGCAGGCCGGGAAGGCAGCGCTAATATCAATGTAAGCTGAATGATGATTCTCATTTAGAACTTCCTCATTCAGCATCGTTGAACACGCAGAACACTACATACCTTGCAGTCCAATTTTCTCCAAGAGATCCTCTCTATCTTGGTACTTTTTCCAGATTATGAAGCTTCTATCGACAACACTCAATCTACCATTTGTCTGATCATAATCAAGTATTATTGGCTTTATTTGCTTCTGAATTTGTAATGAAGTTGCGAACTTCAACGCCTGAATAACATTTCCCGGGTTTAAATCTGCTCCGCGTGGATGCTTTTCAGCTATTCTTTTTCTTACCTCTGACGCCTTAAACCCTGCATTCAGCTCACGATCATCACACATTATTATCGGATATAGAATCCACTTATACATTTCCAGTTCAGTCGTCTGAAAACCATCGGCAAAGTTCCTTAGAAAGGTATCATACCTGCCAGACTGTTCATTGACAACCGCCCTAATTATTGCTTCAGCATCTAAACCATCACCAAGAGTTATTTCATCTGAAACCGTCGAATGACAACCACTCTCCACGCAAGCCCTGTGGCACGCCTCCTGCACGATATAAACACTTTCATACGACCCACCAATCACGGCATCTTTGAAATAATCAACGAATTTAATATTAAGAAGACCTTCTCCACTCCTTACAACTTCCTGAAGCTTCTCCGCTGTCCACAGGTCAGCATTGATTGCAACAATTCTACCAGTTAGATCACCATTATACACTATCAACCTATTCTCCTCAAGCCACACACCAATCACGACAAAACACAACTCAGAAGCTTCATGAAATGCTTTTAGCTGAACCGCAAAATCACGCTGCGTCTCTTCTGTTAAATAATGAAAATCATCAAGTACTATGAATTTTTTGAATTTTACACATTCAAGCGCTTCGATGATATCGTTCACATCGTCAATATCAAGCTCGAGGCTTTGAGTTGTAACCTCGCTCGCCCTGCCCACCTCTGCCTCACCACCCACCTTCAATCCAAGCCATCCTGTGAATGTCGCCAGTACTTTAGCTTTCCCTGACACGCTAATTTTTTCTGTAGTTGTCATTTTATAACCAGCAGCCTTTAGTATGGCTGCATTTAAATTACTCAACCCCCACTTATTTGAACACTGTACCTTGACATAATCCTCTTCCTTCAAGCAATGTTTTACAAGAGAAGTTTTTCCCTGCTTTGAGCTACCATAGACAACAACATGCTTATCACGTGTCAAGCTTGCGATGAATGCGTCATCAGCCCACTCTCTAGACACGTAATTCAACGGAAGGTCGCGCGAAATACCATACACATCACTCACCTTATATCCAGCCATACGCCCTCCTTCGACTCTTTAATCTGTGTTGGTCACGTATCAAATTCCATCAACCAATCATAGACTTTGCTGTCCGAAAAATAGACCTAGGCCAAGCCATTAGCCTCCCGCCTCGCAAGGCGAAGCGCCCCTTTCGGGGCGCTCTATCTATCCAAAATTCGCCAGAAGATTCCCTACAACTTGCTCTTCAACACCATGTCCGTGATCGGCCCGCGCGAGCGGTCCCCCTTCAGCACGATGTGCCCGTAGTTCGCAAATCCCTTGAACTTGCGCACGATCCAGTTCAGCCCGTTGTTGGCCTCGTTCAGGTAGGGGTTGTCCACCTGCGAGGTGTCCCCCAGGCACAGGCACTTCACGCCCTCGCCCATGCGGGTCAGAAGCGCCCGCACCTCCGTGCGCGACAGGTTCTGGGCCTCGTCGATGATCACGAAGGCGTTCTCTATGTTCATGCCCCGCACGTAGCCAAGCGGCAGGATCTCGAACTTCTTCACGTTCAGGCGCAGGGCCTCGTCGTTGGGGTTCATGAAGATCTTGTTGGCCGGACGCTGCTTGTGCAGCTTCACCAGGAGGTCGAAGATGTACTTCATGTAGGGTTCCATCTTCTCCGCCACGTCGCCGGGCAGAAAGCCCAGCTTGGCCCCGATCTCGATGGTGGGCTTCACCACGAAGACCTTCTCGTAGAGCTTGCGCTCCAGCACCATGTACAGGGCTGAGGCCAGGGCCAGGTAGGTCTTGCCGTACCCGGCCTCGCTCTGGATGGACACCAGGTCCACGTGGTCCGCGCAGATGAGCTCCAGGGCCAGGTTCTGGTACACGGTGCGCGGCTTCAGGTTCCACACGTCGTTGGTGTAGCCGATGGGTTTCTCGCCCTCGGGCCCCAGCAGCACGGGCTTGCCGTCTCGCCAGAGAAACGAGTTGGGCGGCGCGTTCTCGGCCTCCTCCACGAAGCCGGTATACAGCTGCGAGTCGGACTCGAAAGGTTTGGAGTCGCGCAGTTCCTCGCTTTTAATGTTCCTAAGCGACGCCTGGAGTTGCAGCAGGCGGTCGTTGGTGACCAGGATGGGGTCTTTTACGCCCTGCATGTCCTGCGCGGTCTCGATCTCGCCCAGGATGTAGTTGTCCACGATGTGGGTGAAGGGCGAGTCGGTGCCGCCGTTGCGGATGAAGGTGATGTGTTCGCGGTTCTCGATCAGGCTGGTGATGACTTTGGAGACGATGTGGCGGAGCTTGGGCGTGTTTTTCAGCGTCTCAAGCTCCATGAGCACGTGATAGGGGATGAAGATGTTGTTTTCGTTGCCGTTTCGAAGCGCCAGCACCGAGTTGGGGTTTTCGATGAGGACGTTGGTGTCGAGGACGTAATTCTTCTTGTTGCCTTCCTGGGTCATTGGGCCTTCCTTTCGGGGACGTTCTGACCGCAATCCGCGGCGTCCCGAAGCTATCCGCATCATATGACGAATCCATGACCGGTTCCCGAACTCCCATGACAGTCGATCCGCGCGTCTGTTCTCTTTGGCTGGCTCCTTTGTTTCCGGCGCTCCCGGGCGCTGCGCGATCAGGGTACGCGCAAGGCCTCCGTAACACAATCGTCACGCAGCCTAAACCAATCCCCAACCTTGGCGTGCCTATGGTCCGCGCGCGATCCACCCAAGGAGTACCCCCGTGAAAATCCAGCTCAGCCTTCGGGCCAAACTCATACTGTTCTGCCTGGCCATCGGCATCCTCCCGCTTCTGTTCATGGGCGTGTACAGCGTCCGCCAGGCCTCGGGCAGCCTCTCCCAGCAGGCCTTCAGCCAGCTGGAATCCGTGCGTGATTCCCGCAAGGAGGCCCTCAAGCAGCTGGTGGACAAGTGGAACGCCGAGGTGCGCATCTACGCCTCCGTGAAGGAGGTCTACAACAGCATCGCCATGCTGCGCGACATCTTCATGGGCAAGGTGAAGCCAGGCCAGCGCGCCGACGTGAACGACCCGGAATTCGTGGAGATGGTCCAGTTCGTGTCTCCGGCCTTCCAACCCTTCGTCAAGGTGCTGGGCTACGAGGACGCCATCCTGGTGGACGACTACGGACGGGTGATCTTCACGGTGAAGAAGGGCCTGGAGCTGGGCGAGGACCTGGACAAGGGCCCCCTGAAGGATTCCGGGCTCGGACGCGCCTGGCGCAACGCCAAGAAAGGCCGGACCGTGTTCGAGGACTTCGCCCCCTACCCGCCGCTGAAAAACGAACCCGCCGCCTTCGTGGCCTCCCCGGTGCACAACCACGTGGGCGGCGTGGACGGCGTGGCCATCCTGCGCATCACGCCCCAGGATCTGGCCCCCATCATGAAGTCGCGCTCCGGCAAGGACGAGACCGGCGAGAGCTATCTGGTGGGCGCGGACCGCCTGATGCGCTCGGACAGCAGCGCCTACCCGGCCACGCACACCGTGGCCGCCTCCTTCGCCAATTCCGCGCAAGGCAAAATGGACACCCCGCCCGTGGCCGAGGCCCTGGCCGGAAAAACCGGAGCCGAAATCTCCAAGGACGTGACCGGCAAGCGCGTGCTGGCAGCCTACACGCCGGTCCAGGCCGGAGACGCCACCTGGGCCATGGTCACGGTGATCGACGAGGACGAGGCCTTCGCCGCCGTGGACAGGCTGACCACGGCCAGCCTGGTGCTGGGCCTGGCCACGGGAGCGCTCATCCTGGTCTGCTCGCTGGCCTTCGTGCGCCGCGAAATCATAAAGCCGTTCGACTCGTTGCAGCATTTCCTGGGGCGCATCTCCGCAGGCGATTTCCAGGCCGTGCTCACCGGGCGCTTCAAGGCCGAGATGGCCGTCCTGAGTGGCGGGCTCACCCGCATGGTGGGGGAGCTCAAAAACAAGCTGGGCTTCGCCCAGGGCATCCTTCAGGCCATGACCGTTCCCTGCCTGGTGACCGACACCGAAGACCGGGTGCTCTTCGTGAACCGGCCGCTCCTGGAGCTCCTGGAATTGGACGGCGACGAATCGCAGCACATCGGGCGCGACGTGGCCGCATTCTTCGCCGGGAACGATGCCCTGGGAGCGGCCCCGAGGCGCTGCTTCCAGGAGAAGCGCCCCGTGCAGGACGCGCAGTCCCAGGGGTGCGGCGCGCGCGGGGCAGGCTTTTTCGTGCGCCAGGACTGCGCCCCGCTCTACGACCTGGACGGCACGGCCCTGGGCGTGTTCACCCTGTTCACCGAGCTTACCGAGATCAAGCATCAGGAAGCCCTGATCCGCTCCCAGAACGACAAGATCACCCGCGTGGCCGAGCAGGCCAACCTCATCGCCCTGCACGTGTCCCAGGGCGCGGAGGAGATCTCCGGACAGGTGGAGAGCATCCGCGAGGGCGCGCTGCACCAGACCTCCCGCCTGGGCGAGACCGCGCGCGCCATGGACGAGATGAACGTCACCCTGATCGAGGTGGCCAGGGTGGCCGGAGCGGCCGCATCCAGCTCCGATTCGGCCATGGGGCAGGCGCGGGAGGGCTCGGCGGTGGTGGGCGAATGCATCGCCTCCATCGACGCGGTGCAGACCCTGTCGCAGGAGCATCTGCACAGCATGAATGATCTCGGCGAGAAGGCGCGGGCCATCGGCCGCATCATCGGGGTCATCGACGACATCGCGGACCAGACCAACCTGCTGGCCCTGAACGCGGCCATCGAGGCCGCGCGCGCCGGAGACGCCGGGCGCGGATTCGCGGTGGTTGCCGGGGAGGTGCGCAAGCTGGCCGAAAAGACCATGGCCGCCACGCGCGAGGTATCGCAGAGCGTTGCCGAGATCCAACGCGGCACCCAGCTGAACATCGAGGGGACGGAGCGCTCCTTCCAGGCCATCCAGCAGGCCACGGAACTGGTGAAACGCTCCGGCGACGCCCTGGGCCGCATCGTGGATTTCACCTCGACAACGGCCGAGGAAGTCCGCCGCATTGCCGCCTCAGCCGAGGAGCAGTCCAGCGCGCATCACGAAATAAACGCCGCTGTGGGCGAAGTGGGCGAGATCGCTCGGGAAACCTCGCACGGCATGGTGCACACCGCCGAGGCCATCACCTACCTGGCCGCCCAGGCCAGCGAACTGAAGGAACTCATCGTGTCCATGGTGGTGACGGAAGACGCCACGCACCAGGTGTGCGGCGCACAGCCGGACATGCTGGAATCTCCAGGGTTTACCCGCCCCAGACTGCCCATGTAAGAAGACCTGCCCGAGCCCGCTCTCGATTACAATTTATTCAGGCAGCGCTCCGTGCAGTTTTTCCTCTAGACAACCTTCGAGCCCAGGCCTATATGGTAATCGTGTCTCAGGAGATTGTTGGTTTACCTCAACGGAGGCGATGCCATTGGATCATTCTGAAGAAGAACAGTTCCTTTCAAGGTAGAGCAAACCAAGGCCACGGGACATTGAATATTCCCAGGCACGCTACAGACGGAGCAACCGTCATGCTCTACGGTATCGGCTAAGGAAACTACTACACAACATTTAGACATACCATTGTATCAACCTACTGGCCCTGTCCTTAATTGGACGGGGCCTTTCTTTTGTGCAGGATGGGGCATGGGGCGCACCATACGACAGTCGGACTCGCTCCCCACGACCTGTGTTTGCCAATCCGTAGAACCGGAACACGAATTTCCGAGAACGCAACGCCTGAAGAACAGGCAAGACAGGAACAAGAACCCATTCCCGGACGGCCCACGAGCCAGGGAAGAAAATCGGGCTCGCAGGAAAGTTTCAGAAGCTTTCCTTTCCACAATTGGTATGATGGCGTATGTTTTTGGAAGCGAGGCAACCATGGCACGAGAACCAAACCACACTGATGATTCGATAACGGACTGTTTCACCTGCCGCCATGAACCCATCTGGCGTTCCTGGGAAAACGGTTTCAGAGGAGTATGCCGCCACCTGCGCGGCGACAAGAAGTACATTTACAGCAAGACTGTCAGACTTTTGCGTGCGCGAGCCAAGGATGCAACAGCTCCGCCCCCCTGCCCGCTCTGGCAGCCGTAGGCCGCTCAAGCCCGGGAAGCCTTCCCATCGGGCTCATCCCCGCGCAGCCTGGAAGGGATTCCAAAAGGCGCAGCCCTTTGGCCGCCGGAGGCTGATCCCTGCTGCATACTGCCGCTGCCTCGCCCTGCCCTTCCCTGCCTGCACATGCCATCTTTCCGCGGCCGCTGCCTCGTCCTGCGCGTTTATCCTCTCCACCGGCCGCTGCCGTCGCTCCCTGCCTCTTTCCCCTCCGTGCTGCCGTGGCCCGGCCCGCCGCACGCACGCAAAAAACCCCCGCCGTTCCCGGCAGGGGCTTTTCCATCGAAACCCGCAAAAACCGATCAGCGCTTCCTCTGCAATTTTGCCCGGTAGATGATGGCTATCAGGTTCATTCCCAAAACCAGCGCAATAAGCACCAGGGCCGTCCCGTACTGGAGCGGGCGGGTCTTCTCGATCTCGGTGCCTGCCGTGGCCAGCACGTAGATGTGATAGGGCAGGGCCATCACGTCCGAGAAGACCGAGCTCGGCAGCTTGGGCGCGAAGAAGACTGCGGCCGTGAACATGATGGCTGCGGTCTCGCCCGCAGCGCGCGAGAGTCCCAGGATCGCCCCGGTCAGCATGCCGGGCAGCGCCGCAGGCAACACCACCATGCGGATGGTCTGCCACTTGGTGGCCCCGAGGCCGAGCGAAGCCTCGCGGTAGGTGCCCGGCACGGATTTCAGGGCCTCCTCGGCGGTGCCGATGATCACCGGCAGCACCAGGATGGCCAGGGTCAGAACACCCGAGAGGATGCTGACTCCCATGCCCAGGAAGGTGACGAAGAATGCCAGGCCGAACAGACCGAACACCACCGAGGGCACGCCCGCCAGGTTGGCGATGCCCAGGCGGATGAGGCGCACGGTCTTGCCGGGCCTGGCGTACTCGTTCAGGTAGATGGCCGTGGCCACCCCCAGCGGGAAGGACACCAGCATGGAGCCCACCGAGAGGATCACCGTGCCGATGATGCAGGGAAGGATGCCGCCTGCGGTCATGGAGTCGCGCGGGGGCTGGCTCAAGAATTCCCAGGTGATGGCGGGCAGGCCGTTCACGAACAGGAAGATGCAGATAAGGCCCAAAGCCGCGGCGTTTATGAGCGACGCGGACCTGAACACGGACCACATGACCGCCTGCGCGCCCCTGCGGCGTCTGATGAGCTTGTCGTCGATACGCATGGGGTTGGTCCTACAGGGTGGCAGCGCCGACCTGCTTGTGCTTCTCGGCTATGTGCTGGGCGATGATGTTGAAGACAAGGGTGAACAGGAACAGCACCACGCCGATGGCGAACAGGGCGTGGTAATGGTCCGACCGGAAAGGAGCCTCGGCCATTTCGGCGGCGATGGAGGACGGCATGGGCCGGAGCGGCGAAAAGATGGATGTGGGTATCATGGCCGCTCCGCCCGCCACCATGAGCACCACCATGGTCTCGCCGATGGCGCGCGACATGCCCAGGATGATGGCCGTGGACACGCCGGAGAGCGAGGAGGGCATGATGACCCGACGGATGGTTTCCCAGTGTGTTGCGCCAAGGGCCAGGGAGGCCTCCTTGAGTTCGCGCGGCACGGCGTAGATGGCGTCCTCGGACACGGAGCAGATGGTGGGCACGGACATGAAGGCCAGCATGAGGCTGGCGTTGAACAGGTTGAGGCCCGTGTTCAGGTCGAAGGTTTCCTGCAGGAAGGGAGCGACCACCACCATGCCGAAGAAACCGATGACCACCGAGGGCAGCGCGGCCAGGAGTTCCACCAGGGGCTTGAAGATGCCGCGCGTGCGGGGGCTCGCGATCTCGGCCAGATAGAGGGCTGTCATGACGCCAAGGGGTATGGCGATGACCGAGGAAAAGAGGGTCACGGCGATGGAGGCCACGATCATGGGCAGGATGCCGAACTCGGGCGGGTCCGCCGTGGGATACCAGAAGTTCCCGAAGAGGAAGCCGCTCACGGACACGTGCTTGAAGATGGGGAGCCCCTCCAGGAACAGGTAGATCATGATCAGGCCCAGGGCGATGATCGAGGTCAGGGCTGTCACCAGGAAGAGGTTGCGGATCAGGTCGTCTTTGAGCTTTCGGCTGATGGCCACGGCAGGCTCCGAAAAAAACCTGGCCCCCTCCTGGCGGAGGGGGCCGCAATGGGTTTGGATACTACTTCTTGACCGGGAAATAGCCGACTTCGGCGATGATCTTCTGGCCGCCGGTCGGGGACATGATGAAGTCCACGAACTTCATGACCTCGGGGGAAGCCTTCTCTGGGACGATGATGAACAGGGGGCGCGACACCGGGTAGGACTTGTCGGCCACGGTGGCTTCGCTTCCGGCGATGCCGTTGACCTTGAGGGCCTTCACGGTCTTGTCCACGTAGGCGTAGCCGTCATAGGCGATGGCGGCCTTGTTCTTGCCCACCACCTGGAGCACCGCGCCGGAGGAAGCCTGCAGCAGCGCGCCGGGGAAAACCTTGTCCTTGCCCATGACCAGTTCCTGCCAGGCTTCGTAGGTGCCCGAGGACGTGTCGCGGGAGATGAGCACGATCTCCTTGTCTTCGCCGCCCACTTCCTTCCAGTTCTTGATCTTGCCGGAGAACATGTCGCGAAGCTGCTCGACCTTGAGGTCGGTGACGGGGTTGGCCGGGTTCACGATGGGGGCCAGGGCGTCCATGGCGATGACCATGGGCTTGACCACGTTGCCCTTCTCCTTGGCGGCCTCCAGTTCCTTGTCCTTCATCTCGCGAGAGGACATGGCGATGTTGGTGGTGCCGTCGATGATGGCCTTGATGCCGTTGCCGGAACCGCCGCCGGACACGGTGATGTTCACGCCGGAGTTGGCCTTCATGTAGGCCTCGACCATCTTCTGCATGGCGGGCAGAACGGTGGTGGAACCGTCGACGCGGATTGCGGTCTGGGCCTGGGCCACTGTGGCGGTCAGCATGATAGCGAACAGGAACGCAGCGAATTTCTTCATTTTGTTGCCTCCAGAGGGATTGTTTCCGAGGTATGCCGGAGACTGGGGACCGGCAGCATGCGGACCCTAGGAGTAACATATTACGGTTCTGTGACAGCGGACAAGAGAATTTGTGACAACGCGCAACCGGAGCGGCTCCCGGACGGCCGGCGTCCGGGAGCCGTTGGTCGGCGTAGATGAAACCGCGCGATCAGTCCTGTGCTGCGAGCACCCCGCCGTGCAGGGGGGGGACGTCCTGCGGGGCGTCCTCGCCCAGGAGCCTGCGGGCGATCTCCTTGGCGGCGCGGCGTCCCGCGCCCATGGCCAGGATGACCGTGGCCGCGCCGGTGACGATGTCCCCGCCTGCGAACACGTTCGCCATGCTGGTCTCGCCCGTGGCCTCGTCGATCTCGATGTAGCCGCGCCGGTTGCGCTTGAGCCCCGGAGTGGCTTCCAGCAGTAGGGGGTTCGGGCCTGTGCCCACGGCGATCACCGCCAGGTCGCAGGGGATGTCGAAGTATTCGCCCGTGCAGTTGGGGGTGCAGCGCCCGGCCTCGTCCGGATCGCCGAGCTTCATGCGCTCAAGCGTCACCCCGGTGACGCGGCCGCTCTCGTCCCCGGCAAAGCTGACCGGGTTGGTGAGGATCTCCAGGTGCAGCCCTTCGTCCAGGGCGTGCTCCAGCTCTTCCAGGCGGCAGGGCATCTCGTTTTTGGTGCGGCGGTAGACCAGGCTGACCTTGTCCGCGCCCATGCGCATGGCGGTGCGGGCCGCGTCCATGGCCACGTTGCCGCCGCCCACGACCACCACCTGCTTTCCGGGGAAGGGCGGCGTGTCGTAGTCCGGGAAGGCGTAGGCCCGGCCCAGGTTGGCGCGGGAGAGATACTCGTTGGCCGAAAACACGCCGGTCAGGTCCTCGCCGGGGACCTTCAGGAAGCGCGGCAGGCCGGCGCCCACGCCGATGAACACGGCCTGGAAGCCCTCCTCGAAGAGGTCCTGCACGGTGATGGTGCGGCCTCCCACCCAGTTCAGGTGGAACTCCACGCCGTTTTCGGTCATGGCTTCGACTTCGCGCTTGACGATGGCCTTGGGCAGCCTGAACTCCGGAATGCCGTAGACCAGCACGCCGCCCGGCTCGTGCAGGGCCTCGTAGACGTGCACCTTGATGCCCAGGGTGGACAGGTAGCCTGCCACGGTGAGGCTGGCCGGTCCGCCGCCGATGCAGGCCACCTTCAGCTCCTCGCGGATCATGGGGCAGGCCTTGTCGCCGGTGAGCTGTTCGCAGGCGCTGCGGGCCGCGTACTCGTCGGCCGTGAAGCGCTCCAGGCGGCCGATGCACACAGGCTCGCCCTTCTTGGCCAGCACGCAGGCGCCCTCGCACTGCACTTCCTGGGGGCAGACCCGGCCGCACACGGCGGGCAGGGAGTTGGTCTCCCGGATGGCCTTGTAGGCTGCGGTCACGTCGCCCTTCTGCAGGTGGCCGATGAAGGCCTTGATGGGCACCTCCACCGGGCAGCCTGCCTGGCACACGGGCTTCTTGCACTGCAGGCAGCGGGCGGCCTCGGCCACGGCCATGTCCAGGGTGTAGCCCGTGGTCACTTCGCTGAAGTTCTTCACCCGCTCCCTGGCGGGCTGTTCGGGCATGGGGGTCCTGGGGGCCAGTTGTTTCTTAGGCTTCTTGTCCACGAAGCCTCCTGAACTCGGCCCAGGACAGTTCCTCCTGGGGCTTGAACGCCGCGAGGCGCTGGCGCATGCGCGCAAAATCCACCTGATGGCCGTCGAACTCGGGGCCGTCCACGCAGGCGAACTTCACTTCGCCGCCAACCACCACGCGGCACGCGCCGCACATGCCGATGCCGTCGATCATGATGGAGTTCAGGCTCACGGTGGTCTTCACGTTGTAGGGACGCGTCAGGTTGGCCACGGCCTCCATCATGGGCACAGGGCCGATGGCCACCACCTCGCCCACGGACGGCTCGCGGTCCAGCACCATGCGCAGGCCGTCGGTGACGAAGCCCTGCATGCCGCAGGAGCCGTCGTTGGTGGTCACCACCACTTCGTCCGCGAACATGGACAGCTCCTCCTTGAAGAGGAGCAGATCCTCGCAGCGCGAACCGATCACGGCGATGACCCGGTTCCCGGCGGCCTTGTGGCCCTTGGCGATGTGGTGCATGGCCGCGATGCCGGTGCCGCCGCCCACGCAGACCACCGTGCCGCAGGACTCGATGTGGGTGGGTTTGCCCAGGGGGCCGCACACGTCCAGGATGGAGTCGCCCTCTTCCAGGGTTTCCAGCTCCGCCGTGGATTTGCCAACCACCAGATAGACGATGGTGATGGTTCCGGCCTGGGGGTCGGTGTCGGCTATGGTCAGGGGGATGCGCTCCCCTTTCTCGGATACGCGCAGAATGACGAAGTTGCCGGGCCTGGCCTTTCGCGCGATGTGGGAGGCATCGAGCGTCAGTTCGCTGGTCTGGCCGGGGATGAGTCGTCGCTTCTTGAGGATGGCTACGGGCATTGGACCTCCGGGTTGGGTTGTGGACGTGGCTGGCAGGGCCGTATCGTCTCAGGGGAACATACCCGCGAGGCGGGTTTCGGACAAGGGGGAGTGGGCTTTCGGCACGGGATTCGCAAGGGTTACAGGTTTCTTGTTTTTCTTGCCAAAGAACCGTCGGGGTATTACTTCTTTCGCACCCCACACGGTTTCCATGGACGGGAACCCGCGCCCAGCATGCGCCAGCAGGCGTTGAAGCGCGAACCGGCAAGGCTGCCACACCGGGCGAAAAGCCCTGGGAGCACGTCCATGGAAGCAACCCGCCAGATCCGGCAGGCTTCCCAGTCAAGTCAGGCGTTCGACGCCGTAAAAGCCCGCGTGGTCACGCGCTCTTTCGGCGTGCGCATCGGCAGCTTCGGCGTGGACTACACCTCGAAAAAGGTCGAAGTGGACCCCGAGGAGCAGTCTGCCCGCAAACAGCGCGATACCAGCGGCCAGGCCTTCCAGACCGAAATGGAGCGCGAGCGCCTGCGCCGGGAAGTAACCGACGCGGCCTGGAACGAGCGTCAAAACGCCGCCGTAGCCGCAGGCGCGGCCAGCGGCGCGGAAACCAATGCCGGGACCGGGACGCCGCCGGGCCAAGACGCCCAGACGGGACAGGCGTCCACGCAGGCCCGGGCCTCCTCCCCGACCGAAGATCCCCTGTGGCGGCGCGGCCTGAGCGCCTACGCCAAGGCCAGGGACCTGCTCCTGGCCGATGCGGCCAGGTCCAGGGGCACGCGCCTGGCCGTGGCCTAGTGTCGCGCCCCTGAAAAAACCGACCCGCTTTACGAAGACGAATACGAATGCCACGCCGGGATTCAGGCAGTGGCGGTGTTTGTTTGCGGCGGACAGACTTCTCCGGATTGCAGCCTGCGCCTTTTCAGGCTTTCAACCCTCTGCCGGTCCAAACGGCCCACTCACTCTGAAGAGGCTTCGGATAACGGATTCATGCCCCGTGATGTTCCGCAGGAGAGCAACGCACCCCGCCACCGACGAGCGCTCAGGTCAGCCTGCCTTCAGCATGCGGCTGGACTACAATTCGTTCTTCTGTTTATATATTCCATCCAGGTTCGCTTTTCACGTCGGCGGAAAACATGCCCAGACTCAGACCATTCCGAATAGCGGCGACATATGCGGCCGTAAGCGCGCTGTGGATTCTCTTTTCCGACAAGGCGGCGGGCTTTCTCTTCTCGGAATCCCAGGATATCCTGTTGTGGGTCGGCACGCTCAAGGGTTGGTTCTACGTCGCGGTGGTGTCCTGCCTGTTGTGGGCTGCGCTCAAGCGTTTCGAGCGCCAATCCATTTTCCAGGCCAGGCAATTGCAGAACAGCGAGGAACGCTACCGACGCATCGTGGAGACCGCAAACGAGGGCATCTGCATTCTGGACGCCTCCTTCACCATCACAAACGTGAACCGTGTCTTCTCCCAGATGCTCGGATACGAAGAGCAGGAGCTGTTGGGGCGACCACTGGCCGAACTGTTCGTCCAGGAAGAACTGCCGGACCATCACCAACGGGAAAAGGAGCGCCGCGCCGGGCAGCCCGGACGTTACGAACGCCGCTTTCTGCGCAAAGACGGCAGGATTCTGACCACCATCATCTCTGCCATGCCCATCATGACCGGCCCCGGTGAATTCCTCGGGTCGGTCGCCATGATCACCGACGTCACCGAAGCCAAACTGGCGGAGCGCGCCCTGCGCGAAAGCGAAGCCAGGTACCGCTCCGTGATCGAGAACATCTCCGACGTGTATTACCGCACGGACACATCGGGCAACCTCATCATGCTGAGCCCCTCCTGCGCCAAGCTTCTGGGCTACGACACCGTGAACGACATCCTGGGGTATCCCAACGCCCGTTTCTGGCAACACCCGGAGCGGCGCGGCGATTTCCTGGAACGCATCCGCACCGAGGGCGAGGTGCGCGACTACGAAGTGGTCCTGGTCCGCAGGGACGGCACTCCGGTCACCGTCTCCACCAGCAGCAAGTTCTACCATGACGCCGACGGCGCGATAGCCGGCGTGGAAGGCATCTTCCGGGACATCACCGAACGCAAGCAGGCGGAGGAGGCCCTTCGCGACAACGAAGAACGCCTGCGCGTGATCTTCGACACCTCCCCTTCGGCCATCTTCCTGGTGGATCCGAGAGGGCGCGTGGTCCTGGCCAACAACCGCACCTCGGAGCTGTTCGGCTACACCCGGGAGGCACTGTTCGGCAAAGCCTACCCCGAGCTGGTCTCGCCCGAGCAGCGCGAATTCGGAAACAACCTGATGCGAGCGCTCATGGCGGGCGAAATTGACCACGTGAGCCTGGAACGGCGCTACCTGCGCTCCACCGGTGACGCCTTCTGGGGACAATTGGCGGGCCGCAGACTCGAAGGCCCGGCAGGCGAGTTCAAGGGCCTGGTGGGCATGATCACGGACATCACCGAGCGAAAGCACGCCGAGGAACAGCTCGAGGCCGCCTATGAGCTCACCAACAGCATCCTGGACTCCATCCCCGCCGCCATCGTCAGCCTGGACGAGGAGGGACGCATCACGCATTTCAACCGCAGCGCCCAGGTCCTGAGCGGCACCTCCTTCCGGCAGGCTCTGGGAGCACCCCTGCACGCCGTCCTGCCCCACCTGCCCTTCTCCCCCAGCCAGATGGAGGAAGCCCGGCTGACGCGCGCCACCATCAAGGCCATGCGTACGGCCATGGACGTGGCAGGACGCCACCGGCTCATGGACATCATGCTCTTCCCCCTGGACGTGGCCGGAAATGTCCGCATGGCGGTCACGCTGGAAGACGTCACCGAACGGGTGCGGGTCGAGGAAGTCATGGTCCAGACCGAGAAGATGATGAGCGTGGGCGGGCTTGCCGCCGGCATGGCCCACGAGATCAACAACCCCCTGGGGGGCATTCTGCAGAGCATACAGATCATAAAGCGCAGACTCTCGCCCGACATCCCCCGCAACGACGAGGCCGCCCGGGAACTCGGCCTGAATCTGGACGACGTGCTGCGCTACCTGGAATCGCGCGAGATCCCCTCCTTCGTGGACGCCATTCAGGATTCGGGAGTGCGCGCCGCGCACATCGTGTCCAACATGCTGGAGTTCAGCCGCTTCAGCGAATCCAAGCGGACTCCGGCCGACCTGTGCCACGTGGTGGACAAGGCTGTTGAGCTGGCCTCCAACGATTATGACCTCAAAAAGCGCTTCGACTTCCGCCGCGTGCAGATCGAACGGGTTTTCGACCCGGAGTTGCCGCTGGTGCGCTGCACCAGGACGGAGCTGGAACAGGTGATCTTCAACCTGGTCAAGAACGCGGCCCAGGCCATGGCCGGAGTGGGCGCGGACAAGGATGCCGCGCTCGAGCCGGAGAAGCCGCATCTCATCCTGCGCCTGGCGCGGGACGGGAATTTCGCCCGCATCGAAGTGGAGGACAATGGCCCGGGCATGACCGAAGAAGTGCGCAGGCGGGTATTCGAGCCCTTCTACACCACCAAGCCCCCCGGAGACGGCACCGGGCTCGGGCTGTCGGTGTCGTACTTCATCATCACCACCAACCACAGGGGCACCATCGAGGTGGAGTCCCAGCCCGGCAGGGGGACGAAATTCATAATCCGCCTGCCTCTGGAAGCTTCGGCTGAAGAAGCCCCCGTCAGCACTCCGGGCAGCACTTCTCTTGATTCGCCTGACGCCCCCGAGAGTACGAAGGGCAGGTCGGCCTGAAGCCCCCGGACTTCTCCCCTGCGCACGCAAAATGCGCACGCACCCCTTTCCACGTCGCCCGTCGACTGCTATCTTTGGCAGGACCAGGCAACGTAGCTTCGGCGTGACGGACGCCGCCGGGGTTTACCGATATGGCCGATCCCGGAAAGTCCCCTGCACAGACCATCCCGACACCAGGAAGAGGAGCGACGCCCCTTGTCCGACAGCCAGGTGGAAGCCCAGGTTCTGGGCCAGCTTCTGCTGATGCAGAGCATGGTCAACAACCTCACGGACGAGGAATCAATCTTCCGTTTCGTCTGCCGGGGCCTGGCCACCGTGCCGGGCGTCGCGCAAGTCCTGCGTGTCCCGCCGGACGGCGAGGCCTCCTCGAATACCGCGGTGATATTGCCCATCAGGACCGACAAGGCGTACTGGGGCGAATTGGCGGTCACCGTGGTGGATCACGCCCTGTTCGCTCCCTACCTCGAATACCTGAACAATTTCTGCTTCATGCTTGCGGTCATCCTGGAGGAGCGCTCCCAACGCAGGCAGATCGAGTCCCACAAGGCCAGGCTGGAGGAGCGCGTACTCCAGCGCACCCGCCAGCTGACCGAACAGAAGGCCGTACACAAGCAGACCGAGCGGGAACTGGGCAAGAGCCGGATGATGCTCGAAAACATTCTGCACGCCGTGCCCCAGTCCATCTTCTGGAAGGACAGGACCAGCGTCTATCTCGGCTGCAACCAGGCCTTCGCCCGCGACATGGGCCTCGCCCATCCCGACGACATCATCGGAAAGACCGACTACGATCTGCCGCGCCTCAAGGAGGAATCCGACCACTGCCGCAAGATCGACCGGCAGGTCATGCAGCAGAACAGCCCCATCCTGCACGCAACCGAAAAGTGGATGTCCCCTTCCGGTGCGCATCGGTGGGTGGACACCAGCAAGATCCCCCTGGCGGACGCCCAGGGCGAGATACTTGGCGTGCTCGGCATCTTCGAGGACGTCACGGACCGCAAGAAGGCCGAGGAGGCCGTGCTCGAAAACGAGGCCAAGTATCGCAGGCTGCACGAAAGCATGATGGACGGCTTCATGCGGGTTCGCATGGACGGGCGCATCGTGGAGAGCAACCTCTCCCTCCAGACCATGACCGGATACACGGCGGAAGAACTGTCCCGCCTCACCTACGAGGACCTCACCCCGGAAGCATGGCGCGAGTTCGAAAACAGGATCGTTCGCGACCAGATCATGGTCAGGGGCTACTCCGAAGTCTACGAAAAGGAATACCGCCACAAGAACGGGACGATCTTCCCCGTGGAGCTGAGATCCTATCTGATGCGCGACGAGGACGGTCTCCCCTCGGGCATGTGGGGCATCGTGCGAGACGTCACCGAGCGCAGACGCCTGATGAACATCATGATCCAGAACGAAAAGATGATGAGCGTGGGCGGACTGGCCGCCGGCATGGCCCACGAGATCAACAATCCCCTGAGCGGCATCCTCCAGGGCGCCCAGGTGCTGGCCAAGCGGTTGACGCTGGACTCGGCCCCAAGCCTCAAAGCCGCGCAGGACCTGGGCATCGACCCGGAACGGCTGGCCGCCTTCCTGGAGGTCCGCGCCATCCCGCACATGATCAACACCATCAGGGAATCGGCCATCCGCGCCGCGCAGATCGTCGCCAGCATGCTCGAGTTCAGCCGCAGGAGCGACACCGCAAAAGCGCCCGCCAACGTGAACGCCCTCCTCGACAAGGCCGTGGAACTGGCAGCCACCGACTACGACCTCAAGAAGAAATTCGATTTTCGGCGAATCCTCATCGAGCGGGAGTACCAGCCCGACCTGCCCCCGGTTCCATGCAACACCGTGCAGATCCAGCAGGTGCTCCTGAACCTTCTGGGCAACGCGGCCCATGCCATGGGCGACAGGCCCCAGGACTCCCCGCCCCCCCGGATCGTCCTGCGTTCCGCCCTGGAAGGGGGCATGGTCCGCATCGAGGTGGAAGACAACGGCCCGGGGCTGGACGACGCCACCCAGCGCAGGATATTCGAGCCTTTCTTCACCACCAAGGCCGCCGGGGAAGGCACCGGACTCGGCCTGTCACTGTCCTATTTCATCATCGTGAACAATCACGGGGGAAGCATCGGCGTGGTTTCAACTCCCGGAATGGGTTCGCGCTTCACCATCCGGCTCCCCCTGCGCGACAGCGCGGCTCCGGCTCATCCTGCCTGATCCGGAGCGGCCATCTATTCCAGTGGCCGGACCAGACAAAAACCTTCCCTTTTCAACAGGGGAGGTCAAGGTTGCCATTGTTCGATTGGTGTCTATCCATCTGCTCTATTCGTACTGCATTCCATAGGACGTACACATGAAAAACGTAAAGCTTGGTGTCAGGATCGGGGCGGGCTTCGCCGTGCTCATCGCATTGTCGCTGGCGGTATGCGCCGCCGGATGGATGGGACTGCGGGCTGTGCTCGACAGCGCCGGAAAGTCGGAAAACGTGGGGAACGTCTATTCGCGCGTGCTGCTGGCGCGCATCGACGCCCTGAACGTCATGTACGCGGACGACGAGAAGCGCGTCGAACCCTTCAAGGCCAATCTCCAGACCGCCCGGTCGCAGACGGCTGCGCTCAAGGAGTCCTTCACGGACTCGTGGAACAGGGCGAAGATGGACGAAATCACCGGGTCTGTGAAAGCCTACGAATCCGACTTCGGAGCCTTCCACGACGCCAAGACCGCCAAGATGGTCTCGGTGAGGGCCATGGCTGCGGCTGCCGCAGATTTGCAGAAAGCGGCCACCGACCTCGAGGCCGGCCTGAATGCGGAACTGGGGCGGGCGATGTCCGGGGATGAACAGCAGGGCCTTAAAAACCGCGTCCAGGCGCAGAGCCAGCTCGCAGTGATGGTCGAGTCCTTCCTGAAGTCGCGGATCGAGATGCTGTATTATCTGTGGCAGGGCGACAAAGTGCGGGTTGCCTCGGCCATGGAACTGCTCACATCCGTGGAAAAGGCCAGCCAGGAACTCCAGTCCGTCGCGACATCCACGGAAGAACGGTCCATGCTCGCGGCAATCGGCCAGAAGGCCGTCGGGTATCGGGAGCGCATCGCGGATCTGCTCTCCACCTCCGAGGCGCAACAGGCCGCCGTGGCCAGGATGACCTCGCGCGCTTCCGAGGTAAGCGGCATCACGGAGCAATCCCTCGAATTCCAGCAGCAGAAGATGGCCTCGGACGCCACCACCGTGAACACCGTCAACGCGGCAGTGGCCGTGGCAGCAGCCCTGTTCGGCGCGCTGGTGGCGGTGCTGCTCACCCGCTCCATCACCGGACCGGTCACCAAGGGGGTCGATTTCGCCCGGAACATGTCCGGCGGCGACTTCACCACGACCCTGGACATCCGCCAGAAGGACGAGATCGGCATTCTGGCCCAGTCGCTCAACGCCATGGTCTTCAAGCTGCGTGATGTTGTGGCCGAAGTGCAGTCCGCCTGCGAGAACGTGACCACCGGCAGCGAAGAGCTGTCCATGACCGCCCAGACCCTTTCCCAGGGCGCGTCCGAACAGGCCGCCAGCGTGGAGGAGGTGTCCTCCACCGTGGAGCAGATCTCCGCCGCCATCAGGCGCAGCGCCGACAACTCCGGCCAGACCGAAGCCATCGCGGTCAAGGTGGCCGGGGAGGCCGAGGAAGGCGGCAGGACCGTGGCCCAGACCGTCACGGCCATGAAGCAGATCGCAGAGAAGATTTCCATCATCGAGGAGATAGCACGCCAGACCAACCTCCTGGCCCTGAACGCGGCCATCGAGGCGGCGCGGGCGGGCCAGCACGGCAAGGGGTTCGCCGTGGTTGCCGCCGAGGTCAGGAAACTGGCGGAGCGCTCCGGGCTTGCTGCGGCGGAAATCGCCACGCTCTCGGTGCAGTCCGTGGCCGTGGCCGAGAAGGCCGGGAGCATGCTGAACGCAATCGTTCCCGACATCAAAAAGACCGCCACCCTGGTGCAGGAGATCGCCACCGCTTCCAGGGAGCAGAACACCGGCGCGCAGCAGATCAGCCAGGCCGTCAACCAGCTGAACCATGTGGTGCAGTCCAGCGCTGCGGCTGCGGAGGAGATCGCCTCCACGGCGGAGGAACTCTCCAGCCAGGCCGAAAGCCTGCAACAGGCCATCTCGTTCTTCCACGTGGGGACGAGCGGGGCCGGACGCACTGGCGGCTCGGCCAAGGCCAAGGCCGGGTTGATGCGGGCGGAGGCGGCGGCGCTGGGGGCGTAGGCCGGAAGATCGATCAGTTATCGAAAAGGGGCGCTCCTGTGATGCAGGAGCGCCCTTTGTTCCTTTTACCTGGACAGGAAAAATCAGGGAAACCCTACCAACTCGTGACACCCTTGCCATGTTAGGGAAAGCACAGGAAGGGCAAAGGTCGACAAAGGGTCCTCCTATATTCATTTTCTTCTTGGTGGGGGGGGTTGTGTGACAGAATGGCTTGACAGGCTTTGGCGGTACAAGGTTCCAATAATTTTATACATATGTGCTCTCGTTGTCGTCCAAATCGGACCATACTATTACAGGTCCGACACAATACGAGGGTATTTATTTGTCGAAATCCCTTCTGCTTATGACTTTCTGAGAAGCTACGAACTGCTTATTACAGTACTTCTTTTTGTATCTGGTGCAACAATCCCTCTTTTTGGGGCACCCAGCATAAAAGCTGCGTTTGGCAGGCATCTTCCCCTTAACGAAAAGGGTCTCCTGACGTTTCTAAAGCAATTAGACGTACCTGTCGAATACAAATTAGACAGGTTTTCTCAGAAAATCTCAAAATTAACAGATGAAAAAGAGAAACGGAAGCCTAGTAGCTCTTTTGTCAAATCGCTATTTCTTGACATCACGCAGCCAGAAAAGCAAATAAAGACCATAATTGAGTCAATATGGGGATACTACAGTGCGATTGACACAACTAATTCAAATTTCAAGGTTGTACTGTTTTTCTTCGAAGAGGAACTCGTGCAGGACCCGATGTTTTACTACCCCAGGCATTGCGCACCATGCACTCCAATAGACATACTGAAAGACCCCAAAAGTGCCGTCATGGTGGCTGCGAAAACGGGACATCCTGTAATCATAGAGGATATCAACAAGTCACCGAAGGAAGTAATTTTTGTTCGCCAAGAGGGCGACGGTCGGACTGGCTCAATAATGTGCTTCCCAATTTTAATAAACCATGTTAATAAACCTAAAATGATTCTTAGTATCTTTACAGAGACACCAGGATACTTCAGGAGAAGTAACCAAAAAATTTATGAATTTGTTCTTAAACCTTTTAAGAAACGCTTAGTCATTGAATATTGCTTGTTATTCTTAAAAAAAACAGTCCAAACGCAAAGGGAGGAGGCATGAAAAGCGGAAAAGATTCTTCGCCAAAGACTTGCGTACCCCCGAGTCGGGCTGGGCTCTCGAAGGAAGTCACCGATCGAGTAAAGGAGATAAGAAAGTCAGTTGAAAAAGATTCTCGACTGCTTTCAAAATTCTGCCTAGTCGACGGGGGCATTGCAAAAAATTATTAACATTCCCTTTTGTCAAAAATTGAAGGCCCTCCCCCGAGGGCTTTCAATTTTTCTGCACCATTCCAACCATACCAATCGACACTGAGCTAGTGCTGGTACATAAGGTTGCACGCATAGCTGCCTCTCTCGGCCCCAAGACTTTTGAATGTGTTCGTTAGGAACTACTAAGCCAAATTCTGGCGGTCCAAATTCCGGTAGTTGATGGCCTCGGCCAGGTGCTCCACCCGGATGTCCGCCATGGAGTCCAGGTCCGCGATGGTGCGGGCCAGCCTGAGAATGCGCGTATGCGCCCGTGCGGACAGCCCCAGGCGCTGGTTGGCCATCTCCAGGAAACGGTGACAGTCCTCCCCGATGGGGCAGTACACGCCAAGCGCCTTGCCCGAGAGCTGGCTGTTGGTGCGGATGTTCGTCCCGGCGAAGCGCTCGGTCTGCACCGTGCGCGCGCCCAGCACGCGCGTGCGCATCAGCGCCGAATCCACCCGGCCCGTCTCCGCCTTCAAATCCTTGTACGGCACCGCCGGAACCTCCACCTGCAAGTCGATGCGGTCCAGAAGCGGCCCGGACAGCTTGGAGCGGTACGACAGCACCTTCACGTCCGTGCACACGCACTCGTGCCGCGCATCGCCGCGAAAGCCGCAGGGGCAGGGGTTCATGGCCGCCACCAGCATGAATTCAGCCGGATACGTCAGGCTCATGGCCGCGCGCGCGATGGTCACGCGCCCGTCCTCGATGGGCTGGCGCAGCACCTCCAGCACGCTCTTCTTGAACTCCGGCAGCTCGTCCAGGAACAGGACGCCCCGATGGGCCATGGACACCTCGCCCGGGCGCGGCACGCTGCCGCCGCCGATGAGCCCGGCGTCCGATATGGTATGGTGCGGCGACCTGAAGGGCCGAACGGTGATGAGCGAGCCCCCGCGCGAAAGCTCCCCGGCCACGGAATAGACGCGCGTGACCTCCAAAGCCTCGTCGAAGGTCAGGGGCGGCAGCACCGTGGGGATGCGCTTGGCCAGCATGGTCTTGCCCGAGCCCGGAGGCCCCATGAACAGCAGGTTGTGGCCGCCCGCTGCAGCGATCTCGATGGCCCGTTTGGCGTGCTCCTGGCCCTTCACCTCGGCGAAGTCCAGCGGGAAGGGGTCGGCATCTTTGGAGAGCACCGCCGGATCGAACTGCGTGGGCGAGAGGGCGTCCTGCCCGGTGAGGAAACGCACGGCCTGGTCCAGGCTGTCCACGGCGTAGACGTCGAGCCCCTTGACCACCGCCGCTTCCTGGGCGTTAGCCGCAGGAACCAGCAGGCCGCGCGCGCCTTCCTGCCTGGCCCGGATGGCCAGGGGCAGGATGCCTGACACGGGTTTCAGGTCGCCCGTGAGCGAGAGCTCGCCGGAAAAATAATAGCCCGCGATGGCGTCCGCGGGCAGGACCTCGGCCGCGGCCAGAAGGCCCAGGGCCAGGGGCAGGTCGTAGCCGCTGCCGGCCTTGCGCACGTCCGCCGGGGCGAGGTTCACGGTGATGCGCGAGGGCGGCAGCTTGAAGCCCCGGTTCTTCAGCGCCGAGAAGACGCGCTCCTTGCTCTCGCGCACCGCGCCCTCGGCCAGGCCCACCATGGTGAAGGAGGGCATGCCCTGGCGGGCCAGATCGACTTCCAGAACGACGGTATGGGCTTCCACCCCGGCCAGGGCGGCGGAAAAGGCGCGAGAGAGGGCCAAGACATCCTCCGGTTTATTGTTGTTTGTCTCTTATCACTCGCCAGCTATTTCTGACTTTCCTGTGAGTACTGCAACACTCCCGTCGCGCCTTTCAATGGCCTTCAGCCCCCCTTCCGGCATCCTTGAATATAACTCTTGTATCCGTTTTGGCCTACTAATCATTTCCTCGACTATGAAATTGATCAACCAGAATGTCGCTTCGACCATTTCAGGCGTATCATCTATGTTTATCTCTCCAGGATGGACAGCATTGTTGCCAACGAGGCGACACACATCCATAGCCTGTTGCACCTCTTTTGGAAGCCCTTTCTCCACCAGAGAGCCTATAGCATCGTTAATCCTTCCCATTTCGCCAAGGCAGAACAAAAGTTTTTGAAGCAATAATCGCACTAGGGCAGCCGAAGCTCTCGGCGAACAACGAAGCACACTCATTGCTTCATCGTAATCTGCCTGCAAGCTTTCCGGCAAATCCTCATGCGGTGGAATTATGGTGTCATGTGGCGGATCAATGAGAGACTTGCGAAGCCATATAGAAAACCCTCTACAATGACCACATCTCGACGCTGTCAAAACTTCTCCCGAGAAAGCTTCACCATACTGATAACTCAACGAATGAAATTTTTGTGGTGCATACACATGACAACGCGGACAGTTGAATTGTTGACTACCAAACGAAGGAGGATAATAAGGGGGCCTCATGACTTCTCCTCAGTAAACGTATCTCACCGTTTATAGGGAAACTTTCCTAGTTCTGTCTAGCCATTCACCCTGCCCGGATACCGACCATGCCTAAGCAGCGCAGAAAGTTCCTATCGAAAAAATGGTAGTGCCAATTCGTCAAAACGAAGCGCCCCGTTCATCCGAACGGGGCGCAATATTTCGCTCGATCTTACAGCCGAAGCCGCAGGCTACTTGATCACGTTGCCGATCCTGCTCCAGCGGATGTCCGTGCCGCCCGCCCAGGACCAGTACAGCACCCAGGCCTTGCCCCGGATGTACTCGCGGGGCACGAATCCCCAGTAGCGCGAATCCTGCGAGTGGTCGCGGTTGTCGCCCATGACGAAGTACTGGTTCGCGGGCACGGTGACGGGCCCGTAGGTCATTTTGGCGCCGGGCACGGGCATGGACTCCACGCGCTTGTAGGGCTCGTCCAGCTTCTGGCCGTTGCGGAAGACCACGTTGTTTTTCAGTTCGATCACGTCGCCGGGCAGGCCGATGATGCGCTTGATGTAGTCCAGGTCGCGGTTTTCGGGGTATTCGAACACGATGACGTCGCCGTAGGCCGGGTCGCCCACATTGTAGATAACCTTTTCGGTGAAGGGCAGCTTCACTCCGTAGGAGAACTTGTTCACCAGGAGATGGTCGCCCACCAGCAGTGTCTCCACCATGGATTCCGAGGGAATCTTGAACGCCTGGACCACGAAGGTGCGGATCACCAGGGCCAGCACCAGAGCAATGGCCAGAGCTTCAACGTAATCCTTGAGAACTTTCTGCCAACGAGGATTCATGCGGTGTCCTTTTCTTGAGGGAGGCGCAGGCGAAAGGCCTGCGCCGTCCGGCAGGGCGCGCCCTGCTCCCGCCAGGAGAAGCTTGCCTTCTCCTGGACTCCCCTGTCGCGGGGAGGGTCCGGGGTTTGGTTATTCTCCGGCCTTCAGGGCGGCCAGGAAGGCTTCCTGCGGAAGCTCCACGTTGCCCATGCGCTTCATGCGCTTCTTGCCTTCCTTCTGCTTCTCCAGGAGCTTGCGCTTGCGGGTGATGTCGCCGCCGTAACACTTGGCGATGACGTCCTTGCGAAGCGGCGCGACCCGTTCGCGCGCGATGATCTTGGCGCCGATGGCCGCCTGGATCACCACCTCGAACATCTGGCGCGGGATGACCTTTTTCAGCTTCAGGGCCACGTCGCGGCCCAGATAGTAGGCCTTTTCGCGGTGCACGATCACGGCCAGGGCGTCCACGGGGTCGCCGTTCAGCAGGATGTCCAGCTTGACGAGATCCGAGGCGCGGTAGTCGATCAGCTCGTAATCGAGCGAAGCGTAACCGCGCGTGCCGGATTTAAGCCGGTCGAAGAAGTCGTACACGATTTCCGCGAAAGGCAGCTCGTAGGTGATGATCACGCGGGTGGCGGTCAGGTAGCGGATATCCTTCTGGATGCCGCGCTTTTCCTCGCACAGCTTGAACACGTTGCCCACGTACTCGTTGGGGACGTGGATCTCCACGCGTGCGTAGGGCTCGTAGAGCGTAACCGTGTCCTGGGTCTTGGGAAGCTTGGAAGGGTTGTCGATGGAGATGGTGCTGCCGTCGTTCTTCTCCACCTTGTAGACCACGGAAGGAGCGGTTGCGATGAGCTCCACCTGGAACTCGCGCTCCAGGCGCTCCTGGACGATCTCCATGTGCAGAAGGCCCAGGAAGCCGCAGCGGTAGCCGAAGCCCAGGGCCTGGGAGGTCTCGGGCTCGTAGGTGAAGGCCGCGTCGTTCAGCTGGAGCTTCTCGAGCGCGTTCTTCATCTGCTCGTAGTCGTTGGCGTCCACGGGATAGAGCCCGCAGAACACCATGGGCTTGACTTCCTTGAAGCCGGGCAGCGCCTCCTTGGCCGGGTTCTCGGCCAGGGTGATGGTGTCGCCCACGCGCGCTTCCTGGAGGTTCTTGATGGCCCCGCACAGGAAACCCACCTCGCCGGGACCGAACTCGGACACGTCCTGCGGGCCGGGGGAGAACACGCCCAGGCGCGTCACTTCGAATACCGCGCCCGTGGAGAACATCTTGATCCTGCTGCCCACCTTGAGCCTGCCGTCCATCACGCGGAACAGGACCACGACGCCCTGGTAGGAGTCGTACCAGGAGTCGAACACCAGGGCCTTGAGCGGCGCGTCCGGGTCGCCCTTGGGCGCGGGCAGGCGCGAGACGATGGCCTCGAGGACCAGGTCCACGTTGAGGCCGGTCTTGGCGGAGACCGCCACGGAGTCCTTGGTGTCCAGGCCGATGGCCTCCTCGATCTCCTGCTTGACGCGGTCGGCGTCGGCGGAGGGGAGGTCGATCTTGTTGAGCACCGGGATTATTTCCAGGTCGTTGTCCAGGGCCAGGAACACGTTGGCCAGGGTCTGGGCCTCCACGCCCTGGGTGGCGTCCACCACCAGGAGCGCGCCCTCGCACGCGGCCAGGGAGCGCGACACCTCATAGGAGAAGTCCACGTGGCCGGGCGTGTCGATGAGGTTGAGGATGTACTCCGTGCCGTCCTTGGCCTTGAAGGGAATACGGACGCTCTGGGCCTTGATGGTGATGCCGCGTTCGCGCTCAAGGTCCATTTTGTCCAGATATTGTTCGCGCATCTCACGCTGGGTGATCACCTTGGTGACCTCCAGGATGCGGTCGGCCAGGGTGGACTTGCCGTGGTCGATGTGGGCGATGATGCTGAAATTCCTGATACGCGACTGGTCTACCATTTTTCACCTGCTGACATGTGTGCACACGCCCTCTAAAAGATGGCGGGGGTAAGGTCAATTGCCTGTTTTGTCCGGACCACGCCTGGGGTGGCGTTCAAAAGCCTAAGCTCCCCGAGGTATTGAATGCGCGGACTTGCAAAAAATCGGGGTGCTGCTACCACTGCCTTGAAGGAGAAACGCGCATGACACGTACGTTGCGGCACATGTCCCTGTCGCTGGCCCTGGCCCTGGCTCCGCTGGCCCTGGCCTCCCAGGCCCCGGCCCAGTCGCAGGCCCAGTCTCCGGCCAGAACCCCGGCCTTGCCCAGGTCCGCGTCCCCGGCCGAGGTGGCCCAGCTCATGGCCAAACCGCCGGCAGGACTGGAAATAGTGGATATCCGGCCCCAGGCCGAATTCGCGGATTACGCCCTGCCCGCCAGCCTGAACCTGGACGCCGCCGCCGTATTGGCCGACGACTCCTTCGCCACGGGGAGCGGCCCGCTGCTCCTGGTGGACAAAAACGGCACCCAGGCCTTTGCCGTGGCCGGAGTGCTGGCCCAGAAAACCTCGCGCCCGGTGCTGGTGCTCACAGGCGGCCTTTCCGCATGGTGGGCCGCCCAGGAAAAAGGCCTGGCCGTGAAGGAAGTGCCCCTCACGGACCAGCCCGCATCCGCACCGGCTCCGGCGCCTGCTCCGGCGGGTCCGGCCGGTCCGGCAGGCCCGGCTACGCCCGGCGCGCCGCAGCCTGCCGCTCCGGCCAGTCCGGCCAGTCCCGAAAACCCGGCTCCGCAACCCCCCGCCGCAAAAAGCGCAGGATGTTAAATTCATGAGCGATCAGCACACTCCCGATACGCCCCCCAAGGACGCAGGCGCCCAGCCGGGCGAGGCAACACAGGATAAGGCCAGTACCGCCGACGGCAAGGACTCCGCGCCCGGAAAACCCGCGCAGTCCGCCGCAGCCGCGACGCTCCCGGCCGGCCCCGAGCGCCCTCCCATGAACCCCTATCTGGCAGGGGTATTCCTGGGGCTCACGCTCCTGGCCTCGTACCTCATCCTGGGCGCGGGCCTGGGCGCGTCCGGCGCGCTGGCCCGCTTCGGAGCCTGGGCCGAGCATCTTCTCCTGCCCGCGCGGGTGGAGGCCAACGCCTATTTCGGCCCCTGGTTTCCCGGCCCGCTGTCCTACTACCTTGTTTTCATGGTCGTGGGCGTTTTCGCGGGCGGTCTTTTTTCGGCCCTCTCGGGCGGCCGAGTCCGCGTCGGCGTGGAGCGCGGCCCCACGGCATCGCGCATGCGGCGCCTTATCCTGGCGCTTCTGGGCGGCGTGCTGGCCGGATTCGCCTCCCGGCTGGCCATGGGATGCACCTCCGGCCAGGGACTTAGCGGCGGCGCGATCTTTCTCACCGGCAGCTTCGTGTTCATGGGCTGCCTCTTCGCCATGGGCTATCTGAGCGCCTGGGCCTTCAGGAGGCAGTGGAAATGATAGCCACCCTGTATTCCACCGGACAACTGAACGCCCCCCTGGGCTTCGCCGCCGCGCTGGCCGTGGGCTTCTGCTTCGGCCTGAGCCTGGAGAAGGCCGGGTTCGGCAGCTCCAGGCGGCTCTCCGGCGTGTTCTATTTCACGGACATGTCCGTAATTAAGGTGATGTTCTCGGCCATGCTCACGGCGGCGCTCGGCCTCGTGGCCGCAGAGCGCATGGGCGTGGTCTCCCTGGACGCCCTGTACCTGATGCCCACGATCCTCGGCGCGCACGCCGTGGGCGGGGCCATCTTCGGCCTGGCCTTCGCCATGGGCGGCTGGTGCCCCGGCACGGCGGCCGTGGGCGTGGCCTCCGGCAGGCTGGACGCCCTGGTCTTCCTGATCGGCGTGGCGCTCGGTTCCATCGGCTTCGCCGAGTCCTACCAGTGGGTCGCGCCGCTTGCGTCCATGGGGTCGCGCGGCGTGGTCTTCCTGTATGACACCCTGGGCATCACCAAAGAGCAGATGGTGCTCGGCCTGACCGTGGCCGCCGTGGTGATGTTCTGGCTGTGCGAGATCATCGAACGCGGCCCGGCCATCGCGCGCCCCGGCGTGAGCAGGCTGTTCCTGGCCGGATTCAGCGCCGTCTTGTGCATCGCCGCGCTGGTGGCCATGAACCTGCCCCGCGTGGACGTCCCGTCCGGAAAGATCCAGGTTCCGGCTTCGGCCTCGCGCTCCGCGCCGCAAACGCAGCCCGGCCAGACCCAGGCCGCCTCCCCGGAATCCCAGCTTCTGGCCGCCGTGCAGACCGGCAGGGACCACATCGAGCCCGAGGAACTGGCCCGGCGGCTCATGGCCGGGGACCCCTCCATCACCCTGGTGGACATCCGCTCCAAGGCCGAATTCGACGCCTTCCACCTGAAGGGCGCGGTCAACGCAGCCCTGTCCCAGCTGCCCGAGGCCCTGGCGGCCAAGCGCGGACAGGGCATCATCGTGCTCTACTCCAACGGCATGACCCACCCGGCCCAGGCCCGCGATTCCCTGGCGCGCATGGGCTTTACCAACGTCTACCTGCTGACCGACGGCCTGGACGGATTCTTCGAACGCGTGCTCAAACCCGCCTCCCTGCGGGACGCCTCCCTGACCCCTGAGAGCGCCGCCGCCGTGAACGCGGCCCGCCAGTTCTTCCTGCCAGCGGAGCTTGCCAAGCCTGCCTCGCCCGGCCTGCTCACGCCTCCCGGCGCTCTGCCCGGACTGGTTGACGCGGCCTGGCTCAAGGCAAGCCTCGGCAAGCCCGGCCTCAAGGTGATCGATCTTCGGCCCCAGCCCCAGTACAACACCGCGCATCTGCCCGGCAGCCTGTCTTTGCACCTGGAGAGCCTGCGCGGCAACGCGGGCGGCCTGCCCTCCATGCTGCTGCCCGCGCCCATGCTGGCCCAGCACCTGGGGCAGATGGGCATCGGACCGCGCGATCTGGTGGTGATCGTGCCGGGCGAGTCCCCGCACGACGCCACGCTTGCGGCCATGGCCCTGGAGCGCGTGGGGCACAAGCGCTACGCCCTGCTCCAGGGAGGCATGAAGGCCGCGCTGGCCGCGAACCTGCCCATGGACGCCCAGCTGCCCAAGGCTCCCGCCACGCGCTACCCGGCCAGCGACGCCCCGGACGGCTTCACCGTGACCGGCCAGGAGGTCCACGCGGCCATGACCGGCGGCAAGACCATCATCATCGACGTGCGCCCCGCCGAGTACTTCTCCGGGGCCAAGTCCGAGGAAGCCCGCGCCGGGCACATCCCCAACGCGGTGAACCGCCCCTTCACCGAGGACCACCAGAAAGGCCCCGGCGACGTGGTGCAGCTCAAGGGCGCGGATGAGCTGGCCAAGGCCTACGCGGCCATCATCGCCTCCAAGGATTCCCCGGTGATCGTGCACTGCCGCACCGGGCATCAGGCCTCGCAGACCTGGTGGGTGCTCACGCGCCTTCTGGGATACACCAACGTGAAATACTACGACGCGGGCTGGACCGAATGGGCCGCGCGGCCGGAATGGCCCGCCGTGGCCTCGCCCCCTCCCGCGCAATCCAAGGACGACAAGAACAAGGACGATAAAAAATGAGCGTCATAGTCGAACTTTCGCTCTTTCCCCTGGGCGCGCAGGGAAGCCTCGCGCCCTTCGTGGCCCGCGCGGTGGACATCATCGCCGCCTCGGGCCTGTCCTGGCAGCTCGGTCCCATGGGGACCTGCATCGAAGGCGAATGGGACGAGGTGATGGCCGTGGTGGACGCCTGCTTCAAGGCCCTGGCCGCAGACCAGGACCGGGTGTACCTGACCATCAAGGCGGACTGGCGCGCCGGGCGCACGGGCGGTCTTTCTGGCAAGCCCGCGTCCGTCCAGACGGTGCGCCAGGTCGTGCAGGAGAACAAACCATGACCGCCGTCGCGGCGCGCGCGGCCACGGCCGGGCCTTCCGGCCGTAGCCGCGGCGAAACGACCGCCACGTCCTCTGCCATCTTCAATCCGAGGTCGGGACTCTGCGCACTGCTGTGCCTGGCCTGCCTGGCCCTGCTGGCCGGTTGCGCCGCCGAACCGTCCCGGCAGACCATCCCCGCCGAGCAGTTGTCCCAGGCCAATACCCAGGCCGACCTGGCCTCGCTGAAATCGCGCGTGCAGGAAATGCGCGTGCGCATCGACGAGCTGGAGAGCGTACAGGGCAAGGCCGGACGCGGCGTCACCCTGGACGAGGTCAACAGGCGCCTCGCCCTGCTGGAAGAGACCGTCTCGCGCATGGCCGCCACCCTGGGCGTGGAATCCGGCTCGCGCGCGCCTTCCCCGTCGTCGTCCATAGGCGGGGCTCCCGGCGGGCCTGCGCGCGCAGGCTCCCCGGACTACGATCCCGAAGCCCCTCCGGTCGCGCCCATCGCCATGGGCCAGGCAGGCAATGACCCGGCCGAGGCCATCCTGAACATGGCCATGGAATCCTTCAACCAGCATGACTACAGCCGCGCCAACAGCCTTTTCTCGGAGCTGCTGAAGAGCTACCCCACCTCGCGACAGGCTCCGAACGCTCTGTTCTGGCAGGCCGAGACCAACTTCCAGCAGGGCGACTACGCCCGCGCAGCCCTCATCTGCCAGGACCTGATCCAGAAATTCCCCAACCACCCGTTGGTGCCCTCGACCATGCTCAAGCAGGCCCTGAGCTTCCGAAAGCTCGGCAAGCTTCAGGCCGCCAGGATACTCCTGCAGGACGTGGAGAAGCGCTATCCCGGAACTCCTGAAGCCAGAAGCGCGCAGACCCAGCTGCGCGACCTGCGCTGAACGCCGCAACAGGAATGTCATCCCGGTTGCATAGCGTTTTCCTCACTCCGGCAACATCTTACTTTGGAGCTTCCTGATGAAACTGGCCACCAAGTTGTACGGCGGGTTCGGTGCGTTGCTTCTTTTCGTCGCGGGAATCGGCTTCTTCGCCGTCGCCCAGATGCGTTCCATCTACGCGGAAACGGAGATGCTGGCTTCCAACTGGCTCCCGAGCATCGTAAACGCCGGACAGGTAAGCGACGCAGTCCAGACCTTCCGCAGGTTCGAACTGATCCACATCATGTCCAGCGACGAAAAGGAGATGCGCCGCTACGAAGCCCTGATGCAGGAAGCCATGGCCAAATCCGAGGAGGCCATCCGCGCCCTCGACCCGCTCATCACCCAGGATCAGCCCGAGGAACGCCGGGAATTCGACGCCTTCCTGGCAGCCTGGAAGCAGTTCAAGGCCGAGCACGAAAAAATCGTCAAGGTCTCGGTGATCAACCAGGACAAGGCCGTGCAGATCGCCACGGGCGACTCCGCCAAGGCCATCCAGACGGCCATCGCCAGCCTGAACAAGATTACCGCCATCAACAACACCGGCGGCAAGAACAGCGCGGCCAAGGCCATCGGAGCCTTCACCACCGGACAGACCAGCCTGATCGCGGCGGTCCTGGCCGCCGTGGCCGCAGGTTTTGCCCTGGCCTTTTTCCTGGCCCGCAACGTCCTGGCACAGATGGGCGAGGACCCCGGCTATCTGGGCCAGGTGGCGGGCGAAATCGCCTCCGGCAACCTGGACGTCAGCTTCAAGCCCGTGCGAGGGACCGGCGGCGTCTACGCCGTGCTGATCCAGATGGTGGGCACGCTCAAGGAGAAAATCTCCGAAGCCGACCACAAGTCCCGGGACGCGGCGCACCAGGCCGAGGCCGCCGAAGAAGCCACCCGCAAGGCAGAGGAGGCCACCTGCCAGGCAGAGCGCGCCAGGGCGGACGGCATGCTCCAGGCGGCAGGCAAGCTCGAGGACGTGGCCTCGGTCATTTCCTCCGCCTCAGAGGAACTAGCAGCTCAGGTGGAGCAGTCCAGCCGGGGCACCGAAATCCAGGCCGGGCGCGTGGGCGAGACCGCCACCTCCATGGAGGAGATGAACGCAACCGTGCTGGAAGTGGCCCGCAACGCCTCCCAGGCCGCCGAGACCTCCGAGCAGGCCAAGCGCAGAGCCCAGGAAGGCGCGGAGGTGGTGAGCCAGGTGGTGCGCGAGATCGGCCTTGTCGAGAAGCAGGCTCTGGAGCTGAAAGCCGACATGGCAAGCCTCGGGGCTCAGGCCGAATCCATCGGGCGCATCATGAACGTCATCTCCGACATCGCGGACCAGACCAACCTCCTGGCCCTGAACGCCGCCATCGAGGCCGCCCGCGCGGGCGATGCCGGGCGCGGCTTCGCCGTTGTGGCCGACGAGGTGCGCAAACTCGCCGAAAAAACCATGACCGCCACCAAGGAAGTGGGCGACGCCATCCACGGCATTCAGGACGGCGCACGCAGAAACGTGGGCGCTGTGGACCGCACGGTGTCGCTCATCGCAGAAGCCACCGGGCTGGCCGGAAAATCCGGCGATTCGCTCAAATCCATCGTTACCCTGGTGGACGCCTCCTCCGACCAGGTGCGCTCCATCGCCACCGCGTCGGAGCAGCAGTCCGCCGCCAGCGAGGAGATCAACCGCGCCATCGAGGACATCAGCCGCATCTCCAACGAGAATGCCGACGCCATGAACCAGTCTTCACAGGCCGTGGTGGAACTGGCCGAACAGGCCCAGGCCCTGAGCCGCCTGATCGCGGAGCTGAAGGCCGAGGCCGGTGCGCCCCAGGCGGCCCTGGCTTCCGCCATGCCCCGTGCCCTCGAGGGCGCGCCGGTGAGACCCAAGCTCGACTCCGCAATGGCCAGGGCCATCGCCGCCAAGTAGGCCCTGGATAGCCTCCGGCGGCCAGAGAGGGCTCCGCCCTCTCTGGACTCTCCCGCCAGGGGGATCATCCCCCTGGACCCTCAGTGGGCTTCGCGTCGCAGAGCGATACGTTTCAGATATCTCGCAAGTAAGCCCTGAAACGCGCAAAGCCGCGCTTCAGGGCTTGTTTTTTGGAAGTCGACGTTCTCGACGAGGCCGGGGGATGTGGGCTGGAGCGGACGCGCCATGCGCGGTGGGCGACGAATCGTCTTCAAATCGGTTCGAGCCCGCCGCGCATGGCGCGAACGGGACAGCCCCATCCCCCGGCCGCCGACCCCGCCCGACATCCTGACGCGCCACGACGCGAAGCTACGGAAACGTTTTTGAGAGGAGGTCCCGGAGGAGAACTTTTTTCAAACAGTTCTCCTCTGGCCGCCGGAGGCATTCCCATCACAAACGCGCAACGCAATGCGCCCCCGCTCCGGTTCTCCGAAGCGGGGGCGCTTTCATGCAAAAGTAAGGATAGCCGGGGCTAGGCCACGTCTTGCAGCAGCGCCGCAGGCCGCCCTGGCAGGCCGGGCAGATCCTTGAGGCGCGAATCCATCGGAGACGCCTCCTGATGCTTCCTGGCCTGGGCCAGATTCAGGCTGCCGATGGGGTCCATGCCAAGAAGCGCGCTCTCGCCGGGGAAATGCAACACGTCCAGCACTGCCCGCAGGCTGAGTTCGAACATGGAATCCAGACAGGCCCGGTCGTCCGGCAGGGGCATCATCCGTTGGGCGAAGCGCAGGGAGCGGTTCCAGCCGCGCAGTCCGGCAAGCCTCACGCTGCTGCGGAACACGCGCTTGCGGCACAGGTAGGTGAACGGGTTCTTGTCCAACGCCTGAACCATGCTGCGGTCCACCATGCGCTGGGACGGCCCGGACAGGCGGCCCGAAAGGCCATGGCCTCCGGTCAGCCGCGAGTCGGCCTGCACTTCCACGTAGGCGTGTGCCAGGTTGCCCGGCAGGGAGGTACGGACCATGACGCCAGGCACGTAAATGTTGTGCGCCACCACGTCCGCCGCCAGGTGCGACATGTACCCCAGGGCGTGGACCTTCAACTGCTCGCAGTCTGCGGCCTGGGAGAGGCGCGCTGCGGATTCCCAGTTGTGGCTGTGGCCGGGGCGGATGCGCGTGCCCTTGCCCACGAAAAAATCCGCGCTCAGGCAGCCGTACAGGTAGGTGTTGGGAAACTGGGCGAGCAGCGCCGCCATGGCGGGCGGCACAAGATCCAGATTGGCCAGCACGAAGCGTGCGGCCGCCGTATGGACGCCAGGCCCCCAGGCCAGGGCCTCGCCGGGCGCGAGCAGGACAAGCGCAAAAGTCAGAAACAGCAGAAGCGCCACGGCAATGCCTCCCCCATCGTTTGCGGACGGGGATGTATGTATGTCCTCAGCCGGGCAAGTCAAGTTACACCCCGTTCATGCTCCGGGCGGGAATCAGAACAAGGCGTCCTTGTCTCCCAGCAGCGCGGACATCACCGACGGGTCGGCCAGCCCGGACACGTCGCCCATGCGCCCTTCCGCAGCGCCGCGCAGGGCGTGCCGGGCGATCTTGCCGGAGCGGGTCTTGGGAAGCTCCTCCACGATGCGGATGGACAGCGGAAACTCCGGGCCGGGAACGTCGCGGCGCACGGCATCGGACAGCACGGACTCCATATGTTCCGGGTCGGCGGCCTCGGCCCGCAGGGTGGCGTAGACCACCACCGTCTCGCCCGAGGCCACGGCGGCAGCCTCGGCCACGTCGGGATACGCGGCCACGCAGGCCTCCACCGCCACCAAGGGCAGTTCCGACCCGGCCAGCTCCGAGCGGCCCTGGATGATGAACTTGCCGTCCGGCGTGGTCTGCACCAGATCGCCCGTGTCGTAATGGTCTTTCGCGCCGAGGCTTCCTTCCACCAGCCGCGCGGCCATGCCCGGCCAGGGCGACAGGATGGCCAGATGCCCGCCCGCCTGCGTCCCGGCCTCAACCCCGGAGAGCGGCGCAAGCCCGCCCTGGCTGCCCGACAGCATGAGCACGCCTCCGGTCTCGGTCTGGCCCCAGGCGTCCACCACAGGGGCGCGGCCCTTGCCCACCGAGCGGGCCAGCCAGCTGCGGTTCTCCGGGGTGAGCTTTTCGCCAACGCTCACGATGAGCTTGAGCGACGGCAGGTCGCGCGCGGCGGGCCAGGCCTCTCCTTCGCGCATCAGCTGCCCGGTGAGGGCCGGGGTGGTCAAGAGCGTTGCCACCTGATGCTTCTGGGCGATGCGCCAGATGCGGTCCGGCTGCGGATAACCGGGGGAACCCTCATAGAGGAGCGTGGTCGCGCCTAGGCACAACGGGGCGTACACGGCGTAGGCGTGTCCCATGATCCAGCCCGGTTCGGCCTGGCACCAGATGGTCATTCCGGGGCCGACCCCGAAGCCTTCCCGCGCGGAGGAAGTGCAGCCGGTGAGGAATCCCCCCGCCGAGTGCACCACGCCCTTGGGGTGGCCCGATGAGCCGGAGGTGTACAGGATGAACAGCGGGTCCGACGCGCCGTGCACCGCTCCCGGAAGATTCGGCGGGGTGGGATGCGCCGCCATGGCCTCGTGCCACCAGACGTCGCCGGGGAGCGACTCTTCCAGGGGGCGGCCGGTGCGGCGCACCAGGAGCCTGCGCGGCACGTTCCGGGGCTGGGCCAGGGCCACGTGGCGACCGGCCTTGTAGAAACCGTCCGCCGTGATGAACAGCTTGGCCCGGCAGGCCTCGAGACGATCGGAAATCACCGCCGGGGACAGCCCGGCCGGAAACACCAGATGCACCGCGCCCAGACGCGCCAGTGCCAGCATGGACACCACAAGTTCAGGCAACGCCGGCAGCGAGATGCCCACCACGTCCCCCGCGCTGATCCCCAGTCCGGCCAGCACCACGGCGGCCCGGCGCACGTCCGCCAGGAGCCTGGCGTAGGTGAACACCACCGCCTCGTCCTCCGGTTCGCCCTGCCAGATGAGTGCGGGCACGTCGGCGCGTCCGGCGGCCACGTGCCGGTCCAGGCAGTTGGCGCTCACGTCCAGAGCCGCTCCCGCGAACCAGCCGGGGGCTGCGTCGAAGGAGTCGGGGCAGGCTTTGGTCCAGGGGGTGCTCCAGACAAGCAGTTCCCGGGCGCGCTCGTTCCAGAAGCGTTCGCGGTCGTGGGCGTTCATGGCTCTCCTTGGCTGGGCTTTGGCGTCTTGCGGGGAAGCGTCCGTGCGTTTCTGCAAGCCTGCGTCGCGGATACGAAAATGAAGCTTGCCGGAATGTTCCAGGACAACTATCCTGAACTCACGGGAAAGTATCAGCCCAACCCCTGGATTTCAACAAGCGGCGAACCATGAGCGTTGCCAATCTCGACGGACTCTTCAGGCCCAACTCCGTGGCCGTGATCGGCGCTACCAACCAGCCCGGGCACGTCGGCTATGTGGTGATGGAGAACCTCCTGGCGGGCAAGTTCCTGGGGCCGGTGATGCCCATGTCGCCCACCGAGGACACGGTCCTTGGCATCGAGGCCTACAAGGGCGTGGACACCCTGCCCCTGACGCCCGACCTGGCGGTGCTGTGCGTGCCGCCCGAGGAAGCCCCGGAATACATCTACCGCCTGGGCCGGCGCGGCGTAAAAGCCGCCGTTGCCCTGTGCCCCGGCTACGCCAAGCTCCCTCCCGGCGAGAAGTGGGAGGTGCAGGAAAAGATGCTCTCCGCTGCCGAGGACGAGGACATCCGCATCCTCGGCCCCTCGGGCCTTGGGCTCATCATCCCCCCCATCGGCCTGAACGCCAGCCTGGTGAAGGCCGAGCCGCCCAAGGGGCGCATCGCCTTCATCTCCCAGTCGGCCTCGCTGTTCACGGGCGTGCTGGACTGGGCGCGCGGCCACGGCATCGGCTTCTCCTACGTGGTGTCGCTGGGCGACCGGCTGGACCTCAAGTACCACGACCTTTTCGACTACCTGTCCTCCGACCCCAACACCCGCTCCATCCTGCTCTATCTGGAGAGCGTATCCGACGCCCGCAAGTTCATGAGCGCGGCCCGCGCCGCAGCACGCAACAAGCCGGTGCTGGTGGTCAAGCCGGGACGCAGGCGCGGCCCCGGCGGCGAGTCCCTGGCCAAACCGGGACAAGGCCTGGACGAGGTGTATCACGAGGCGTTCCGGCGCGCGGGCATGCTGCGCGTCTTCGAGATCGACGCCCTGTTCGACGCCGCCCAGACCCTGGCGCGCTCCCAGCAGCTCAAGGGCGACAAGCTGACCATCCTGACCAACGGCGGGTCCGTGGGCGTGATGAGCGCGGACACCCTCATCGAGCGCGGCGGCAAGCTGGCCGGCTTCTCCGAGCAGACAGCCCTGGACCTGCGGGAACTGCTCGGCCCCAACTGGCTGCGCGACGGCATCGTGGACATGGGCCTGACCGCTTCGCCCGAGCACTACACCCATGCCCTTTCCACGCTCCTGAAGGACAAGGAATCGAACGCCGTGCTGGTGATGCACGTGCCCTTCGCCGCGGTTGCCGGGGAAGAGGCGGCCAAGGCCGTTATCGCGGCTGCGGCCAAGAACCAGCGCCCGGTGTTCACCTGCTGGCTGGGAGCGGGCGTGGCCGAACCGGCCCGCGCCCTGTTCAGCCAGGCCGGCATCCCCACGTACGCCACGCCGGATACCGCCGTGCGCGCCTTCCTGGACATGGCCAACCACCGCCGCACCCAGGAGCTGCTCATGGAGATGCCCGCCAGCATCCCCGCCGGGTTCACCCCGGACACCGAGGCGGCCCTGGGCGTGATCCATTCCGTGCTGGAGGAGGGGCGCGGGGAACTGACCGAGCCGGAAGCAAAAGTGGTGCTCGCCTCCTACGGCATCCCGGTCATTCGGTCCCGACTGGTGCGGACCATGCCGGAGGTGCTCGAAGCGGCCCAGGAGATCGGCTACCCCGTGGCCATCAAGGTGGTCTCGCCGGACATCCCCCAGCCCTTCGACGTGGGCGGCGTGGTGCTGGACGTGGAGGACGCAGAGGAACTCCGACAGGCTGCCCAGGCCATAAAAGCCCGCGCCCGCAAGCTGGAGCTCGGTGCGGACATCAAGGGGTTCATCGTGCAGAAGATGGGGCGCCGGGGCGCGCAGGAGCTGCTGGTGCAGGCCCAGGTGGATCCGGTTTTCGGCCCGTTTCTTCGCTTCGGACAGGGCGGGCTCGCGGCGAAACTTTCCCAGGACAAGGCCATTGCGCTGCCGCCCTTGAACATGAGCCTGGCGCGGGATCTCATCAGCCGCACCCGAGTGTCGGCGTTTTTGCGCGGCTTCGGGGGCAGGCCGCCTGCGAACATCGACGCCATCAGCCTGACCATCATCCAGGTGGCCCAGCTGGTGATCGACATCCCGCAGATCCAGGAGATCGACATCAACCCCCTGTTCGCGGACAGCCAGGGGGTGGCGGTGCTGGGAGCGCGCATCCGCGTGGCCGACGCCACCGCCGCCGGGCAGGACCGGCTGGCCATCCGCCCCTACCCCAAGGAGCTGGAGCAGCGCGCGGTCCTGAAGAACGGGCGCGAGATCCTGGTGCGGCCCATCCGCCCCGAGGACGAACCTGCCCATCACGAATTCTTCAAGCACCTCTCGCCCGAGGACCTGCGCTTCAGGTTTTTCGGCGTGGTGCGCGAACTCTCCCACATGGAGATGGCGCGCCTCACCCAGATCGACTACGAGCGCGAAATGGCCTTCATCGCCACGGCTCCGGGCGAGGACGGCATCCCCGAGACCCTGGGCGTGGTGCGCGCCTCCGCCAAGCCGGACAACAGCACGGCGGAGTTCGCCATCATCGTGCGCTCCGACCAGAAGGGCCAGGGCCTTGGGCGGCTCCTCATGGAGAAGATCATCGAGTACTGCCGCGGCCGGGGCACCGGCGCAATCACCGGGCAGGCCCTCTTGGAGAACAAGGGCATGCAGGGCCTGGCCGAGAAGGTGGGGTTCGAGGTCTGGCGCAACACCGACGACGAGGTGGTGGAGATGCACCTGGACCTCAAACAACCCGGCATACACCGATAATCAATCGGTAAGCGTTGATCTATTTCTTCAGTCGCATCGTGGTCTTGAATGGCCTGAATCCCAGCTTGTCGTAGAATGCGCGGGCGTTGTCGTTGCCCGCCGTGACTTCAAGGTTCTCGGTCTTGGTGCCCTTGGACGCGAACCATTCGAGAGAGTCCTTGGCCAGGGCCAGCCCGATGCCTTGGCCGCGCATGGAGTCGTCCACGAAGAGCGATTCCAGCGTGCCGTTCATGCCGTCGTCGATGAAGCTCAGGCAGTAGCCCACCAGTTTGCCGTCCGACTTCACCAGCCGCACCCGGAGTCCGTTCACCCCGGAGGCGATCCAGCGTTTCTTGCGGGAATCGATGGTGCGGCCCTTGAAGGCGTCGCCGAAATCCTTGCAGCATACGGCCTGATAGGCGTTCAGTTGCTCCCACATGGGGGCGATGAGGTCGATGGCTTCGGCTCCGGCGGTCTCGTATTCGATCTGGGGCATATGCACTCCTTTCGACATGTTTGCGTGCCTGATGCGAACATATCACGCATCGCACGACTGGGAAAGCGCCAGATTCACACGCAAATGCTATACGCGCTCATATACCCGGGGATGCCGGATTGTCCCAAGGTCGATTGCTTCACGGGACGCCCACGCGTGGGAGCACCCCTGGCGCTGGTGCAGCTCAGCGCATCACCGAGGCGTAGAGCGAGCGCAACATGGACACGGGAAGCCCGGATTCCCAGCCGCCCAGGGCCATGGCAGAGACGCACACGGCCCCGAACAGCCCCACCCCGCCCACCAGCCCGGCAAAGCGCGACACGGGCCGGTTCAGAACGCGCAGGCTGAGGGTTTCCTTCCTGGGGCAGGCATCCACGCACTGCCCGCAGGCCACGCACTGGGTCGAGCGCGCGGCGTCTCCCGGCGCGATGTCCATGGGACAGGCGCGTCGGCAGCGCCCGCAGCCGTCGCACGTCTCGTCATCACGTTTCACGGAGCACGGCCCGACTCGCCCCAGAAGCCCCAGCAGCGCTCCGTAGGGGCAGAGCCAGCGGCACCAGGCGTTGCGGACAAACAGGCCCGCAGCGATCAACACCCCAAGCACTGTGAGGAAGGTACCGGAGGGATGCAGGAAGAGCTTCAGCAGATGGGCGTCCGCAGTGATGTTGTAGGCGCTGGTCATGAACTGGCGGGTGGATGCCGGGTCCATGAGCACCCCGATGGACACCAGGAAGAAGCCCAGCAGCAGGTATTTGACCGCGCCCGCCAGCCGGTCGGCCAGTTTTGGGGCGCTTCGGCCCAGCTTCAGGCGCTTTCCGGCCTCGCCCACAAGGTCCGACACCAGGCCCACCGGGCAGACGAAGCCGCAGAAGCTCTTGCGAAACAGGAACGAGCAGGCCATGGCCGCCAGCAGAATGGTCAGCCCCGCAGGGTGCACGGGATCGTAGCTTCCGGTGAGGACCAGGTTCTTGAGCCCCATGAGGGCCGCTATGGGCAGGAAGGCCTCGACGCCCGCCGGGCGGGGCACAAACGCGGCCTGCGGGTTGGCGGTCCACTCCAGGAAACGCATGAACTGCCAGCCTGTATAGACGCAGCTGGCCGCGAATACATACTGCGCGGCACGGCGCGCGCTCTTGGCCGTGATCATCTGGGACATCCTCTCCCCTCCGTCAAACTGAGAACGCCAGAGCCTACGCTCTGGCGAAGCGATGCGCTGTCGGCCTGCCGACAGGGGGAGGGATAAAACGCCTGTTCGCGCCGGATGGCAAGAGGCACATGCGGCCATGACTGGGGATTTGTGAGTGGCAGTCCTACCAGCAGGTATTCCACCTCTTTCACATCTCAACTCCGGAAGCGAGAGATGATCCAGATGGTTGAACGTGGCAGAACATTTGCCCTGCCTGCCCTGCACGGTCCAGCTTGACGCAGCCTGTCATCGCACCTATTGGCTGACACATGAAACGAGTCGCACCTCCGATACTGGCCCTCGTCCTCCTGGCCGCCATGGCTGCGCACGCCCAGCCCCCGGCGACCGCTGAAGACCCCCTGCCCATGCTGCCAATGCCCATGGAGCCAATCGCTCCGCCGGTCAAGGAACTGCCCGCGTGCCGACAGCTTTCCAGCATGGTCAACCGGCTGGGAGCATGGATAGCATCAAAGGGCATGATGATGCGCGAGGCAGCGGAAGAAAGCGTCACCGAAGCGAATCTGAAAGAGCTTCTCGTCGCCCGGCAAGTATATGCCGAGTTCCTCGAAGTATTGAACTGGATGTATGTCATTGACGAGCAAATTTTCGTCGTGACTCAGGCCATGTCAGCAGCTTACAATCCTAAGGCGATTCCCGACGCGTGTACCCTGGCCATCGACGCGACGCGAACCGCCCTTCTGCGCCTCAAGGAATCTGAGCACAGATTCAATAGGAATCCAAAATCGGATGATTCTGACCCTCTCCAGGAATTTTACACGTTTATTCCACAACTTGAAAAAAATCTTGCAGACGCGCACAAAGAGCTTGAAACATTCGCACAGACAGCAAACAAAGAATATTTATCTAAACGAGCTGAAAAATTGTACGAACAGAGCATTCCAGTCAGGCAGCTGGAACGTGATGTTGCAGAGCTTGAATCGCTCATTGCAAATGGCACGCTGAACGAGCCCGAAGCACTTCGCTATCACTCCCTCCTGATCAATGCCAGAATCATCCTCACCCGCATCGAACGACTGCTGTTTTTTCACCAAACAGCACACCGCTCTCAAAATGCAGCCACGGGACGCTTTTTCGATATTATAAGACCGTTGATGTATCAGAAATTATACCCATCAAAATCAATACTTCGTGAGTGTCGGAACGCCATGTCATCATTTTTGATGCCCGAGGCAAAGCCCGCCATTCAATCTACTGCAAACCGGATTATGGCAATCAGCCTGGAGGCCGAGATAGCGATCGCGAACGCCATCTCGGCCATACCGGAGCTAGGATTCAGCCTTGGCAGATTCCCAATCTGGCACTAGAAGTTTTTTGGGTTGCCATAATAGTCAACGTAGGGGTCACACTGTCCTGGCATCACCTTCTGGACATGCCGCAGCGTTTCCTCTGGCCACTTTGTCCCTTTTTTTACATTGTTCGGCCCTCTGTTATACCCAGAAGTAGCTAGACAGGGGTCCCCTCCAAACTCCTTGAGAAGTTTGTTGTAGTAGCGTGCTGCGGCTCTGGCGCTACCTTCATAGCTTTGGAGTTCCTCCCTGCTTACGTTTACATCCTTATCCGCCGCCGTATCTGGCTGAACTTGAAACCATCCATAGGGTTTTTTCCCATTTGTGACGTCCCAATTGGTGGAGCGATAGTTCCCATGATTCGACTCCGCCCAGGATTTGTACTTCAGCCACCAGAGCGGTACTCCCGTTTCCTCGGAAATCTTTTTCAGCGTTTCAACTTGCTGCGGTGATGGTTCCACATAGTCAGGATGGGGCGCAGGCACGAGGTCTTTCTTGTGCGTTTGCTCGGTCGATACGGGCGGATTCGGCTGCCAGACCTTTTCCATCCCCTTCGGTTTGACGGGCTGAGCAGGCTGTGGACTCGTTTGACCCCCACCGTTTTGTTCCACTCCCTGATTGCTTTGCGCAATTTCCCGTGCATAGAACCCGGCCTGGCTCCCAGAACCACCAAAGCCATTTTCGTCACCCGAACTCCCGACCCTCTCGGGGGCAGAGGGGCGGCCCTCAAGGAATTGCCTGTATCCTTCTCGTGTCTGCTCGGCAGTAAGAGGCGGTCGTCCTCCGAATGCGTCGTCCCTGATCTCCAATCGGTCCGACCGCAGCGTGGAAGGATCGACTCCGAACATCCGGGCATAGCCGTTACGGGTTTGCTCGGGCGTCAGCGGAGGCCTGCCGTAGGGTGAATCGTCCACTGGCGCCGGATCGGTTCGCTCATTTTCTGATTGGAAGCCTTGCACTCGTGAGGAATTCTGCGTGTCCGAAGATCTGTGCACCAGCTCGCTTGCTCCGGGAGATTGATTCCCCTGCCACTGGTTGTTGAAAAGACTGTTCGAGACTCTTTGGCCGGACTGGTCGGCATCGTCTTGGGACGACGCAAACAGTATTGTCCCAAATGGCTTGAAAAACATGAGACATCCTCCTTGGAATTTTCGGAGGATTGTATTCAAGAGGATTAATTTTTCATCCCACATAGCGCTATGTGGGAATGTACTCTAAAAATATTCTTCAAGGGGCTTATCTCTGCCGCCAGACTATGAATCCTGGCCGGACTTCAGAAGGAAGCATTTGCTCCCATAGGCTGCAACAAAAATGCCCCCGGACGATCGCTCGTCCGGGGGCCTGATTGAAGCCTAGTCAGTCGCGGCCTAGCTGGCGACGATGTTCACCAGCTTTCCGGGCACGTAGATGACCTTGCGCACGGTCTTGCCTTCGATGTGCTTGGCCGCGTTCTCTTCGGCCAGGGCGGCAGCCTTTACGGACTCCTCGTCCGCATCCGCCGCCACCTCGATCTTGCCGCGCAACTTGCCGCACACCTGCACCACCACGGTCACGGTATCGGTGACCAGGGCGGCGGGGTCGTGCATGGGCCAGGGCTGCTCGGCCAGGAGCGTCTTGTGTCCGAGCATCTCCCAGAGTTCCTCGCAGATGTGCGGGGCCATGGGCGAGAGCACGGTGATCAGCGCGTTGACCGCAGAGGATACCGCCTGGGGCGACTCCTGCTTCAGCGCCTCCACGTTGGCGTACAGGAAGTTCAGCATCTCCATCACGGCGGCGATGGCCGTGTTGAACTGGAACTGGCCCTCGATGTCCTTGGCGACCTTGGCCACCATGGCGTGCTCGCGGCGGCGCAGCTCCTTGCACAGGGGCGAAAGCTCCTGCGCATCCAACGCAAGGCAGCCGTCCGTAGGCCGGATCACGCCGGAGAGTTCCTCCGTCACCAGACGCCACACGCGCGACAGGAACCGGGCAGCGCCCTCGATGCCCGTGTCGGACCACTCCAGGTCCTTCTCGGGCGGGGCGGCGAAGAGCATGAACACGCGCACGGTGTCCGCGCCGTATTTGGCCACCATCACGTCCGGGTCCACCACGTTGCCCTTGGACTTGGACATCTTGGCCCCGTCTTTGATGACCATGCCCTGGGTCAGCAGGTGCGCGAAGGGCTCGGCGTGCTCGATGTAGCCCAGGTCGCGCAGGGCCTTCACGAAGAAGCGCGAATACAGAAGGTGCAGGATGGCGTGCTCGATGCCGCCCACGTACTGGTCCACCGGGGACCAGTACTTCACGGCTTCGGCATCGAAGGGCGCGTCGTCCTTCTGGGGGCAGCAGTAGCGCAGGAAGTACCAGCTGGACTCCACGAAGGTGTCCATGGTGTCGCACTCGCGCTTGGCCGGGCCGCCGCACTTGGGGCAGGTGGTGTTCACGAAGGACTCGGTCTCGGCCAGGGGGGAGCGGCCGTCCGGGCGCACCTGGATGTCCAGGGGCAGCACCACGGGCAGGTCCTTCTCCGGCACCGGGACCACGCCGCACTCGGCGCAGTAGACCATGGGGATGGGCGCGCCCCAGTAGCGCTGGCGGGAGATGTTCCAGTCGCGCAGGCGGTAGTTCACCGCGCGCGTGCCCTTGCCCTCGGCCTCCAGCCAGTCCGCGATGGCCACCTTGGCGTCGTTGGAATCCTGGCCGGTGAACGCGCCGGAATCGTGCAGCAGGCCGGGGTCGGTGTAGGCCTCCGTAAGCGCTGCGGCATCCAGAGCCTGGCCCTTGGGATTGATGACCACCTTGAGGGGAAGATCGTACTTCCTGGCGAACTCGAAGTCGCGCTGGTCGTGGGCCGGAACGGCCATGACCGCGCCGGTGCCGTAGCCCATGAGCACGAAGTTAGCCAGATAGATGGGCATCTTCGCGCCGGTCACGGGGTTCACGCAGTAGCTGCCCGTGAACACGCCCTCTTTCTCCAGGTCGTCGGCCTGGCGCTTGATGCGGTCCAGGTTCCTGATCTTCTCGATGAAGGCCTTGGCCTCGGCCTCGTTGGGCTTGCCCGCGATGAGCGAGGCGGCCAGGGGATGCTCGGCGGCGATGGACATGAAGGTCGCGCCCCAGAGGGTGTCCTGGCGGGTGGTGAACACGCGCACCGCGCCGGAGCCGTCTTCCAGGGGGAAATCGATCTCGCAGCCCACGGACTTGCCGATCCAGTTGCGCTGCATGGTCAGCACGCGCTCGGGCCAGCTGCCCGAGAGGATGTCCAGGTCGGCCAGGAGCTCTTCCGTGTAGTCGGAGATGCGCAGGAACCACTGCTCCAGGTCCTTCTGCTCAACCTCGGTGTCGCAGCGCCAGCACCTGCCGTCCTCCACCTGCTCGTTGGCCAGGACGGTGTGGCAGTCCGAGCACCAGTTCTGGGGCGAGTTCTTGCGGTACACCAGCCCCTTCTCGAAGAACTTCAGGAAGAAGAGCTGCTCCCAGCGGTAGTAGGAGGGGTCGCAGGTGGCCAGCTCGCGCTCCCAGTCCAGCGAATAGCCCATCTTCTGGAGCTGGGCGCGCATGTTGTCGATGTTCTCGTAGGTCCACTTGGCCGGATGCAGGCCATGCTTGATGGCCGCGTTCTCGGCGGGCAGGCCGAAGGCGTCCCAGCCCATGGGATGCAGCACGTTGAAGCCGTGCATGCGCTTGAACCGCGCCACCACGTCGCCGATGGTGTACACGCGCACGTGTCCCATGTGGATGCGCCCCGAGGGATACGGGAACATCTCCAGCACATAGTACTTGGGGCTCTTGCCGTCGGCCTCCACGTGGAAGTGGCGGCCGGCGGTCCACCTGGACTGCCATTTGGACTCGATGGAAAGCGGTTCGTAACGTGTCATCATCAGGCTTCTTTCTTGTTGCTGGAGAGGTCTTTCGTGGTTGCGAACTTGCCCTGGGCCACGTCCTTGGACACGGCGTCCAGGATGCCGTTGACGAAGGACGGGGAGTTGTCGTCGCCGAATTCCTTGGCCAGCTCCACGGCTTCGTTCATGGCCACGCGCAGGGGGATGTCCTCCCCGTGCAGGATTTCGTAGAGGGCCACGCGCAGGATGGTCAGCTCCACCTTGGCGATGCGGGCGATCTTCCAGTTCTGGGAGTGCTGCTCGACCAGTTGGTCCAGCTCGCCCCGCCGGTTCCACACGCCCTTCACCAGTTCAAGCACGTATTCCTTGGCCGACTCGTAGGACTCGAGCATCTCCGGGTCCATGGGGGCGTTCTCCACGGCCTTCAAGAGCGCCCGATCGTTGACCGGAGCCTCGAAGTCGAATCCGTAGAGAACCTGGAAGGCGCGCCTGCGGGCCTTGCGCCTGGGGGTCTGAGGTCCCGACACCTAGATCTGCTCCAGCACGCGGACCAGCTCCAGGGCGGCGGAAGCGGCTTCCACGCCCTTGTTGCCGGCCTTGGTTCCGGCGCGCTCGATGGCCTGCTCCAGGTTGTCGGTGGTCAAGAGGCCGAAACCCACGGGAACGCCGGAATCCAGGCTCACCTGGGCCAGGCCCTTGGTGCATTCGCCGGCCACGAAGTCGAAGTGGGGGGTGTGGCCGCGCACCACCGCGCCCAGGCAGATGATGGCGTTGTACTTGCCGGTGGCGGCCAGCTTCTTGGCGGCCAGGGGCATCTCGAACGCGCCGGGCACGCGCACGATGGTCAGGTTCTCGCGCTCGCCGCCGTGGCGCAGGATGTAGTCGACGGCTCCGCCCACCAGGCGGTCCACGATGGTGTCGTTGAAGCGGGCGGCCAGGATGGCGAAGGACAGGCCCTTGGCGGTCATCTGGCCTTCGATGGTGCTGATGTGGTGCATGGCGCGTTCCTTACAAGTTCTCGAGTTTGAGCATGTGGCCCATTTTGTCTTTCTTGGTCTGCAGATACTCTATGTTCTGTTCGCAGGCGTTCATCTCGATGGGCACCCGCTCCGTCACTTCGAGCCCGTAGCCCTCGAGGCCCACGATCTTCTTGGGATTGTTGGTCATGAGGCGCATCTTGGAGACGCCAAGCGCCACCAGCATCTGCGCGCCGATGCCGTAGTCGCGCAGGTCCGCCTTGAAGCCGAGCTTCTGGTTGGCTTCCACGGTGTCCAGGCCCTGGTCCTGGAGGGCGTAGGCTTTGATCTTGTTGGCCAGGCCAATGCCCCGGCCTTCCTGGCGCATGTACAGCACCACGCCCGAGCCCTCGCGGTCGATGATGCGCAGCGCCTGCTGGAGCTGGCCGCCGCAGTCGCAGCGCAGCGAGCCCAGCACGTCGCCGGTGAGGCACTCGGAGTGCACCCGCACCAGGGTGGGCTCGCCGGGCTTGATCTCACCCTTGACGATGGCCAGATGGGCCTTGGTGTCCTGGCCCTCGGTCTCGAACGCGATGACCTTGAAGCCCTCGCCGTAGCAGGTGGGCAGGGACGCCTCGGCCACCTTGCGCACCGAGAGGTGCCCGAAGCGCATGCGGTAGCGGATGAGGTCCGCCACGGAGGCGATCTTCAGGCCGTGGGTCTTGGCGAATTCGATCAGATCCGGCATGCGGGCCATGTTTCCGTCGTCGCGCATGATCTCGCAGATCACCGCGCAGGGCTTGCAGCCGGCCAGGCGGGCCAGGTCCACGCCGCCCTCGGTCTGTCCGGCGCGCACCAGCACGCCGCCTTCCTTGGCGCGCAGCGGGAAGATGTGGCCCGGGGAGACTATGTCCTCGGCCTTCACGTCGTCGGCCACGGCGGTCAGGATGGTGGTGGCCCGGTCGAAGGCGGAAATGCCCGTGGTGACGCCCGTGCGGGCCTCGATGCTTACGGTGAACCCGGTGCCGAACTGGGACTGGTTCTGGTCGGTCATCATGGGGAGCTTCAGCTTGTCGATCCACTCGGGAGACATGGGCAGGCAGATGAGACCGCGTCCGTGAACAGCCATGAAGTTGATGATTTCGGGAGTGACCTTTTCAGCGGCGATGGTCAGATCGCCCTCGTTCTCACGGTCCTCGTCGTCCACCAGGATGATCATCTTACCCTGGCGGATCTCCTCGATTGCTTCCTCGGTAGTGCAAAGGGGCATGGGAAAATCCTCCTGACGGCGGCTGCTGGAGGGCAACCGCCGGAACACTTTTCCGTAGTTCCTAAAGTGAAAAAGGGCAAGCGGACTTAGAATCCGTGCTTGGCGAGAAAATCCGCCGTGATGGCGGAGGGTTTGGCCTTCGCGGCGTGCGGAGCCACCATGCGGGCCACGTATTTTCCTATGATGTCGCACTCCATGTTCACGGCGCGACCGGCGCTCCAGCCGGAAATGGTGGTCTCGCCCTGGGTGGCGGGGATGATGTTCACGTCGAGCCAGTCCGGGCCGCAGCCGTTCACGGTGAGGCTTATGCCGTCCAGGCACACGGAGCCCTTTTCCACCACGAACATGCCGAATTCGGCGGGGAAGCTCAGGGTGTAGCGCACGGATTCACCTGCCGGGGCGCTTGAATCCACGAGGGCCAGGCAGTCCACATGGCCGCTGACCATGTGCCCTCCCAGGCGGTCGCCCAGGGCCAGCGCCCGCTCCAGGTTCACGCGCGAGCCCGCGCCGAGCCGCCCGAGGTTGGTTTTGTCCAGGGTCTCGCCGGAGGCGTACGCACTGAAGGCATTGTCCGTGAAACTCTCCACGGTGAGGCACACGCCGTTCACCGCGATGGATTCGCCCAGCACGATCTCGCGCAGGGGGTAAAGCGCCCTGATGGACAGACGCATCTGTCCGCCGCGCTTTTCGAGCGCCTCCACCTTGCCCATGCCTTGCACCAGTCCCGTGAACATACCCGCCTCCCGCATATGACCTCCCAGTCGTTTGCCCGGACAGCGCGGCTTTGTCAAAGCGCGGACCTCAACGCAACACGAGTCGCATTCATCGCATTTCGGAGGGCAAGTGCTTTGCCCTTGCGGCGCTTGTCCTGGACCCGGCTTGTCAACACCCCATTTCAAGAAACACCCGGCCTGCGGCAGCGAACCCCTCACGAAAGAGCATGGCAAGCCGGATGCATTGCGCGTCGCAACAAGCCGGACGTTCTCATTTCAATATGAAAATGTGCATTCTCCATATTTACATTGTGCATATATTTCGTGTATCGCGTCGAGACACCACCCGCGAATGCAAGGAGATCCATATGGATGACTATTTGAAGGAAGCATTGGAAATCGTCAAAGCCCAGGCCAGCGTCCGCAATATGACCGAGGAGGAAATCACCTCCATGGTCAAGAAGGTCGCCGAGGGCATACGCGGCATCAGCGAAGGCACCCCTGTTGTTGAAGAAGGAGCCGCCCCCGTCCTGGACCCCAAAAAGGCCATCAAGGAAAAGTCCGTGACCTGCCTGGAGTGCGGAAAGGTTTTCAAGATTCTTACCAAGAAGCACCTTGCCACTCACAATGTCACCGCCGATGAATACAGAGCCAAGTACGGCTACAAGAAGGGCACCCCCCTGGTGAGCAAGTCCCTCCAGCGCGAACGCCGCGCCAAGATGAAGGACATGAAGCTTTGGGAGAAGCGCAAAAAAGCGCCCAAGTAGCCTTACGCCTCATCATATTTCCATCATCCACAACACCGCCCCCATGCATCGGCAATGGGGCGGTGTTGTTTTTGGGGAAGCGTCGATTCTTCGTATGACCCGATCACGGGGCGGATGCGGCAACCCACGCGTGCTTTCGTCAACCGGAGGGGAGCCTTGGCCGGACAGGCCGCAGCACTTGGCGAGAGCCACAGGCTCTGCAACTTCTCACGCGAAACGTCAAAACGGCTCTCGCTTGCATCAACACGAGGATGCGTTGCCGCCAGAGTGCCCGGCCGGGGCATCCAGCACAGCGCACTGGCGCAAGGCCGCCTCGGTGCAGACCTCATGCGTTTCGAACAGAAACCTGCACCCGCTGTTGCGGCACCAGCGCACGCGGGTGACTGTTTCTCCGAGCTTGTCGGTTTCCAGGACGCGGGTATCCTTCCCGCAGCGGGGACACCACATGATTCACTCCTTACGTCTTTCGGGCGGGGGAGGAGGATCGCCTCCCCCCCGGATTTCATACGCATCGCCTGCTCAGGCGGCCCGCCCGCTCCGGCCGTATCCTATGGGGTATGCCGCGTACGCCGCTGGTAACCGGTCTCCGCGCGCTTGCACTCGTTTCTCTCACAGGGAAATGTCTCTGCCCCTGCGCAGGCTGCCGGGGTAATCCCGGCCCGCGCCGGAACGCAGGTCGGCCAGATGCCGTTCTTCGGCCAGATACTCCGACCGCGCCTCGGCCGACGGCTCGAACCGCGAGCAATGGCCCTGCGCGGATGTCCGGCATGAGGCGAGCCCCTCAATGCACAGGACGGGATCGTGCCGCACATGGTCCGTGATTTCCTGACAGTAGCCCACCACCCAGTCCCTGCTGTCCCAGTGGACGCAGTCCGAACATCTTGGGTCGATCATGAGCTGCGCCCTCCGGCTTCCAACCCGGGCTCACCGGCGGAGCTCAGGATCGGGGCAGGCTTGTCCGCCGAACCGACTTCCTCTGGACCCGGCATGCGGGAACTCCCTGTTATAGTGGGCCGGAGCGTACCCTGGCTCATTTTACGCTCCGGCCCGTTCATCCATGCGTGTTCCTGGTTCCCCCGGGGAGGTGTGCGGGGGGCCGGGTGGGTTACCCCTCACCGGCTTCGGGGTCGTCCTGATTTTGTGGACAATTTCGCCATGCAACCGCTCGGACCGCTTGGATTGCAGCCTTCCCTCACACCCGCCTTGCCCGCTTTTTTGGGCTCCAGAACGCATTGCGCCTTGGGTCTTCTGGTACCGGCCTCACCGCGTCTGCCCTGTCGGGCTCGCATAACGTGTCCCGAATTTATTCTTTTTATTATTTTTGTCAAGACAACTTGAATTATACGAATACGTCAGAATACAGAGTATTTAAGCCAAATATTGCCAACCCATGCGCACACATATTTCTTTAAGGAATTTATTATGGGTGAGTATACCCTAACATCGGCACCGTCCTGCCGAAATCATTCACGGCATCTATACGCGCGGGAATCGCCCCGGACACGCATCGCATCCCGACTTCGCCCGGGGACGGAGCGGCGGCAGGCGGATAGTTCTCGCACCAAGGAACGAAGGCGAACCTGGGACATAGTGCGGCGGGATCCATCGGGTGCGGATGGCCGCCCGTGGCACGAGAGACCGGGACCGGGCGATGATGCAGACAGGTACACTGCGGCAGGTTCGATGAACGGCGCGCCCGCGGGAAGGCGCTTCCTGCTTGCGAAGGGATCATGGGGCAGGGCCAGGAGAGGCCGCCGCCGACCCCACAAGCTATACGAAGTGTGCGGCTGAACTCGACGAAGCCTCGGCGCTGCTCACGTCACAATGCAGGAACTGATGTGGGAATGGAAACGTACTCGGCTGGCGCGCCCGGCCGCACATGGCACCAGGCCTCGGACCGGATGCGGGGACGACACGACCCGGCGCGCAGGAACGGGCCCGGACCTGGGACAGGACCCCGGCGCACAGCACGCCCGGCATGGAGCGTCGGATCGATACGGCTGGCACGAGCCAGGCCCGCAGGTCAGCGAACGGTCGGACCAAGGGACGGCAGGCCCGATTCGGCGCGCGTATGGCGTCGACCGCCCTGGAGCTCGGAGCAAAAGCCTACTTGCGGGTCATGTCCGACCAGGCCCAGACCACGCGCCCAACGATGGCGCGGCGCAGATCGCCGTGAAAATCGGATTCCAGGCTGTGCACGGACGGAGGATAGAAGCGCTTGTCCGGGTTGTCCGACACGTAGGTGAGCAGGGTCTGCCCTTCCTTTCGGCTGGTGTAGACGCGCTTGACCGCGACCTCGGCGTCCGGGCCGGGCTCGCGCACCAGGAAGATGGAACCGTCAGGTTCCGGTCGGAAATCGTCGCGGTCCACGAGAACGATGTCCTGGGGGTGCAGCGTGGGCACCATGGATTCCTGTCCCTTGCCCACTTCCATGGCCACCAGATTGGTGCGGTAGCGGATGGAGGCCTGGTCCTTCATGGCCAGCACCCAACCACGCACGGCATCCTCGGGGATGAGGCCCGGGCCGGCGGCCACTGCCCCCTGGGCCAGGGGAATGGCCATATAGTTCTCGGCGGAAGGCTGGTTGGCGAAGTCCGCCACGCCCCCGGACTTCCTGGCGGCCACGAAGACCACCGGCTTGGTGGTGTCGCGCTCCTCGTCGGGAAAAAGGATGCGCGCCCCAAGGGTCTCCAGGATTCGGGCCACGGTGTCGAAGCGCGGAACGGCCTTGCCGGAGAGAAACTTGGAGACGTTCGGTTGCCCGACGCCGGCCTTCTCGGCCAGGGCCGAGGGACCGCCGTGGTCGCGTGCAAGGCGGGCGATGCCCTGCTTGACTGTGTCCATCATGCTCATGGGCGTGCTTCCTTGTTGGCAATGCTTAAAGGTATTTTGTGCTCAAGTAAACCATCAAACAAGAATACCGCACGGAACACCTTTTTGCCCAGCGTGCCTGTGTACGCCTTTCTGCCAAGAACTTGTAAAGCATTTCAATCCAAATGCAACTAAAAACATGACGAGCGTTCACAGCCCGTCCATGCGCACGATGCACACCCGGTCGGCACGGATATTTTTCGCCCTTCTTTTCCGGATTGTATCTGGCGGGACGAAGGCCGCTGCGCAGACGGACGAATATTTGGGTCCCCCCGCCGGACAGACTTATTTTTCGTCCCCTTGCCCCAGGCGGAGGATTTTCCTCAAGGTATCCTTGGTGATGCCGAGCTCCCGGCAGGCGGCGTTGCGGTTGCCCATGTTGCGCTTCACGGCCTTCACGGCGGCGTGGTAGCGCACCTCGTCCATGGTCAGCGGGGCGTCTCCCGCCTGTGGACGGATGGCCGGGCGCAGGGTCCGCGGCAGATGATCGACCTGAATGAGGCCCCCGGGACACAGAATACAGGCGTACTCCAGGATGTTCTCAAGCTCCCGGATGTTGCCCGGATACCCGTAGCGCGTCAGGATTCGCATAACCTCGACCGACACGCCCCGGATGTCCTTGCCCAGGGACCGGCGTCTGCGGGCCAGGGCGTGCTCCACCAGCAGGGGGATGTCCTGGCTTCGCTCCCGCAGGGGCGGCAGGGTGAGCTGCACCACGTTCAGCCTGTAGTACAGGTCGCCCCGGAAGGTCCCCTCCTCCACCATGCGGGCCAGGTCACGGTTGGTGGCCGCTATCACGCGCACGTCTGCGGAGACGCTCTCCACCCCGCCCAGCGGCTCGAACATGCGCTCCTGCAGGACGCGCAGGATCTTGGATTGCAGCGCGTAGGGCAGGTCTCCCACCTCGTCCAGGAGCAGCGTGCCTCCGTCGGCCAGTTGGAAGCGTCCCGGCTTGTCCCGCCGGGCGTCGGTGAAGGCTCCGGCCTTGTAGCCGAACAGTTCGGATTCCATCAGATGTTCGGGCAGCGCGCCGCAGTTGACAGCCACGAACGGCCCGGAGGAGCGCCCGGAGAGCCGGTGGATGGCCCGCGAGAAGAGTTCCTTTCCGGTGCCCGATTCGCCGAGCAGCAGCACCGTGGAGTCGCTCTCGGCGATCTGCGGCAGGATGCGCACCAGCTCCGACAGATGGGGGTCCGTGGTGCAGAAATCACTGGAGGACGCACACCCGAGGATGCGCTCCACGCCGCCTTCGGCGCTCAGGTCGCGCAAGGTCTCCACCCCGCCGATGATCCTGCCGGAATGGTCTTTGAGGGGAGCCGCGCTGACGCTCACCTGCACGGTGACACCGTCCGGGCGGCGCACGTTCATGATGCGGTGCGCGATGTGGCAGTCGTCCTGAATGCAGGAGCGCAGCACGCACACGTCCTTGCAGTTCTCGGTACGGAACAGTTCCCAGCATTTGCGGCCCAGGGCATCGCCCTCGCTGACGCCGGTGATCGCTTGAGCCGCGCGGTTCAGGAACGTGACGTTCCAGTCCAGATCGATGGTGAAGACGCCGTCGGCAACGCTGTCCATGATGAAGGAACACATGGACGTGCACGGGAAGGGTTTCCCCAGATTTTTCATACCGCCCCTTTCGAGGCCCCCCCGGACCTCACGCCACCACGACCCCAGTTTGCCCCCCAAGTTCCTTGCGGTCAATCCGATGCGGACGATTTTTTCGTCTCGAGGATTCGGAAGCTGAAACCCCAAATTTGCAACATGCTGATTTAATGTATTTTATAGTTTGGCCCGGTTTGTGCTCTTTTTTTCACAAGCGGGGCGTGGGCAGCCCCTGAACCCCAACCGAGGGAGCCGGGCGCTCCCGACACTACACGCGAGGAGGAAGGGACATGACTCTTACACTCACCATCTCGGGACGTCGTTGCGATCTGTCGCTGCATCCCGTGTCATCCAAGACCGTCGAGCGCATCCAGGAACTGGGGCGCAAGTTCTACACCAAGAAGTACATACACTGGTGGCGCAACGGCAACACCAGCACCTGCGGCATGAAGTTCGACGACGAATGCTCCGTGCGGGTCAACCTGGGCGGCGAGAACCTCCCCTTCGACTCCTCGGCCATTCCCAAGTCCGCCGTCCTGCTGCGCCGGCGTCACTACCTGGAGAGCAAGGCACGCTACCTGGCGCTTTTGGGATATGACGACGAATACTGCCACATGACCTGGACCTGGACGAACGTCACCGAATACGATCCCTCACGGTTCGACTTCTTCGTGCACCGCTGGGACCGCATCCTGGGCGAAGAGGATTTCCTGATCCTGGACGACGTGCGTTATGCCGATGCCTTCGCGGACGACCAGGACTGGGGCGGCAGCTGCGGCTTCAACCTGGTGGACCCGAGGATAATCGACCTGGACGAAGTGCGCCGTGAACTCGGCATCGAGGCCCCACCGGCGAACGCCCCCAAGGCTCCCCGGGCTCCCGGGAAGGCGGCGGCGCCCGTGATGACTGCCCAGGCAGCACCCGTGGCGGAACCCGCGCAGGCCGAAGCCCCCTGTGACGACGTGCAGCAGCCCGCACCTCCCTGCGACAACGGAATTGCGGAGCTGGTCATCGGCGTGGAAAACCCCAACGCTTCGGGCATGCACGGCTGCACCACCTGCAAGAACTCCATCCGGGTCGACCTGCGCATCGAGGACGACGTGGTGGTCCAGGCCGGAGGATGGGCCGCAGGATGCGACTACAGCAAGCAATGCCTGACCGCCCTGGCCTCGATGCTCCCGGGCATGACCGTGTACGACTGCTACACCCTGAGCAATGAAGACCTGCACCCCTTGCTGAAGAAGGTCATCCGCAAGCTCGATTGCGACACCTTCACCGTAGGGGCGCTCAAGCTTGCGCTGCGCGACTGGGAGAAGAGAAGCGCAGCCTGATCCCTGCCCTGCCCCCCCCCGATAAGGGGCTGAAGGGGACCCCCACCACCCCTTCAGCCCGGCAGGACAGGACTCCCGGATGCGGGGCCGCACACGGACAATCTCGTGGCCGCCGCTTGGTCCAAGCCGCACTGTACAGCCCGTGCGGCCGGCTGAAGAAGCCCGGGAACGCCCTCCTGCCCACTCCGGCAATCGCCGCCCACATGCGCTGCCGGAGTCTCCACGCGCAGGCCCCGGACGGATCGGCCGTCCGGGGCCTTTCGCTTTGCTGATCACCCTCTTTCGCCTTGCAACTCACCCCGGCCTGCACTCCGCCACGGAAAATCATTCTGATAGCGACTATTTTCCCACATAGCGCTATGTGGGTGGATTTTTACCCGCTTATGAAGAGAATCCTCCAGGCCACCCCAGACGAAGGAGGACGCTCTCGCAGACTATCATCCGTAATATGTTCAGACACGTCGGGACAAACTCTCAATCCACGCTCTTATGAGGCAACAATCGTTCGTGAACACGGACCAGAGAAGAAGAATAATGGCTTACAACGAATCGGAATTGGACGATAAACCATTCAGCTGGATCGACCATCTCCATTATAAACTGGCGCAAACGGGCTATGATGATGGGTTGTCCCTACCTCAATGGACTCCGGCAACTGCGGCCGACCCCGTCGCAGAGGGAGAGACAACCCGAACTATCCTAATTCGAGCAACCCAAAAGAGCCAAAGCAACTCCTCGACGAGAACGCCTGGAAAACAGCCATGGCCGACCCGAATTTCGGCAGCTTGCTCGGCTCCATGGTGTCACGAAAGTACTACAACATGGCCAAGGGCGACCCCTTCAGGGCTGAAGCGGGATACCGGAACGGATTCGGCAAGCTGCTCGAAAAGGAGCGCGCAGGGGAACCCTGGCCGAACCCCGGTTATGTCAAGAAGATGTTCCCCGGCCAATGGAACGGCCAATAAACGAACACAGATTATTTGGCGTCGTGCAGTTCTTCAGTCTTATTTACTAATGGCGTGAGGTCAAACCTGTAAGACTCCTCGCGGTAGGCATCCAACGCCCGAATGACCTTGCGGGCAAGCTGCCGCTCCTGGGTTGTATACGCCGGGTTTGCGTCGTCCTCCAGGAAGTACGTTCGAAGCATTTTGTCGGCTGTTTCGTCCTCCCGGAACAGGTCCGTTATCCAGCGGAGCCCGTCCTTGGGGGTGTTCTCCGAGATGTCCGCGGCCTGGGCCATCGACCACTGATCGGCCCTGGCCCGGACATCTTCCAGGAGGTTGGCCAGATAACCCGGCCAATTCCGGGTGATGTCCGCCCCGTACCGCCGGGCTAATGCCTGCGCTTCCACATGGAGACCCTCAACGCTCTTTCTGAAGTGGATGAACTGGGGCGCTGTCTCGGTCATGGAATTCTTCCATGCGTCCGGCGCAAGCGCATCCGCGCCGGATTCCTGCTTCAGATAGGACACCGCGAGCAGCATTGCCTTTACTTCCAGACGATCTCTCTCGCCTGACAGTTCCATGTATCTGGTATACTCCGGCATCCCCGCAAGCCCTCTCAAATATATCGGGGCGTCTTGCATTAAGGCCGATCTCTGTTGCGCAACACGCTCGTAGCGGTGCGCTATGTTGAACAGTATCAGCCTGGGATCCATGTCCTCGCGTCCGGGCAAGCCGAGCTGCTTGGCTAGGTACAGGAGTTTCCAGAGGGTATCGATGTCCCCCGCGTCCAGGTTGCTCGACCATCCGAAACTGGCCCACCCAGGTCCGGGTGGATTCTTGCTCAACTGCTTCAGAAGAACATCCGATTCCCCACGCCAAAGCTTCAACTGGTCTTGCCGAAGCCTCTGTGCGCCTTCAAGCGCGCCAATGGCTTCTTCATACGTGATGCGTTCGGCATGAACCCACCGGGCGTTCGCACACAGAAACAGGCACAGATTAGACAGAACAAACACAGAGCGCGTCATGTGCAAGCTCCTTTAAGAGTGAAAAGCCATCCCACCTATCTTCCTCACCCCGACCGCAGCGCCTCCACGATGTTCAGGCGAGACGCCCGAAGCGCGGGCAGGAGCCCGCCGCTGACCCCCATGAACAGCGCGAAGCCCATGGACCACAGGGCGATCTCCCCGGTGAGCGTGAACCTGAAGGCCAGCTCCGCGAAGGTCTGGAAGTTGGTGGTGGAGAAGGTCATGAAGGACAGGAAGGCCGAGAAGAAGAGTCCTGTCGCGCCGCCCAGAAAGCCCAGCAGCAAAGATTCCGCCAGAAACGCCGCCAGGATGGCCCGGCGCTTGAATCCCAGCGCGCGCATGGTGCCGATCTCGCCGATGCGCGTGGCCACCGCCGAATACATGGTGATCATGGCCCCGAGCATGGCCCCGATGGAGAAAATGGCCGTAAGCGATATGCCCAGAACCCGCAGAAAGCGCGACAAGGCCTTGGACTGGTCCTCGTAATACTGGCGCTCCCGCTTCACCTCGGCCTGGAGCCTTGGGTCCGACTCCACGGACGTCCGGTATGCATCGAAATCGTCGTAAGTCTTGAGCCTGGCCACCACCACCGAATAGCTCTGGCGGCGAAACGCCTGCATGAGCTGCTCCGCGTCGCCCCAGATTTCCGATGCGAATCCCGTATTGCCCGCATCGAACACGCCCACCACGGTCCACTCGCGCTGCCCGAAGGTGAGCGACTGGCCAAGAGCCACGCCCGCGAACTTCGAGAGCACGCTCTGCCCCACCATGATCTCCGTGGAGCCGGGCTCGGGCATGCGCCCGGCCACCAGCTTCACCTGGGGCCTAAGCTCCAGCGAGGCCGGGCCTATGCCCCGGATGACCACGTTGGAGGCCGCGCCGCTGCCGCGCTTGGCCAGCGAGATGAGGATAACGATCTCGCGCGCGGCCAGAAGCCGCCCCTGCACGTCCACGGCCACCTGGGGCTGGGTGGCGGCCACCTGGGCCACCTGGCGCTCCAGGGTGGACTGCACCTCGGTCTCGGAGCTTTTGCGCATCACCACCACGTTGTCCGGGCTGCCCGTGGAGACGAGCGTCTGGCGAAGGCCCTCGGCCAGCATGAGCGTGGCCGTGAACACGAACACCACCAGGGCCATGCCTCCGGCGGTAAGTATCGTGGTAGCCCTGCGGGTGAGCAGGTTTCGCCAGGAATAACTGAGCGGGATGGCCATTGTCTCAGCCCACCTTCCGCAACGCCACCGCGATGCGCACCCTGGCCGCGTACATGGCCGGATAGATTCCCGACAGGATGCCCACGGCCAGCCCCGCCACCACGCCATAGATGATCGTCTCGCGCGAGACCGCGAACACCGGGAAGAAATCGGTCATGAGCGTGCCGAAAGCCTCGGCGCAGGGCAGGATGAGCAGAAGTCCCAGGCCCGCGCCGGTCAGGCTGATCACCAGGGCCTCGCCCGCGATGAGAAGCGCCACGGTCCGTGCGCTGAACCCCAGGGTTTTCAGCACCGCGTACTCCCCGGTGCGCTCCCTGGCGGACATGGCCATGGTGTTGGCCGACACCGCCAGGATGATCAGCACCACCACGAAGCTCACCAGCCGGATGGCCAGGATGATGGCCTCGGACATGGACACGAAGCTCATCTGGAAGGCCTTTTCGGTCTCGGTGAGGGTCTCGGCCAGGGAGTTGGCGAACTGGGCGTCCACGGCGCGGGAAATCTCGGCGGCCTTGCTCGGGTCGTTTATGCCCACCAGGTAGAAGCCCACCTGCCCCGCCCGCGCCGGGGAATTCACCCGCAGGGTCTCGTCCAGGTAGGCCCAGTGGAGGAACAGCTGGCTTTCGTCCGTGCCGGAGCGCGCCCCCCGGTAGATGGCCCGCACGGTCATCACCCAGTCGCCGGGGAAGATGGTGCCGCGAAGGGTGATGTTGTCGCCGACCTTCCAGCCGAAGCGCTTGGCCAGCTTCACCCCCACCAGGCAGCCCTTGCGGTCGCGCAGGAAGTCCGAGCGCTGCGCGGGGTCGTCGATGACGTATTCCGGATACAGTTCCAGGAGGGTCTGCGGCTCGTAGGCGAAGTTGGCGAAGAAGTTCTTCTCGTCGATGTAGATGCCGCCGAACCAGTTGCCCTGACACACCTGGGTGACGCCGGGCACGGCGCGGATCTTGTCCTTGTAGGCCATGGGCAGCGAGAACATGAGCGACACGGAGCTTCGCGTCACCAGCCGGTTGGCGGAACTGGCCTCCACCCCGGCGTACCAGGCGTCGATAACCGTGCGCAGAAGTCCGAAGGCCAGGATGGCCACCATGACGCCCAGGATGGTCAGAAACGAGCGCAGCCTGTGCCGGAAGGCGTTCCTAATGGCCAGCCGGATCAGCAACACGGGACAGCTCCCCCTTGTCCAGGTTGCGCAGCACGTGGGCCTGCTGCGCGGCGCGCGGGTCATGGGTGACCATGATGATGGTCTTGCCCAGTTCGCTGCTCAGGCGGTCCAGCAGGTGCAGGATGTCCTCGGCGCTGACCCGGTCCAGGTCGCCTGTGGGCTCGTCGGCAACCAGGATGTCCGGATCGGTGACGATGGCCCGGGCGATGGCCACGCGCTGCTGCTGCCCGCCGGAGAGCTGTGCCGGGTAGTGGTCCATGCGGTCCTCCAGGCCGACGGCGGCCAGGGCGGACTGGGCGTGCTCGCGCCGCTCGCGGCGCGTGAGATCCGTGAGCAGGAGCGGAAGCTCCACGTTCTCCAGGGCGGTGAGCACCGGAATCAGGTTGTAGAACTGGAAGATGAAGCCCACGCTGCGGCTGCGCCACTCGGCCAGTTCTGTTTCGTCCAGCAGGGTGATGTCCTGCCCGTTCACCACGATCTGCCCGGCGTCGGCTCGGTCGATGCCCGCCAGGCAGTTGAGCAGCGTGGATTTGCCCGACCCGGACGGGCCCATCAGGGCCAGGAACTCCCCGCGCTCGATGTCGAAGGAGATGTCGGTCAGCACCGGGATGACCTGCCCCCCGCGCTGGTAGGACTTGGCCAGGCCGCGTATCTCGATCAGGGCGTCGGGGCTCATGGCTTGCCGGCGGCGGCCACGGAGTCGCCGTTCTTGAGGGCGTCAGGGGGCGATATCACCACGCGCTCGCCGGACTTCAACCCATCCACAATCTCCAACATATCCCCAAGCATCTGCCCGGTCTTCACCGGGGTCAGCCGGGCAACGCCCGCGTCCACCACGAACACGGCCTGGCCGCCGCTGCGCTCGACCACGGCCTTCACGGGCACGGCCAGCCTGGGGGCGCGCTCCTCGGCTTTGGGCGCGCGCTCCAGGAAGGCCACCTTGGCGCTCATCTGGGGCAGGACGCGCGGGTCCAGCTGGTCGAAGCGCACCTTGACCATCACCGTGGCCTTGGTCTTGTCCGCCGTGGGCACGATCATGTGCACGTAGCCCGGGAAGCGCTCCTCCCCGTAGGCGTCCAGCATGATCTCCACGGGCTGGCCCTGGCGGATTTTCGCGAGGTTTGATTCGGACACGTCGGCCTCGATCTGCAGGGACCCAAGGTCCGCGATGGTCACCACCGAGGCCTTGGCCGTGCTGCTTGCGCCGATGGGGGTAACGATGTCGCCCACGTCCGCGCTCTTGGTGAGCACCACCGCGTCGAACGGAGCGCGCAGCACCGTGTATTCCTTGTTGGCGCGGGCCAATTCCAACCCGGCCTTGCGCGCCTCCAGCGCCCGGAGGGAGTTCTCGTGGGCGGCCTGGGCCTTGCGGTAGCGGGCCACGGCCTGGTCGTACTCGGATCGGGCCACCACGGCGCGCTTTTCCAGCTGCTCGAAGCGGTCGTGGTTGAGCTTGGCATCCACAAGCTCGGCGTTGTCCTGGTCCACCCGGAAGCGCGCGGCGGCCAGATCGGCCTCGGCCTGCTTGAGGGAGGCGCTCACGTCGTCGCTCTCCAGGCGCGCCAGCACGTCGCCTTCCTTGACGCGGCTGCCTTCCTCCACGCCCAGCCACACCAGCCTGCTGGTCACTTTGGAGGCCAGGGCGGCCTTGCGGTCGGCCACGGCGTATCCCGTGGCGTTCACCAGGGTCAGCGCCCGCGTGGGATGCACCATCACCGCGGGCGAAGTCTCCACCTCGTGCTTGCGGGGCATCAGCAGGAAAGCCGCCGACAGCACGATGGCCAACGCGGCAAACCAGATCCATTTGCGGGAACGCCTTCGCACGCCCGCCGTACCCTGCCCGGACCGATCGATTCGCAATTTTTCGAGATCTTGTTTCATGGCAGGGGAACCTTAGCTCAGGCCGCATTGCCGGTCATCAGCAAATTGCGTCGCGCCGTTGTCCTGGACAAGCGGACCGCCTTGGCTTAAAAATCGGACCATCATCATGCCCACCGAACCAGCCAGCACCGCGAGCCAGGCAGTCCGCGGGGTCTTCGCCACCGAGACGACAACCTCGGTCGGTTTCGGGGCCACCAAACGCCGGGTCAAGCAGACTATCTACGTCTACGCCGAGGAGGCCGAAGACGGCATGATGGCGTGCCGGTCCCTGAGTTCCGAGTTCATCCCGCAAGGCAACAAGCGCATGGTCTCGCGCGAGGACCTTCTCAAGAAGTTCGTTCCCGCCCCGCACATCTACCTGAACAAGGTGCTGCCGGCCCTGGCCGCGCTCGAGCAGGCCGTGGACTCCGCCGAGCGCTGCCGCAAGGAAGGCCAGCTCTTCACCGCCGAATTCGAATTCAAGAACGCCCTGCGCCTGGACGAGGACCACATCCGGGCCTCCTTCGGCCTGGGGCTGACCTACCTGGACCGGGGCGATCCGGACAACGCCGACATCGTTTTCCGCAAGCTCTCCCGGGTGGAGGGCGCTAGCGACCCGGAATACAAGCACCTGTTCAACGAATTCGGCATCAAGCTTCGCAGAAACCATATGTACCACCAGGCCCTGAGCCACTACGGCAAGGCCCTGCGACTGAGTCCCGACGACGACCATCTGCGTTACAATCTGGCGCGCGCCCTGTTCGAGAAGGGACGGCTGCGCGCGGCCCTGCGTTCCCTGGACAAGGCCCTGGCCGTCCGCCCGGACTTCAAGGAAGCTCTTGAGTTCCGGCGGCGCATAACCGAAATGCTCACCACGACCATCCTTGACGACACGGAGCTCTCCCCGGGCGCCGCCGACGGGAAAGGCATCTCACCGGAGAAACCATGAGCTTCCAGTTTCTGGGCCACTATCTCTTGGGGCGCGGCGTGGTCACGCAGGCCCAGATCGACGAGGCCGCGGCCTACCAGGCCGAGGCCAACCGCCGTCTGGGCGACCTGGCCGTGGAAAGCGGCGTGCTAACCCCCGGCCAGGTGGAGGAGATTCTCGCGCGCCAGCGCGAAACGGACCTCACCTTCGGCATGCTGGCGGTTTCCCTTGGATTCGCCAGAAGGCGCGACATGGACGCCCTGCTGTTTCGCCAGCAGGTGCATCTGGTGCACCTGGGCGAGGCGCTTTTGACCCTCGGCCACCTGAATACCCGGCAATTCTGCGAATGCCTGAACGATTACGCCGCGCTGGAAAAAGCCCGCGAGGCCGCCCTGGCCAAGCTGTTCGAGGGCCACTGCGCCAGCGCAGCCCTGGAGACGCTGGTGGACACCCTGGAGCGGGCCTTCCTGCGTTTCGCCCATTTGCCGCTGAAGGCAAAGGCCGCGCTGGACGAACGGCTCCTGGAATCCCTGCCTCTGCAACACACCCTGCAAATCCCCCTGGACGCCCATACCGCCATGCGTTTCACGCTCCATCTCGGGCGCGAGATGCTCGACGCCCTGAGCCAAACCCGCACTCGAGGGGACGGTGGAGAACGAACGCCCGAGGAGGCGCTGGCGGATGTCCTGGACATCCTGGGGATCATCGGACGCTATCTGTGCACCACTGTCGTCACCCGCATGCGTCCCGTACCGGCCTGCCCGTCAGCGCCGGACGGCCAGCGCATCGGCGGCGATTCCGGGAAGGCCTGCCTGCGCCTGCAACTGGCCTGCCCCGTGGCCTGTGTCGGCCTGACCGTGGCGCTTGTCACCAACCGTGAAAACCCGGAGGTATCCGCATGAAAAGACCGCCGTCCCCCCTGATGCTTTCCGCATTGCTGGCCGTGCTGCTCTTGTGCGCGTGTTCGCCCATAACCAGGGCCGACATCTCAGGAGAGCCCACGGTTTTCTGCACGGTGAACAGTCCGCCGGACCCGTTGCTCATGGGATACTGGCGGCGCATCCCGCCCGGGAACTTCAACCGCCCCCATGTCTTCAACTACTGGCTGGTCAAGAAGGGCGACCGCTACGCGGTGTTCTACCACTGGGACGACAAGCGCGGCAAAGTCGTCCGGGGTTGGTTTCCCTTCGTGATCGACGGAAAGACCATGAGCTCCTCCGAGGATCCGAGCATCTACTTCGTGAAGGACGGGCAGGTTTTCCACAACTACGGGGGCAGGCCCTTCGACTCGCCCATGATGAAGGTCGGGAACTGAGGCGGCGCGCAGGCTGACGAGCTCCGACCTTGACATGCGCACGTAACCGGGTAAGCTTCCTTGGTTTGCCTGTTTTTGCAAATCAGCCCGATTACGTCACCCAGGAGGAAACAGCCCGATGCCCATGATCGAGTTCAAGGATGTCCACAAATGGTACGGGGATTTCCACGTCCTCAAGGGCATTGAGGAGTACGTCGAACAGGGCGAGGTGCTGGTCATATGCGGCCCGTCCGGCTCGGGGAAGTCCACGCTCATCCGTTGCGTCAACCGTCTTGAGGAGTACCAGCGCGGAACCATCCTCTTCGACGGCAAGGACATCCACGACCGCAGCATGGACGTGAACCAGCTGCGCTCCGAAATCGGCATCGTGTTCCAGCAGTTCAACCTGTACCCGCACCTCACGGTGCTGAAAAACGTGAGCCTGGCGCCGGTCAAGGTGCGCAAGATGGACAAGGTCGAGGCCGAACGCCTGGCCCTTGACCTCCTGGAGCGCGTGGGCATCCACGACCAGGCCCACAAGTACCCGGCGGAGCTCTCCGGCGGCCAGCAGCAGCGCGTGGCCATCGCGCGCGCCCTGGCCATGCGGCCCAAGGTGATGCTCTTCGACGAGCCCACCTCGGCCCTGGACCCCGAAATGATCAACGAGGTCCTGAACGTCATGAAGGACCTGGCCCGCGACGGCATGACCATGCTCTGCGTCACCCACGAGATGGGCTTCGCGCGCGAGGTTGCCGACCGCATCATCTTCATGGACGGCGGGGAAATCATCGAGGAAGGGCCGCCGCAGGAATTCTTCAAGAACCCCAAGCACGAACGCACCCGCGCGTTCCTCAGGGAAATCCTCTAACACACCAATTCAAACCGGAGGAGATTTCGATGAAGCGTCTTGCCACGGCTCTTACGGCCATCCTGGTCCTGGCTTTCCTGGTATCCCCCGCATTCGCGGGCAAAATCGAAGACATCAAGAAGAGGGGCACCCTGGTCGCGGGCGTCAAGGACTCCCAGCCCCCCTTCGGCTATGTCGACGAAAAGACCAACCAGATCGTCGGCTTCGAAATCGACATCATGAAGTTCCTGGCCGACAAGCTGGGCGTCAAGCTGGACGTCAAGGCCGTCACCTCCTCCACCCGCATCCCCATGCTCACCCAGGGTGAAGTGGACATCGTGGCCGCCACCATGACCCACAAGAAGGACCGCGAGGGCCAGATCGACTTCTCCATCACCTACTTCATGACCGGACAGCGCCTGCTGGTGAAGAAGGGCGGACCCATCAAGGCCGTCAAGGACCTGGCCAGCAAGAAGATCGGCTCCGTGAAGGGCTCCACCTCCGAGCAGAACGCCAAGAAGGCCGAACCCACCGCCACCATCGTCTCCTTCGAGACCTACCCCGAGGCCTTCCTGGCCCTCA
>JBKICU010000045.1:0-120376 GCA_046566965.1 Acidobacteriota bacterium
CAGGTCAATGGAGACCCGACCGAAGGCGCGCTCATCGTGGCGGCCATGAAGGCCGGACTGGACCCCGAGACGGAAGCGGCGGCAACCCCCAGCCTGGCCGTGCTGCCCTTCGAATCCGAACGAGGCTTCATGGCCACGGTTCATTCCCTGGGCGGCAAAAACCTCCTGTATGTGAAAGGCGGCCACGACAGGATTCTGGAACTCTGCGCCCAGGGCGGCGCGCCGTTCTGCCGGGCCGGGGAGTTTTCCGCCCGCGCCGAGAAGTACGCCGGGGAGGGCCTTCGCGTGCTGGCCATGGCCGTCAAGGAGCTTCCCGGCGGCGATCCTCCGGCGCGCATCACCCCGGAAACCGCTGCCGGAGCCCGGCCCATCGGGCTGCAAGGCATCATCGACCCGCCGCGCGAGGAATCCGTCCCCGCCGTGGAAGGCTGCCGCCGGGCGGGCATCCGCACCGTGATGATAACCGGCGACCACGTGGTTACGGCCAGGGCCATCGCCAGGAGCATCGGGATCGGGGACGGAGAGGCAAGCGGGGGACCCAAGGCGCTCAGCGGGCGCGACATCGAAGCCATGAGCGACGACGAGCTTTTCCAGGCGGTGCCCGAGGTGTCGGTCTTCGCTCGGGTGGCCCCGGAACACAAGCTGCGCATCACCCGGCAACTGATCCGTCACGGCGAAATCGTGGCCATGACCGGCGACGGCGTCAACGACGCCCCCGCCCTTCGGGCGGCCCACATCGGCATCGCCATGGGCAAGGCAGGCACGGACGTGGCCCGCGACGCCTCGGACATGATCCTGGCCGACGACAACTTCGCCACCATCTTCGCAGCCGTGGAAGAGGGGCGCATCGTGTACGAGAACATCAGGAAAGTGACGCTCTACCTTTTGGCGGGCGGATTCGGCGTACTCTGCTGCATCGTGGCCTCGGTGCTCCTGGGGTGGCCCCTGCCGCTCACGCCCGCCCAGATCCTGTGGTTCAACTTCGTCACCTCCGCGCTGCTGGACGTCTCCCTGTCCTTCGAGCGCGGGGAGCCGCAACTCCTGAACCGCCCTCCGCGAAACCCCGGCGAAGGTCTGCTGGACTCGCTCATCCTGCGCCGCGTGTTGATCGTGGGTGGCCTCATGGCCCTCGCGGCCATGTGGGGTTTCAAGGACATGCACACCCAGGCCCTGGCCGCCGGACTGGACGAAACAACTGCCCTGGCAAAAGCCAGGACGCTGGCTCTGTGCGTGCTGGTCTTCTTCCAGTTCTTCCAGGCCTTCAACTCCCGCTCGTTCACGCTCTCGGCGTTCACGCTGAATCCTCTGGGAAACCCCGCGCTGTTCGCCGCGCTGTGTGCCGCCGTGCTGCTCCAGATCGGCGTGGTCTACCTGCCCGCCTTGGAATGGATCGTGGACACGGAACCGCTCTCTCCTCATGAATTCATGGACATGCTGGCCATGGCGGCCTCGGTGGTGGCGGTAGTTGAAATCGACAAATTCTTCACCAGACGCGCCCAGGCGCGAAATAAACAGGCAGCCGCATGATCTACCGCGACACCCACCGGGGATACCGCCCCCCAGTCAGCCGCTCTCCGGACGAGGCGTCCTTCACCGTGGTGGTGGAGGAATCCGACCTGCGCATCACGGCGCGCAGAGGCTTTGAGCAGGAAAGAACACAGGAGGTCGCCGGATACCTGAGCACCATCCGGGGGGAACTCAAGAACTATATCCTCTTGCATCCCGACTTCGCCACATCGTTGACTCCGCTTGCGCCTGACACGCACGCGCCGCCCATCGCACGGGCCATGCTGGCCGCCGCCCTCGCCTGCCAGGTCGGTCCCATGGCTGCCGTTGCCGGAACAGTGGCCCAGGCCGTGGCCGACCGTTTCGCGGGCGAGTCGCCGGACATCCTGGTGGAGAACGGCGGCGACATCTACGTGCACTCCACGCGCGAGCGCATCGTGGCACTCCTGGCCGAACCCATTCAGGGGGCGCGGCTGGCTCTGCGCCTCGCACCCGGGGATTTCCCCGTGGCCCTGTGCGGCTCCTCGGCCACCATCGGGCATTCGCTGTCCTTCGGAGCGGCTGACCTGGTGACGGTCAAGTCCCGAAGCGGCTCCATAGCCGACGCTGCGGCCACCACGCTCGGCAACCTGGCCAAGAGCGCGGACCACCTGCCCCTGGTGCTGGAGCGCGCCAGGGAACTGGCCCCGGCAGGCGTGCTTGGCGTCTTCGTGCAGGTGGGCGGCAAGATCGGCGTCTGGGGGGACATGGAACTGGCGGTCCTGGAAGAGGAAGCTTAACAGCATCTCGAAATGGATGAAAAAAACGGCGGTCCGGTTGTGTGCCGGACCGCCGCTCGTGTTTAGATTTCTACGATCAGGCGTGGGAGAACAGCCAGGATTTTTCCACCACGTCCTCCTGCATGCCGAATACGTAGACCTTGTCCCCTTCAAGCAGCTGGAAAGCGCCGTCCGGGTTCATGTGGGTCTGGCCGTCCCGGCTCACTGCCACCACCGTGAGGGCGTGCTCCCTGCGGACCTGGGATTCCAACAACGTCTTGCCCGCCAGGGGGGCGTTCTTCTCCAGGGTGAACACGGCCAGGTCCATGCCTGAGAGCTGCGGCGTCAGGAGCTTCTGGCCGTCGACCGGCAAATCCGGAGTGCGCAGCATGCGGTAGTTGGCCCCACGCGCCTCCAGGATGAAGCGCTCGATGTTCTGGTTGGGGACCAGATACTCCACCAGCACGCGGGTGAAAATCTCGATGGAGGTCTCGAATTCCTCGGGCACCACTTCGCTCGCGCCGAGATCCAGAAGTTCCTGGGCCTCGCCCACGAAACGGGTTCGAACGATGATGCGCAGATTCTTGCTGAGCCCTCTGGCCGTGGCCACCATGCGGCGGGTGGCCGTCGGGTCGGACACGACCACCACCAGAACTCGGGCGTTCTTGATGTCGGCGTGCTCCAGCACCGCCGGATACGAGGCGTCTCCGTAGCGGATGGGCTGCCCGGCCTTTTTCTCGCGCTTCACGGTGTCGATGTTCATTTCCAGCACCACATACGGAATTCCTGAACGCTTGGCCGCGTGGGCGATCTGCTGCCCGCCGGGGCCGAAGCCCACGATGATCAGGTGGTCATGCATCCGCTCGTGGCCGTCGCTCTGCTCTTCCTTCGGTTTGGGATGCCCGCAGATTCTGGAGGCCACAGCCGGAGCGTACTGGATGAGCCAGGGGGTCACGGCCATGGTGATGACGCTTGCGGCCAGGAACAGCTGGTAGGAATTCTGGCTGAATATCTGGGCGTCCATGCCCACCTTGGCCAGCACGAAGGAAAATTCGCCCACTTGCGCAAGAGCCAGGCCACCCGCGATAGCCGTTCGCAGGGGGTACCCGAGCATAAGCACCGCCCCTCCAGCGCCCAGCGTCTTGATGATGATGACCGCTCCCGCAGCCCCGAGTACCATGAACGGATGATGCGCAATGTAGTTCACGTCCACCAGCATGCCGACGGAAACGAAGAACAGGCTGGTGAAGATGTCCTTGAAGGGGAGCACACCCTCAAGGGCGTTCAGGGCGTATTCGGATTCGGAAAGCATCAGCCCGGCCAGGAAGGCGCCCAGGGAGAGCGAAAGCCCGACGCTCGCCGTGAGAAGCGCCACGGACAGGCAGAACACGATGGTGGCCATCAGGAACAACTCGCGGCTGCGCGAGCGGGCCACGGTCAGGAACAGGCGCGGCGCCACGTACTTGGCCAGTATGAGCACGATGGCCACCACGCCAAGACCCTTGAGCAACATGCCTCCCAGCGAAGAGGCGAGATCTCCGGTGGCGTTGCCCAGGAACGGGGTGACCAGCATCATGGGCACGATGGCCAGGTCCTGGAAGATAAGGATGGAGAGGCTGGTGCGGCCATGGGGGCTTTCAAGCTCAGCCCTGTTCTGGAGTTCCTTCAGCACGATGGCCGTGGAGGACAGCGCGGCCAGGAATCCCAGGAAGAGCCCCTTCTTGGCTTCGAATCCCGCCATGGTGGACAATGCCTCGAAGGCCGCGATGGTAAGGCCTATCTGCACCATGCCGCCCAGAAACACCGGGCGTTTGAGCCGCATCAGTTCCGATGCGGATAGCTCCACGCCGATGGAAAACAGCAGGAGCACTACGCCCACCTCGGCCATCATCTCGACCTGATGCACGGATTTGACCAACCCGAAGCCGCCCGGCCCGCACATCACGCCCGCCACGAGAAAGCCCACGATGGGGGCGATTCCAAGCTTGTGGCAGAAGAACAGGACGCCGACGCTCATCGCCAGGATGAGCACCAGCTCCGTAAGAAAGCTCAAGTCCATACGACCACTCCCGATTTTGTTCGGACAAACCTAGCATTCCCCGGAGCGGCTGTCACGGCGAAGCTCGCGCCGCTCTCGTCATGCCTCTTGCACCAAGACCCCAACGCGACATATGCTGGACGAAACATCGTCGGAGGCCGGACATGTCCGAGAGCGCTTATCCCCGTATCATTCATGTGGAGCCCACCACCCGCTGCAACATGCGCTGCCGCATGTGCGTCAAGACCGTCATGGATTCCGCGGCAAGCGAAGGCGACCTGCCGCTGGAACTGTTCGAACGGCTGAAACCGAGCCTCGGGCAGTGCTCGCGCGTTGTTTTCGCCGGAGTCGGCGAGCCGCTCCTGCATCCCCAACTGGCTGACATGCTGCGCTTCGCCAGACGCCACATGTCCAGGGACGCGGGCATCTCCATGCAGACCAACGGCCTCCTGATGACCTCCGAAACTGCAAGCGAGCTGTTGGACGCAGGCCTGGACACGGTATGCATCTCGGTTGATTCCCTGGACGGCTCGGACGGGGGCACGCTGCACGGCGCGGCGCATCTGGAATCCGTGGCTCGGGCCTTCTCCGCCGTACGCAGCGCCGCAATGTCCAAGGGTGGCGACGTCTCCGGCGGGCGCGTGCGGCTGGGCGCCGAAATCGTGCTCATGCGCAGCAATGTGGCCCGGCTGGCCGACCTGGTACGCTGGGTGGGCGAACAGGGAGCGGACTTCGTCATCGTGTCCCACGTGTTCGCCTACGCTGAGGAGGCTGCCGGCGAGTCGCTCTTCAACCCGAACCCGGACCAGTCCCGGTTCTATTTCGACAAATGGCGCGCGACAGCCATGTCCGAGGGGCTCGATTTCGCCGACTATTACAAGATCCTCTGGCGCGTCGGCAAAACCGACAGCCAGAAGCGGCTGGTTGAACTGGTGAAGCTCATGCAGCGCGACGCCAACGCCAACGGGGTCTGGATGAACGTGAAGAGCCTGTTCGAGTGGAGCGCCCAGGACGAGGCCCTCACCAGCAAATCCCTGAATGACGCCCGCGCCGTGGCCCTGGAATTCAACATGGAACTGACCCTGCCGCCCATGGTGGCTTTGCACGAGCGGCGCTGCGGCTTCATGGAGGACGGCGCGGCCTTTGTCGGCTGGTCTGGCGAGGTGAGCCCATGCCATTTCCTGTGGCGCAACTACCGCTGCGTCATGGACGGCGAGCCCAAGCGGGTGCGGGCCAAGAGCTTCGGCAACATCGGGGACAAGGCGCTGGAAGCCATCTGGCGCGACATCCACTACCGCCAGTTCCGCGAGCAGGCCCTGGCCTACGAATACCCCTACTGCTCCAGCTGCAACGGCGGCCCGTGCAGCGACGTGACGGCTTTCGGTTCACCCTTCGAGGAGGACTGCATCGGCACCAAGACGCCCTGCTGCCATTGTCCCTGGCCGGTCGGACAGCTGGCCTGCCTGACCTGAGGTGCGGCTTTGCGCGCTTCAGGTCTCTTTTTGCGGGATTTCTGAAGAGTACCGGTGCTTCCCGCGAAGCCCGTTGAGGGTCCAGCGGGATGAACAACTCTGGGCCCCTGGGGGCCCAAGGAGTCCGGTCAGAGAGGGCAGCGCCCTCTCTGGCCGCCGGAGGCATCCATCCACCAAGAAAGCGCGTTCCCGCAAGGAACGCACGCTCGCCTAAAAAAGCGCACCCTCTGCCTCTCCGGCCTGCTCATCATCAATCGACGGTCTGGCGGTAACGCTTCACGGCCACGGTCATCATCACCAGCAGAAACGCGGCCATGGGCCACAACTCCGGGGCGATGTCCGCGAAGCCGTTGCCCTTGAGCACTATTCCCCGCACTATCCGCAGATAATGCGTCAGCGGCAGCACCGACCCCACCACCTGCGCCCATTGGGGCATGCCCTGGAACGGGAACATGAAGCCGGACAGCAAAATCGACGGCAAGAAGAAAAAAAACGCCATCTGCATGGCCTGGAGCTGGTTCTGGGCCACTGTGGAAAAGGTGATGCCCACGGCCAGGTTGGCCGCGATGAACAGGATCGACACCGCCAGCAGCAGCGGCAGGCTCCCCAGGATGGGCACCTCGAAGATGACCTTGGCCGCGATGATTATGAGCAGCATCTGGATGTAGCCCACCACGATGTAGGGCACTATCTTGCCGATCATCACCTCGAAGGGACGCACCGGCGTGCACAACAGGTTCTCCATGGTGCCGCGCTCGCGCTCGCGTGTGATGGCCAGGGCCGTGATGATGACCATGGTCATGGTCAGCACCACGCCCATGAGACCGGGCACGATGTTGTATTTGGTCTGGATCTCCGGGTTATAGAGGCGATGAATGCGCAGATCCACCGGGCCGGGCTGGGCGCGCAGAGGCAGGAGCGGGCCGAGAAGGTCGCGGTTCAGGCTCTGGCCGAACAGATAATCCAGGGACCCCAGAGCGAACCCTGTGGCCGTGGGGTCGGAAGCGTCTGCCTCCACGAGCACGGTGGGCCGGTCGCCGCGCGCAAGCAGCCGTCCGAAATCCTGGGGTATGGTCAGCACGAAGAGCACCTCGCCCCGGTCCAGGAGCTTCCTGGCCTCCGACTCATGGCTGATGACGTTGGTCACCCGGTAGTAGAGGCTGTTCTGCATGGCCGAGACCAGGGTGCGGGAGAACTCCGAATCGTCGTTGGACAACACGGCCAGCGGCAGGTTCTGCGGATTGGAGTTGATGGCGAAGCCGAAGAGAATCAGCTGCATCAGCGGAATGCCGATCATCATGGCGAAGGTGACGCGGTCGCGCCGCATTTGCACGAACTCCTTGACCACCATGGCCCAGAAGCGGCGCGGAGAGAAGATGGTCATCCTTTGCCCCCCTTGAGGGAGTCGGTCATCATGCTGATGAACACCTCCTCCAGGCTGGTGGCCACCTCACGAAAATTTTGCGGCCCCTGGTGGAATGGGGCGAGGCTCGCGGCCAGAAGCGCCCGGTCCGGGCCGGAGACGTGCAGGGTGTTGCCGAAGTGGGCCACCTGCTCCACGCCGGGAAGCGCTTTGAGCGCGTGGGCCAGCTCGTAGAGCTCTGGTCCGGAGACCTCCCAGGTCGTCAGGCCGCGCGCAGCAACCACTTCCTCCACGGTCCCCTTGGCGAGCAGATTCCCGTAGGCGATGTAGGCCAGCCGGTGGCAGCGCTCGGCCTCGTCCATGTAGTGGGTGGAGATGAGCGCGGTGAGGCCCTGGCCGGCCAGCTCGTGGACTTCGTCCCAGAAGTCGCGCCGGGCCTTGGGGTCCACGCCTGCCGTGGGCTCGTCCAGCAGAAGGAGCTCCGGGCCGTGGATGAGGCTTGCCGCCAGAGCCAGGCGCTGCTTCCAGCCGCCGGACAGTGTCTGGGCCAGCTGGTCGGCGTAGCGGCCAAGGCTCATGCGCTCGATGGAGCGGGAAACGGCCGCCTTGCGGTCCGGCACGCCGTAGACGCGGGCCATGAAGTCCAGGTTTTCACGCACGGACAGGTCGCCGTAGAGGCTGAACTTCTGTGCCATGTAGCCCACGCGGGTCTTGATGAGGGCGGCGTCGCGGATGACGTCCAGCCCCAGGCACTGTCCGCTGCCCGAGTCCGGCTTCAGGAGGCCGCAGAGCATGCGGATGAAGGTGGTCTTGCCGGAGCCGTTGGGGCCGAGAAACCCGTAAATCTCGCCCTGCTCCACCCGGAGCGACAGGTTGTTCACCACCACCTTGCCCCCGAAGGACTTGGTGATGCCGCTCACGTCGATGGCCGGCCGGTTCTGGCTGGCCTGCGGGCCGTCCAGGGTCACGAACGCGCTCCTGGGGTCACGTCCACGGGCTGGCCGGGTTTGAGCGTCTTGGAAATTTCCGCGTCGAAGCGGGCCTCCACCATGAACACCAGCTTGGCCCGGAAGCCCTGGCTGTAGATGACTGGCGGGGTGTACTCGGCCTGGGGGTAGATGAAGCTCACCGTGCCGGTCATGGGGGCCGGGCATCCGTCGCAGCGCACGGTGACCTTCTGTCCCACGGCGATTTTGCCCAGGTCGGTCTCCGGGATGAAGAAGCGCACCTTCACGTTGGCCGGGGGCAGAAGCTTCACCACCGGGCTTCCGGCCTGAACCCACTCGCCCTGATAATGCAGCAGGTCGAATACCTGGGCGTCGAGGGTGGAGCTTTGGATTTTCTGCCGGAGATACCAGTTGGCCTGGTCGAGCTCGGCCTGCACGGAGTCGGCCTGAGCCTGGGCCGCCAGGATCTGGTCGATGCGCGACCCCAGCTTGCCCGTGGCCAGCTGTGCCTTGTAGTCGGATAATCGTCCCTGGGCATTGAGGAAACTGGTGCGGGCGCGGTCGTAATCTTCCCTGGCCACGGCTCCGGTGGAGAGAAGCGCGGCCCGGCGGTCCATCTCAAGCTTTGCCAGGGACATCTCGGCTTCTGCCTGGGAGATGCGCGCAAGAATCTGGTCGATCTCCTCGGGGCGAAGGCCCTTCTTGAGGTCGTTCACGGTGTCCTGCGCGCGCTTCAGGCTGGCCCTGGCCTTGTCCACGCCCTGCTGCTCCAGGGCGTGCTCCAGAGTGAACAGGCTGTCGCCGGGCCGCACGAAAGCGCCGCGCACGACCGGCAGCTCGTCCAGGCGTCCGGCCAGCTGCGAGGCCACGTACACGAACTCGCCTTCCACATAGCCCTGGTAGACGACGTCGCCTCCCTTGGAACAGGCCAGCACCGCGAGACAGGCCGCAACGGCCAACATGCGTCGTATCATGATTTCCCCCCGGATGTTCCGGATGTCTCGGGAATCGGTCCGGTCGCCCTGGCATACAGGGTTGCCAGAAACGCCGCCATGTCGCCGACGCCGACCTCGGCCACGCGCCCGAACGGCCCGGGAATTCCGGCGGCCAGACGTTTTCGGATCGGTTCGGTCAGGCAGGTCAGCATCATTGGCCCGGCGAGCGAGAAATATGCCAGCACCGGATCCAGCCCGGCTGGTGCGGCCAGAGGAGCCACCGTTCCGAGAATCCTGCCCCACTCGCTCACCACGGCGTCCGGCAGCGTGCCGCCGCCCGAGGCCAGCTCCCAGGCCATGATTCGCGGAAGCCTGGGATCTTCGGAAAAGAGCCTGGCCATGCCCTGAAGCATACTGCGGAGCCGGGAGGCGCAATCCCCGGCGGACGACGCCCCTGCTTCCACAGTGCTGGCCACGCGCGCGAACTGGCGCATGACCACAAGTTCGTACAGCCGGGCCTTGTCGCCTATCCTATAGTACAGCATGGCCTTGTTGAGCCCGGCCGCCTTGGCTATGGCGTCCACGCGAGCGCCAGCGAAACCGTGCTCAGCGAACACCGTGGCTGCGGCGTCCAGGATTGCGGCTGTCTGGCCGTCTGGCTCGATCGTTTCTTTCGCGTGCATTTAACGAACGGTTTAACCATCCGGTTAAACCGCGTCAAGAAGGAACACGGGGGATACGCCCCCGAGCGAACGCCGCCGGAAAATCAGACTTTCACGTCAAAACCGAGATCGACCAGGTCCGCGCGCTGGCCACCTCGTATGCCCCAGTTGTGGAGAGGCTGGTCCATCACAATGACGAACACGTCCCCTGGCTCTATGCCGAGGGCACCCAGATTGGCTACGACCTGGGAAAAAAGCCTACCCTTTGTCTCCGGTGTGCGCCCGGCGAAAGCGGCGATTTCCACCAGCACATAACGATCGGTCTTTCCCGGCGGCAGCATCCAATCGTCGGGAGAGTAGCTTCGCAGGCGGATGTTGCGGTCGTGCTCGGGAATACCGAAAGCCTGCACCAGGGCGGATTGGACCGCGTTCATGATGGCGGCCTTTTCCGAAGGAGTCTTTTCTCCAACCACGCTGACCTGAACCAGCGGCATGAATACCTCGACTGGTGAGAGATTGAATCTCCGCGCATGGAGGAAGCGTCCGGCTTCCCTGCCCGGAGGAATGGCGGGTGGTGTGAAGAAAGGCTGTGGTATCCGGCGTTTCTCCACCCTGCCCTTGCGGGACCCTTCTCATATTAGCACTTGCCAGACCGACGGAAAAAGATAAGGAAACTTTGTCTTGCGACAGTAACCCGAAGCGCGTGTTCGCGCATCCTACTCTTTGGCGTCGCCGGCCTTGTCGAGCTTACGGGCTTCCTGCTCGGGGGTGGGAACAGCCCCCCTGGGCACGTCCGTCATTTTCGGCGCCGCGGACGGTGAATCGGCTTCGGATTGGGCCGGTTCCCTGGCGGCGGAAGGCGCCGTCTGTACCTGGATGTCCGTCATGCGCTTCTGGATCGTGGCCAGGGTCGTCAGAATTTCCTGGAAGTCGCGCTGGCGCTGGTTGCCGCATTCTTCAAGCTGACCGCGCTGCTCGGAGAAGCGGGCTTCCAGTTCGGACTGGATGCGCTCGCGCTCCAGGCGCAAGGCCATTTTTTCCTCTTCCTGGCGTTTTCGCTCACGCGAGATGTCCTCGATCTGGGAGCGGGCCTCGGCCAGCTCCCGTTCCAGGGTAAGATAGCGCGTGCCGACCAGCGTGGAGAGCGCGGCCGCCGCGGCCGTAACCAGTGCGAAAAGAATGAAGGCTGCGGTTTTCATACCCGGTACGTATCCGCCTCCTGTTTCATGCTCAAGACAAAACATTGCAAACCATGCCCGGAAGACCTACAGGACCACTCGCTTATGAACCTCCCCATTCTTCATCTTAAAAAGCACGAGGAACGCCGCCTCATGGCCGGACACCTGTGGGTGTTCTCCAACGAGGCCGACACGGCTTTGAGCCCCCTGAACACCTTCAAGGCGGGCGACCAGGTCCTCATCATGTCCGCGCGCAACAAGCCGCTGGGCGTGGGCTACGTCAACCCCGCCTCGTTGATCCTCGCGCGCGTGTGCGACAAGAACCCCAAGGCCGTGCTGAACCGCGACTGGCTGCGCGAGCGCATCTCCCAGGCGCTCAGCCTGCGCGAGACCTTCTTCGACAAGCCCTACTACCGCATGGTCTTCGGCGAGGGCGATCATCTGCCCGGACTGGTGGTGGACCGCTACGGCGACGTGCTCTCCGTACAGCTGCTCACCGCCGGCATGGAGCGCATGCGCGAGGACGTGCTGGACGTGTTGGACGAACTGGTGTCGCCCAAGGCGGTGATCCTCAAGGGAGACGTGCGCTCCCGCCAGCTGGAAGGCCTCCCCCTGGAGGTCGAGTGCGTCAAGGGCAGCGTCCCCGACGAGGTGGAGGTGCCCGAAGGTCCCGGCCGCTACCGCGCCAGTCTGGCAGCCGGACAGAAGACCGGCTGGTTCTTCGACCAGCGCCCCAACCGCCTGGGCATCCTGCCCCTGTGCCAGGGCAAGCGCGTGCTGGACGTGTACTCCTACGTGGGTGCGCTTGGCATCGGCGCTGCGCTTTCCGGCGCGTCCGAAGTGGTCTGCGTGGACTCCTCCCAGGCGGCCATGGACCACGTGGCCCAGAACGCAGAGTTGAACGGCGTGGGCAGCGCGGTGTCCGCCATCAAGGGCGACGCCGCCGAGGTGCTGGAGACCCTGGCCAAGGAAGGCATGCTCTTCGATGTGGTCAGCCTGGACCCGCCCGCCTTCGTCAAGCGCAAGAAGGACCTGGAGCACGGCATCGGTGCCTACCACAAGATCAACAAGCTGGCGGCGCGGGTGCTCCAGCCGGGCGGCTTCATCCTGACCGCGTCCTGCTCCCAGAACATGGACGCCGGCCAGTTCCAGCGCACCACCTCCTCGGCCCTGTATGGCCGCAAGCGTCCCCAGCTCATCCGCCGGGGCGGCCAGGGTCCGGACCATCCCATCCACCCGGCCATGCCCGAGACCGACTACCTGAAGTCGCTTCTCTACCGCCTCAACGCTTCACAAATCACGGAAATCGGTTAATATTATCTGGCCATGAACGCCGCTCTGGACATGCTCACGGCCCCGGTCGCACGGATCGGGGGCGCGACCATCCGAACGATCCTCAATCTGGGGGCATTCGGCGTGTTCGCGTCCCGTGGCCTTATGCACATCTTCAGCCTGCCCCTGCAATGGGCCAAGGCCGTGCAGCAGGTGTACTTCATCGGTGTGAAATCCGTGTCGGTCATCGCCCTCATCGGGCTGTTCACCGGCATGGTGCTGGGCCTTCAGGGCTATTACACCCTGGTGAAGTTCGGAGCCGAAGGCCTTCTGGGCGCGGCCGTGGCCCTGTCCGTCATACGCGAACTCGGCCCGGTGCTGACCGCCATCATGATTACCGGACGGGCCGGTTCGTCCATGGCTGCGGAGCTCGGCATCATGCGCATTTCCGAGCAGATCGACGCCCTGGACGCCATGGACGTGAACCCCGTGCGCTACCTGGTCAGCCCGAGGCTGGCCGCAGCGCTCATAAGCTTCCCGCTGCTGACAGCCATGTTCGACGTGATCGCCCTGGTCGGCGGCTACATCTCCGGCGTGATGATGCTCGGGGTCAGCCCGGGCATCTACTGGTCCCGAATCCACGACAGCGTGGTGATGGCCGACGTGTCCGGCGGCTTTACCAAGTCGGTGGTGTTCGCGCTCCTGGTGGCGGCCATCTGCTGCTATCAGGGCTACACCACGCACCAGCGTCCCGGAGGGTTCGGCGCCAAGGGAGTGGGCCTGTCCACAACCTCGGCCGTGGTGGCCTCCTGCGTGGCCATCCTGGCCTCGGACTACGCGCTGACGTCCTTCTTGCTGTGAGCTCTTGATTTAGGAGATTGCGAGGCGTACCCGGTGAATATCATGCAGAATCGCTCCGTTGAGATGGCCGTGGGCCTGTTCGTCCTGGCCGGACTGTTGTGCGCCGCGTACCTGACCGTGCGCCTGGGCAAGATGGAAGTGCTGGGCGCGGACGGCTACGAGGTCAAGGCCCGCTTCATCGACGTCACCGGCCTGAAGGAAGGCGCGAACGTGGAACTCGCCGGAGTTCGGGTGGGCCGCGTGACGGGAATCTCCCTGGCCCCGGACAAGAAAGCCATCGTCTCGCTGAACCTGGGCAAGGGCGTGGTCCTGACCGACGACGCCATCGTGTCCATCAAGACCAGCGGACTGATCGGCGACAAATTCATCAAAATCACCCCCGGAGGAGCGGGCGATCCCGTGAAGCCGGGCGGTCTGCTCACCGAGACGGAATCTTCCATCGACTTGCAGGATCTCATCGGGAAGTACGTCTTCGGCGGAGTCAAAGAGGAGAAGAAGTGATGGCGCGTTGCGCAAGCGTGCTGTTTTTCCTGGTGTTCCTGGCGGGTTCGTCCCAGGCGGCCCTGGCGGGCCAGGCCAAGGACGCGTTGAAGACCAGCGTGGACAATGTGCTGAACGTTTTGAGCACCACCAAGCCCGGCGAACCCGGCCGCAAGGACAAACTCTACGCCGCCGTCGGGCGCGTGTTCGATCCCGAGGAACTGGCCCGGCGCACCCTGGCCTCCCATTGGGAGCAGTTTTCTCCAGAGGAGCGCAAGCGCTTCACCGCCGCGTTCCTGACGCTGCTTGAGCGCACGTACCTGCGCCGCATCGAAGCCTACACCGACGAGAGAGTCGTGTTCCTCGATGAGTCCTCCCTGGGCGAGGACCGTTGCGAGGTGAGCACCAAGATCATCACGTCCTCCAAGGAAGTGCCCATCGTGTACAGGCTCATCCGGAAGAACGACTGGAAGGTCTACGACGTGATGATCGAGGGCGTGAGCCTCGTTCAGAACTATCGCAACCAGTTCAACCAGATACTGGCCAAGGAGAGTCCGGCGCAGCTCATCTCCAAGGTCGAATCCATGGGTGCCGCCAGTTGACCAGACACGTCACGGCGTATACCTTTTTAAAATGCGGTTCGTCTGCGTTCCTTTTGTTCCCATGAGCCACCATATTCATTAGGATGTCCACGATGCGCCCCGTTTCACGCAGCTCCCTGCTCCTCGTCCTGGTCTTGCTGTCCGGCCTGATCGCCCTGAGCGGATGCGCCGCAAAGAAGGCAGCTCAGGCTCCCGAAGCTCCCGAGGATGCCGGTTACCCTCAGATAGCCGACCCACTCGAACCCTGGAACCGCTTCTGGTTCGGCTTTAACGACGCCTTCTACATGGGTGTCGCCAAGCCTTTCAGCAAAGGCTACACCGCGATTTTGCCCAAGTACGCCAGGGAGCGCATCGAGAACGCCTACTCCAACCTGCTCTTCCCCGCGCGTTTCATGAACGCCATTTTGCAGCTGCGCCCGGACAAGGCATCGCGCGAGCTTGGCCGTTTCATCATAAACTCCACCTTCGGCCTGGGCGGCCTGTACGATCTGGCCGCAACCAAGCCCGACATGAAGCCCCAACAGCTGGACTTCGGGCAGACCCTGGGAATCTGGGGAGTCGGGCACGGTTTCTACCTCGTGCTTCCCATCCTTGGCCCCACTTCGCTTCGGGACACCACGGGCATGGTGGTGGACGCAACGGCCCAGCCCACAACTTACTTCGACGCCCCGTATGTGCTCACCATTGGCATAAGCGCCGGTGGAAGGATCAACAGGCTGCCGGAAATGCTCGAGATATACGAAGAGATCAAGCGCGCCTCCCTGGAGCCGTACATCGCCTCCCGCGACGCCTACGCCCAGTTGCGCCACCGCATGATCCAGGAAGCCCTCAAGGACGCCTGGGTGAAGACCCGCACCCAGCCGCTGGAATAGAACTGCTGTTCGTCATGAAACAAGCCCGCGCAGGCCATCCGGCATGCGCGGGCTTTGTTGTTCCGGCTGCAGCCCGACAACTGGCCTGAAGGTCATGAAGGCTGGCAGTGCCTCTTTGCGATCACGTTGGACTGGATGGACATCGAAAGTCGGCCTGCCGAATCGGATCAGCAGTGCCTCGAGCCCCCGGCGGAGGACATGAAGGCTACCCTTCCAGATGTTCGCTGGAGAAGCGGTAGGTGTCGCGTCCGGCGTCCTTGGCGGCGTACATGGCAGCATCGGCGCGCTGAATGAGGGCCTGGGGGTAGTCGCCGTCCCAGGGATACACGGCCAAGCCCACGCTGGCAGTAACACGGATGTCGAGTCCTGCTACGCTTCTGATTTCCCTGACCGCCTTCAAAAGCTTGGAAGCCACTGCCGCCACCCCTTCGGGCGTTTTGACCTCGGGCAGGATGACCAGGAATTCGTCGCCACCCATCCGACCTACCGTGTCCGAACGGCGCAAGAGCCCGTCGAGCTTCGCGGCTACGGAGCGCAGCAACATGTCGCCCACGCTGTGGCCATGGGTGTCGTTTATCTTCTTGAAGCCGTCCAGATCCACGAGCATCACCGCCAGCAGGCAACCGCGCCGCCTGGCCTGGGCCAAGCCCTGCTCCAGCCTGTCAGACATCAGGAAACGATTTGGCAGACCGGTCAGGGCATCGTGATAGGCCATGTGCTTGATGGTCTGCTCAGTCTGATGGCGCTCGGTGACGTCTCGCAGCAGGACCACATAGCCCGACGCCTTCCTATCCTCCCCCCGGATTGCGCTCACGCAGAAGTCCAGGTAGCGTTCGTTTTTGCCCGACTCGATCTTTGCGGAGAACGAATACTGGCTGCCCGTGCGGATCCTGGCCATGGCGGACTTCATGCGCCGCGCGGAGATGCCCATGCGTTTATGGAATTCGAAAATACCCTCACGGGATTGCTCGGAGTCACTGTTCTCCACGCCTTCAAGAATCTGCCGTGCGGCGTTGTTCATGAATACGATGCTGTCGCCATCGGTGGCGGCGATGCCCATGTCCATGGACGTGTTGAGAATAGTGTCGAGGTACTCGGATTTGCGGGCCGCCTCGTGAACCGCTTCTCTCAAGAGATGGTCTTTCTCCCGGAGAACATCCTTGAGCATCTCCACGTACCGGGCCTCCATGCCTTTGACGATGTCCGCCTGGGTCAGAAGCCCTTCGGCGCGCCCGGACTCGTCCGTGACCACCAGATGGCGGATGGCCTTGCCGCGCATGATCTCGGCGGCCTGATGCACCGGCAGCATGCCCGTGACCGAGATCACGGGACGCGACATCACACGGTCGATGGGAGTGGAGTCGAGATCGAGCCGGTCTGCCAGGAAGACCACCATATCCCGCTCGGTGACGATGCCCTCGGGCAGGCCGTTGCGCGTGGCCACCACGCAGTTGGAAGGCCCCTCGACCATGAGGTCGAAAGCCGTCCTCACGTTTTCGGAACTGTCCAGGGAGGCCACGGCCCGGGTCATGATCTGGTTCACCCGCTTGACGTCCACGAAATACTCGACGCCCAGGTTCTGGATCATGTTGGTCTGTGTGACCATTCCCAAGGCCTTGCCTTTGGCGTCCACCACAACAAGATGGCGGATGCCGCGCTCCATGAGCATGGAGATAGCATGATGAATGGGCATGTCCGCAACGGCCGTCAGCACGGGACAGGACATAATCTCGCTCACGCTCCTGGAGTAGACCTCGCCTCCCATGGTTCCCATTGCCGTAATGACGCCCCGTTCTGTCAGTATCCCCACGGGACGGCCCCGCTTCACGACGAGGATGGAACTGATGCGTTTGTGCCGCATGCAGTCCAGGGCGTGCTTCATTGAAGCGTTGGCCGGGACGCCGACCACACCGGGAGTGAGAATGTCGCTCAGGGCGGTGCTGACGCCCGGTAGTTTATGAAATGAATGCCCGGAATGTATGTTCATGAGTGACAGACACCCTAACAATATTGAATGCCTTCACGCAAGAGTGTTTACACATATTTATAAACACATTAAACAGCCTTGGAACCCATTCCTATTTTCTGAACCCACGCAACTGCATCCTGTCGCAATTATGGATGCAATTGTCATAACGTGACTCTTCCTGAATGTTCTTAACCCAGGACTGCTCATTCGTTTCGGGACGTAAATTTGGTTTCCTGCACATCTGGACGCACCGTCTATATTGCTCGTTCAGCTTCCGTTCCTGGTCGTTCCCTCCGGATACGGCCAGAGTAGTCGTGGGAACGGCCAGAATGCATGCGAGCACCATCCACCGCATCGTCACCCCCATGGTTGAAGATTATCCGGGATCGTACGCAAACAAATCTATCGGCTGATTCCGTAAAATCCTTATGTCCTCAGGCCCGGCTCCAAACCTGGACAGAGACCGCGCATTGTTGCATGGAAAACAAAACGACATCCGGAGTGTGTATGCGCTTTCGCCCTTGGCTGTTTCTCGTGCTGGCGCTGGTCCTGCTGCCCGGCCTTCTCATGGCGCAAAGCAGGCCCAACAACGCAACCCCGGAACTCAACCGCGACCAGGACGACAACGTCCCGGACGTGATCCAGTACATCGTTCAGCAGCGCCGCCAATGGGACTTCGAACCCGGCAGCCCGGAAGCACGCGCCTTCACCCAACTGCTCAACTTCGGAGACAGGCCATGCTACGTGCTGGAGGGACGCATCATTCCATCCCTGGTTGGTGACGGTTTCGAGGCCGAGTGCACCTGCCGGGACGGAAGCGTCCGGCTCCTGGACTACGACGAAAAGCGCGTGTTCACCGAACGGATGTATATCGATCACAGGCCGTACGAACTTCCCGAGATTTACGTCAAAAAGCCGGAAGACGAAGTGCTGACCGTGCTGAAATCCACGAAATAGGCGATCCTTGCTTTTTTCCCCAGGACAGGACACAGGGACACCGACCCCGGCGCTTCTGAGCTGAATCAATAGCAGGCAGGCAGGTATCCACGTGAGTTCACCGACATCGCGCAAACTCGGCGCGCAGGAGTGCATCCGCAAGTTCTGCGTGGCCTGCATGGGGGGCTCCTATCTCCTGGTCTCGCAGTGCGCCGAATCGTCCTGCCCGTTGCACGAGTTCCGGCAGTCGCCGTCGTCGGACGCCCCAAAAGCCACGCGTCCTCCGGTCCGTGCCATCCGCCGCCAGTGCCTGGCCTGCTGCTGCGGCGACCGTGCCCGGGTGCGTGCCTGCGCCGCCTCTCCGTCCTGCAAGGAGCCTTTCGAACCGTGCGTGTTGTGGCGCTTTCGGCTTGGTTCCCGACCGGAGGTTTTCGAACGCCGCAGAAAAAAAGCCAGGAGCACTCTGCTCACTCTGCCGGGCCTCACCCTGGAAAGGCCGGAAAGCGCCTAGGCGACGAGCCGACATTCCGAACCCCTGCCGGTCCGGATCACCAGCACGTGAGCGTTACGGTTCCGATTCCGGAGTCATGACGAGCGTCAGCCGAAAGCACCCCACAGAACCGGCCCCGCTTCTGGCAACAGGGCTTAACGCCCTGGATCATCGTTTGACCCGAACCACGGCCATTCATCCCCGATAATTGGCGATTCATCTGCTTGATTGACTCTACGGGCACTCTGAGGCATAAAATGCATTCATGCATGCCTGCCTCCTGCCGCTGTCTGGACAACCGGACGGTCTGTGCCTTTCTCTTCGTCCGAATAGTCGGACAGCCTGTGCCAATCCGGTGAACCGGACACGGCTTTTGACCATAAAGCCTTGATATTACTGAAGCAGCATTGTTGGAACGGAAGTTGTAATAAACGAGACAGTTCCTTGCCACAGGTCGGACATGATGTCGTGTTCCAGCCTGCCTGCGGGACAAGTCGGAAAACCCGGGGCCGACCCGGATTTCCAACGTGGAGTCAGAATGCACCTTGACGCGCTTTTCAGCCCGAAAACCGTGGCCGTTATCGGCGCGTCCAGAACTTCAGGCAAAATCGGACATACCATTCTTCAGAATATGATCGAGGCCGGTTTCAAGGGCGAGTTGTACCCCGTAAACCCACATGCCGACTCCATTCTCGGCCTGAAGGCTATGCACAGCATCGCCGAACTTCCCTCGCCTCTGGACCTGGCGGTGCTGGCCGTTCCGCGCGATGCGGTCGTGCCGTCGCTCAAGGCCCTTCTGCCCCACCGCCTGCGTGCGGCAGTGGTGGTCTCCGCCGGATACCGCGAATCCGGCAAGGAAGGCTGGAAGATCGAAGGTGAAGTGGCCCGCATCTGCCGCGACAACGATATCGCCCTCATCGGCCCCAACTGCCTGGGCGTCCTCTCCACCGCCGACGGCGTCAACGCATCGTTCGCTCCCGGATTTCCCCGCAAGGGCAACATAGCTTTCTTCTCCCAGTCCGGAGCCCTGTGTTCCGCAATCCTGGACTGGGCCATCGGCGAGTCCATCGGCTTCTCCAAGTTCGTGAGCCTGGGCAACAAGGCCGTGGTGGACGAAACCCACATGCTCTATGCCCTGGCCCAGGACCCCGACACCAAGGTGGTGCTCGGCTACGTTGAAAACGTGGAGCACGGCGAGGCGTTTTTACGCATGGCCCGCAAGATCACGCGGGAAAAACCCGTGATCATGCTCAAGGGCGGAACCACCGCGGCCGGGGCCAAGGCCGCGTCGTCGCACACCGGCGCCATGGTCGGCTCCGAGAACGCCTACGAGGCGGCCTTTCGCCAGACCGGCATCCTGCGCGCGCACACCGTGTCCGAAATGTTCGACCTGGCCCAGGCCTTCTCCACGCAGCCTCTGCCCCTGGGACCTCGCCTGGCCATCGTCACCAACGCTGGCGGGCCAGCGGTTCTTGCCGCTGATGCCGCGGAAAAATCCCTTTTGAGCATGACGCCCCTCTCGGCCCAGACCGTGGAGGACCTGAAAGCCTCTCTGCCCACCACCGCGGGCATCTACAACCCCGTGGACATCCTGGCCGACGCCGACCAGGAGCGCCTGGAGCGCGTGGCCTCCGTGGTGTTGAACGACCCCCTGGTGGACAGCATGCTGGTGCTCATCGCGCCCACGGCCTTCACCGACCCGGAGAAGCTGGCTCGCGCAGTGGTGGCCGTCACCGCCCAGACACACAAGCCCGTGCTGTGCTGCTTCATGGGCAAGGCGCGCATGGAGCCGGGCATCGAGATCCTGCGGGAGGCCTCCATCCCCTGCTACCTCTTCCCGGAACAGGCCGTACGCAGCCTTGAGGCAATGTACCGCTTCGGCGTGCGCAAGAGCCGTCCCTCCCCGGTGATGGCCAGCGTGGAGGGACGCAAGGACGTTGTGCGCCGGGTCATCAAGGACGTGCGCGCACAAGGCATGACAGACATCCCGGAGGATCTGGCCCACGAGATCCTCAAGGCCTACGACCTGCCCGCCGCCAGGGCCGCCCTGGCCCGCACCTCCGACGAGGCCGTGGCCGCCGCAGCCAAGATCGGCTACCCTGTGGTGTGCAAGGTCGCGTCTCCCCAAATTTCGCACAAGGCCGACGCCGGAGCGGTGGTAGTGGGGGTGGATACCCCGGAAGCGTTGCGTCAAGCCTTCCTGGAGATCACCGGCCACGTGAAGATCACCCGCCCCGACGCCCACGTCACCGGATGCATGATCCAGGAGCAGGCTCCCCAAAACATGATGGAAGTCGTGATCGGCTTTCGCCGCGACGACCATTTCGGGCCGCTTCTGCGTTTCAGCCTTGGCGGCATCTACATGGACGTGCTGGGCGACATCTCCTACCGGCTGGCGCCGGTGTCCATGCACGACGCCCGTCAGCTCATCCGTGGGATCGACTCCTACATGCTCCTCAAGGGTGTGCGGGGCGAACCCGCCGCCAACATCGAGACCCTGGAGGACATCGTCATCCGGCTTTCGCAATTGGCCATGGACTTCCCGGAAATCTACGAGGCCGAACTCGGCCCAGTGCTCGTCAACAACGAACGTGCCGTCGTGGCCGACGCGCGCCTTATGCTTCTGCCACGCTAGCAAGGAGGACCAGCACTCATGCCCGGCCTGTACATCGGATCCACCGCGCCTTTCTCCGGCAAGAATACCCTCTGCCTGGGACTTGGCCTGCAATTGCGCAAGGAAGGCCTCTCCGTGGGCTATTTCAAACCCGTGGGTGCGCAGGCAGCCAGGATCGGAAACGAATGGGGCGATCTGGACGCAGCCGCCATCAGCCAGGCCCTGGGACAGAAGCTGGCCCCCAACGTGGCCACCCCGGTGCTGGTCACCCAGGACTTCATGCACAAGGTCTTTGCGCAAGGCCCCTGCCAGGACCGCACTGCCGACATCCTGGCCGCGTACAAGAAAGTGTCCAAAGGCAAGGACGTCACCCTGGTGGGCGGCTCAGGTAGCTTTCTGCATTCAGGCTTGTACGCCTGCCTGGACGGCGTCACCGTATCCAAGGCGTTGGATGCCCAGGTGATCATCGTTGACCGCTGCACCCACGAGATGAACTACGACGCCCTGCTGGCCATCAAGGACCAGATGGGCGAGAAGATGCTCGGCTGTGTGTTCTCCGACGTCCCCGGACATTATCTGGAAGAGGTCAACAACGTGCTGGCCCCGTTCCTGGCCCGGCGCGGCGTAAAGGTCCTGGGCGTCCTTCCCCACGATCGGCTGCTGGGCTCGGTGTCCGTGAACATCCTGGCCGAGCGCCTTGGCGGCAAGCTCATATCCAGTGCCCATCGCGGCGACGTGGTGGCGGAATCCTTCCTCATCGGCACCATGCAGGTGGAGAACTTCCTCACGCACTTCCGCAAATATCCCAAGGCTGCCGTCATCCTGGGCGGCGACAGGTCGGATCTTCAGCTGGTGGCCATCGAGGGCCGCTGCGCCTGCCTGATCCTGACCGGAAACCTCTACCCCAACGACATCATCCTGGCACGCGCCGAGAACGCGGAGGTGCCCATCATGGTGGTGCGCGAGGACACCTATTCCGTGGCCCGGCGCATGGAAGCGCTGCTGGCCCGGCACAAATTGCGAGATCAGGACAAATTCCAACAAGCATCCCAACTGGTTGCGGCCACCGTTGATCTGGCTGCGATCAGACAGGGTCTTGGGCTCTAACCAACCCACATACATACCCCAAAAGGAAACAAGGAACATGGCACAGAAACTGATCAAGACCGTGGACGGCAACACCGCCACTTCTTGGGTGGCATACGCTCTCTCCGAGTGCGCCGCCATTTACCCCATTACTCCTTCCTCGAACATGGGCGAAATGGTCGACGAGTGGTCCTCCCAGGGCATGAAGAACATCTTCGGCCAGAACGTCAGCGTGCGCGAGCTCCAGTCCGAGGCCGGCGCCGCAGGCGCGGTTCACGGCTGCCTGGCCGCCGGCGCCCTCACCAGCACCTACACCTGCTCGCAGGGCCTCTTGCTGATGATCCCCAACATGTACAAGATCGCCGGTGAGCTGCTTCCCGGCGTCTTCCACGTTTCCGCCCGCGCCGTGGCCGCCCACGCCCTGTCCATCTTCGGCGACCACCAGGACGTCATGGCCTGCCGCCAGACCGGCTTCGCCATGCTGGCCGGCTGCTCCGTCCAGGAAGCCCACGACATGGCTCTGGTGGCCCACCTGTCCGCCATCGAGTCCAGCGTGCCCTTCCTGCACTTCTTCGACGGCTTCCGCACCTCCCACGAGGTCCAGAAGATCGAAGTGCTGGACTTCTCCGAGATCCAGAAGATGGTGAACATGGACAAGGTCGCCGAATTCCGCGCCCGCTCCATGAACCCCGAACATCCGCACATCCGCGGCACCGCCCAGAACCCGGACATCTACTTCCAGGGCCGCGAAGCTTCCAACAAGTTCTACCAGGCTGTCCCGGGCATCGTGAAAGAGGCCATGAAGAAGGTCTCCGAGGCCACCGGCCGCTCCTACGGTCTGTTCAACTACTACGGCGCTCCCGATGCCGAGCAGGTCATCGTGGCCATGGGCTCCTCCTGCGAGACCATCAAGGAAGTCATTGACGCCATGAAGGGCCAGAAGATCGGCCTGGTCACCGTGCGTCTGTTCCGCCCCTGGTGCTCCGAGTCCTTCCTGGCCGCCCTGCCCAAGTCCGCCAAGACCGTCACCGTGCTTGACCGCACCAAGGAATCAGGCTCCCTGTACGAGCCCCTGTACCTGGACGTGGCAACCACCCTGCGCGACGCGGGCAACGGCGTGACCCTGCTGGGCGGCCGTTATGGCCTGGGCTCCAAGGAGTTCACCCCGGCCATGGTCAAGGCTGTGTTCGACAACATGACCGGCGCCAAGAAGAACCACTTCACCGTGGGCATCGAAGACGACGTGACCGGCTTCTCCCTGTCCGTCCCCGCCTTCGCCGACACCACCCCCGCAGGCACCGTGCAGTGCAAGTTCTGGGGCCTGGGCGCGGACGGCACCGTGGGCGCGAACAAGGAAGCCATCAAGATCATCGGCGACAACACCGACATGTACGCCCAGGGCTACTTCTCCTACGACTCCAAGAAGTCCGGCGGCATCACCGTCTCCCACCTGCGCTTCGGCAAGGAGCCCATCCGCTCCACCTATCTGGTCAACGCCGCCGACTACGTGGCCTGCCACAAGGCCAACTACGTCACCCTTTACGACGTGCTGGACGGAATCAAGGACGGCGGCACCTTCGTGCTGAACTCCTCCTGGTCCCTGGCCGACATGGAGAAGGAACTGCCCGGCAGCGTGAAGGCCACCATCGCCAAGAAGAAGCTGAAGTTCTTCAACATCGACGCCGTGAAGATCGCCGCTGGCGTTGGCCTGGGCGGACGCATCAACATGATCATGCAGACCGCCTTCTTCAAGCTGGCGGGCGTGCTGCCCTTCGAGAAGGCCGTCGAGCTCCTGAAGAAGTCCATCCACAAGGCTTACGGCAAGAAGGGCGAGAAAATCGTCCAGATGAACATCGACGCCGTGGACCAGGCCGTGGCCGCCCTTGAGGAAGTGAAGTACCCCGCTTCCTGGGCCGACGCCAAGGCCGACGCACCCTCCACCGCCAACCTGCCCGACTACGTGGCCAAGATCGCCAAGCCTGTCCTGGCCCAGAAGGGCGACGCCCTGCCCGTGTCCCTGTTCGACCCCGCAGGCACCATGCCCGTTGGCACTTCCCAGTACGAGAAGCGCGGCGTGGCCATCAACGTGCCCCAGTGGATCAAGGAAAACTGCATCCAGTGCAACCAGTGCGCCTTCGTCTGCCCCCACTCCGCCATCGTGGCCAGCGTGCTGACCGAGGACGAGAAGGCCAAGGCCCCCGCCACCTTCGAGACCCTTCCCGCTCAGGGCAAGGAGCTCAAGGGCATGGCCTTCCGCATCCAGATCAACACCCTGGACTGCCTGGGCTGCGGCAACTGCGCCGACATCTGCCCCTCCAAGAAGAAAGCCCTGGAGATGAAGCCCATCGACACCCAGACCGCCGTCGAAATCCCCAACTTCACCTTCTGCCAGACCGTGTCCTGGAAGGACGGCCTGATGAAGCGTGATTCCGTGAAGGGCTCGCAGTTCTACCAGCCCCTTATGGAGTTCTCCGGCGCCTGCTCCGGCTGCGGCGAGACCCCCTACGTTCGCGTGCTCACCCAGATGTTCGGCGAGCGCATGATCATCGCCAACGCCACCGGCTGCTCCTCCATCTGGGGCGCGTCGGCTCCCACCACCCCCTATTGCGCCAACAAGGACGGACATGGTCCGGCCTGGGGCAACTCCCTGTTCGAAGACTGCGCCGAGTTCGGCTTCGGCATGGGCATCGCCATCACCCAGCGCCGCGAGCTGCTCAAGGCCAAGATCAAGGCCGCCTCGGCTGAAGCCGAAGGCGACATGAAGGCCGCTCTGGAAGGCTGGCTGTGCGATTCCGACAATGCGGAGAAGTCCGCCCTGTTCGGCAAGCAGATCAAGACCTTGCTGGCGGCAATGCCCTCCAAGTCCGACGCCCTCAAGGCCATCGAGGCCGACGCCGACCTGCTGGTCAAGAAGTCGATCTGGTGCTTTGGCGGCGACGGTTGGGCTTACGACATCGGTTTTGGCGGCCTGGACCACGTCATCGCCTCCGGCGAGGACGTGAACATCCTGGTCATGGACACCGAAGTGTACTCCAACACCGGCGGGCAGGCCTCCAAGTCCACCCCCACCGGCGCCATCGCCAAGTTCGCCGCAGCCGGCAAGCGTACCCGCAAGAAGGACCTGGCCCGCATCGCCATGACCTACGGCAACGTGTACGTGGCCACCGTCTCCATGGGCTACAACAAGCAGCAGCTGATGAAGGCCTTCGCCGAAGCCGAGGCTTACCCCGGACCCTCCATCATCCTGGCCTACGCTCCCTGCATCAACCAGGGCCTCAAGCGCGGCATGGGCAAGACCCAGGAGCAGTCCAAGCTGGCCACCGCCTCCGGTTACTGGCCCCTGTTCCGCTACAACCCCCTGCTGGCCGACGAGGGCAAGAACCCCCTGCAGATCGACTCCAAGGCTCCTGACGGAACCGTTCTCGAGTTCATCATGAGCGAGAACCGCTTCGCCGCCCTGGAAAAGATGCTGCCCGAGCAGGCCAAGATGCTGCGCGGAATCCTGGAGAACGACGTCAACTCCCGCTGGAACCAGCTGTGCCTGCTGGCGGGCGTCGATCCGTCTACCGGAGTCGCCAAGGTTGCTGCCGCTCCTGCGGAAACCGTGGTCGAAGGCTGCACCCTGACCGCTACCGCCGAGCACACCAGCGGCGGCGGCGAGGCCTGCGACGACGGCCGCGCCGGCAAGTAAGCAACGACAACATCCCGCCCCGGAACGGACAGTCCGTTCCGGGGTTACGGGAATAACGTTTCCGGGGGGCCGCCCCGCCCCTCGGAATACTAAAAGGACGGTCATCGGGCCGGCTGACAGTCACCCCCTCGCGGTATCGCCCCACCACACCCCGCCCATGAGCCGCGAGCCTCACCACGCTGCCCACCCTGTCGGCTAGCCCAACCGCGCGGGGGGAGAGAAATCTCCCCCCGCTTCCTTTTGGGCTTCATCTGGCTTTATCGACGATTGGAACGTGCAAATCGTCTCTTGTGTTATATGGCGAATCATCAGAAATACGACTATTTCCTGGTGCGCCATAATCGTGGCGTGCTGTTTTCGAAGTCCAAGGCAACAAACAAGGAAAGGGTCATGATCAGAACAACGTCCAATCATGACCCGAAAAGAAGTGCCGTCGTATGGAGTGGATCAGCGCATGATCCAACATCAGATTAGATCACAGGCTAACGAAAAGCCCCCGGAGTGAAGCCGATGTTGGTGATGGCGGCCTTCACAACCTCGTCGGACACGGGCTTGGTCTCTTCGTAGGTTGCCGTACCGAAGGTCAGGTCGACCTTCACGTTGGCCAGGCCGTCGATCTTGGAGAGCGCCTCGGTAACGGCCTGCACGCAATGGTTGCAACTCATGCCTTTGACTTCAATGGTCTTTCTGCTCATGCGAACCTCGCAGGGAAGTAGTTGTCAGCGAGTGAATCCTACACAAAACCACCGAAAGCGCAAAGGCTGTGCGCCTTCTGTCGAAAAGCAGCGCCTCGTGATGAAATGAGAGCCAGAGGGTTCCCTTCCGGGAGATAGTGCAAATACCCTTCGACACCCACAATACGTACTGACGAATAGCGGCCAATCTTGTGCAGTAAGCGGCGCACCAGTGCGCCCCTCAGGTAGGTCTTGGGTCGAAGGTGGAGTTCTAGACGTGTTCCGTGAGCATGGCCTTGGAGAGAACCTTGCCCGGATTACTCGGAAATATTCCCAACTGGGTTCAACCAATTCATGACGCGCTTAGCCGCCAGCATGTGCCCCATACATTACGTTTCAAGTATTCATCCCGTACATCTCAATCTTCCCGATCACGACGCGAAGCTACTTGAACGTTTTTGAAGGAGAGTCCAGAGAGGAAACTTTTTCCAAAAAGTTTCCTCTCTGGCCGCCGGAGGCATTCATCCTCCGCCTGCTGCGCGGCTCGCGCAATACACACACAAAAAAAAGCTGCCCCGAAAGGCAGCCTTAACATTGTCGGATCAAGCGAAACCTGGGTCTATACGGCGTTCTGGTCCAGCCAGCGCATGGCCTCGGTGAAATCCAGAGTTCCGGTGTAGATGGCCCGGCCGCTGATTACGCCGTGGAGCCCCTTGGCAGCCAGGGGCGCGAGCGCCTTCAGATCGTCAAGGGTTGCCACGCCGCCTGCGGCGATCACCGGCATTTTGGTCTTGGCCAGGAGCGCTTCCATGGCCGGGATGTTCACCCCGGTCTGCATGCCGTCGCGGCTGATGTCCGTGTACACCATGAAGGCCGTGCCCTGGGCTTCCAGGCGTGGCAGCACGTCGTCCACGGTCAGCCCGGAATCCTCCACCCAGCCCTTGGTCTTGAGCCTGCCGCCGTCGGCGTCCAGCGAGACGCAGATCTTGCCGGGCAGCGCGGCGCACAGCTCGCCGTAAAGGTCGGGGTCGGCCAGGGCCATGGTGCCGATGAGCAGACGGGACACGCCCGCGTCCACATAGGCCTTGGCTGTCGCCAGGTCCCGGATGCCGCCGCCAAGCTGCACAGGGATGTCCCCGGCGCGCTTGCAGATGTCGGCAACCAATCCACGGTTTTTGGGCTCGCCGTCGAAGGCTCCGTCCAGGTCCACCACATGCAGGGCCTTGGCTCCCAGATCGAGCCAATGTCCGGCAGCGGCCACCGGGTCCGGATCGAAAACCGTGACCTGATCGGCCAGGCCCTGCTTGAGACGCACGCACTTGCCGTCTTTCAAGTCGATGGCCGGGTACAGGATCACAGACCGAACTCCTTGAGGGCCTGCGCGATGCCTTCGCCGGCAAGGTCGGCGGCGGTGACCCACTGGCCGCGGCGCTTGAAGAACTTGTCGGCCTCCAGGATGTTATCCGTCAGGGCCTTCTGCTGGTAGTCGTAGTGGTAATGGTTGACCAGCCCGCCGGTCTTCACGTTCACCAGGTACAGCTCCATGATGACCCAGGCAGGGCTGGTGGACCCGGCGGCAGAGCCTTCGCGCTCTTTCCAGTGAGTGACTATGGGCACCAGCAGGTACTGGGCGTCCAGGCACTTGCCGACCTCCTGCCAGTACTTGAGGGTGGCCAGGCGGCTGGCGTCGGGGGAGCGGCGGACCGAATCCATGCAGGTCTTGACCTTGGAGCCGACGATGATGTTGCGCTCCGGGGTGATTTTCATGGCCCTGTTCAGGGCGGAGTCCAGGTCGCCCAGGGAATCGGCCTTGGGGGCGACGGCCCTGTCGGGCAGATACCCGGCCAGCAGCTCCCAGGGTTCCTCGGCCACGGTGAACGGGGCCACACCCACGGTGAACTGGGGGTTCATCTTGGAATCCACCTGAGGCGGACGGCGTTGGCACGCAGAGGCGAACAGGACCGACACAGCCAGCAGAACGAGAAGAGTTCGATTGATACGCATCAGCCTAGGCTCCCTTTGGTGCTCGGCACCCCGGCTCTGTCCCGCGCCACGGCTTGGCGAAGCGAAACGCCAAGGGCCTTGAATGCGGATTCCAGCAGGTGATGCCCGTTTTTGCCGTACAGCATGCGTACATGCAGGTTCATCTGTCCCTTGAAGGCAACCGACTTGAAGAACTCGCGCCAGACGTCTTTTTCCTCACCCGCGATCTGGGAAGGCAACAGGTCGTCTTCATACACCAGATAGGCGCGTCCGGACAGGTCCACTACGGCCTCAGACAAGGCTTCGTCCAGGGGAAAGCGGGCGAATCCGACACGGTTGATGCCGGATTTATCCCCCAGGGCTTCGAACAGCGCCTGCCCCAGACACAGCCCCACGTCTTCCAGAGTGTGGTGGGAGTCGATGTGCAGGTCTCCCTTGCAGAAGAGCTTCAGGTCGAATCCCGACCAGAAAGCCAGAAGCGTCAGCATGTGGTCCGCGAACCCCACGCCGGTGGACACCTCGGCCTGTCCGCTGCCGTCAAGATCGAGCTCCAGTTCGATGGAGGTCTCCTTGGTGGTGCGTACAATCTGGGCCTTACGCATTGTTCTTTTCCGGGGTCTGCGCGGCGACGGTCTTGGTTTCGGCAACGGGCTTGGTTTCGGCAACGGGCTTGGCGGCTTCGGCAGTTGCGGTCGTGGAGGCAGAGGACTGTGCGGGCCCTGCACCATCGGACGAAGACGTTACAGCGGCGTCAGACTTCGCTCCCGAGGCGGCTTCAGTAGAAGCTGCAACGTCGGACGCAGGCGATGGCGCATCCGGTTTCGCGGCATCGGCCACTGCCTCGGCAGGCTTGGCATCGTCGCCGAAGAGTTCCTTTTTGGTCTCCTCTATGCGCTTGGCCTCGTCGGCCTTTTCGATTTCGCGCTCAAGCGTGGACTTCACGTCCGTGCTCATGCGCCGGAACTCGGAAAGACCCTTGCCGACGGACTTCATCAGATCGGGCAGCTTGGACGGTCCGATGAGGACCAGGGCCACGATCAGGATGATGACGAGCTCAGTGGAACCAATGCCGAACATGAGTTTACTCCCACTCGATGGTCGAAGGCGGCTTTGAGGAAACGTCCAGGACCACCCGGTTGATACCCTTAACTTCGTTGATGATGCGGTTGGAAATCCTGGCCAGGATGTCCGTGGGCACGCGCGACCAGTCGGCGGTCATGGCGTCCAGGGAATCCACGATGCGCAGCGCGCAGACGTTCTCGTAGGTGCGGTCGTCGCCCATGACGCCCACGGTTTTGAGGGGCAGGAGCACCGCGAAGCCCTGCCACACCTTGCGGTACCAGTCCGAGGCCAGAAGCTCGTTCTGAACGATCTTGTCGGCCTTGCGCAGGATGTCCAGGCGCTCGCGGGTGATCTCGCCGATGATGCGGATGGCCAGGCCCGGTCCGGGGAAGGGATGACGCCAGATGATGCTTTCCGGCATGCCCAGTTCGTAAGCGACCTTGCGCACTTCGTCCTTGAACAGCTCGCGCAGGGGCTCGACGAGCTTGAGGTCCATCTTTTCCGGCAGGCCGCCCACGTTGTGGTGGCTCTTGATGACCACGGAAGGCCCGCCCTTGAAGCTCACGGACTCGATGACGTCGGGGTACAAAGTACCCTGGGCCAGCCATTTGACGCCCGGGATGGCCTTGGCCTCCTTCTCGAAGACCTCGATGAAGGTGTGGCCGATGATCTTGCGCTTCTTCTCCGGGTCCTGGACGCCTTCCAAACGGTCCAGGAAGAGGTCCTGGGCCTGGACGAACTTGAGGTTCAGGTCGAAGTGCTCGCGCAGGTAGTTGACCACTTCCTCGCCTTCGTGCAGGCGCAACACGCCGTTGTCCACGAAGATGCAGTGCAGGCGCTTGCCGATGGCCTTGTGCAGCAGCACGGCCACCACGGTGGAGTCAACGCCGCCGGACAGGGCGCAGACAACGTGGTCGTCGCCCAGCTTCTCGCGAAGCGCGGCCACCTCGTCTTCCACGTAGCTGGCCATGGTCCAGCCGGTGCCGACCTTGGCGATCTTGAACAGGAAGTTGCGCAGGATGGTCTCGCCGTCCTCGGTGTGGGCCACTTCCGGGTGGAACTGAAGCGCGAAGATGTTGCGGGAGACGTCCTGCATGGCGGCGGCGTCCACGCTGGGGGTGCGCGCGATCACCGAGAAGCCGGTGGGCACGGACACCACGTGGTCGCCGTGGGACATCCACACCGTGCGGGGGGTGTCGGTGTCCACGCCCTCGAACAGCACGCTCTGTCCGGAAATGGTCAGTTCGGCCCGGCCGTACTCGCGCTCCTTGGCAGCGGCGACTTTTCCGCCGTCCAGGGTGTGCGCCAGGAGCTGCATGCCGTAGCAGATGCCAAGCACCGGAACGCCGAGTTCCAGGACGGCGGGGTCCAGCTGGGGCGAATCGTCGTCGCCCACGCTGCACGGACCGCCGGACAGAATGACGGCCTTGGGAGCGATGGCCCGCAGCTTGTCCGCGCCGATGGAACAGGGATGGATTTCGGAATAGACCCCGGCTTCGCGCACGCGGCGCGCGATGAGCTGGGTGTACTGGGAGCCGAAGTCCAGGATGACGACGGTGTCGTTGTGTTGCATTTAGTAGCTCTCCACCCTGTAGTTGGGAGATTCCTTGGTGATGATGACGTCGTGGACGTGTGATTCGCGCAGGCCCGCCGGAGAGATGCGGGTGAAACGGGGCTTCTCCTGGAGATCCTTGATGTTGGCGACGCCCACATAGCCCATGCCGGAACGAAGGCCGCCCACCATCTGGTAGATGGATTCGGACACGTGGCCCTTGAAGGGAACGCGGCCCACGATGCCTTCGGGAACCAGCTTGGAGGTCTTGTCCTGGGAGTAGCGGTCGGCGCTGCCCTCGCGCATGGCGTCGATGGAGCCCATGCCGCGGTAGATCTTGTAGGTGCGGCCCTGGTACAGAATGGTCTCGCCGGGGCTTTCCTCGGTGCCTGCGAACATGGAGCCCATCATCACGGTGTCGGCTCCGGCGGCGATGGCCTTGACCACGTCGCCCGAGAACTTGATGCCGCCGTCGGCAACGCAGCAGCGGTCATGCTCGCGGCAGGCGCGCACGGCTTCCATGATGGCGGTCACCTGGGGGACGCCCACACCGGCGACGATGCGGGTGGTGCAGATGGAACCCGGTCCGATGCCCACCTTCACGGTGTCGGCTCCGGCGGCGATGAGTGCCTTGGCTCCCTCGTAGGTGCCCACGTTGCCCGCCACGAGCTGGCACTTGGGGAACTGGGAGCGGATGGCTTCCACGGCTGTCAGGATATTGCGGGTGTGGCCGTGGGCGGAGTCGAGCACGATGAAGTCGCACCCGGCTTCCATCAGGGCTTCCACACGCTCGTCGCGCCCGGCGCCCACGCCCACTGCGCCGCCAACGCGCAGGCGCCCCAGGGGATCCTTGCAGGCGTTGGGGTACTTCTGGATCTTGTCGATGTCCTTGATGGTGATGAGGCCCTTCAGCTTCTTGTGCTCGTCGACCACCAGGAGCTTCTCGATGCGGTGCTCGTGCAAATGCTCTTTGGCGATCTCCAGCGGCGTTCCAACCGGGACCGTGACCAGTTTGTCGCTGGTCATGACGTCGCGCACCTTGGTGATGTCGTCGTCAACGAAACGCACGTCGCGGTTGGTGACGATGCCCACCAGGCCGTCGTTCTCCACCACGGGCAGGCCCGAGATGGAGTATTCGGCCATCACCTTGAGGGCGGCGGCCACGGTCATGTCCGGGTGCACGGTCACCGGGTCGATGATCATGCCGGATTCGCTCTTCTTGACCTTCTCAACCTCCAGCTTCTGCTGGGCCACGGACATGTTCTTGTGGATGACGCCCGCGCCGCCGTTGCGGGCCATGGAGATGGCCATGCGCGATTCGGTGACGGTGTCCATGGCTGCGGACAGGAGCGGAATGTTCAGACGGATTTCCGGTGTGAGCCAGGTGGAGACGTCCGCCTGGTCTGGCAGGATCTCCGAATAGGCGGGGATAAGCAGTACGTCGTCGAAAGTAAGGCCAAGGCTGTTTATTCTGTCCATGCGCCCTCCGCAGGCGGATTAGTCGAGTCCAAGATATGCCGAACGCACCTTCGGATTTTCAAGAAGGTCCTTGGCCGGGCCTTCCAGCGTGACCGCGCCGGTCTCCAGCACATAGCCGCGATGGGCGATGTGCAGGGCCATCTGCGCGTTCTGTTCGACCAGCAGGATGGTGGTCCCTTCGCGGTTGATCCGCTGGATGATCTCAAAGATGTTCTCCACCACAATAGGAGCAAGTCCCAGGCTGGGTTCGTCCAGCAGGAGCAACTTGGGTCTTGCCATGAGCGCGCGCCCGATTGCAAGCATCTGCTGCTCGCCGCCGGAAAGCGTGCCGCCGTGCTGTTTCATGCGCTCGCGCATCTTGGGGAACAGCTCGTAGACTTTTTCCTCGTCGGCCTTCACGCCGTCCTTGTCGTTTCGCAGATATGCGCCCATGAGCAGGTTCTCGCGAACCGTGAGGCGGGGGAAGATCATGCGGCCCTCAGGCACCTGGGTGATGCCCTTGGCGACGATCTTCTCCGTGGTCATCTTGGTGATGTCCTCGCCCAGAAATACGACCTTGCCCTGCTTGGGCTGGGTGACGCCCGACACGCTCATGAGCGAGGTGGTCTTGCCAGCGCCGTTGGCGCCGATGAGCGTCACGATCTCGCCCTGGTTCACGGTGAGCGTCACGCCCTTCAAAGCGTGGATGGATCCGTAATAGGTGTGGATGTCCGTCATACTAAGCATGAGCCGCCCCCCTGCCCAGGTAGGCCTCGATGACCTCCGGGTTTTCCCTGATCTCGCGCGGGCCGCCCTCGGCGATCTTGACCCCGTGGTCCAGAACCACCAGATGCTCGCAGATGCTCATGACCAGCTTCATGTCGTGCTCGATGAGCACCACCGTGACGTCCTTTTCCAGGATGGCGTGGATGAGGTCCACCAGGGAGCCGGTCTCCTGGGGGTTCATGCCTGCCGCTGGCTCGTCCAGAAGCAGAAGCTTCGGCTGGCTGGCCAGGGCGCGGGCGATCTCCAGGCGGCGCTGGTCGCCGTAGGAAAGGGAGCTCGAGAGGTCCAGGGCCTTGTGTTTCAGGCCCACGAAGTCCAGGTACTCAAGGGACTGCTCCACCAGGAGCCTTTCTTCGGCCTTCTGGGACTTGGTGCGAAGCACCGCTCCCCAGAAGCCCTGCCTGGCCCGGCAGTGCCGCCCGATGCGGACGTTGTCCAGCACCGGCAGGGAGCCGAAGAGGCGGATGTTCTGGAATGTACGGGCCACGCCCATCTGGGTCATCTGCTCGGGACGCGAACCGCCCACGGAAACAGGCGCGCCGCCCTTGTCGAAGGTAATGGTCCCTTCGGTGGGGGTGTAGATGCCCGCGATGCAGTTGAACATGGTGGTCTTGCCGGCACCGTTGGGGCCGATGAGCCCCAGGATGCGGCCCTTCTTCACCTCGAAGCTCACGTCGGCCAGGGCCAGGAGGCCGCCGAAACGCTTGCTCACGCCGTCGATCTTGAGAATGGTGTCCATGCCCTACCCTGCCCTCTCCGCCTGGAGCCTGGCCTTGAGGTCCATAATGAGTCTGCTCTTCTTGCTGGTGGCGGCGATGGCCGGAAAGAAGCCGCCGGGCTTGAAGCGCATGATGAGAATCATGAGAAGGCCGTAGGCCAGAAAGCGCGTCTCCGTGGGCAGGCCGAAATGGGGCAGCACCACACGCAGCACCTCGCCCAGGGCGATGAGCACGATGGAGCCCACGATGGCTCCGTTGATGTTGCCAAGGCCCCCCAGCACGATCATGCACAGCACCAGGAAGGATTCCCAGAACTTGAACACGTCCGGGGCCAGGAACATGGACCAGCGCGCCATGAAGCAGCCGGCCAGCGCGCCAACGGCAGCCGAGAACGCGAAAGCCACGGACTTGTAGGCCATCAGGTTGATGCCGCAACTGGCCGCGGCCAGGGGATCTTCCTTGATGGCCAGCCAGGCCCGGCCCAGACGCGAATCCTCGATGCGGCACATGACCACGTACACGAAGGCCACCATCAAGAGGCCCAGATAGTAGTACGGGGTCTCGCTCAGGAAATCATAGCGCCAGTCGATGCCGAGCCAGGCGAGGTTCACGTCGATTGGCGGGATGCCGGGCATGCCGAGCGGCCCGCGCGTGAGCCATATCTCGTTGGTGAGAAACAGCACCACCAGCTCCGTGAAGCCGAAAGTGACGATGGCGAAGTAGTCGCCGGAAAGCCTGAGCGTCGGAGCGCCGCGCAGCACGCCGCACAGCGCGCCAAGCGCCGCGGCCAGGGGCACCACGACCCAGAAGCTCATGTCGTAGTTGAGGGAGAGGATGCCCGCAGTGTACGCGCCGATGCCGTAAAAGCCCACGTAGCCCAGGTCCAGAAGGTTGCAGAAACCGGGCAGGACGTTCAGCCCCATGGCCAGCACGGCGTAGACCATGATGAGCACGGCCACGTGCACCACGTATTCGCTGCTGAGAAACGGTATGAACGGAAAGGCCAGCAGCACGCCCAGGCCAAGGAGCTTCAATGCGGTCGATTTGCCTGACATCATGGCCCCCTTAAGCCTTCTGGCCCACGCTCTTGCCGAGAAGCCCGGAAGGCCTCAGCAAGATGACCGCGATCATGACAGCGTAGCCCAGGCCGTCTCGATATTGCGACGACACGTAGCCCGCGCCCAGTGTTTCCGCCACGCCGAGCACCACGCCTCCGAGCATGGCTCCGGGCACGGAGCCGATGCCGCCGAGCACCGCAGCCGCGAAGGCCTTGACGCCCGCGTTGTAGCCCATGGTGGCGCTCATGGTGTTGTAGTACATGGCCACCAGAATGCCCGCCGCAGCGCCAAGGCTCGAACCCAGCGCGAAGGTGAAGGCGATGACCCGGTTGACGTTGATGCCCATGAGCGCGGCAGCCGTGGCGTTCTGGGCCAGGGCACGCATGGCGGTACCGACCTTGGTTTTGTTGATGATGAGGGTAAGCCCGATCATCATGGCCGTTGTGACGACGTAAATGAACAGCTGAAGCCCGGATACGCTGACCGGCCCCAGGGCGAAGGCCTGCTCGCTGAAGGCTGCGGGAACGGCGCTGCGGGCGAAGGGCACCGGGCGCGAGCCCCAGATGATCATGGCGATGTTCTGCAGAAAGATGGAGACGCCGATGGCCGTTATGAGCGCGGCCAGGCGCGGGGCCTTGCGCAGAGGCTTGTAGGCGATGTGGTCGATGGAGACGCCCATCAGCGCGCAGAGGCCCATGGCCAGGATCATGGCCGGAAAGAGCGGTACGCCCAGGGAGTTGATGATGGTTACGCACAGAAACGCCCCGAACATGTACACTTCACCATGGGCGAAGTTGATCAGTTCGATGACGCCATAGACCATGGTGTAGCCCACGGCTATGAGCGCGTAGATGAGGCCCAGGGTCAACCCATTGAATAGTTGCTGTTCAAACACGGCCTTCTCCGAACCGGGGTTTTGCGATGCGTGGCGCGGTGAATCCGCCCTCCCTGAAGCCGGGCCGGACCGGCCGGCGCAGGGTTCGCATCGAAGCCGACGCCGGATGCGCGGACATCGCGACGCCTAAGGAAACAGAACGAACCCGCCGAAACGGAGTGCGGGGCACACCTGTGCGCGGGCGTCATCAAACCGCCGCCTGAGGGAAACGAAACAGGCTGGACGATCATCCAGCCTGCTTCGAATCTCTTAAGCCCAATACGGCTAGTTCGTCATCTGCTTTTCGGCGGGGACGAACTGGCCGTTCTTGACCATCTTCACGTAGGCAGGCTTCACGCAGTCGCCCTTCTCGTTGAAGTAGGTCAGGCCGGTGATGCCTTTGTAGGCCTTTTCCTTGGTGTTGATGGAGGCCAGGTACTCGCGGATCTTGGCGCGGTCCGCGCCGACCTTGGAAACGGCCTCGAGAATCATACCGGCGGCGTCATACGCGTTGGCGCTCATCCAGTCAACATCGCGCTTGAACTTGGCCTTGTAGGCGTCGATGAAGGCCTTGGCGTCGGGACCGGCGGTCTCGGCCAGGAACGGAGTGGTCAGGTAGGTGTTGTCGGCAGCAGGTCCGCCCAGCTTGATGTAGTCGGCGTTGTCCATGCCGTCGGCGCCGAACTTGGGCACGTTCATGCCCAGCTTCTTGGCCTGGTCGGAGATGAGGGCGGCCTCGGAGTAGTAGCCGGAGATGAACAGCGCTTCGGGAGCGGCGCCCTTCAGCTTGGTCAGCTGGGGGGTGAAGTCGGTGGCGCCCTTCATGTAGGCTTCCTCGCCCACCACGGTGAGGCCCACGGCCTTGGCCTGCTTCAGGAAGGCGTCCTTCAGGCCGATGCCGTAGTCGTTGTTCTCATAGAACACGGCGACTTTCTTCAGGCCCAGGACCTTGGACATGTAGTCGGCCAGGAAGGTGCCCTGGAAGTCGTCCAGGTACACGTTGCGGAAGCTCCAGTACTGGCCCTTGGAATCCTTGCCCTTGTCGGAGATGGTCACGTTGGTGGCGGTGGGGGACAGGGCGGCAACGCCGGCGCGCACATAGTTGGGCAGCGCGGCCAGGTGGGCGCCGGAGCACAGGTGGCCCACGATGGCCACGAGGTCCTTGTCGCCGGCGATCTTGGTGCCCACGGTGGCGGCTTCCTTGGGATCGCACTGCTCGTCGAAGTACACGGCCTCGACCTTCTTGCCGTTCACGCCGCCTTTGGCGTTGATCTCGTCAACCTTCATGGCCACGCCGGCCTTGACGTTGTCGCCGTATCCGGCGGCGGAGCCGGTGAAGGGGGAAGGAACGGCGATCTTGATGACGTCAGCCGCCATGGCCAGATTGCCGACAGCCAGGAATGCGGCCATGGCGAGAGCCATGACCAGACCACGTTTGAACTTCATGCCTGTCTTACCTCCAGAATAGGGTTCATGGTTGCGCCCGTTTGGACGCATGGCCTCGACGGTCTGCCTGAGTCAGATTTTCACAAGAAAGGAAAAAACCGACATATCTCCGGGCTTCTGTAACCCACAGGTGGAAAAATGCAATGCTTCCGTAATGTTCCGCTGTGCGGAACAACATCCCTGCAACCCGCGCCAGCCATGAATCATGCCGCCTGATGCGGTCGGAAAAGACTTACGAACCGGATGACAATTCCTGCCGGGCCTGCTCCTTGGTCTGGAGATCGGCCTTGGGGTTGGCCGCAACAGCCTCGAAATAGGGCCTGGCCTTGGCCGCGTCCTGAAGCCCGTGCTTGTAGACGGCTCCCAGGTTGAACTGGGCGTGGAAGTTGCCGGGATCGAGCTCCAGCATGCGCTCGAATTTTATGGCAGCCTCAGAGGGACGCTCCAGGCGGAAAAGCGCCACGCCATGAAGGTTCAGGATGTGGGGTTCGTTCGGGTCCTTGGCGGAGGCCTTTTCCAGGATGGCCAGGGCCTTGTCCCACATTTCCGCGGCGGCGAAGGCCTCGGCGGCCTCTTCCATGGCTCCCAGGTCGTCCGGGTTGGCCTGAAGCCGGGACATGGCGGTCATCACCTGGTTCATGGCGCTTCCCCCCGGCATGCCCTCGCCTCCGGATGCGCCACCGCGCGACTCCACGGAGGACAACAGGGAGGGATTCTCCGCCCTGTAGGCGAAAGACCAGAGGAACATGGCCGCAATGGCCAGGAACATGACGCCGAGAACGGCCTTGTTGGCCTGAGGTTGTGACATGCTAGTCATCTTTCAGTGTTTCCAGTTGTTTCAAGCGACGTTCCAGGCGTTTCTGGCGCGTGGCCATGAAGACCAAGTACCCGCAGAGTCCGAGCCAGACGATCGCGTTGGCTACCAGCAGAAAACCTTCCTTGCCCATGAATCCACTTACCTCGTCTGGTGAAGAAACACGTGTCTGAGAGACGCGCCCTGGCCGAGCTGACGCGTCCTGAGCGACAGAAGCGCCGCCCAGAAAAGTCCTACCGCTACGATGCTCACCAGCACTGCCGAGAGCATCTCCGGCTCCAGTCCGCCTCCCTGGGAGCCGAACACCGTGGGGTGGATGGAGCGCCATTTGCGTGCCGAGTAAAACACCAGCGGAACGTCCAGGAAGGCCACAACGCCGAGCGCCGCGCGCACCACCGGTCCGCGTTCTCCGCCCGCGCCGCTCTGGCGCAGGATCAGGTAGGCGCTGTAGACGAACCACATGATGAGCGTGGTGGTCAAGCGCGGGTCCCAGGTCCACCAGACGTTCCAGATGGGCTTGCCCCACAGGGAACCGGTGATCAGGGCCAGACCGGAAAACAGCACGCCAAGCTCGCAAGAGGCCCCGGCCAGGCGGTCCCAGCGGTTGTCCTTCTTGATGAGCATGAGCACCGAAGCCACGAACACCACGAAAAAGCTACCCAAGGCCCACCAGGCCAGAGGCAGGTGGATGTAGAAAATCTTCTGCACCACGCCCATGGTTTCTTCCACGGGGGCGTACACCCAGATGAACCATTGGGCCACGCACAGGGCCACGGCCGCCAGGGCGGCCAGCACGGCTGTCATCCTATTCCTCGCCTGTGTAGATGAACGGAAAAAGAACCAGCGCGGCAGCGGAAAACACCGCCGCGAACGCCCCGGCCAGCCCAAGCCAGTCCAGGCTCGAATCCATGCCCTCGCCGCCCAGGATGACCCCTTCCAGGACCCGGATTCCGGCCAGCAGCACCGGAATGATCAGCGGGAAGAAGATCACCGTGAGAAGCGACTCACGCGAGGTCTTGCCCGAGGCCAGCGCGCCCATGAGCGACCCGAGCGCCACCAGACCGATGTCCACGACCACCACGCAGCCAAGGGCCAGGGCCATCGACCCGGAAACACTTTGCCCCAAAAAGGCCGCGACCGCCACGCCAAATACCAGCTGGCATGCCACCACCAGGGTAAGCCCCGCCAGGGCCTTGCCCAGCCACACGGCCTGGGGCGCGATGGGGGCCATGGCCAACCCCATTCGCGCCCCGTTGCCCTCTTCCAGGGCGTACAGGCCGCTGAAGACCAGCACCTGGGAAAAGAGCGTGGACAGCCAGAAGATGGCTGCGGCGGCAAGAGCGGGAACTTCCTCGCCGGGTTTGCGCGAGAGGCTGAACACGAAGATGATGAGAAGCCCCAGGAGGGCCGTCTGGGCCAGACCCTGCGCGCCGCGCAGGCACAGCCGCAGGTCTTTCCCGGCGATTTTCAGGGATGCGCTCAGCACGGGAAACCTCCCCGGCGGCTACGGAACTTCCGAACGGTCACCGCGCGACTCCCGGATACATGCCGACATCGCCTCAGCATGCGGAGGCTCCGGCCATAACCGACAGGTCGAACCCGGAGACCGGTCCGAAATAGGCGGCGCGTCCCCGGTCCAGGTGCAGAACGTCGTCGGCCTTGGGCAGGTCGCGCTCCAGATGGTGGCTCACCCAGACCACGGCCCGCTCGCCGTCGCGGGCTCGCGCGATCTCCTGGTGCAGCACGGCCTTTGAAGCCTCGTCCAGGCCGGTGTCCGGCTCGTCCAGGAACAGAAGCCGGGGCGCGATGCAGAACACCCGCGCCAGATTCAACCGCTGGGCCATGCCCCGCGAGAAATGCCCGGCGCGCTCCTCGGCGAATTTGCGCAGGCCCACGTGCTCGAGCGCTGCCAGAAGGGCCGCCTCGTCCAGCTTCAGGCCGTAGAGCCCCGTCCAGAAACGCAGGTTCTCCAGGGCCGTGGATTCGGCGTAGAGGAAGGTCTGGTGGCCGAGATAAGCCATTTCGCCACGCTCCAGGGAGGTCTCCACCGTCCCTGCGGACGGCCTGGACAACCCGGCCATGACCCGCAGCAGCGTGGACTTGCCCGCGCCGTTGGCCCCGACCACCATGAGCGCCCTGCCCGGACGCACGGTCAGGTCCAGGCCCTTGAACACCAGCCTGTCCCCGTAGAACTTGGCCGCGCCCTTGAGCGTCAGCACCCCTACTCCTCTCGCCCCTGGGAGCGGCCCATGCAGAGGAAGCCCGCCAGGCACATGACGGTGCCGCCGATCCAGAACCAGTTCACCAGCGGGTTGATGCTCACCTTGATGCTGGCGCTCTTGTCCGGGCTGAAAGCCAGCAGCGTGGAATAGAGCTCCTCGCCCAGGGACGGGATGACCGACACCTCGGCAAAGGGCTGGGGGAAGTTGCGGTAGATGCGGCGCTCCGGCGTCATCTCTCCCAGGGTCTGTCCGTTCCGGCTGACCACGATCCTGGCCTGGCCGCCCGTGAAGCGCGGGGTGGAGAGTTCCTGAAGATCCACATAGGTCAGGCGGTAGGCCCCCAGTTCAACGCTCTCGCCGGGAGAAACCACGGCCTCTTTGGACTCCTGGTACGGCCCCGAAAACGCGACGCCCACCAGCACCATGGCCAGCCCCGCGTGCAGAAGCCACGCGCCCAGGCCGCCCTTCAGGTTGCGCGACGCCTTGGACGTGGACAGCAGCAGGACCAGGCTGACCAGCGAGGAGACGCCCGAGGCCATGCCCACCAGGGGCACGGGCTTCTGGTATCCCATGGCGTAGAACGCTGCGGCGCTTGCCACCATGACGCAAAGCGCCACCATGGCCCAGCGCGGCTCGCGCACGCCTTCCTTCCAGCTGAGCCAGGGGCAGAACGCCAGGATCAGGCCCACCATCACGAAGAGCGGGTTGCACACGCGGTTGTAGAACGTGGCGTCCAGGCCCACGGTATTGGCGCTCCACAGCTTGGAGATCACCGGCCACATGGTGCCCAGGAACACCACCATGGCGCAGGCCATGAGCAATACGGCCAGGGCGGCCAGCATGCCCGGCAGGGACACCAGCCCGGACATGGGACGCGAGGCCCGCGCGGGTTTGCCGATCACGGCCACCAGAAGCGTCAGGCCCAGGCTCGTGAGGATGTAGGTCAGAAGCGGCCGGCTCACGCCGCCCTCGCCGAAGGCGTGCAGGGACTCGATGACGCCGCTGCGCACCAGGTAGGTGGCGAAGAAGCACAGGATCATGGTCAGGGCCATGAGCATCACGTTGGTGCGCTGCAGGGCTCCCCGGCGGGTTTCGATGACCGCCGTGTGGATGAAGGCCGTGGCGGAGAACCAGGGGATGAGCGAGGCGTTCTCGACCGGGTCCCAGGCCCAGTAGCCGCCCCAACCCAGCTCCATGTAGGCCCACCAGCAGCCCAGGACGATGCCCGCAGTGAGCATGATCCAGGAGAAGATGGTGATGCCCCGGGTGCTTTTCAGCCAGGAGGTCTGCTCGCCGGAGATCCAGGCGGCCAGGGCCACGCAGCCGGGAACGGCGAAGCCCGCGTAGCCCAGGAACAGAAGCGGCGGATGGAAGATCATGCCGGGGTTCTGGAGCAGCGGGTTCAGGCCCTTGCCGTCGGCGGGCACGGGCACGAGCTTCAGGAACGGGTTGCTCGGGCCGGTGAGGAGCAGCAGGAAGAAGGCCTCGGTGGCCAGGAAGAACAGCCAGAACCAGGTCTTGGTCTGCCCGGAAAGGTTCGCGTACCCCTTGGTCATGGAGAAGCACACGCCAAAAAGCGCGGTCATCCAGGCCCAGAACAACAGCGACCCGGCCTGGCCGGCCCAGAAAGCAGTTACCGCGTAGAAGAGCGGCAGCACGCGGTCGGTGTAGCTGAAGACGTACTCATAGGAAAAATCGTGCTTGATGAGGGCCACGAAAAGAACCACGGACACAGCCGTGAGCACCGAGAACAACACGCTCTGCGCGGCCTCGAACCAGGCGGCCTTGCCGGATTCGCGGTTCCAGAGCTGCCAGGCGGCCATCCCGGCCAGGACCAGGGTGCCGACCAAAGACAATAGAAGCGCCCAATGGGCGGTGAAATGCATAAAGGACTCCCCCCTTTGGGCGTCTAGACGAGCGGCTTTTTCAGCCCCGGATGTCTTTGCGGTTTTCTTTCTGATACTTGGAAGGACACTTGGTCATAAGGGTGGTGGCTCCGAAAACGCCCTTGGAAGGGTTCAGGCCGCCCTCGACGATGACTTCGACTCCGGCTTTGAAGGTGTCGGGCACCGCGCCCTTGTATTCGACGTGCAGGGTCTTGCCCTGGTCGTCCTTGTCCAGCAGCGTGAAGCTGACGCCAAGCCCCCCGGGGGCCGGGGAAATGCCCTCTTCCGCCACGGTTCCGAAGAGCCGGGCCTTGCCCAGTTGCTCCGGTTTGGCGGCCAGGGCCTCACTCACATTGAGAAAATAGGCCGAGCCTTCGTCCAGGCCCGAATAGATCAGCCAACCCAGGCCCCCGAGAAAGAGGACCAGCGCCGCCGCGTAAACGCCCGTCTTGCTGCTGCCCGCCATACAACCTCCCAGCCTTGCGGCCCGCCGTCCCGGTTCCCACCACAGGAACCGCTATTCGTACCGCCAGTTCAAGACACGCCCGACCATAATCCGCCCGACGCCTTCGCACGTCTCCCTGCGCGGGCTCCTGCCCGCAGCCCGCGCGATCGAAGCGGAGCGGACCGAAGGAACCGGCTCTCAGGTCCCCGGGTTGTGCCCGCGAAGCAATTTTTCGCGCTGCACGCGTGCCAGCTCCCGCATATCGGCCACCTCGTCGGTCTCGTCAACGATTTCCTTGCCTAAAATCTCTTCCAGAACGTCTTCGAGGGTGATGACGCCGCCCACGCCGCCATATTCGTCCAGCACCACGAACAGGTGCATGCGCGACTCGATGAAGCGCAGAAGCACCTTGTCCAGGGACATGGTGTCCAGCACGAACTGCACGGGGCGCATAATTTGGGCGAGTTTCACGCCGTGCTGGTCGTTGGCCAGCGCCTCGAACACCTGGCGACGAAAGACGATACCCACGATGTTCTCCGGATCATCCGCCTCGTAGACGGGAACCCGGCTGTGCGGCCAGAGCTGGTTCTCCTCCTTGGCCTCCAGGACGGTCATGTCCGCGGGAAGCGAGAACACCACCGTGCGCGGAGTCATGATCTGGTGGACGCTTTTGGTGTCCAGGGCCAGGATGTTGGATATGGAGCGCTCCTCCATGGCGTTTATCTTGCCCGCGCGGCTGGACAGGCTGACCACGGCCCGAATGTCCTCTTCGGAGGCTTCCGGCCCTTTGGACTTGGGCTTGACCAGCTTGGTCAAAAATCCACTGGCCCAGATGAGGGGCGTCAGAACAACCACCATGGCCTTGAGCGGCCCCGCCAGAACGGGGCCCAGGCTGCGGGCGTAGACCACGCCGATGGTCTTGGGGAGGATTTCTCCGAAAACCAGGATGACCACCGAAAATGCCGCCGTGAAATACACCAGTCTGTCTTCACCAAGCACCTGCACGGCCAGCGCGCCGGAAACAGCCGCGCCCGCAGCGCAGGCCATGGTGTTCACGGTGAGGATTGCGGTGATGGGCTTCTCGATGTTCATGCGCATCTGGTACATGATCTCGCCGGAGCGTTTGCCCTCGGCGCGCATGCGTTCGATCCAGCTCCAGCGCAGGGAATACAGCACCGCCTCGCTTACCGAGCAGAACGAGGACAGGACCAGGGCGATGGAGACGGCCAACAGGAGTTCAAACATGGGAGGCACGGGGGGACAGAGGATGCGATGGTGGAGGCTGAGACACGTTTTCTTCCGTCGGGTTGCGGGTTGTTTCGCGGTGTGCGCCAGTCTTTATTCTAAGTTATTCACGGTCATTGTAAAGCCCGATCCCTCCGGGACGGACTGAAAACCCCGGTTCCGGCTCCGAAAGCGCCGACCGGAGCATACCGGCACGCACGCACCCGCCCCGTATTCTCGGGCACGGGCAGGCGGGGCTGGCTCACGAGCCTCCTGCCAGCTTGTCCGGGTTGCCCACGGGCAGGACACTCTCCCAGGACGGCTTTGCGGCCAGGGGCAGGTAACCGGTTTTTGTCAGCAGTGCCTGCCCCTCCGGCCCGTTCATGTATTCCAGGAACGCCTTGGCGAGCCGCGACGGGGCCTGCTCGGTTACGGCGTACATGAGGGAATAGACCCTGTAGCGGCCCTCCTTGAAGGCCTGCATTTCCGGAATCACGCCGTCCACGGCCACGGGTTTCAGGCTCGCGTCCAGGTCCCGCAGGCTGATGCAGCCGATGGTTTCCTTGTTGCGGGCCAGGGTGAAGCGCATGGCGGGCTGGCTGGACACGCTGACATTGCCCGGCCTGGTGTCAGGCTTGCCTTCCGTTTCAGAGGCCTCGATGTAGATGGGCATGACGGGATAGTCTCCGCCGCCAAGGCTGTTCCAGAACCTGACCTTGGCGGAAAACACCTGCCTGAGTTGATCGGCGCTGAGAGGACCCACCGTGTTCACGGGGTTCACAACAACCGCCACCGGGTCCACGCCGTAGGCCACGGATGCAAGCGGCGCACCGGCAGTGGAAATCAGGGCGGGATCGCGGTCGAACAGGCAGATGTCAGCCTGGCGCTGGCGGATGCGGCGCAGGCCGGCGCCCGAGCCGGTCAGGACGAATTGCACGGAGATGCCCGGATTGTCGGCCATTATTTTGTCAGCGGCTTCGCGGAAAGCCACCAGCCCCACGTCCGAACCCACGATGCGCAGCTCGCCCGTAAGCCCGGCAAACGAATTCGTCTGGGCCAGGACGGGCGATGCGCCCAGGCAGCATACCATGGCGGCCAGCAGGAAAAGAGCCTTCATTACTCGCCCTCCCCGGCGGCAGCCTTGATCGCGACGGGAATGAAGAAGCGCTCGGCGATCTCCTCCACCACAACATCGGGCTTTTCCGCCTCGATGAGTTCCTTGTCGAACAGGCTTTGCTTGCCTCCAAGACCAGGCTTCACCCACACGTACACCGCTCTGCTGAAATGTTCCCCCAGAAAGCCCAATATCTCCCAGAAGTAGGAATCGTGGAAGAACAAGGCCTTGGGAAGACTCTTGTCCTCCATGACCGAAGCCTGGGCGGCCTGGGTGTATCCGGTCTTGAAGATGCCCGTGCTCACGCCTCTGGCGCGCAGGGGCGTTTTGGGCATCATGAAGAATTTCTGTTCGGTGATCAGTTCCTCGATACCCACCATGTAGGAGAGGTCGCCGCCAAGGAAGGTGAAGCCCTGAGGGAAGAACTCGGAAGCCGGCATGGGCTTGAGACCCGGGAAATCCTTGGCCAGCCGGTCGATTACGGCCTGATAGGAAGGGAATGCCCCGTTGGCGTTCCAGTGGCTGTCCGTGGAGTAGAACACCTGCGCGTTCTTCTTGGCTTCTCGCAGCACGCTGCGCAGGTCCAGCACGTTCAGGGCGGACTTGGCGTTCAGATAGGCCATCACCTGGTCCATGCGCGAGAGCTCGCCCACCTGCCTGAAGGCGTCGGGCAGGTACTCGGGATAGATGGTGTCCTTGTTTGGAGCCACCACCACCAGGTAGCGGATGCCGCGTTCGGCCAGCCAGGCCCTGCGCTCTTCATAGACGGCGGCCAGATGGGCCAGCTGCGCCTCGGAGAGGGGCTTCACGGCGCGGTGCTCCTCCAGGACGTCGATGGAGCGATCGCGGGCCAGATACAGCCAGCCGTCCTTGCCCACGGCCACGGGAGAGTTGGCGGACATGGAGCCGAACAGCGTGGCGGAGGAATAGTTGTACCAGCGGATGAGCGTGCTGCGGAAAGGGAAGTTCTTGTCCAGCCAGCCCGATGCCAGGGATTTTCCCGCCGCCTTCAAGGACGGCAGGGTCCAGGCGACCTCGGGAAAGGGGGAACTGGTGGCTTCGGCCAGTTTGCCTTGAGGCGCAAGCGACAGAAGCTGCGCCGTCACCGGAAAGCAAATGGCCAGGCAAAACAGGGCCGAACACCAGGCAGCGACGATCCGCCGCCCCGAAAAAACTTGATTCACGCGTTATCCCTATAACGACACTGGTCGGATTTGATTTCGGGACCGGCTCAGCCCCACAGTGCGAGTAGTTGGTCCCTGCGCCGGTTCAGCTCTTCCTCGACCCGCAAAGGGACGAGAAAACGCAGGTTAGCCCCGCGCCGGAAGCGGTCTCGTATAAAGGAGGCGCTGATGTCAAGCCGGGGAACGTCCACGAGTTGGATGCGCCTGCCGCCGTCCTGCACCCAGCGACCGGGGCCGTCCGGCGAATAGCCCATTTCAGGATGATTCGCCAGATAGGCCGCAATCTCGTCTCCACCCAGATGGTCGCGGGTGGACACGGCCAGATTGGCCAGGGTTCCAAGCTTCGTCCCGTGTTTCCACGAGTGCAGATTCACAAGGTCCGTCGCGCCCATGATGAAGTTCAGCTCCACGCCGGGGCGGTTGGCTGTCAATTCCAGGAGGGTGTCCCATGTGTAGGAGGGACCGGGGCGGTCGGCCTCCATGCGGTTCACCCCGACGCAGGAGAGGCCCTCCACCGCCAGTTCCGCCAGTTCGGCCCGAAGCTCGAACGGCGGCATGGGGTCGTCCTGCTTGTGGGGCGGTCTGGCCGCCGGGACAAGCTCCACCCGGTCCAGGCCCAGGGCTTCCTGCATCTCCAGCGCCAGGCGCACGTGTCCCACATGGACGGGATTGAAGGTGCCGCCCAGGATGCCCAGGCGTTGCATGTCAGCCGCGCCCGCCCGCGGCCCGGATCCATCCGGGGAAGACACATCCGGCCAATACCCGTCCGGAGCTTCGCGCGGACAGGACGACGGACATCAAACCCGCACCTGTCCCTGGCCAAAGGCCACGAACTTGAGGCTGGTGAGCTCCTTCAGGCCCATGGGGCCGTAGGCGTGCAGCTTGGAGGTGCTGATGCCGATCTCCGCGCCAAGGCCAAGCTCCCCGCCGTCGTTGAAGCGCGTGGAGCAGTTGATGCCCACCATGGAGGCGTCGGCCTCGCGCAGAAAGCGCATGGCGCGGGCGTGGTCGGCGGTCAGGATGCACTCGGTGTGGTTGGAGCCGTAGGCCGCGATGTGCGACAGGGCCTCGTCCATGTCCTTCACCACGCGCACGGCCAGGACGTAGTCCAGGAACTCGTAGCCCCAGTCGTTCTCGCTGGCGGGCTTGGCCGTAGGGCCGAGAAGCGCAAGCGACGCAGGGCAGGCCCTGAATTCCACGCCGCGCCCGCCCAGGGCGGAGGCGACCTTGGGCAGAAAGGCCGGAGCGGCCTTCTCGTGCACCAGCAGGCACTCCAGGGCGTTGCACACGCCGGGGCGCTGGCACTTGGCGTTGTCGGCAATGACCACGGCCCGCTCCAGATCCGCGTTCTCGTCCACGAAGAGGTGGCACACGCCCTTGTAGTGCTTGAGCACCGGCATGGTGGCGGCCTCGACCACGGAGCGGATCAGGCCCTCGCCGCCGCGCGGGATCATGACGTCGATGTATTCGTCGAGCTTGCACAGGGCGGGCACTGCGGCGCGGTCGGTGGTGGGCACAAGGCGCACGGCCCCGCCGGGCAGTCCGGCCTCTTCCAGGGCGCGCGAAAGCAGCGCGGCCAGCGCCATGTTGGAATGGAACGCCTCGGAACCGCCGCGCAGCACCACGGCGTTGCCCGCCTTGAGGCACAGGATGGCGGAATCCACGGTGACGTTGGGACGCGACTCGAAAATCATGCACACCACGCCAAGCGGAATACGCATCTTGCCCACCATCAGCCCGTTGGGACGCTGCCACATGGTCTCGATGGCGCCCACGGGGTCGGGCATGGCGGCCACGTCCAGACAGGCCTTGGCCATGGAGGCCAGGACCTTGGGCGTGAGGCGCAGGCGGTCCAGCTTGGCCGCATCCATGCCGGACGCCTCGGCGGCGGCGATGTCCTTGGCGTTCTCCCCGGCGATTGCTTCGGACTCGGACTCGAGCAGCCCGGCCAGCACGGCCAGCGCCTTGTCCTTGGCCTGGCCGTCGGCCTTGGCCATCAAACGGGAGGCGTCCTTGGCCTCGCGGGCCAACGCTTCCATCTGTTTCTGAATGCTCATGGAACCTCCGCGAAATATGAAGCCGCAAGAATAGCCCCGTGGCAGCGTCCTCGTCAACGAGCGCCTTTTGACAGGGACCAAGCTTTAGGTATAGATGAGTCGCCTTTCGGCCCTGTTCCCCCGCTCAGGCGGGGTTTTTCGCAATCCTCAAACCTAATCAAAAATAAGCGGCACCCCATGGCAGACATCACTTTCGAGCGTCCCGAGCAGATGAGCCCCCTGGCACGTTTCGTTGCACATTCCTGGCGTCCCCTCGCAGCCCTGGTCATCGTGGCCGTGCTGGCCGCCGCCGGTTACGCCTGGTACGTCTCCAGCGCCAAGAAGGCACAGACCAAGGCCGAAAACGACCTGGGAGCCATCATCGCCACCCAGACCGGACCGGAGCGCCTGGCCGCCCTGGAAGCCTACGTCAAGACCGCACCGGCCACCACCAAGGGCGCCGCCCTGCTGGAAATGGCCCGCACCGCCCAGGAACAGCGCGTGTTCGACAAGGCCGCAGACGCCTGGAACCAGCTTTCGCTCATCGGCCCCGACGGCATGCGCGAGATAGCGGTCATGGGCCACGCCACCGCCCTGGCCCAGGGCGGCGACAAAGCCAAGGCAGTAAAGCTCCTGTCGGATTTCCTGCCCAAGTCCCCCAAGGCCATGCAGCCCATCGTGGCCCGCCAGCTGGCGGCCGTGGCCGAAGAAGCACAGGCCTGGAACGAAGCCCTGGCCGCCTACGAGCGCATGCGCGACGCCGGTTCGGGCGGCAACAAGGCCTTCTACGAGTCCAAGATCGACGAAATCAAATCCAAGATGAAATAGCGCCATATCGCCGCAAAGGAAACGCATCCATGCCAAGCCCCCTGCTGGCCGACACCCCCGGCGAGACCCTGCTGCTGCTCGGTAACGAGGCTATCGTACGCGGCGCTCTCGAAGGCGGCGTCGGTTTCGTCAGCTGTTATCCGGGAACGCCCTCCTCCGAGGTGCCCGACACGTTCTTCCGGCTGAGCCCCGAAGGCGACTACATCTTCGAATATTCCACCAACGAAAAGGTGGCTCTCGAAGTGGGCGCAGGCGCTGCCCTGGCCGGCGTTCCCACGCTGGTCACCATGAAACATGTGGGTGTGAACGTGGCGGCGGACCCGCTGCTCACGCTGACCTACATCACCGCGCCGGGCGGCCTGGTGCTGCTCTCCGCCGACGATCCGGGCTGCCACTCCAGCCAGAACGAACAGGACAACCGCCATTATGCACGCCTGGCAAGCCTGCCCTGCTTCGAGCCGTCCACGGCCCAGGAATGCAAGGACATGGCCCGCGACGCCCTGCATCTGGCCCACCGTACCGGCCAGCCGGTGCTCCTGCGCACCACTACCCGCGTCAACCACGTGCGCGGACCGGTGAAGCTCGGGAACCTTCCGGCTGAGAAGGCCCGTAAGCCCTTCGCCCGCAACCTCCAGCAGTACGTGCCCATCCCGGCCCACTCCCGCGTGCAGCACCGCCAGCTTCTGGATAGGATGGCCGCCATCCGACAGGAGGCCGAACGCTCCCACTGGAACAAGGTTTCAGGCCAGGGTGAGCTTGGAGTCATCGCGTCCGGCATCTGCCGCTGCTACCTGAGCGACGCCCTGTTCGAGGAAGGCCTCACCGGACAGGTCAAGGTTCTGGACCTCGGATTCAGCTACCCCATGCCGGACACCCTGCTTCTGGAGTTCGTCAAGGGTCTGAAGACGGTCCTGGTGCTTGAAGAGCTCGACCCCCTGGTTGAAGAGCACCTGCGCGCGCTTCTGCAGCGCAAGGGCGTCACCCTGGAGGTGTTCGGCAAGAGCGAGACCCTGCCCGTGTGGGGCGAATACTCCACCGACATGGTCCGCCAGGCCATCCGCCAGGCCCAGGGCCGCCAGGCCCGCGGTCCAGAGCACTGCGCACCCGAGCAGGGGCTGGCCATGCGTCCGCCCAACCTGTGCGCCGGATGCTCGCACCGCGCCGCCTACTTCACAGTTCGCGAAGTCTACGGCGACGAGGCATACTACTCCTCGGACATCGGCTGCTACACGCTGGGTCTTTTGCCTCCGCTTTCCGCCGCCGACTTCCTGCTGTGCATGGGCGCGAGTGTGTCCACCGGCTCCGGCTTCGCCACGGCCAGCGGCAAGACCACCATCGCCTTCATCGGTGATTCCACCTTCTTCCACTCCGGCATCACCGGGCTCATCAACGCGGTCTACAACGACCACAACATCCTTGTGGTCATCCTGGACAACCGCACCACCGCCATGACCGGCCACCAGCCCCACCCCGGCGTGGACCACACGGCCATCGGCCCCAACGAACGTCCCATCGAGATCGAACCGCTGGTGCTCGCCTGCGGCGTGAAACACGTGAAGACGCTGAGCCCCTTGAACCACAAGGCCACCAAAACGGCCATGGAAGAGATGAAGGCGCTCTCCGGCCCGCGTGTGCTCATCCTGCGCGACCCCTGCGTCATCCACGAGCGCCGCGTGAGCGGCAAGGGCAAGCCTCAGGCAGCCATTGTGGGCGAGACCACCGAAGGATGCCTGGACGTGCTCGGCTCCCTGGCCTGCCCGGCCTTCCTGAAGGAAGGCGACGCCGTTCGCGTGGACGCGGAGATGTGCTCGGGCTGCATGTACTGCCTGCAACTGGACAAGTCCTTCAAGGCCAAGAAAAGGGGCGCATAGATGCAGCGCACACGTATCTTCTTCACCGGCGTGGGCGGACAGGGCACCCTGACCGCCACCAAACTCGTGTCGCTGACCGCCCTGGACGAGGGCCTGCCCGTCACCTCCGGCGAGATCCACGGCATGGCCCAGCGTGGCGGCGTGGTGGAATCCACCGTGCTTATCGGCTATCTGAGCCCCAAGATCACCCACGGCGAGGCCGACGTGCTCCTGGGCTTCGAACTGTTGGAGACCCTGCGGGCGCTGTGCTACCTGAAGCCCGGCGGCAGGCTCGTCGGCAACTCCGAAGCGCTTCCGCCCCTGTCCGTGGCCACGGGAAAGGCCGCCTATCCCAGCCTGGAATCGGTTGAAGCCAAAGCCAAGGCCGTAGCCTCCACGGTGCTGTTCCTGCCCTGCCGCAGCCTTGCCCAGCAGGCAGGAGCCGCTCAGAGCGCCAACACGGTGCTCCTGGGCGCGGCCTGCGCCATCAAAGCCCTGCCGTTCGGCCTGGAGGCCCTGGAACGTTCGGTTCGCAAATACCTGAAACCCGCCCTGGCCGAAGCCAACCTCAAGGCTCTCGAGCTTGGCGCCACGGTCGCGCTCAGGTGAGCGGGGGAGCGTCATGAACGTCTTCTCATCCGGCGAGAGCCCTTCCCAGAAGTACCTCACGGCGCTTCGGGCCATTCTTGAAGAATGCGTCCCCACCCGACCGGCCCGGGACTGCCTGGACACCATGCTGGCCCGGCTGGTCGAGGTCATGGGCTATCACCGCGTCTACCTCGAGCTCCTGGACGTGCCGCTGGAAAACCTCAGGCTGTCGCTCTCGCGCGGCCAGGACGCTTTCTTCGGCACGCCCCAGGGTCCCGGCCCCATCGCCATCGGGCAGACCCTGGCCACGCGCCAGTCGCTCATCATCGACAACATGTCCGATCACCCGGACTTCTACGGCCGCCCGGCCAGAGAGCTGGAAAACCTGGCCTTCATCTGCGTTCCTGTCCTTGTGCCGGGGCGCGGCTACACCGGCCAGAACTCTGCCATGGGCGCTCTGTGCGCGGACGTTCCCAAGGCCCCGCCCGTGTTCTTGGAAGCCCAGCGCGACTTCATGATGGCCGCCGCAGGTGTGTTCGCCACGGTGGCTCTTCGTCTGCGCGACGAAATGGTCAGGCCCCGCGCCAAGCCCAGGCCCGAGCCCGAAGCCGTGGCCGAGGCTCAGAGCAGGCACAAGGTGGTGGCCGTTTCCAAGAGCATGCGCCTGGTGCTGCGCCAGATCGACCAGGCCGCCCAAAACGACTCCCCCGTGCTGCTGCGCGGCGAGGAAGGCACCGGCAAGGAATACCTGGCCAAGGCCCTGCACGGCCAGAGCTCGCGCCGCAAGCGCACCTTCCAGCGGCTGGTCTGCTCGGCGGAGCCGCCGGAATCCATCTACCGCGCCCTCTTCGGGGTGCAGAAGGGCGAGGCCTCCAAGTCCACCCAGTCCAAGCGCGGCGCGCTGGAACTGGCCCAGGGCGGCACGCTGTACATCGAGGACGTGGAAGAGCTGACCCCCGAAGCCCAGCAGGGCCTGCTGCGCTTCCTTCAGGAAGGCGTGGTGTTCCGCTATGGTTCGGACCAGCCCACCAGCCTGGACGTGCGGGTCATCGCCTCCAGCCGGGCCAATCTGGAAGAGCTGGTCAGCAGCGGGGATTTCCAGGAAGACCTGTACTACGCGCTGTCCGTCATCCCCATATACGTTCCGCCCCTGCAGGACCGCGCGGGTGACGTGCTCCCCCTGGCCGAGTACTTCCTGGAAGAGTTCGCCCAGGCCGAAGGCAAGGAATTCAAACGCATCTCCACCCCGGCCATCGACCTCATCAGCCAGTACCACTGGCCCGACAACGTGCGCGAGTTGCGCTCCTGCATGGAACGCGCCTTCGAGCAGGCAGAGGACGGCGTCATCCGCGCCTACCACCTGCCCCCCACGCTCCAGACCGCCGAGAGTTCAAACACCGAGGCCACCCTCTCCTTCGGCGAGGCCGTGGACCAGTTCGAGAAGGAGCTCCTGATCGAGGCCCTGAAAAAGGCCAAGGGCAACATGTTCCAGGCCGCCAAGGACCTGCGCGAGAGCTACCGCATCATCAACTACAAGGTGAAGAAGCACGGCATCGACCCCAAGCGCTTCACCCCGGGCAGACGCCGCTAACGTCCCGCATTAACGCCCCTCCCGGCGCGCCACCCACGTGGCGCGCTTTTTTTTAATTCTCTCCTTTGTGCGCGCTTCGAATTCTGCTATGGCGTATGCTAGCGTGACAGCCGTCGCGCCGAATACCACGCGTCAAGGAGGCTCTATGACCCGGCAGATTTCCTTCACCCGTATCGAACAGGCACAGCTTCCCGCCTTTCGGGAAAGCATGGACCGGGCCGAAACACCGGTGGATGTCCGCAATTTTTTTTCGGAGAGCGCTTCCACGCTCCTTTCTGACGCCGTCGGGAATCCCGACGCCGTGGGCATCGAGGACATTGCCCTGGAACCTGGCAACTCCGACGGATATATCCTCTCCGAGCGCCTGAAAACCGATCCCGACTTCGCCAAAGTGTGGGAGGATTCCGACCTGCCCCGCATTATGGCTTCTATGGCCCGCAACGCCCTGAACCGGCTGACCCATATCAACAAGAATCCTGAGAAGACCGAATCAACGCTCTTCCATAGGCAGGGCAAACGCTGATCCCCAGCGTGCCGGGCGCATGCCCGCGTCCGGCACGCGCCGCCAACCACGGCGCTCGCCAATATCAGCACGGGCAGAGAGTTCTCAATGTCCCGCCACACCATTCCAGAACACGCAGCCGGCAGCCTTACCGCATCCATCGGCCTGCCCGGCGTCGCTCTTCCAGCTTCGCCGGCGCATCCAACTGTCAGCCTTCAGCATCCAGCGTAGCCACGCCCTGCAGCGAGACAGCGTCTTCTTTTCACCCCCGCGCATCCGACCGACAGCCTTCTTCATTCAGCTTCGCCAGAGCCCACCAGCCATACAGCCGTCCCTTCCAGCTTCCGCGTCGCCTCGGAACCGTGTATGATCGCACTCCGCACATCCTGACGCTTTCCCGGGAAGAGCATGCAATAAAACTCCCTCCTGCGCGTCTTTCCTATCAGCGGCGACAACGCGCCCCGGACAGCATGTGAAAACGCCTTCATCATCATTCGTCGAGACGATCGAACGGGAGAAAAACAAGTTCTTCCGGTATGTCCGCAAGCGTCTGTCCCGCATCCCGGCCATGGATGTGGAGGACATCGTGGCCGACATGGTCCACGGGCTGCTCAAACGTGCGGACATCTTCGGCGAGATCGAAAACCTCACGGCCTACGCCTACAGGTCGCTGGAGAACCGGATCGTCGATTTCCGGCGCAACAGCCGCCCCACCGAGTCCCTGGACGACGAGGAGAAAGCGGACTCGCTCATCTTCGGGTTGCCCACGAGCGCGGACAATCCCGAACAGAGCCTGGAGCGGCTGCAACTGCAAGACAGGATGCTGTGGGCCATCGGCCAGCTCTCCCCCAAGGAGCGCGCCATATGGATCGCCACCGAGATCGACGGACACGGATTCCGCGAACTCGCCGAGGAGTGGGACGAGCCCCTGGGAACGCTTCTGTCCCGCAAAAGCAGGGCCAACGCCCGCCTGCGGGAACTGCTCAAAGACTTCACCCCCAACTGACAGGAGAGGCCATGCGCATGTTTCATCGTAACGATTCAAAGCCCGAACGGAGCCGGTTTTATCTGGTCACGGTGCATATCGTGTTCGGGCTGTTTTTTGCTGCAACGCTGGCCTTGGTGTTCGGCTATGTGGTCATGCTCCTCTGGAACAGCCTGATACCGGACATCTTAGCGCTGCCCCCCGTCACCTACTGGCAAAGCGTGGGCCTTCTTCTGCTGGCGCGCATCCTGGTGGGCGGGTTCGGGCACGGCAAGGGCAGGCACTCCCGCCACGAACGCCGCGAAGGCCCGCAAGCCTGGAAGGAATACGACGAGTGGTGGAAGGAGGTTGGGGAACGCTCCTTTCGGCAGTATTCCAGCGACGACAGTGCGAAGAGTTCAAAATGATCCCGGCTGGTTCAGATCAATTTCCGGATTTCCCTGAAATCGAGCCGCCGCTGCATTAATCCGGCTTGCCGCTCGTCTTACGTCTCAGTCTGTCGCACCAGGCGGAACTCAGGAGGCTTTTCATGGTCGATCAGAACGTTCTCGACGCTTTTCAGATGATGTGGGGCCGGTTCCCCGAACCGGTGATGCTGCTGCACAAGAGCCGCACCATCCTGGCGGTCAACGACGTGGCCAGGGATGCCGGAGTACCGCTGGGCGTGAAGTGCTCCAGCCTGAATCCGGCCAACGAAGGCGACAACCACTGCAGGCAGTGCAAGGCCACCCAGGCGCTTCGGGCCAAGGCCCCCGTGGTCGAGACTTCGCAGATCGGGGAACGCCATGTGAAAGGATACTGGATTCCCCTCAAGGATTTCGAGGACGTGTATGTGCACTTCGGCGTGACCATCACCGAGGACATCAAGGCGGCCCTCGGCGCGGCCAGGACTGCATAACCAAGCCCTTCCCACGAGGAGCGCTCGAAAAGAAGGCGGCCGCCAGGAACAAACCCGGCGGCCGCCTTGCCGTTTGTTTGCCGGGTCTGGCGCCCTCGATACAAACACGGGCCGAAGCAGACACCATCATGATGCCATTACTTTTACCCTGAAGAACAGAGCCATGTTTTTCAGGGTGCTCCTCGCGCCCTCATAGCGCCAACGACGTGCCCTGCTCTGCTCTACTGGCAATAGCCCATTGAACGGCAGACGCCCTCAAGATCCTGGCCTTTGGCTCGCCTTTCCTTCAATGCCTTGATGAACTTGGGTCCCATGGCCGCGTAGAACTTCACGCAGGTGTCACGGTCGGCAGCGGGCAGCAGCGAACACTGCCTGCTGGCGTCCACCACCACATCGCTGCCGTCCCCGGCGGAGCTTTCCACCAGGCCAAGCACCAGCTGGCAGGCCGCGCATTCCATGTAGCCGGCCGATTGCGCCGCAGGCGCCCCCGCCGACACAAACAAGGCCAATGCCGCCACAGTGGCGAAGAAACGTCGATTCATTGTGTATATTCTCCTGATTATTTTCTGGGCATACCGGGCTCCGCCCGGACCCGGCGGGCTCTGCCCTGCACCCGCCAGGGGAGAAGCCTCCCCTGGACCCGGCTCTCAGCTTCGCGGTCGCGTGCGGCGGCTCGGGAGCTGTAACGGTCGTGTTCTGCGCGGCGGGCGACGAATCGTCTTCAAATCGGTTCTAGCCCGCCGCGCAGAACACAGACGGGACAGTTCCCGAGCCGCCGCTCCAACGCCAATTTGCCGCGCTGGAATGCGAAGCGGAGAGGGTGTCCAGAGCCTATAGAGCCTGGGGCCCTTTGGCCGCAGGAGGCATACATTCCTGCCGTCCGCGCGCGGCGACACTATGGAAGGCCGCCCTGAAACTCAAGCGCGACCACCATCCCCCTTGCCTCGAACCGGAAATTCTACTAGCTACGCGACCACTGGAGGAAACCATGCTCGCCATTCTCGACTACAAGGCCGGCAACCAGACGTCCGTACGCCGCGCCTTCGACTATCTCGGCATCCCCTGCAGCATCACCGCTGATCCCGAAACCCTGCGCCAGGCTTCCGGCGTCATCTTTCCCGGCGTGGGCGCTGCCGGACAGGCCATGCACCAGCTGACCAGCACCGGCCTGGACCAGGTGCTCCGCTCCATCGTCGAATCCAACAAGCCTCTTCTGGGCATCTGCGTGGGCTGCCAGATCCTTCTGGACTACTCCGAGGAGAACGACACCAAGACCCTGGGGATCGTTCCCGGCGCGTGCGCCATGTTCAACCGGGGACTCACCGAGGAAGACGGCCAGCCCATCCGCGTGCCGCACATGGGCTGGAACAAGGTGTCGCTCCAGACGCCGTGCGAGCTCTTCGACGGCGTGGACGCCGACTCCGAATTCTATTTCGTGCACAGTTACTACCCTGTGCCCAAGCCGGAGTTCGTCATCGGCACGACCTTCTATGGCATGGATTTCTGCTCCGTGCACGGGCGTTCCGGCCTGTGGGCCATGCAGTTCCACCCGGAGAAGTCCGGCAGGCCCGGCCTCAAGCTGCTGTCCAACTTCGCCAAGTTCTGCGGGGAGGTCTCCAATGCTCAGTAAGCGGATCATCCCCTGCCTGGACGTGCGCGACGGACGCCTGACCAAGGGAGTGAAATTCCTGGACAACGTGGATATCGGCGATCCGGTGGAAACCGCCAGGGCCTATTACGAGCAGGGCGCGGACGAGATCGTGTTCTACGACATCACCGCCTCCTCCGAGGGCCGGGGCATCATGCTCAAGGTGGTGGAAAAAGTCGCCTCGCAGATCTTCATCCCCTTCTCCGTGGGCGGCGGCATCTCCACCGTGGAAGACATGCGCGCCGTGCTGCTGGCGGGCGCGGAGAAGGTCTCTGTGAACTCGGCGGCGGTCAAGAACCCGGATATCATAAGCCAGGGCGCGGCGGCCTTCGGGGCGCAGTGCGTGGTGGTGGGCATGGACGTGCTCAAAGTGGGCGCAAGCGAGCTCATCCCCTCCGGCTACGAGATCGTCATCCATGGCGGGCGCAAGAAGATGGGCCTGGACGCCATCGAGTGGGCCAAGACCGCCGAAGCGCTGGGCGCTGGCGAACTGTGCGTGAACTCCATCGACGCGGACGGCACCAAGGACGGCTACGAGCTGACGCTCACGCGCCTTATCAGCGAGGCCGTGACCATCCCGGTGATCGCCTCGGGCGGCGCGGGCTCGCCCCTGCACATGGTGGACGCCGTGACCGAAGGCAAGGCCAGCGCGGCGCTCATCGCGTCCATCGTGCACTACGGCGAATACTCCATCACGCAACTGAAGGAATACATGAGCGGCAAAGGCGTGAAGACGCGCATGGTCTGGTAGAGAAGACGCAAGAGAATCAAAAGGCCCGGCAATGACCGGGCCTTTTTCGTGCGAGCTTTCAACGTAAGGAACGCCTCAGGCGGCCAAAGGGCTGCGCCCTCTGGACACCCTTTCCGTTTCGCGCCGGGCACAAAGTTGTTCTCAAAACAACGGGGAGTGTGCTTCGCACACTCCCCGCCAACCCGCCTGTATATGGATGATTCGCAGACGACGTCCGGCGAAGACGCGGACTGCGACGGGAGTGCCGAATGGCCCTCCGGAAGCTCACTTCGGGCGATCAGCCATGGATTTTCCGGCGCCGCAGGAGAGTGCAACAACCCCACAAAGCAGCCGGAACCGTCATCAGCAGCAGTGAGGACGGCTCCGGGGTCGTGGCGAAGTTCGATGCCGTAAAGGTTGGGAGCGCGCCGGGCTGACCCGTCAGGTTCGTCATCCGGGCGAGTATCTTGAGGTCCGCGGTGTTGTCGTTCAGATCTGTTGAAAATACCAGTCGCGGCAGATCAAGTCCCTGATTGAAGTAGATGAAAAAGCCGGGGGTCGACGACGTGAGCTGGGCAGCGATCAGGTTTGCGGCGGTGCCTGCGGCAAAGGGCGTGACTGGATTGCCGTCGTTGTCCAGTGTCTGCAGCACGATCACATTCACGCCGCTGGCAGGCAGGTTGGCCACTAGGTCATTGGCGAACGACAAATTCCCCACGCCGAACACTGTCGGATCAAATAAGAAGACGTCTGTAGCTACCGAGAAGCTGATGAAGAGTTCGCCGCCCACGATTTGCCGGCCCGGCGTGGTCAACGCTGTCGAGCCCGCGAACGGGTCGGTGTTGAAGCTGAAAACCGTTGCATTGGCAGTTGCGCTGAACGCCAAGAGGGCAAACAGGGCATAGAGCATGATGCGTCGCATTTTCATTACCTCCTTTAAGAACTGGTCGTTACCTTGCAGGCGGGAAATAAAAGTCTGGAACAGGCGAAAACGAGCCTGTCCGGATGGGCAATGGCGAGGCAATCACTCCAATTCGCGTCAACGGCTTCGCACTAATGGTCGCAATATCCATGCCGTAATGATATGCGCCCAATATTCAACAGATTATGCAGTTGATCTGGAGTGAATGTGTAAGTAATTCCGACAATCATTCTGATAATTGGCTGCAACAGCCGTGTTTATCACAACCGCCCGAAGCAACGATACCCGAGATGATCCAGGAAACCCGACAAATAAAAACGGGGAGTATGCATAGCACACTCCCCGTAAAATTTCCTAGCAAATCAACAAGTTCCCATTCGCGACGCGAAGCCCGTTGAGGGTCCGGGGGATCATCCCCCTGGCGGGAACGTGCAGAGAGGGCGGAGCCCTCTCTGCTCAGGTTCTTGAGCCCGCCAGAGGCCTTCTCACTTCGCCCAGGACACAAAAAACAGTGAATATAATTATGAAAAACATGTCATGCTTTTCATAATCGAGACACCTGCTACTTCGCCCGAAACTCGCCGCTCTTGCCGCCCGCCTTGTACAGGAGCCTCACGCTCTCGATGACGATGTCCTTCTGGACGGCCTTGCACATGTCGTAGAGGGTCAGCGCCGCCACGCTGGCGGCGGTCATGGCTTCCATCTCCACGCCGGTCTTGGCCGTGAGGCTGGCTTCGGCCTCAACGCGCACGCTGTGCGTGGCCTCGTCCAGCTCGAAGCGCACGTCCACGGCATCCAGACCCAGCGGATGGCAGAGCGGGATCAGCTCGGCAGTCTTCTTGGCGGCCATGATGCCTGCGATGCGGGCGCAGGCGAAGGCGTCGCCCTTGGGCATGCCCTCGCCGGTCAGGATGCGGTAGGTGTCGGCGGAGAGGCGCACCACCGCCTCGGCCACGGCCACGCGCGCGGTGACGGTTTTGCCGCCCACGTTGACCATGCGGGCCTGGCCCTTCTCGTCCAGATGGGTGAGCCCAGGCGTGAGGACGGAGCCGTCACTCATCAGGACCCCATGGCGGCGTCTTTGGCCTTCTTGAAGAAGTTCTTGACCTTCTTGAGGGGCTTGTCCTCCTCAAGCGCCAGGAACTCGCGCAGGAGCTCTTCCTGCTTCTTGGAGAGGCTCTTGGGCGTGACCACGATGATCTCCACCAGCAGATCGCCGCGCTGGGAACGCCCTGGATGGACCAGCCCCTTGCCGCGAAGCGAGAATACCTCGCCGGACTGGGTGCCCCTGGGGATGTCCATGGTCTCCTCCCCTTCCAGGGTGGGGACCTTGATCTTGTCGCCCAGGGCGGCCTGAACCATGCTCATCTCCAGGGTGACCACCAGGTCCTGGCCCTGGCGGCGGAACACCTTGTCCTCTTCCACGTGAATGACCACGTAGAGGTCTCCGGGGGGGCCGCCGTGCATGCCGGGTTCGCCCTCGCCGCGCAGACGCAGGCGCGAGCCGTCGTCCACGCCCGCGGGGATGCGCACCTTGAGCTCGCGCACGTCGGGCGTGACGCCCTTGCCTTTGCAGCGCGGACAGGGGTTGGCGATGACCGTCCCCTCGCCACGGCAGACCGGGCAGGTGACGGCGATGCGGAAGAAGCCCTGGTTCTGCTGCACTTGGCCCATGCCGTTGCACTGGCGGCAGGTCTCGGGCTTGGAGCCGGGAGCCGCGCCGGAGCCGTCGCACTCGGCGCAGGTGACGTGCTTGGGAATCTTGAGGGCGGCTTCGGTGCCTGCGGCGGCGTCGCGGAAGCTGACGCGCAGGTCGTAGCGCAGATCGTTTCCGGCCTGGGGCCGGGGACCGCGCCCGCCGCGCGAGGCGCCGCCGAAACCGAAGAATTCGCCGAAGATGTCGGAGAAGGTGCCGAAGATGTCCTCGGTGCTGGAGAAGCCTCCGAAACCGGTATCGCCCAGTCCCTGGTGCCCGAAACGGTCGTAGCGGGCGCGCTTCTGGGGGTCGCGCAGCACTTCGTAGGCCTCGGCGGCCTCTTTGAACTTGGCTTCGGACTCGGCGTCGTCCGGGTTGCGGTCGGGGTGGAACTTGAAGGCCATCTGGCGATAAGCCTTCTTGATCTCGTCCTCGCTCGCATCCTTGGGAACGCCCAGGATTTCGTAATAATCAGCCTTGGTCATGAACGGAGCCTATTGGTCGGGGGATGCGTAGATTCCCGCTTCCTCGATGGTCTCGGCGGGGAGCACCTTGCCCTTGGCGATCTCGCGCAGGGAGGTGACGATTTCCTTGTTGTTGCACTCGACCAGGGGGTCGTAGCCCTCGCGGAACTGCTTGACCCTCTTGATGGCCATCTGCACGATCATGAAGCGGTTGTTGATCTGTTCCAGGCAATCTTCGACTGTGATGCGGGCCATGGTGTCCTCGTGAAATATGCCGGTGGAGTTGAATCTCCAACCGGCTCGATTTGATGGATAATCAGGATCGGGGTTCCGTCAAGAGGCGAATTTTACATCTTGCGCGAGACGGAACAGAACTTTTTAGTCGATGCACGGGGCAAGGTCAAGCCGAACCGTCAGCGAGCCTAGTACGCCAACTTCCCGAGACTCTTGAGAATCAGCGTGCAGCCCATGGCGAACATGCCGGTGAGGCCCATGCCGCAGGAGAATCCCGCCAGGAGCACCGGCGCGTACTGGCGCCACATGGCCCCGTACTTTTTGTGGAAGTAGTAGCGCCCGAGAAGCGCGCCGATAACTTCCAGGATGAGCCCGTGCGGGATGTGCTGCCCGAGGCCGCGCACCACGCCGTACACCAGGAGCACCGGAAGCCCCAGGGCGTTCAACCCCGCATAGGTGACGAGCCCGAGCCCGAGTCCCGCTCCCATATAGCTGCCGTTGAGCGCCTGGAAGAACAGCGAGTTGCCCTCCAGGGTGGATGTCTGCATGAGCAGGTTGTTCAGCGCCTGGAGATGCCAGAGCTCCTGCGCGTACGGATAGGCCGCCGAGGGGATTGGGGCCAGCTGCCAGATGAACTGAGAGAACAGGAGGCTCGCGATCATGACCACGGGGAAGACCACGATCTCGGCCTTTATTATGCCTCGCAGGCTGGTGCCGGTGAGCTCGATCTCCCGGAAGTCCACGGTGGCCTTGCCGTAGTTGTGGATGGGGATGGGCGCGTACCAGATCTCGATGCCGTGGTAGCCGAAGAACTTCGCGCCAGCAATGAAGCTGGCTTCCCGCACAAGCGGCAGGCTGACGAACTGCCCCGCTATGCCCTCCATGCGCGCGGTGATGTAGGAGATCACCGGCGTGTAGATGAAGCCGTAGAGCACGAAGAATATCCAGGGGAAGTCCGGCACCAGCCACCGGCACAGAAGCACATAGGCCAGGGTGGAGAACAGATAGATGGCGATGGACACCCAGAAGTTGATGTCGCCGCGACCGGGGTGGCTCTTGAACACGTCGCGGTAGTTCACCCCGCCGGGGCCTTTGCGGAAGCTCCTGACCACGTGCCAGATGCCGATGACGCCGATGGCCAGCCCCAGGCCCAGGCCGAAGCTCAGATAGAAGTCGAAGTTGTTGGCGAACACCGTGTCCACGGTCCCCATGCCCTTGTGCCAGCGGTGCAGGATGCCGTGCTCGAAGAGGACGGGGTTGGCGATGAAGGTGATAATCTGGCCGATCAGGCCGCCGATCACCGCCCAGAACGGAAGCACCATGCCCGTGAACACCAGGCCGAGGTCCAGTTGCAGCCCGGTGGCCACGGCGGGCATCACGTCCTCGGTGTGGCGCGTCAAGTCGATCCAGGGAATGGGGATGAGGCGCACCGGCTCCGTGAAGATGAGCCCGGACACCACAGGGAAGAGCACGTAGATGCAGCCGAAGAGGATGCCGATGACCCCGCCGATGGAAAACACGCGCCACTTCCAACCGGTTTTGCGCTCCTCGGAGGTCTCGGCCAGGGCCATGGTTCCGAGCGCGCCCACTGGGGCCATGGGGAAGGGCAGCTTTTCCACGTCCGAGGTGATGCGGTACAGGGCGTAGCCCAGGCCGAAGTGGTCCACCCGCTGCACGATCTGCGAGCCGATCAGCAGAAGGATCGGCACCAGCCAGTCCCGATGCAGGAACGTTCGCGCCGACAACGATTCCGAACCAATTGCCGGAGCCACCCATGAAGGAATGTACTCCGTGAGGCCAAGCATCTTGGCCGCGTCCGACTGTACGAGGTACTGGTTCCAGAGAAGCCCGGAGAACGGCGAATGCATGGCCGCGCCGGCCATGTAATACAACAGGAACACCTCCTGCTGCTTCATGTCCGTGAAGGCCCGCTTGGCCACTTCAGCGAACAGGATGATGGTCACCCAGCGCGCGGCCGGGCCGATGCCGGCGCCGATCACCAGGTTCAGGTACATGGAGCCGGGCATCATCAGGAAGCCGATGAAGATGGCTCCGGCGATGGTCTTCCAGTCGAACCCCTCTTCGAAGTGCTCGGGGGTCTCCAGGAGATCCCGGTATTCTTTCAGTTCTTTATCGTCATACATGGCATTGCCCCGCCCCGGCGGCTACGGATGGATCGAAATGGGCCGTCATGACGGCAACACCTGGTAGCTCTGGCCCAGCCACAGCCCGACCACGGCGAACACGCCGCCCATCAGGAAGTCGCCCAGGATGAGCCCGATGAAGAGCATGCGCACCTTGCGAAACAGCTCGATGCCCCCGTAGCGCAGCGTGACCTGGTTGCACATCCAGCCGATGAAGAAGCTGAACCACAGGATGCGCATGGCGGAGCTGTACATGGTGAGGTAGCCCACCGGGTGCAGCGGCCACCAATAGAAGCGCTGGAAACACAGGAGAAGGCCCATCATGACCACCGCTCCCGTGGTGGCGAAGATGATGATCCAGCTGTTGGGGCCGGACGGCGCGTCCAGCAGGCGCTGGGCGTCCTCGTAGACGCGCAGCACCGTGGAAATCTCCCACTCGGCCTGGAGATCGCGCACGCCAACCTTATGGCACAAGGCCAGCATGGCCACGAAGGACACGGCCACGCCGATTCCGAGAGCCAGGCACATACCGATGAAATACAGGCGTTTGCGCGTTATCGGTTCGCCCACTTTGGCGGCATGCACCAATGACGGCATGAGCGACTCTCGAAGATCCAGGAACTGCACCTTCTGCATCACCGCGCCCATAACCAGCCCGGCGCTGGTGAAGAAGCCGGATCCGAAAAGGGCCAGCAGGCCGTCCGTGGGCGCGGCGGTCAGAGTGAAATAGGCGATGCCGCCCTGGCAGATCACTCGGCTGGCAACCAGCGTCACCACGAAGAACGCGCCCAGCAGCAGCACGGACACCAGGAAGGGCATGCCGAAGTGCACGCACCAGGCCGAAAGTCCGGCTCCTCCCAGCACCAGCCCCCAGAAGGCCAGGCGGGAGGAGAACCACTCCGACTCGCTGGCGGGAACGGGCTTGGTGCTGAAGGCGTTTTTGATCACTTCCAGGAGGTGGTGGCGCGCAAGCCACACGATGAACAGGAAGAACACGCTGTAGGCCCCGAGCATCTGGGTTTCCTCGGCCATGGTCAGGGTCGGCCCGAAGGTGACGCCCAGGGCCGACTGCGGCACCTGGTAGCCCACCACGGACAGGAACCCGGTCAGAAACCCGCCCAGGATGAAGAAGGCCCAGAAGCTCAAGGATATCTGGCGCGAGGCCAAGAATGCGAACCCGATGTAGGCCGGGATGAGATAGATCTTGAGCTTGGTGAAGCCGGAGAACAGGCCCGTCTTGGCGAAATACGGCCCGGCCAGCAGCACCGTGGGAATCTGCGGGATGGTCGGGATGTATGTGGCCAGGCCGTTGACCGTGTGCAGGGTCAGAGGAATAAGGAGTCCCGCCAGCATGAACCGGTCGGCGAAGAAGCCCCCCACCCTGCCCTCCTGGAAGGATTCCTCCATCATGTAGGGCAGGCGCAGGAGCGGGAAGTTCATGCGCTCGTTGACCACCCACTGCCTGCTGAACAGGTTCACCAGACAGATAAGCACCAGGAAACACAGCAGGATGAAGATGCCCCAGGCGGCCATGGGCGCGGCCCAGGAGCTCCAGGGGATGGCGTCCAGAATCTGCTGCCAGGACAGGGCGCGCCCGCCCGGCAGGCCGTTGTACAGAAGCTCCACCGCTGCCGGGTCGGAGACGGTCCAGGCCTTGGGCAGAAGCGGTGCCAGTGTCTCGGACCAGCGGTTGCCCGCCGTGGCGAAATGGTCCACTGCGGTGATGTTCAGGAGGAACGTGCGCATGAGCCCGGTGTATGCGATGCCGGACACCACCACGGACAGCATCCAGGTGGTCAGTAATTCCGTGCCCGTCAGAATGGGCCGGGCCTTGAATATGCGCGCGACAAGCGCCACCAGAACGGTCAGGCACACCAGCAGGATGAACGGGGCCAGGGGAAAGTGGCCGCCGCCAAGCGGCGTGGCCGCCAGGTACATGTTGTTGTAGGGCGTGGCCAGGCACAGGAGCGTGCCCGCCAGAAGGCCTAAGATGATCGCCCGTGGGCGGATGGAACTTGTGTGCATGCCGGTGTTGCGCCGTGTGTTCTCGCCGGTTTGCTGATCGTTTGTGTCGCGCCGCGCTTGCTACGTGGTGCCGGAGCCAGGGATCGGATCGGGCGCGGGGGCGTCCGGGTTCTTGGTGCTCACGTCTACGCTGGATTCGTACGAGGTGCGCCTCTCCTCGTCCAGTGAGCGCCACACCAGCATCTGCTTGCGCAAATCGTCCAGGAAGCCCTTGTTCAGGCGCTTCCACATGCCCGCCTCGCCCGCTTCCCGCGTGAGGGTAACCACGATCTCCAGGTAGCCCGGATGCCACATGGCAGGCGAGAAAGAGATGGTCACCTGCTGGTTGATGCCGAAGTCGAACGGGGCCAGCCAAACCCGGGCCATGATGCGCAGGCAGGACTCCAGCGAGCAGAACTCGCCGTGCAGTTCGCCCGGATGCGGATCGGCGCCGGGGGATTTCCAGGGGCAGACGAAGTCCTGGCGCACTTCCGCCGTGGAGAACAACCCATGGGACACGTCCTGGTGGGCCTTGTAGTATTCCAGCAGGAAGCCGCCCGCGCAGTCCTGCTCGCGGATATGCATGAGGAAGGGCAGCGTGGCCGTGATGGTGTTGTCCACCGGCTCGGGCAGGGTCCAGGAGCGGTTCACGTCCGGGATGGCGATATTGGCCGCCACCCGCGAGGGATAGATCACCGAGAGCAGCACCACCAGAATAACCAGCCCCATGGCAGCCACGCCGGCCAGGGAGCTGTAGTTGGCGGTCATGCCCTTCCAGATGGCCGTGCCGGAGAGAAGCCCCGCGGCGGTCTGGGCCAGCAGGTAGCCGAGCACCGCCGAGAGCACCGCGAAGGCCAGGGCCTCGGCGATAAACAGGAAAGACACGTGCGTTGGCGCAAGCCCCACGGCGGTATACACGCCGATCTCGCGTTTGCGCTCGTACACCGCGCCGATCATGGTGGAGAGCACGATGAGCATGGCGATGGCCAGGGGCACCACGATGTTGGGCACGCCCGCGTAGTTGATGGTGTCCGTGGAATGGAACACGAAGGTTCCGCCCGGCAGCCCGGCGAAGATGGTCAGGCCGAAGCGGTCGGCCAGCCTGCCCGCCAGATCCTTTGCGCCGTCAGCGGCCACGGCCACGCTTTTCAGCTGTCCGCCGAGGCTCATCACCGTCTCGTAGGGCAGGATGAGCACCTGGTCGCCGTGCACGTGCTGGTAGCGTCCCTGGTAGGAGACCACGTCCTCTCCGGTGTCGATGGCTTCCTTTTCGGTCTCGCTGACCTCCACCGCCGTTTCGCTCGGGAAGATAACCGGCGTCAGGGGCTCGCCGTCCAGGTCGGTCAGGCTTTCCAACTCCTTGCCGGAGAAAACGCCCGCGACTTCGTATTCCTCGCCCCACAGCAACACCTTGGAGCCCGGCTTCACGCCTATGCGTTGGGCCAGGGTGTCCGGCAGGATGGCCGCGCGGCGTTCGCCCTCGCGGAACCACCGCCCCCCGGTGAGGATGCGGTCCATCTGCGTGACAGGGGCCTCGGCCCAGGAAAGGCCCAGCACGCCCTGGACCGTCTCGTGCTTCTCGACCCCACGCACCTGCGTGACGAAGGGGCTCACGCGGTCGCGCGACTCGATGACCGACCGGGGGGCCGCCTTGCCCTGCCCGGCCTGGTCGGAGAGGACGTTCTCGGCCTCCACGGGAATGGACTTCCAGCCCAGGTTCTTGAGCATCACGCCCTGGTAGGTGCTCTGCTCCGAGTAGCGCACGGCGTGGTCCACGCGGGCGCTGCGCACGGAGGTGAAGCTCATGATGGTGAAGGTGAGGATCACCAGGGTGGCCACGGTGAGGCTGGTTCTGATCTTCCTGCGCCGCAGGTTGGTGACGCCGATGGCGAAGGACGCGGCAAAGGCCTTGAGCTTGCCTATCTCCGAAGCCTTCACGTGCTTGGCGCGGCGTTGCAGTTCCTCCATCTCCTGCTCGAAGCGCATGATGATGATGAAGGACACCACCACGGCCATGCCGATGATGAAGAAGGCCAGGATGACCACCATGGGGCTGTAGGTCAGCTTGAAGGCCGGATGCACGTTGTAGATGATGGCGATGACCGTGCTCAGGATGCCCAGAAAGCCCAGAAGGCGCTTGTGGATGTCCGCGAAGGCGAAGATCAGGCGCTCCATGCAGTAGGCGAAGGGGATGAACAGGGCGATGTAGAACAGCACGCCCATCAGCACGTCCTTCTGGGTCTTTTCCACGTCGTTGTAGACCCTGGCCGCGAAGGCCCAGGAAGCGCGCGCCTGGGACATGGCCTCGTCGTAGCGCTTTTCGGCCTTGAGGGCGTAGGCCTGGGTCAGAAGGTCGCGCCCGGTATTTCGCATCTCGCGGATGCGCTCGTTGAAGATGCCGTGGTCTTCCAGGTTGGTGATGCGCGGGTCCAGGAGGTCCCACATGTCCTCGGCGGCGTGCAGTTCCGTCCAGGGCAGCAGCGGCCACTTGTCCACGGAGTAGCCGGTTCCGTCGGGGCGTTCCCTGGTGGAATCCAGCAGGATCATCTTACGGGCCAGCACCGTGTCCGACAGGATGAGCTTGTAGGTGGTCCCCGGTTCCAGGAACACGCTGAACAAGGTGGAACTCAGGGTGTCCAGGCGAGAGAACCAATAGCGCATGGGTTCGGCCTCGCGCCTGCCGTCCAGAATCTCCACCTTGGTGAAATAGCGGAAGGTGCGCGGGTCGAAGGTGGAGAAGATGGTGCTCTGCCGACTGGCGAACATCACAAGATCGGTCTCGCTGACAAGTCGGCGCAGGCGCACCCGGTAGGCGTCCTTGCCGGTCTGCTTCTTGTCTACGGCCCAGACGGCCTCGCCTGTCTCCGGCGAAATCTTGAACCCTTCGATGACCGCCTTGTCCAGCACGTGCTTGCCGTCGGCAAGGCCGGTCACCCGGAAGGAGCCGTCCGAGCCGGCCATGGCCATGAACCGGGTCTCGCCCAGGTAGACGAGCATCATGGTTCCCGGCGCGGCCCGGTCCGGGAAGAGTTCACCCTGGCGGATGAACTTGGCCCGGCCGTTCAGGGTGGCGAAACCGTTTCGCGGCAGGCTCTCCGGCGCTCCGAACGGATCATTGGCCAAGGATAGGGCCAGCCCAGTGACCAGCGCGGACTGGCGGGCAAGATTTTCGCGGTCCACCCTGGCAGGCAGGTCGCCCGGAGTTCCCCAGAGGAAGCGCCCGTCGTTCACCGTGGCCAGGGTCAGGCCCAGAAGCCCGGAGATCGCGCCAACTTCGCCGCCCAGTTGCGGATTGTCCACGAAGTAGCTGCGCCAAGGGCGCGTGCGGTCGGCGCGCAGGCCGTTGACGAACCGGACGTCGTCCTTGGGGTAGCCCAGCTTCCGGGCCGCTTCGGTCAGGAAGCCGGAAATGCCCGAATACGCCTGGACGCGATTGATCTCCGGCTTCAGGGCGTAGAGCCAGCCATCGTTCATGGCCCCTACGCCGTCGCCGTGACTTGAAAGATGCAGCGAGACAGCGGCCAATATCTCGGCCTCGCCCGAAATCTGGCGCAGCTCGCGGCTGGATTCGACTGATGCCAGCTGGCGCTTTGCGTCGGCCTCGATGTCCAGGTAGCGTTCGCGCACCTGGGGCAGCAGTTCGCGCACCAGTGCCGCTTCGCCGTCGTTCAGGCCGCTGAAGCCGCCGCGCCAGCTCAGGGCGCGCAACAGGCCGCGCCGGGCGGTGAGGCCCGAGAGTTCCTGCTGGGATGCGCCGGAACCGGCCAGTCGAAGCCGCATGAGCTGGGTGCTCACGCGGTCCACTTCGTCCTTCAGGGCCGTCTCAAGGGCGGGAACCAGGGCCGGGTCCTCCAGTGGGACGTCGGGCCTGTCCAGAAGGGCCAGCACGCCGCCCGCTTCCTTGACCTTGTTGGCCAGTTCGCCGCGCATGGTGCGCAGCTCCTTGCCCTTGATGCGAAATGCCGCCAGGAAATCGCGCCAGCCCGCCAGAGCCTGGGCGTGGCCCGCCGTGGCGGCCAGCAGCACGGAGCGCTTGGGGCGTTCGGCCTTGAACCTGCGGGCCATGTCCATGAGGCCAACCAGCGAGGACGCCTCGTCCGCGCCGGGGGAGCGTCCGGCCACGAAGGCCTGACTGTCGTAGAAGGCCTCGAACAGCACGAGCTGTTTGGAAAGCTGGGGGTCGCTGCCTTCGATGTACAGATAGACATTCTCGGCCAGCAGGGGTTTCCAGGCGGCGCGGGAATCGATCACCACCTGCTTGCCCAGGGCCGGAGCCAGCTCGCGGCTGGCGGTGTCCGCATCGACCCAGAAGCGCGGGAAGAGCACCGGTGTGAGCTCTATCTTGTCCTGATAGACCCCCTTGGCCGCCGGTTCGCTGCCAGCCGGGCGGTCCACGTAGACTACGGCGCGCGCGCCCAAAAGGGCCGCGTTCATCCAGTTCTTGCCGGAGTCCAGGTTCATGAGAACCACGGCCCCGGCCACGTCCTTGCCACCAAAGTCGGCCAGCTCTCCGGCTCCGGCTTCTATCAACTGGCCGCCCAGGGCCTTGGCTGCCGCAGGGGTGAGGACGTTCAAGTCGGTGGGATGGATGGGCACGTCCCTGCCGTCCACGGTCAGGACGCAGCGCCCGTACATCTTGGCGGGCATCTGGAAGGACTGGCGGCCAACCGTGCCCAGTTCCAGGCTCTCGAACCAGGCATGGACAAGCCCTGCCGCCGCGGAAGCCCCGGGCGAGCCCATGGAGCGATCCCCCAGTGCTGAAAGCACGGATATGGGGTCCTGCCCGAATGCGGCGACCTGCTCCGGGTCGGCCTTGGGCGCAGCCTTTCCGTCCCCCTTCTTGGCCAGGCAGGGAGCGGCGAGGGCGGCCAGGAGCAACATTGCCCACAACACGGCGGCAAGGCGCTTCATCTAGTATTCCTTGGCCCCGATGCCGCCCAGGGTGATCTTCAGCTGGTCGCGCTCCTCGATTTTGTCGATGCGCCCGTCGCGGATCCAGACCACCCGGTCGGAGACGTTCAGCATTTTGTAATCGTGGGTGGCGGAAATGATGGTCACGCCGCGGTCGCGGCTCAGGCTTTTGAGCAGGGCGATGATCTCCTCGCCGGTGGTCAGGTCCAGGTTGCCTGTGGGCTCGTCCGCCAGCACGATTGCCGGGGTGTTGGCCAGGGAGCGGGCGATGGCCACGCGCTGCTGCTGGCCGCCGGAGAGCTCCATGGGCTTGTGGGCGTGGCGCTCGCGAAGCCCCACCAGCCCCAGAAGCTCCAGGCCTTTCTTGGCGGCGTCCTCCTCGGGCATGCCCGCGAAGGTCATGGGCAGGGTGACGTTCTCCAGGGCGGTCATCACCTGGATAAGATTGAAGGTCTGAAAAATGTAGCCGATCTTGCGGTTTCGGAGCCAGGCCAGCTCGAAGGCGTCGAGCTGGGCGATGTCCACTTCGTCGATGAACACTTTGCCCGTGGTGGGTTTGTCCAGACCGCCGATCATGTTGAACAGCGTCGACTTGCCCGATCCGGACGGTCCCATGATGGACAGATATTCACCGGAACGGATGGCCAGATCCACGCCCTTCAGGGCCTGCACGGTGAGCTTGCCAAGCTCGAAGGACTTGGTGACCCCCGAGACGCGAACGATGTTGTGCTTGTCCGACATGCTTATTCCTCGGCGCGCATGGCCACGACAGGAGGCATCCGGGAGGCCACCAGCGCCGGATACGACACGCCCGCCAGGCTCAGTATGAACCCGACCAGTACCGACCAGCCCATGCTGGCCGCCACGTCCTCAAACCGCAGATACGTGAGCGCGGGCATGCCGAAGCGCATCATGCCCACCAGAACCCCCGTGATCCCGCCCAGGAGCGCCCCGACGAAGGAGCCCGCCAGCCCCTGCATCCCGGCCTCCAGCAGGAAAAGCCGCAGCACGAAGCTGTCCAGCGCGCCCAGGCACTTCATGGTGCCGATCTCGCGGAAACGCTCGGTGACGGCCATGAGCTGCGCGTTGACGATGCCCACCGCGCAGACAAGAAGAGACAATATGACGATCCAGCGGTCCTTGGCGCTGGCGGCCACCTCGTAGCTGCCGGGGTAGCGCCCGGGAGCCAGATCGAACCCGGCCTTCACCAGCTCCGACTGGAGCGCGGGCTGTCCGGAAGCCAGAAGCCCCATGGCCACGTCGTGCCCCAGGAGCGTGAACGCCAGGAAGGCCACGGCCAGCACTAGGCTCATGACCGTTATCAGAGAGCGGAAGAACCGCACCTGCAGGCTCCTGATGCTGATCTCCAGGGACTTGCCAAGAGGCAGCACCACCTGTCGGGCAATGCCATCCGCGCCGTTTGAAAAGAGGCTTTGGTGCGTGCTGTTCTGGTCCATACCGTTTTGCATCGTATCTGCTTGGGATTCCGATTATTTAAGTCTGTAGCCCAGTTTCCGGCAAATGGGAAGTACCCGGCGGTTCAAGATCGGGAAATCCGACTATTCCGAGATCTTCTCGCCCGCCAGACCACGCAGATTCTTCCAGGTCTCCTCGTCCAGCGTCCGGACGATTCCGGCGTGTTCCGCGTACTGGGCTTCCAGGCGCTTGCGTTCGTCCGCGTCTGCCGTCCTGCGCGAAGCCAGCAGCGCGGTCAGGGCAAAGCTCTCGTGAATCTTGGCCAGCCGGTAGGAGCGTTCTTTCTCGGGATAGCGCTGCTGGGAGGCGTTGTAGACCTCCAGGGCCTTGTCGTTGTCCGCTCGTGCCGCCGCATAGTCGCGCAGCACCAGGTACACGGTATTACGGGTCAGGTAGCTCTGATAGTCCTCCGGAGACTCCGCCACGATCTCGTTGGCGACAACCAGGGCGGCCTTGTCGCGGCCGGCGTCCAGGAAAGCGGCCACCTGCTCGGGCTTGCCGGAAGAATCGCGTTTTGAAACGGAATCGCTTGAAAACATGGAACAACCCGAGAGGGGCAAGGCAAGAGCCAGGAGCATCATGAGGACGCGCATCAGTATTCCTCCAAAGAAAGTTCAAGTGACACATCAACAGTGTTCCATCCCGGCCAATCCTCCCACTGGGGAAGCACCCGCACCTCGAAACCGGCAAAGGTCGATTTCCAGTGATGCAGACGAAGTCCCGGCCACTCCGGGCCGCCGTAGCGGGAGTCGCCGACTATGGGAAAACCGGCGCGGGCCAGATGCGCCCGTATCTGGTGCCTGGCTCCCTTGGCGATGCGGACCTCCACCAGGGTCAGGCAGGATTCTCTCCCAGGCCCGGCTTCCGGCGTGCATGCCGATCCGCCGGGACCGGGGGGCGCGTTCCCAATCGCAGATGAGGAAGTGCCCGGCGAGGCATCCTGAGGGACGACAACCCTATGCGCCAGGGGCCGTACGGATGTAAAGCGCAGCTCGTTCCGGGCGTCCTGATCCAGCACCTTCACCGTGGTTCGATCGGCCATGTCCAGGGTCCATGTGAGCAGCATGGGCTTGACGAGTTCGCCTGCCACCACCGCCAGATAGCGTTTGTCCACCGCGCCCAGGTCTTCGAGCGCGCGGAAGCGCCGGGCCGAAGCCTCGTCCAGCGCCCCAAGCACGATGCCGGACGTGTCCTGGTCCAGGCGGTTCACGAGTCGCACCGGCCCGTCCGGGTACAAGTGACCAAGCCTGGCTTCCAGGCTCGGTCCGCCTCCGCCGGCAAGTTCCACGGTGTGCAGCCCGGAGGGCTTGAAAAATGCCGCAAAGCCTTCCTCCACCTTGAGAAGGCGCGCGCCCTGAGGCTCGGGAGCGTTGCTTCCGGCCGGTTCGATGTGCACGGCCTGTCCTTCGCGCAGCTTGTACGACGCCTGCCTGGCAACGCCGTCCACCAGAACCGCCCCGCGCTCCGCAAGCCTCCGCGCCGAGCGAAGGCTCTGCGCCGCGGCCTCGCACAGGAAACGGTCCAGCCGAAGGCCTGCGCCCTGCCCGTCCACCAGAAAATGATTTTCGTTTGTCATGGCCACAACCAAGGTTTATAGAACTATCCGAACCTTTCCAAGGAGCGTTTGCCATGACCCGCCCTGTAAAAATTGCCCTGATCGCCGCAGGCGGCGTGGCCGCGCTGTTCATCGGCCTCGTGGTCCTCGGCCTGAACCTCGATCCCAACTCGTTCAAGTCGCAGATAGCACGAACCATTCATGATACCACGGGACTGAACGTCGCCTTCGACGGCCCCATCAAGGTGACCTACTTCCCGACGCTCGGGGTGCAGCTTACCCGGGTCACGGTGACGGTTCCGGGCCAGCCGGACGCGCAGCTTCCCCTGGCCCGACTTGGCAAGGCGGACGTGACCGTCAAGCTCCTGCCGCTCCTCTCAGGCAGGGTGGAGGCTGGAGCGACCAGCCTGGACGGGCTGGAGCTGAACATCGTGCGCGATGAAAAGGGCAGGCTCAACCTGCCCATCCCGCCCATCAAGGAAGTGAAGGTCGAGGGCGACAAGGTGGTTGTGATCACCGAGAAGGACGAGCGCTACGTGCTGGATTACCAGATCGAGGGCGTGAAACTGACCAAGGCGCGTTTCACCTTCGATGACCGCATGGCCAGGAGCCTGACCGTCCTCTCCGACTTCGAACTCTCCACGGGCAAGGTCGTCCGGGGCAAGCCGTTCCAGGTCAAACTGGCCTTCGGCTACGCCATGAGCCATCCGGGTGCGCCGGCTCCTCAGACGGAAGGCAAGGTGGAGCTTGCAGGACAGGGTTCGGTTGCCCTTGAGGCAATGCAGTTCGCCTTCGAGGACGCCACATTGAAGACCACCATGGCGAGCAACGGCCTGCCGGTGAAATCCGCCGAGACCCAATACACCGGCACCATCCGCGTGGACCTGAACAAGCAGCTGTACATCGGGGAGCAACTGAAGCTCGCGGTCCAGGCCAAAGGCGGCGTCCTGCCCGATTCCGGAGCCGGCTTCACCCTGGGCTTGAACGTCAGGGCAGACATGGCCGCCGGTGTGGCGGACATCACCGGGCTGTCCCTGGATGCCATGGGCCTTGTCCTCTCCGGCGAGATCCACGCGTCCAACCTGAACCGCCCCGAAGGGGGACAGATGTCCCTCCAGATGGCCACCAACGAATTCAATCCCAAGCAGATCCTGGAAAAATTCGGCGTGACCATCCAGGACACCGGCACGGCCAAGGCCCGTTTCAACGCCCAGGTGGACATGGCCAAGGGCACAACCGACCTCACCGATGTGTCCATCCAGGCAATGGGACTGAACATCACCACCGAAGGACACGCCTCGAACATCACGGGCATTCCCAATGTGACCGGCAAGGTGGCCGTGGCCGAGTTCAATCCGCGCCAGCTCATGGCCAAGCTGGGGCAGCCCCTGCCGCCGACGGCCGATCCGGCGGCTTTCACCAGATTCCAGATGAGCTACCACTTCGAGGGACAGGGAGACCGCTTCAGCATGCGCACCGATTCCTTCAAGCTGGACGACACCTCCATGACACTGAACCTGAGCGTGGACAAAGCCGGGAAAACCAAGGTGAATCTGGCCTTCACCGCCGATTCCCTGGACGCGGACCGCTACTTGCCGCCCGAATCCGCCAAGGGGCAGCCTCAGGCCAAAAAGGGCGACGCCAAGCCCGACCCGGTGGACATCCCCGCCGACGTGACCGGATCAGTGCATATTGGTTCCCTCAAGGCCGCGAAGCTCCGCATGCAGAACCTGAACGCCAAATTCTCCGTCAGGGACAACATCCTGGACGTCAACCCGGCGCAATTGGCCATGTATCAAGGAACCGTCAAGGCCGCCCTCCGCGCCGACCTGCGCGGTGGACCAAACGCCCCCCTGTCCGTGTCGGCCAATGCGGACGGCATCCAGGTGGAGCCACTGCTCACCGACATGCAGGGCAAGGCGCAACTCACGGGCAGGGCCAACCTGAGCGCCAACCTCACGGCCAGGGGGCAGGAGGCGCGCCAGATCATGCAGACGCTTGGAGGCAGGGCGTCCTTCGCCGTGCGAAACGGCGCTCTCCTGGGGTTTGATCTCTCGCCGGAGGTGTTCTCCTCTCCGGAGAGGCTCATGGCCCAGGGCAAGGGAACTGCCAGGACCAACTACGATGTGATAAGCGCGAGCTTTTCCATCGCTGGCGGCGTAGCACAGACAGGCGATCTGCTGGTGTCCGTGCCGCCCCACAGGATCACCGGCCAGGGTTCCGTCAACCTTGCGGCCGAGACCCTGGACATCAATGCCCAAGCCAGCTTCGCCAAACTCCCGCCCATTCCGGTGCACCTGAGCGGGAACATGGCCTCCCCAAACGTGTCCGTGGATGCGGCGGCAGTGGCGACGGGCGTGGCCAAGGGAGTGCTGGACACAGTGGTGAAGACGCCGCAGGAAGCCGTGAAAATTCCCGGCAACGTTGGCAAGGGCGCACTGGACGCCGTAGGGAATATTCTGGGCCTGCCGAAAAAATAGATCGCGCCGGAGGCGTTCGGAAAATGAAAAAAGGGGGGCCAGGCCCCCCTTCCGGTTTAGTGCACCGTACGTGGTTTTATGGTCCAATGCTCACCGGGAACGCGCACCAGATGCAGGCCGTCTCCGGCTGCGGCGCAGAGCACCAGTTCCAGGGATTCTTCAATCCAGAAGGCCGTGATGCTCGGCCCTGAGGTGGTGTCGCGGTCCAGGTCGTTCTTTCTGGATGCGTCCTGCTTCATCAGGGTGGACGCCAGGTCGTGCATGGTCTTGACCACAGTTTCCGAGACGAAGAGGTCGTCGAAATCAACTTCGTTGATGTTTCTTTCGCCGATGCCCAGGCTGCTGGCGATGCGCCGGGTCAATTCGGGATGCGCCGGGGCCGGGACATGATGCTGACTGTGCATGATCCGCCTCCTTGCGAGTCTTCCTGGTTCATAAAGCAATTCCCATGCCGGGTCTGAGGATGTTTCCAATGCCTGGGCCGCCGCTTTTTCCGGGAGTGCCTTCCTACAATTTTGTAGGAAAAACCTACCATTTCGTCAGCCTCGCGGTGATTGCCCAAGCGCACCGAACCGATTACAACCCGTGGACCACACTCCCTACTACCAACACTGAGCGATGATCGAACAATTGCATGCTTCTGCCGGATCCGGCAAGACATACCGGCTCACCAGACGGTTTTTGCACCTCCTGATGCAAAGCGGCAGTCCTGCGCCCGCCTGCGGCCCTATGCCGGGCCAGGGCTACGGCCCGGAAAGCATCCTGGCCATCACCTTCACCAACAAGGCCGCCGCGGAAATGAAGGAGCGCGTGCTCCTCTCGCTCAAATCCCTGGCGCTGGGCCTGCCCGACCCCGACTTCACCGGTCCGCAAGCCAAGATCAAGGCCCGCTCCTGGCTGGAGCGCACGCTGCGCCATTTCCAGACTCTGAACATCCGCACCATAGACAGCCTGCTCAACCAGCTGGCCAGGCTCTTCGCCCTGGAACTGGGCCTGGCCCCGGACTTCGAGACCAGCCTGGACGAGGCCCAGGTTTTCGAGGCGCTCTACGACGCCGTAACCGGGCGGATGGGTGTTCCCGCGCAGGCTCACGAGGAAGCCGGGCCGCCCGGCCACGACGCTTGCGAACATGAAAGCCTGCCGGACCTGGCCGGACGGAACGACGCCAGTGTCTACAATCAGTCCCCAAACCCGTCCGGTCAAGGGGAGCACAATGACGAGGTTCCGCCGGAGGGGCATTCGGGCCGGACCGTCCAGTCCGTGGACGCCCTCGTGGGCCGCATGACCGACGCCCTCACCGTCATCGACGGCGCGGAGGGTTTCTGGCTGGCCAAGCGTCTGGAGAAGCGTCTGCGCGAAGTGTTCACCTACCTGCTGGACACGGGCGAGGCCCCGGTCTGCGACACGCAGGACCTGCACCGCGAGATGGAAATCCTTCGCGCCGCGCTGGTCGGCTCCGCCCGGACCATGGCCGCAAGCCTCGCTCCCGCCGGCGTCAAGCCCATGAGCAACTTCAATTCGCTGCTCACGACTCTCGGTGGCCTGACCTCCCTGAACGCCGTGCCGGAGTCGGTATACGCCCGCAAGGCCAGCCTGGAGGAGTGCGTGCTTGCGGGCTCGCGCGCCGCTGTGACGCCAGGCCTGGAGCATCTCTACGGCACCTTGCGGGAAGACTACCGCCGCGCCAGGACGCGCGGACGGATTCTGGCCAAGGCGCTGGCCTGGCAGCCGTTCATCGAGTTCGGCGCGCTGCTCCTGGAAGCCTTCGACGCCCACCGGCGCGACAAGGCCGTGGCGCTTCTGTCCCAACTGCCGGGGAGCGTGGCGCATCTTCTGGCCGAATCCGGCGGGGTGCCGGAAGCCTACTGCCGCCTGGGCTCGCGCCTGAACCACCTGCTGATCGACGAATTCCAGGACACCAGCCTCAGCCAGTGGGACGTGCTGTCCCAGCTTGCCCAGGAGTGCCTGTCCAAGGGCGGATCGCTCTTCTACGTGGGCGACGTGAAACAGGCCATCTACAGCTGGCGCGGCGGCGAGGCCGAGCTCTTCGAAGCGGCGGCCCGCCAGCCGGAACTGGCGCTCATCTGCCCGGACCCCACACGGGAGCATCTGAGCCGCAACTGGCGCAGCGCCCCGGAGATCGTGAGTTTCAACAACCGCGTGTTTTCCTGCCTGGAGTCGGAAGAAACCAGCCGATTGGTGTCCCAGGCTCTTTTGCCAGATGCCTCGGAAGGCGTGCAGACGGCACTCCAGAGCGCCCTGGCGGCCTCATTCAGCGGTGTTTCCCAGGATCTCCCGCCCGGACGCGACGACGGCGGACTGGTGCGCATCACCCGGTTGCCGGGCGACTGCTCCGAAGACCACGAGCATTCCGTGCGAGAGGCGCTGGCCGCGCTGTTCGAGGGCGACCTGCTCAAGCGCCGCCCCCTCTCGGAGATCGCCGTGCTCACCCGCACCAACGACGAAGCTGCCAAGGCCGCGCAGTGGCTGGTCGACCTGGAAATCCCGGTGGTCACGGAGAACAGCCTGCGTCTGGCCGAACATCCCGTGGTACGCGGCGCGGTGTCCTTCCTGGCCTTCCTGGACTACCCCCCGGACAATCTTGCCCTGTGGGGCTTTCTCTCCTGCCGGGAGCTCTTCTGCCGCCCGCAGAGCATCCCGCTCCAGGCTCTGACCGACTGGCTGACCACCCAGGGTCGCGGCCCGCTCTACCGCAAATTCCAGGCGGATTTCCCGGAAGCCTGGCAGCGTCTGGTCGAGCCGTTCCTCAAGGGCGGCGGTCCGGCCAGCCCTTACGATCTGGTGCAGGAGCTGTTCACGGCCTGCGGCGTGTTCGAGGCCTACCCCGGCGACGAAGTCTTCCTGCGCCGCTTCCTGGAGTTGGTGCACAACGCCGAGACCCAGGGCTTCGGTTCGCTGTCATCCTTCCTGGAATTCTGGCGCGACAAGGGCCACCAGGAGAAGATCCCCCAGCCGGAGAACGCCGAGGCCGTGCGCGTGCTGACCATCCACAAGGCCAAGGGCCTGGAATTTCCCGTTGCGGTCATCCCCTTCAACCTCCACCCGTTCCGCCAGCCTGGAGGACTGACCCGCATCCAGCCCGGCGATTCCGATGACCAGGGCGCGCAGGAACTCACCGCCCCCCTGTGCAAGGAACTGGGCGAGGTGTTCCACCGGCAGGCCGCCAAGTCGCTCCTGGAGCAGATCAACCTGCTCTACGTGGCCTGGACGCGTCCGGAAGAGGAGTTGCACATCTTTCTGCCGGGGGCCGACAAGTTGATAAACCGCACGCCCCTGGCAAAGGCCACCCAACTGATGCTCCGAGCGGCCGGATTCACCTCGGACGAACCGGAGACGGTTCTCGGCAAACGTCCGCCCAGACAGGCCGAGCTTATCGTTTCGCGCGGCCTCGCCCACCAGCCACCGGAACCGACTCCCCTGGCCGAGCCGCTCGGAGCGTCTCCACCGCTCGACTGGCTGCCGGGCCTGAAGATCGCCCGGTGCGAACTGGGCGACCCCCTGGAGCGCCTGCGCCTGACCGAACGCAAGCGCGGAATCGTGCTGCATAAGGCTCTGGAGATATTGAAACCCGGCGGAGACGCCCTGTCCGCCGTGCTCCAGGCCATGGCCGCAAGCGGCCTCACCGATGAGGACGCCGCCCTGGAACTGGCCGAAGGCCTGGAGTGGCTGGCCGGGCAGGAGTTCTTCCCGCAATGCCACCTGCACGGGCTGCGCGAAGCGGAACTTCTGGATGCGGACGGCGCCATCCACAGGCCGGACCTCATGGCCTTCACCGGCAAGGAGGCCCTGGTACTGGACTACAAGACCGGCCGCGAGGACCCCTCCCATCACGAACAGTTGCGACGCTACCTGCGCCTCGTCCAGGCCCTGCCGCAGGCCGATGGACTCCCGGCGCGTGGCCTCATCGCCTATCTGGACCTCAAGACCCTTCGCGAAGTGCTCCCAGGAGAGACCCTGTGAATCCCATCACCATAATCCCCTGGGACCGCGATTTCCTGACCGGGCTGGCCTCCCATCTTGTGGAGCGATTCCAGGGGCGCTTCGAGGACCTGATCGTGCTTTTCCCGCACCGCAGGCCTCGGCGCTACCTGCTGGACAAATTGTCCGAGGACGGACGACTCCCCAAACCCTGCCTGCTGCCGCGCATCCTCTCCATCGATGAACTCTTTGCCGAACTGGCCACGGAGCTGCATCCCCAGCCCCTGCGCCCTCTCACGGAACTGGACCGCGTCGGCGTGCTGCACGCGGTGGTCACCCGCCTGAAAGTCGGTCTTCGCGGCCCGGACAACATCTTTCCCGCCGAAGTGAAGGACTTCTTCCCCTGGGGGCTGAAACTCGCGGAACTCTTCGAGGAACTCTTCCAGCAAGGCATCGACGCGGACAATCTGGATCACGTCCAGGACATGGTGCTGCCAACCGCAGCGGCGCTGCTCGGCAATCTGAAGACCATCCAGGCAGCATACCGCCAGGCGCTTCTGGAGTCCGGGTCCTGCACGCCTGGGCTTCTGCGCTCCCTTGTGGCCGCCCAGGCCGACCGCGCCGTTGACCTCCTGGCAGGCAAGCAGGTGCTGGCCTGCGGCTTCCATGTGCTCTCGGGCAGCGAGGAAGCCTTGCTCAAGCCCCTCTGGCAGAACGACCGGGCGGAACTGCTCTGGCACACCGACCCCGCCGTGGCCGAACCCGGCCAGGAGGCGCATTGGTCCTGCCAGGAGCATCTGGCCTGGCTCAAGGCCTGGAAAGCCAAAGCCCAGACCGCACAGGATGAAAACCGCTCCCCCCTGCCTTCCTGGCGAACCCGCACCGACCAGTTCAGCCTGTTTTCAGCAGCATCGGCTCCCGAACCCTCCCGTCGAGCCCGCATCACCTTCCATCAGGGGTTCGACCTGCATTCGCAGCTCATGGCCCTGCGCCGCGAACTGGACGCCGTGACCGACACTGCCGGATTCGCCGTGGTGCTCCCCGACACAAGCATGCTCATGCCCGTGCTGCACAACCTGCCGCGTCGGGACGTGAACGTGTCCATGGGCTTTCCCATGTGGCGCTCGCCGCTCTACCAGCTCATCGAGACCATCCTGCGCCTCCAGGAAGGGCGAATGCCCGGAGGCTACCACTGGCGCGAGGTCATCGCGCTCCTGCGCCATCCGCTGCTGAAGCTTTTGCGCATCGGAGAGGAAACCCCGTTGCGCGTGCTGTTCCACGAATGGGAGGCGGCCATCCGCCAGGGCGAGAAATATCTGGACCCTTCCGGGTGGACGCCCCCCGAAGCTGTGCCGGGCGGCCCTCCCCAAGCATCGCCCGAAGCCCAGGCCCTTCGGGAACGCGTGGTGAATGTCTGCTTCACCGCCTTCGAGGAAGCCACAACCCCGCGCCGCATGGCCCAGGCCCTGGTGGGGCTGGCCAGGCTGCTGCTGGACCCGGACCACTCGGGCGGACGCTGGGAGCGCTTCATCATCGACGCGGCCTGTCTGGCGCGGCTCATGGACCAGGTGATTCCCGAACTGCACGACAGCGCCATCAGCGCCGAAGTATTCCCGCCCGAGGCCGTGCGGTCCATGACCCGCGACCTCCTCAAGCGCCAGCGCGTGCCCTTCGAGGCCGATCCCCTGTCCGGCCTTCAGGTCCTGGGCATGCTGGAGACGCGCCTGCTGACGTTCGAACGTGTGTTCATCCTGGGCGCCACCGAGGAAGCCCTGCCCGGCACCCCCAGGCCCGACCCGCTCCTGCCCGACCCGTTGCGCCAGGCCCTGGGACTGCCCGGCCAGCGCGAGCGCGACATGATCGCCGCCCACACCTTCTACCGCCTCATCCAGGGCGCGCGCGAGGTGGGCATTCTGTACTCGTCCGGCATCCAGCCCGGCCTTCTGGACGGTAAAAGCCTGCCCAGCCGCTACGTGGAGCAGCTCATCTGGGAGGAGGAAAAGCGCCAGGGACGCCTCATTACCCCGGGGGAGGAACCGCGCCGCCTGATCACCCTGCCCATGCGCGGCGTGCGTCCATCATCGCCGGAAGTGGAGAACACCCGAGCCTGCCGCCTGAAGCTGGAATCCCGCCTGCGCTACCGGGGTGTCACCCCCACGCTGCTCGACAGCTTCCTGCGCTGCCCCATGGCGTACTTTTTCAAGTATCTCACTCCATTGGAAGCCTTGGACGAAGTAGCCGAAGATGGAGATCCGCCAGCCTTCGGCAACCTCGTCCATGAGGTTCTTCAGGACGTGTTCCGCCCGTATCTTGGCAAGCGCATGGAAGCCGGACAACTGGACGGACAAGCCCTGGCCGACCTCTTCACCAAGCGGCTGCATGACTCCCAGTTCTTCCGCCAGATGCCCGCGCACGCCCGGCTGATGCTCGAACGCACCGCCCGGCGTCGTCTTGCGGACTTCGCCCGGAACTCCCCGGCATGCACCCCGCTGGAGTTGGAAAAGCGCATCGACACGGAGTTGGAGCTGAACGGGGCACGCTACCGCCTGGGTGGCGTGCTGGACCGCCTGGACGAGCGCGACGCCGGGCTCTTCATCCTGGACTACAAGACCGGCTCCCCCAAGAAGCCCGGTAAAAAATTCTGGGATGACGCCGACATCTGGGACGTGGTGGACGCCGGAGACATCGATTCCGGATTGTCCATGCTGCCCGAACTGGCAAAAAAGCTCGTCTCCATCCAGATGCCGCTCTACATGCACGCCTTCTGGAAGGCCACGGGCCGCGAAGCCGTCAACGGAGCCTTCGTCTGCCTGGGCAAAGGTGGCGAGGAAGCCGCTCTCTTCGGAGCGGACATGGACCAGGAAGAGGCCGGCGCGGCCATTCGAGACAAGACGCCGCTCCTGGCCGGATTCATCCTGGAGATGATGCTGCGGACGCCGCGCTTCACCCCCCAGGTTTCACAGGCCTGCTCATGGTGCGCCTGGAGGCAGGCCTGCCCAAGCGGCGGAGACGAATAGCCGGAACGAATCGGATTCCGCCCGACCCCGGCAGGGCTCTGCCCTGCGCCGGTCAGGGGGATGATCCACTGGGGGAAGAGTCCAGAGAGAGAGAGAGAGAGTCAGCGCCCTCTTTGCTCTGGGCGCCGGAGGCCTCCGCAGCCTTTTACAATCCGGGTATCTCGCACAGCGAGCTGAGCCGGGCCTTGTCTTTTTCGGAGAAGATGAAGGAATCCTGCGGCGCGAGGCCCAGGCGTTTCAGGTGTTCCTGATACAGGTCGTGATAGGTGAGTGCCTTGGCCCTGCCCATGTCCAGGCCCAGACAGTCGGCGGCCTTGGCAATGGCTGTCGGGTCGCCTTCAATTTCGATGAATTCGCCGAAGGGCAGAACGTCCAGACAGACCAGGGCGTCCGTGAGACGCCACTGTTCGCGCAGCTTTTCGTACCAGAGGGCTTCCACGTAGCCCAGACCGTGCAGGATCTCCCTCATCGCTTCGAAATCCCCGGCCTGGGTTTCCACCTCGTCCATGACTTTCACGCCGGTCGGTGCAGGGTGGCTGGAAGGCCGCTTCCAGGTAAGCACCACCTTGTCGGTCTGGCGCAGGCGCAACAGTTCGCCTTTAGCCCGCAGTTCGCGGGAAGGAGTGTCGAACACGGCGTTGCGCTCAAAGCGGCAGCTTTTGACCGCGGCCCCGATGGTTTTCAGCATAGCCCGAATGGGCTCGAGGGAATCGACCGCGAATTTGGCTTCCAGTTCCCGCGCCACGGCTTTACCCCGCGCAGAAGCGCAGGACCTCCCTGGCGATGTCGTCCAAGGGAAGGACTTTGTCCACGCCGCCCAGCTTGATCGCCTCCTGAGGCATGCCGAACACCACGCAACTGGCCTCGTCCTGGGCGATGGTGTAGGCCCCGGATTCCTTCATTTCGCGCATGCCTTCGGCCCCGTCGTCGCCCATGCCGGTCATGATGACGCCCACCGCGTTCTTGCCTGCGTAGCGCGCCCCCGAGCGGAACAGCACGTCCACGCTGGGTCGATGCCGCCGGACCAACGGCCCATCCTTGACTTCCACGTAGTATCGCGCGCCCGAACGCTTGAGCAGCATGTGTTTGTTTCCGGGAGCGATGAGGGCCTGTCCGCGCAGCACCGAATCGTTGTCCTTGGCTTCCTTGACGGAAACGCGGCAGATGGAGTCCAGGCGTTTGGAAAAGGCAGCGGTGAAGTTCTCGGGCATGTGCTGCACGATGGCCACGCCGGGACAGTCGCTGGGCAGGGCTTCCAGGAACACGCGAAGGGCCTCGGTTCCTCCGGTGGAAGCCCCCACAAGCACCACCTTTTCCGTGGTGCCGAACATGGCCTTGCCCGTTGGTCCGGGCAGGACGGCGTCCGCCGAGAGTTTGGGCTGCACATGGATCTGGGGAGCCGGGATGCGCAGGCGCATCTTGGCCTTGGCCGCGCCCTTGACCGCGTCGCAGATGCGGATGCGCGATTCGTCCAGGAACTGCTTGGCTCCAAGTTTGGGCTTGGTGATGATGTCCACCGCGCCGTATTCCAAGGCGCGAAGCAAGGTCTCGGATCCGGCTTCGGTAAGGGTGGAGCAGATGATGACCGGCAGGGGATGCTGAGCCATGATCTTCTTGAGGAAGGTCAGCCCGTCCATGCGCGGCATCTCTATATCCAGAGTGATGACGTCCGGGATTTCCTCGGCCATGTGAGATGCGGCGTGGTATGGATCCGACGCTGCGGCCATGACCTCTATTTCAGGATCAGAAGTCAGGATCTCGATAAGCGCTTGGCGGACCAGAGCTGAATCGTCCACCACCAGAACGCGAATTTTCCCATTTTTCACGGAAATCGTCCTTATATCTTGCGGTAGACCGTGGGTGCCACGGGAGTAAGGGGGAGGTCCATTCCGGTTATGCTTTCGGAATGGCCGATGAAGAGGTTCCCCCCCAACTCCAGGTTGTTGCAGAACCGGCTCAGAAGATTCTCCTGAGTCTTTCGGTCGAAATAAATGATGACGTTGCGGCAGAAGATTATGTGTTTTGGCTTGTCGAAGGTGAACTCTTCCATGAAATTGAGTCGCCGGAAACTGATGGTGCTGCGCAGTTCCTTGTTGAAGCGGATAAGTCCCTTACACTTGTTCTTGCCGCGCAACATGTAGCGTTTCTTGTACTCCATTGAAACGCCTTGAAGCCTCTCCTCAGGATAGGTGGCGCGCATGGCCCGCTCCAACACCTGGGTGGAGATGTCCGTGGCCAGGATGGAAAAGCGGAAACCCTGGTTCTGAAGGGCGAACTCGGAAAGCACCATGGCCAGGGTGTAAGGCTCCTCCCCGGAGGAACATCCCGCGCTCCACAGGCGCAGGGGTTCCGAGATGCTGTGCCGCTTGAGATAATCGGGCAGCACCTTCTGCGTCAGTATATCGAAGTGCTTGGGCTCTCGGAAGAATTCCGTGGTATTTGTGGTGACTGTGTCAATCAGGCAGACGAGTTCATTGTCCATGCCCGACTGCGTGAAGAGGTAATCGCAGTAGGTTGAGTAGGAGTCCATGCCCAGAACGCGCAACCGTTTGTGTAGCCGGGCCTCGAGCATGGTTTTTTTGGCGGGCGGCAGCTTGATGCCGCATTCCGCGTAAATGAATTCCGCCAGGCGTTTGAACTCGCGGTCAGGCAGGCTCTGCGTGCGGACCGCCGAACCGTTTCCAGTCGATGACGATGTGTTGGCTGAAGACATGTGTTCGCTCATGTCAGAATTATCTGGCTTCGCCAAGAGACATGCGAACTATACGTTTTACGTCGAGTATGAGCGACATGGTGCCGTCTCCCTGGATTGTGGCTCCCGAAAACCCCTCCAGCTTGCGGAACACCGGGCCGAGGCTCTTGATGACCGTCTGGTGCTCGCCCACCACGTGGTCCACCACCATGCCCATCCGGTTGCCGTCCACATTGAGGATGACCACCTGCTCGATGGACGGCAATTCCCCCGGGAGCCGGAACCATTCCCTGAGGGAGATGATGGGCACGACCTCGCCGCGCAGATTGATGATCCTGCGCTTGCCCTCTGCGCCCAGGTCCTTGCGGTCCAGCTCCACGCACTCTTCCACCACGTCCAGAGGCAGGACGTAGCTCTCGGTTCCCACGCGCACCTGGAGGCCGTCGATGATGGCCAGGGTCAGCGGCAGCCTGATGCTCACCACGGATCCCTTGTCCAGTTCGGATTCTATGTCGATGCTGCCGCGCATGGTGTTCACCACGCGCTTGACCACGTCCATGCCCACACCGCGCCCGGATACGCTGGAAATGGTCTGGGCGGTTGAAAAGCCGGGCAGGAAAATGAGCTCCAGGGTTTCCCGGTGGGAGAGTTCGGCGTTCTCAGGGATGAGGCCGCGCTCAACGGCCTTCTGGCGCACTCTCTCCGGGTCGATGCCCTTGCCGTCGTCCACGATCTGGATGACCACGTCTCCGCCGGAATGCTCCGCCCCGAGGTGCAGGGTGCCGCGACGGGGCTTGCCAGCAGCTTCCCGCTGATCCGGAGGCTCGATGCCATGGTCGATGCTGTTGCGCAAAAGGTGGATGAGCGCGTCCCCCAGCCGGTCCAGCACGGTCTTGTCTAGTTCGGTGTCTTCGCCGCTGGTGACGAGGTCGATCTCCTTGCCGATCTCGGAGGAGAGATCGCGCACCAGGCGGCGATACGTGCTGAAGGTCGAACCGATGGGGAGCATGCGGATGGCCAGGGTGGAATCCCGGATGTCGTCGCTTAAGCGTTCGAGTTGTTCCGCCAGGGTGACGATCATGGAGTTGCCAAGGCTCGGAGCGACCTGCTTGATCTGTGCCTGAACGATCACCAGTTCACCCACAAGGTCCTGGAGCAGGTCCAGTTTTTCGGCCGAAACCCGCAGGCTGGAGGTGCCTTCCGGACCCTTTTTCTGTTCCTGCTTCAGCTTGACGAGGCTTTGCTCGGCAAGGGCGGCCTCGACCGACTTCTCGGGCAGCATGCCCGCTTCCGTAAGGATGGCTCCCAGCCGCTTCTGCCCGCTGAGGGCCCGGGTGATGCCTTCCTCGGTTATGTCGCCGCGCTCGATGAGGATTTCACCGAGCTTTTTGAGTTCCACGTCACCCGATGTCTCAACGGTGTTGATGGAGAAGACGCAGTCGTCCTCGACGAAGATGAACACGTCGCGGATGGCATTTTCCGTCGCGTCGGAGGTCAGCAGCACGTCCCACCAGATGTGGCAGTTCTGCGGGTCCAGTTCACGCAGTGGAGGGATGTCCTCCACATGGGCGAAAACCATGGCCTGCCCGAGGCTGCGCAGATCCTCGATGAGGAATTCTGGGTTGTTCCCCGTGGCGTAGATTCCGGTTTTGGGGCGCACCCGGACACGATGGACCGAACCTTCACCGACTGCTTCGTCCTTCTGGAAATCAGACGAGCGTGGCTGACCGCCGGAATCGTCGTCGGTTTGGTCCTGCGGCACCAGCGCCCTGAATCCTGTCAGCAGCTTCTGGGCGTCCTCCATGTAGTCTCCCAGTTCGGACGCGTCATGCCCCAGGAGAACCTTCACGTGATCCTTGGCCTGGAAGGTCAGGTCAAGCAGCACCTTGGTGACAGGAAGTTGGCCCGACCTGACCAGGTCGAAAACCGTCTCAACTTCATGGGTGAATTGGGCGATGTCGTCGAAGCCGAACATGGCCCCGGAGCCCTTGAGGGTGTGCATGGCACGGAACACGCGGTTGACGAGTTCCATGTCCTCGGGGGAATCCTCGAGTTCGAGCAAGGCGGACTCGAGTTCCACCAGGAGGTCGGTCGCCTCGTCCCTGAATGCCTGGCGATGGATGTCTTCCATGTCCGCCTTGGGTTCGTTGTTGCAAAAAACGTGTGCATCGCACGTGGCTGCGACTGCCGGCGCCGAGCTTTAGCGCAGGACTTTCTGCACCACTGCCAGCAGCTGTTCGGGCTTGAACGGCTTCACGATCCAGCCGGTAGCCCCGGCATCCTTGCCTTCCTGCTTCTTGCCTGCCTGGGATTCGGTGGTGAGCATGATGATGGGAATGAACTTGTATGCCGCCTGCGCCCGGACGGCCTTGATAAGCGAGATGCCGTCCATGTTGGGCATGTTCAGGTCGGTGACGACCATGTCCACCGTGCCCTTGAGCTTGGACAGGGCGTCCTTTCCGTCCACGGCTTCTATCACGGAGTATCCTGCATTTTTCAGGGTAAAGGCCACCATCTGGCGAACGCTTGCGGAATCGTCAACGGTCATGACGGTTTTCATCGAACTTCCTCATTGTGAAACACGTGCTCGAAATCCCTCCTGGCAAATCCCAGTTCCTCGGCTCTGCGGTACAAGGAGTCGGGCATGGAGGTGTCCAGAACAACTCTCTTTCCGTCCAGGCGGGCCTGGGAAGAAAGGGCGAAAAGCAGTTGGAAAAAAGTCAGGTCAGCATTGTCCATATCTTGTAGATTCAGGGCCAGCACCGGGTCCGAATCGCCCAAGGCGCCTACCAGGGCCTGCTTGAGCGCGGGCGCGTCCGCCAGCGAGAATTCACCTGAAAATACCAGGCAAACGCGACCGGACTGGCCTGTGTCGAGGTGAAACTCTCCCATTGCGTGCCGTCCTTGACTTAAAAGAGTTCGACGTTGTCCCCGTACTCTCCCTCGGGCTGATCCGAAGACACACTCGAGGTGATTCCCAGGGCGCTTTCATGCACCAGGCGCTCCGCGTCCATGGTGTAGCGTGCGAGCATCTCCCGCAGCTTGGGTGATTGCGAAAATTCGGCTCCCGCAGGCAGCACGCGTTGCAGGCTATCCACAAGTTGACCAAAGCGGTCCTGGGCCGCCGCCATGTCGTCAAGCAGTCCTCGCTGAAAGTCCAGGGAATCGATGGCATGGGATATCTCCCCTGAGAGTGAGGACGCCATCCTCTGCACTCTGCCCGCCAGTTCAGCGGCCTTGGACTCCAGGAGCTTTATGCCTGCGACGTCGATGTTCAGGTCGGACAGCACCGATTCGAACTCCTTGTCCTTGTCTTCGAAGGAGTCCACTCCCGCCAGTTCGAGGGAGGAAGCATCCACTGAGCTGAGCAGGTCCAATATCCGGTCGGTCTGCATCCGGGCGTCTACGGAAAGTTTCTGGATGGCGGAGGCCAGAACGCCCAGCGCCTTGCCTTCCTCGCCTGTGTGGGCGGCCTTGACCGATGCGTTGATCGCGATCAGCTCGATCTCAGACCCCACCTCCTCGATCTCGGCAACCGTTGTGGACATATCGGAGATGGACGCACTCACCGCGCGCATCACCGAGCACATGCGCCGCTCCAGCATGGCATAGTCCCGCAGGGCCTGGGCTATCTGGCGCACTTCGTCGTCCATGCGACCGAGCACCCCGCCCTGTCCGCCCTCCTGAGAGGCTAGAGCTTCAGCCCGGGCCGCCATGTTTCCCACGCGCAGGGCAATGCCGGAAAGGCCCGAGCCGAGAGACTGCATGGCCTCCGCAAAGCGTGTCCGGGCATTGCCGAGCTGCGATTCCTGCAGAACCAGCACGCTTTTCACCCAGCCGGCCAGTTCCTCCCAGCTTTCAGCGTTGTGTCCGCCCTGGGTCATCGGGCCGTCCATGGCCATGGCGCGTGCTTCGTCTGCTGCCTCCGCCACATGCTCGAGCTGCTGGCGGATGATATCGTGGAACTGCATGGAATGGACAGCCTCCGACACGCTCTGCACCATGCTCAGGGCTTCGCTGGCGATGTCGGCCGCGGTTTCGCGTGAACTCGCCTGCAACGCCTCCATGGCGGAAAGGTCCGCTTGGAGCACCTCGGTGGCTGAACGCGAACAGGCGTTGCGCGAGATATTCATCTCGTCGATGCTTTTGGAGGCGTCCCGGCACTGGCTGACCAACTCCCTCGACCGGGAAAGAATCTTTTCCGAGGAGGAGGCAATCTTGCCCGCCAGCTTTTCCACGTCGTCGGAAAGGGTGCTGAACCCCATCCCCTGGCTGCCCAGGCGGGCGCTCTCGATGCGCGTGGCGATTCCCAGCATGGTCAGGTGCTTCACCAGGCGGGTGAAGTCCCGCATGTTGTCCACGAGTTGCAGACCCATGTTGGCCACGGTTTCCAGGCTGGCGATGTCCTTCTGGGAGACGGAGCTGGTGCAGGTGTCGCCGAGACGTTCGAGGTGGGAGGCCAGACTCGCGGTGGCAGTTGCCAGCGCCTCGCCCGCAGTCAATCCGGCCAGCTCCGATGCGAGGCTGGAGACCTCGGACGCCTTGGTGTTGAATCCTTCCAGGTCGCGTCCAAGACGGAGGAAATCGTTTTCTCGGCCGTGGAATGACGCCAGGAATCCGTCGCCGAGCCCCTCCAGCCCGATGGCGCACTGCCGCGCCGTTTCGGGTACCAGGCTGTTGTCGTCCGGCAGCGGAGAACTCATTTCATCCTGCCTTGGGAGAGAGGTTAATCATGCACCGGGCGATATACATGCACGGCGACTACTTCGATCTACTCATTACAGTCGAGGTTTCTCCCAACAGACAGCAAAAATCAAGGCGTTTTAGAGTACTGCCGTCCGACCGGCCCCACAACAATCACAAGTCCACGCGCAGCAGCGCCCCGGACGATCCCCGAGGTCGCGAGACGCAACCTCCTGGATTGGCACGAGAGAGCGCGGCGGTTATGCGTCGTGTTTGTCGGGCTTGTCGCCGTCGAGCGGCGCAGGAGCAGCATCCTGCATACTGCAGGTGGCTTCCTCTTTCTTGCGCTTGTGGCGCTTGACCAGCCACATCACCAGCAGGACCAGAACCACGCCGATCAGAATGTATTTCTCTATCTGCTTGACGTCCTTGAGCATGGTCGTCACCAGCGTCCCGAAGAAATAGCCGGCAAACCCGAACGACACAGCCCATATGGCAGCGCCGATGGCGTTCAATATGAAGAATTTGGCCCCGGAAATATCCGTGGTTCCCAGGATGAAGGGAGTCAGGTTTCGCAGGCCATAGAAGAAGCGGAAGGACAGGATAAGTACTTCATGAAAGCGTTCCAGCATTTTGTGGACGCGCTCCACCCGACATTTCCACTTCGGCCTGTTCTCGACGAATTGCCTGCCCTTCCAGCGACCGATGTAGAAGGCGGCCTGATCGCCGCTCAGGCTGCCCACGAAGGCAGCCAGAATGCACAAGGAAAGGTCCAGCGTTCCAGCCTGCGCCAGGAAACCAGCCACAAGAAGAATCGTCTCCCCTTCCAGGAACGTTCCGATAAGAAGTGCGACATAGCCGTAAGTGCCGACAAAATCCTGCAGGAACTGAAGAAAATTGAAATTCTGGAAAAATACGATCATCTCGTGATAAAGCTGGGCTATATCCATGTTGTAGCTGTCCTGCCTTGCGTGAAGTGCATCCTGGCTCAGGCGACAACGACCACGTTTGCCGGGGCAAGCGCGGCACCGCCACGGAGGCCGTGTCATGAGCCTTTCGATGGGCTGCCGGGAAGATCCCCAAAGCGGGCGGGCCGCACGCGGCAAAAACCCGGCATCGGATGTTTAAGCGTCCCCTGCTCCGCTGTCCACTCTTTTGAGACCCGAACGTTCCGGAGTTGCCAGGTTCGATCTTTTTGGACTACCCCCGTCCATGCGCCCCGCAACCTCCCTCAGTCCCCGAGGCTACCGGAGCTTGGTCTTCGCGGTCCTGGCCTTGAGCTACATGCTGGTGACTTTCCACAGACTTTGCCCGGCCGTGGTGGCGGTGGACATGATGCGCGACCTCCAGGCAGGCGGGACGCTCATCGGCATGCTCTCCGGCGCGTTTTTTTATTCCTACGCCTTCATGCAGCTTCCTGCGGGATTGCTGGCGGACTTCTGGGGAGCGCGCCGGACCACATCCCTCTTCTATCTGTTCGCCTCCCTGGGCGCTCTGGGAATGGGACTGGCTCCCGACTCCGCCTGGGCCACCTTCGGGCGTGTCCTCGTGGGGCTTGGCATGTCCATGATCTGGGTCTGCTCCCTGAAAACCCTTGCCGAATGGTACACCCCGGACCGTTTCGCCACCATGACCGGGCTGCTGGTCGCCGTGGGCGGCGCGGGGTCCCTGCTGGCTTCCGCCCCTCTGGCCTGGGCAGTCCAGCACATCGGCTGGCGCGCGGCCTTCGTGGCGTTGTCTTTTCTCAGTCTGGGCTTGTCTGGGGTCCTCTGGACCGTTGTTCGCGACACGCCAGCCCTGGCCGGATTCAAGGGGCCGGAATTCCCGCACGGCCTGCCTCCGGGGAGTCAGGCTCTCATGCCGGGGGTTAGGGCTGTGGTCTCCAATCGCTGGGCATGGCTGGTGGCCGCCTGGCTCATGTTGGACAACGGCGTGTTCTTTTCCCTGGCAGGGCTGTGGGCAGGACCGTACCTGAGCCAGGTGCACGGATTCACGGCCACGCAGGCCGGATTCGTCCTGGCCATGTTCTCGGTTGGGGTCATCTCGGGTGGCGCTTTCCTGAGCCACCTGTCCAACAGCCTCCTCAAGAGCAGGAAAATGACGCTGGCATTGTCCGCCGCAGCGCTGTGCGGCCTGACGGGAATACTCTCATGGAGAGCCGGAGACTTGAGCGGAGCCGAGTTGTATGGAGTATTCTACCTGATAGGCATCTTCGGGGGCGCGACACCAGCCATCGCCTTCACCACCGGCAAGGAATTGTTCCCCATCTCGCTGGCAGGGACCGCCCTGGGCATCCTGAACATTTTCCCGTTCGCGGGCGGGGCGTTGTTCCAGCCGCTTCTGGGTTTGATCCTGGAACACCATGGGCGCGACGCGGGCGGCAGCTTCACGGTGGAAGGCTACCGTGCCGCCTTTCTGGCGCTCTGCCTGGCTTCGGCCATGCTGCTCGCGGTCTGCCTGACCATCAAGGAGACCCTGCGTCCCGGACGGGACCCGCGCACGGCAAATCGTCCGGCGCGGTGAGACCCCGTGTCCCAGGCGCCAGCCAGGTCATCCGGCTGGCGAGGGGAAGGACAAAACAGCGTCCATACTCCATATGGCTGAACAATAATGTCGCGCTAATCTCCTGACGGTCATCTCAAAGCGCGCGCCGAGGCATAAGCGTCATTTGGCGCATCGGAGCGTCTCCATGTCGCAGCCGTAGGTCGCCGCGCAGTACTCCTCGAAGGTCTTTTTGAATTCAGCCGACTCCAGACGTTCCTTGATGAGGTGATCTTCCAGCTCCAATGTTCGCTGGAGTTCCTTCAGGTCGCACTTGAGCAACTTGCGTATTGCGAGCAACGTGGCGGACGGCCCGGCCAGACTGGCCTTCAGGAACTGGAATGTCTCCTGCTCAAGACGGGGTGCCGGAACAATTTTATCCACCAGCCCCAATTGGAGGGCCTCTTCTGCAGAGAAGCTCTTCCATTGCAATATTTCTGTGGCCTTTTTCACTCCCAAAAGGCGCGGCAGGTAGTAGCCGCTTCCCTTGGTGATCATCCCTATGCCAACGTTGTGGTTCTCGAAGACGGTGTCTTCAGCGAAGATGCGGTAGTCGTACGACAGGCTGAGATTGAGGTGAAATAGCGACACTTTACCCTGTCCTGCAAACACAGTGATGCCGTTGAGCGTAGACAACGTGAGTATCAGGCGATTGACCACATTGGCCAATCGATCCATGACCTTGTTGTCGCGTGTTGCAAACAGGGCCTTGCACAGGAAACTTCCATGTTCCAGGTGTGCGTCCAGCTCATCATGGCTGAAGACGGCAAGAGCCTTGTAGGCCTTGCTGGAAAACATGGATTCCAGATATTCGTAAAATCCGAATATGGTATTGATGTCTTGAGTCAGATGCAGAATATGCTGCTTCTGCTTGATAACCAGGATGTCATCAACCAGCGAGGAGGAAAAGACTTCGTTCTCGGTCGCAAGACTCACTTTGGATTTCATTGATAGCCTCCTGCGTTTTGGTCACTCGTTCACACGTTGGAACAAGCAGGCCGTGGTGATCGATCCGCCGCCGACATCACTAAATCCCGCCAGGTCCACGGTTCGATGGCCTCAGGCCTGACATCTCCGCGGCAGATGATGAACTGCCCTGACGCGACCGTATGTCATGGATGGCGTGGGCTTTGATTGCCTTCTACACCAGCCGAAGGCGACAGTGCACAACTTTCTGCATAAGCGAGGGTGGCTATATATTTCACTTTGTTATTGATGCGTCCATCTCGCCATCGATACAGGACAGAATCCGGGAAATCCCCACCGTTCGATCCCTCTGCCCAGGATCCATGGGCAGTTCGACGTGCGGGTCAACTCTCTCCCTGAGGCTTGTCATAAGCCAGGATTTCATTCTATGCCCCCCTCCATGACCAACACCGAAAAAAACATCCCCCGGGAAGTGGCCGAATTGGCCGCCAACGGGCGCAAAAGCCTTGCACGAGCCTGGCGCGAGCACCTGGGCCTTACCAAGGAACAGGTTGCCGCCAGGATGAACATCTCCCCTGCGGCCTTGGAGCAAATCGAGGCCCGCACGGCCAAGCCGCGTCGCGCGACCCTGGCCAAGGTCGCAGCAGCGCTGGATGTGCAGGTTGAACAATTGATGCAATAGTTTCCCTCGCTTGCCACCTGCATAGCGGCGGCAGGCTCGCGCCCGCTGCGAGAGGCTGTTCTTGCCGCTCTGCGAATACCCAGGCTTCAAACAGATCCTGTCCTTAAAGACTGGGCGACCGGTCCCTGGATGGGACGGAGCATCTTGGGGAATCACCTGGTCCAGTCCGGCGCGGCTCATGCCGGATGGGCTGCAACCAAGGAAATCGGACCCAAAGCCGCAGCCAAGCCATGCCGTGTGCCGTGCATGGCTTGCCACCTGGGAAGCGAGCAAACACCCTACTCGCATAGCCCAACTATGGAAATAAGCCGGACTGGTGGACAGTCCGGCTTTTCAGTTCCGAGAATAGCGAACAATCCTGCGGGTTCATAAATGCGCAAGTGCCCCTCAGCCTGAGTTTTCACCATTTCCCGCAACGACATAATCACAAGACGAGATATTCAATGCACGAACCAAGTGCATGAACAAAGAAACAACCACGGACACCACTTCAAAATAAATGACAACCAATGAATTGATACAGTAACTACGTTATTATACACCTGCAACAACAAGAAATTATGGTTGTTAATTTTCCGATTTCAATTTGCAAAAATCACCATAAAACTCTTCCGTACCCCTCGACCCCGCTTACCAAAACCTGTTACAGGAAGTGAACTTTTGAAGTCATAACGAGAGGTCAACAATGAAGACGGACAGAGATATGCTTGAAAACAAAAATTGTTTCAGCTGCCTGTATGAACCTGTCTGGCACCAGCAGGGGACTGAGTTTTCCGGATGTTGCAAGAGCCCCGGGAAGGAGGACATTACCGTGCTGGCTGTGGGGGTGCGGTTATGCCGCCAAGGTCCGGACGGCAGAATTCCCTTTGACAGTTGCCCCCGCTGGACCAGCGTTCTTTCTTCTCGGTCCAGACCCCCACAGCGGCTATCGGATTCGCATGCGCAAGGGCAGCGCGCTCGCGTCTGATCTGAGATTTTGCATCCAGTAATTCCGGCCCAACAATTCGAGGACAAATAAGAGAGCCCTAGCCTTCCTCAGCGTATCAAAACACGGCAATTCCGGGGATCACAACCAGAGGCCGTTTCGATATCTCATGCTATGCTTATCCATTATGGATACTTGCCATGGGTGGGTGCAAGCCGGATTCCCTGGTTTGAGAAATCACGCTGCGATCAATTTTGCACGGTGAGCACCGGTCCTGGATACGTGCCTCAAGGCTGAGGGAAAAAGCGAGGAGTCATGCTGCCGATCAGGAGGCCGAAGCCCCCTGACCGGCATTTTGGGGGTTACGAGGTTCTCTTCTTGGCTTCGCTCTTGGCGTCACCATAGGCCGCCTGCACCTTGCCGACGGTCTTCTCGACTTTGCCTTTGGCTTCCATTTCTTCGTCGTCTATGACCTTTCCGGCGACTTCCTTGATCTTTCCGCTCACTTCCTTGGCGCGGCCTTTGACTTGGTCTTTGTCCATAGCTCTCTCCTTGGCTTGGTTCATTTCCAATCGACAGGAGCGTTGTACTCTGCTTCCAAACGCTCACCTCTGCCCTGATATGCACGCGGCCAAGCGGTCTGCATTCATCCTGTTTTCATGGCTTTGCGCTGTGCTGCCACTCTGACAAAAGCCGACCACCTGCATCGCGACACTACTTGAGTTTCAAATCGTTTTTTACAGATTTGACACCCTTGACGCCTCGGGCGACATCCCCTGCCTTGGTGACTTCGGCTTTCGTCGAAACCATACCGCTCAGAGTGACCACACCCTTCTCGGTGACTACCTTTATGTCGAGTGTCTTCAACCCGGGCTCATCCATGATGGCAGCTTTGACCTTCGTAGTGATGACACTATCATCCACATAATCACCAGCAGTTTCAGTCGTTGACGTCGCCGCGAATCCAACCGAAGCCATCAACATGAACGAGAGTAAAAGAACAGAAAAAATTCTACGCCTTGACATATTAAAACCTCCATTTATAGGTTTGAACATCTTTCCATAAATATGGAAAGCATGCCAACGAACTACAATCTTCCCATTACTATCAAAATAATCAAAATAAGAAGAATAAGACCAATTCCTCCGCTCGGACCATATCCCCACCCAGCGCTATATGGCCATGTCGGGATTGAACCGATAAGCATCAGAATCAGTATGACCAACAGAACGGTTCTTAGCATTGCATTCTCCTTGGGTTTACTGTGGTAGATCTAGAATCAAAGTCGACCGAATACCTTCATGAGTTGTCCAGCGGTGTAATGCGAGTCCAACCGCCTGTTTACGACGCCAAGAACCTTTCTTCCGCATTATACCGACCGGTCTGTCCGGGTGCAGGGTTGCACCCGGCAGATCCAGTCATGACAGGCTCGGCGCGACAGACCAGGATTTGGCCGGATATCGACCAAAGCACCATGCCGGGATATCTCTGACCAGAACTTGCTGGATTGGCAGTCTCTTGCATCATTGACCTAAACACCTTCGCAGTCACTATTTCGTTCACATGCAACATAATGACCAAGCATTGAAGGAATACACCATTGCAACACACTGTGAATACTTCATAAAAATACAAATAGACCATTTCAATTGACCAATCTCGAACATCACCAATTCTTCACGCACTACACCATCGCATATATGAACAGAATTTAACAATCCGAATTTTCAGCATTGCAAATGTAACACGGCATGAGCTTCGGTCAAACTTTTTTTTGATGACGAGAGATGCCTCTCATTCAAATTTTATCGAATGATTTTCGTCCGATAACAGAACGCTAAATGTTAATTATTTGTAATGTGCAGAGGGTGATGGCGAACATTCTGTATACTGCGAGCAATTTATCAGTCTGAACAATCCAAGCCCGGCGACTTTCCTTTCTCCCTGCCTCGGTCTCACCCGCCATGAACCCCTGGAATGTTACAGAATATCAACTCCGGTTGTCGCCGGATCTCACTGGCGAGAAGTGCCATCCATGCATGACCCCGTTTCTGCGATGAAACACCATATCTGGAGAAACCAAGTCAGCAACTGTGACGGGCTTCTCCTGATTCAGCAGCTTGCGGAAGATATTTCATTGGAATGCGCATGATGACGCTTCATCTGCGCAGTGGATGGAGCATGACCAAGTTCCCCGCATGTGCGGCAAACCTGGGCTGCTGTAGAGCGTGATCTGCCCCAGCCCAGAAGGAACCGACTCGTGGGGAGGTGGCCACAGGCGGGAGGACCCGTTAGTCCGTCCCGAGTCTGGCGCCTCTTGGCCAAAGGGAGATTCTGTACCGGCCGCTGGTGGGTGAGCAGAGGATACGTCTGCGCCAGATTGCCTCGGCAGGAAGCCACAGCAAGCAGATCGCACGGCCAAGACTGGCTGAAAAGCAATTCCAGCCAGTCCTTGCGAGTGGACGACCTTGCCGGGCATGCGGGGGTGAGCATCTCAACATTTCATCACCACCTCCGCGAACTGACGGCAATGAGCCCGCTCCAGTACACGAAGTGGCTGAGATTCAACGAAGCCCGTCAGCTGATGACAACGAAGCGGCTGGAGCCGCGACAGCGGCGTTCCAGGTCGGGTACGAGAGCCCTTCCCAGTTCAGCCTCGAGTGCAGTCGCTTGTTCGGGCGCGTCACCGGCGCGTGACGTCAGCAACTGGGGCGGGAAGGCACTGCGGGGAGAGCACAGGGTAGACGTTCACTTGGTCCCGGGCTGGGACGCAATCAGGATGAGCTCCGTTGATTGCGAGCGCAACCATCGCGATTATTCCTTGAACCGGTACCCTACGCCCATCTCCGTATGGAGATGCCGGGGGCGCGTGGGTTCCGGCTCGATCTTCTGGCGCAGCTTGTGGACATGGATACGAACGTAGTGTTCCTGGCCCTGGCTATGCTTGCCCCAGACCTCCTTGAGGAGCTGCCCGTGCGTGACCACCTTGCCCGCGTGGCGCGCCAGGAAGGCCAGCATCTTGAACTCCGTGGGGGTCAGGTGAACCTCCTCGCCGCTCAGGCGCACTACGTGCGCCTCGATGTCGATGCACAGGTCGCCGAATTGGTAGCCGGCCGGGGACGCGGCGTCCGTCGTTGCCCCGCGCCGCAGGAGCGCCCGTATCCGGGCCGCCAGTTCCGCCAGGCTGAAGGGCTTGGTGAGGTAGTCGCTCGCGCCCAGGTCCAGGGCGGACACCTTGTCCTGTTCCCTGCCGCGCGCCGACACCACGATCACCCGGGCCCGGATCCAGGGCGGCAGCGCCTGTATGATCTCCTCTCCGTCCATGTCAGGCAGCCCCAGATCAAGCAGGATGACCTCCGGCTCGTGGGATGACGCCAGTGCAAGCGCCTCGCGCCCGGTGCGCGCCTCAAGCACGTCGTATCCCTCGGCCTGGAGGAAGGGCTTCAGGAAACGCAGAATGGCCGCTTCGTCGTCCACGACCAGAATGGTGGCCGTTTTACTGGTCATGACTGGTCATGCAGGGGAAGGGTCATGGTAAAGCGCGCCCCGGTGGGCGCGTTGTCGCGCGCCGTAATGCTTCCTCCGTGAGCCTTGATCACTGCCTTGCAGATGGCGAGGCCCAGTCCGTAGCCTTCGGCGGCGTGCCCGCCATCCCTCCCGGTTCCGCGCCTGTCGCCGCGCTGGTAGCGTTCGAACAGCCTCTCGTGGTCGCCCGGAGGCAGCCCCGGCCCGTTGTCGCGCACCTCGATCACGGCTTCGCCGCGCCGCACGTCGGCCAGGATGGCGATGTTGGTCCCCGGCGGGGTGTACTTGGCCGCGTTCTCCAGAAGATTCAAAAACACCTGTTCCATGAGCACCTCGTCCATGGGGATGGGCGGCATGTCTGCGGGAACGTCCACCCGCATGGAGTGTCCGGCCAGAGCTTCCTCCAACCGCGACAGTGAGCTGCCGATGACCTCCTCCAGGGGCACGGGCTTGAGTTCGGGCACCACGGCTCCGGATTCCAGGGCGGCAATGCGCAGCAGGTTGTCGGCCAGACGCTCCAGGCGCGAGGCCTCCACGGCGATGTTCTCCTCGAGGGCGCGCCGGACTTCAGATCCGGCGGATTCACCCAAGGCCATGAGGCTCTCTGCGGAGCCGGATATGGCGGCCAGGGGTGTCTTGAAGTCGTGGGTAACCGTGGACAGCAGGGCGGAGCGCAGCTTCTCGCGCTCAGCCTCCATGAGGGTGGCCTTGGCTCTTTCCTCCAGCCGGTCCACATCCAGGGCCAGGGCGGCCTGATGTACGAAGGCGTCCAGCAGACGCCGCCTGTCCGGCAGCAGGAGGGAGTCGCGGGACTCTTCGTCCTGCGGCTTCAGCCCGATCACTCCGAGCACTTCGTCCGTGCCCGGCAGCGGCAGGAACAGAATTTCGGAATCCGCCAGGGTCTGGGTGGACAACCCGGCAGGTTTCTCGTTGTCGAAAACCCACTGGGCCACACCGTGGTCCTTGCTGGAGAGCAGTTCCTCGTTGCTTGGCATGAAGGCGGTTTCCAGCTTGCCGGAAGCGCCGGGAAGCAGCACGAAGGCCTTGCAGCCGAACACGGCGGCGATGTGGTTTCTGGCCACTTGCACCAGGCTGGCCGTGCCCCGGTTGGCGGCCAGATGCCGGGAGAGGCCGCTCAGTTCCGAGGCCTGGCGTTCCAGCTGTCCCGCGCTGTCCGCCTGGGCCTTGATTCGCGAGGCCATGCCGCTGATGACCAGGGCCACCAGGAACATGACCAGAAAGGTGATCAGATAGGCCACGTCCGTCACCGCGAAGCTGAAGCGCGGAGGCACGAAGCAGAAGTCGAAGGCCAGAACGCTCAAGCCCGAGGCCAGGGCCGAGGCGCGCCTGGGCAACCAGACCGCCACGGCCATGACCCCCACCAGATAGACCATGATCAGGTTGGCCAGCGCGAAATGCTCGAACATGGCGAAGCAGGCCGCAGTGGCGGCCCCCACCACCCCTGCGGCGGCGGCGTAGTCCTTCCAGCGGTGCCTGAGCCGGGCTCCGGGTTTGACCGGGCGCGGCATCCCGGCGTCCTGCCCCTTGATGACGTGGACGTCGATCTCCTCGGAGAGGCGCACCAGTTGGTCTACGGGGCTGCCCCAGAGGAGGTCTATGAAACGCCGCCGCAAGGGCTTGCCCACCACGATGCGGGTAACGTTGTGCTGTCTGGCGAAACCGACGATAAGGCGCGCCACGTCCCCGCCCGCCAGCACGTGGGTCAGCGCGCCAAGTTCCCGGGCCAGACTCAGGTTGGCAAGCGCCCTCTCTGTCAGCTCCCCCTCCGGCTGCTGCTGGATGTACAGGGCATGCCAGGGCGCGTGCAGGCCGTCTGCCAGCCGTTTCGCGGAGCGCACCAGCGTGGCCGAGGAGGGCGACGGCCCCACGCACACCAGGATGCGCTCCGTGGTGGGCCAGGTGGTCTGGATGGAGTGTCCCTGGCGGTACACCAGCACCTCGGTGTTCACGCGGTTGGCAGTGGACCGAAGCGCCAGTTCGCGAAGCGCGCTCAGATTGCCGGAGCGGAAGAAGTTCTCCCCGGCCCATTCTGCCTGCCTGGGCAGGTAGACCTTGCCCTCGCTCAGGCGCTGACGCAGGTCCTCTGGGGGCAGGTCCACCAGGATGACCGACTCGGCGCGCTCCAGAACGGCGTCGGGCACGGTCTCACGCACGCGCACTCCGGTTATCTGGGCCACGACGTCGTTCAGGCTCTCCAGGTGCTGCACGTTCAGAGTGGTCCAGACGTTCAGGCCGTTTTCCAGAAGCTCTTCCACGTCCTGCCAGCGCTTGGGGTGGCGCGAGCCCGGGACGTTGGTGTGGGCCAGCTCGTCCACCAGGATCAGCGCAGGACGCCGGGCCAGGGCCTCGTCCAGGTCGAACTCCTCCAACTGGTGGCCTTTGTAATCGGTGCGTCTGCGGGGCAGGACGGGCATCCCGTACAGCAGGGCCTCGGTCTCTTCGCGGGCGTGTGTTTCCACGATTCCCGCCAGCAGGTCCAGGCCCTCCGACATCTTGGCGCGAGCGGCTTCCAGCATGGCGTAGGTCTTGCCCACGCCGGGGGCCATGCCGAGGAATATCCGCAGCTGCCCCCTGCGTTTGCCTTCCTCTTCGCGCCTGACCATGGCCAGCAGGGCGTCGGGGTCCGGGCGTTGGTCCTCGTCTCGCATGTTTTCGTCCTACTCCTTGTTGGCCAAGGCATCCAGGGCAAGATTGAGCATATGCACGTTCACGCGTGGCTCGCCCCAAAATCCCCACAGGGGGTCCTGGGTGTGCCTGGCGACCAGTGACGCAACGGTCTCGCGGGAGAGCCTCCGGGCCGTGGCCACCCGGTCGAGCTGATATTCAGCGGCCTGGGGGCTTATGTGCGGATCCAGGCCGCTGCCCGACGCCGTAACGAGATCCATGGGGACGGGGGCGTCGCCGTGAGCGGCCTTGAGCCTGGCGGCGCGCCCGGCCACAGCCTCGGCCAGGGCGGGGTTGGACGGCCCCAGGTTGGAGCCGGAGGAGGCCCCGGCGTTGTACGGATACGGCGACGTGGCCGAGGGCCTGCCCCAGAAGTGGCGGGGAGACTCGAAGCCCTGGCCGATGAGCGCTGATCCTGCGGGGCCGGACGTGCCCGCGATCAGGCTGCCGGAGGCCTGGGCCGGGAACAGCACTTTTCCGGCACCGGTCATGGCCAGAGGATAGGCCAGCCCGGTGATGAGCGTCATCCAGAAGAGCATCAGAAACGCAGGTTTGAGCTGCTGTGCGAACATCGTGAACATAACGGGCTCCTGGTCGCTCCCTTGGACACACAACCGGTGTCCGAGGGAAAATCAGTGGTTCTCTCTTTCTTCTTCTACGCCCAACCCAGGGCGGAGATGATGACGTCTATGAGCTTGATTCCCGCAAAGGGCACAAGCAGCCCCCCCAGCCCGTAAATGAGCAGATTGCGCCGCAAGGCCAGGGCCGCCGGGGCGGGCACGTACTTCACTCCCTTGAGCGCCAGCGGAATCAGCACAACGATGATCAGCGCGTTGAACACCACTGCGGACAGCACGGCGGACTTGGGCGTGGCGAGCCCCATCACGTCCAGCACCCCCAGCTGCGGGTAGATGCCCGCGAACACCGCCGGGATGATGGCGAAGTACTTGGCGATGTCGTTTGATATGCTGAAGGTTGTCAGCGAACCGCGCGTCATGAGCAGCTGTTTGCCGATGGACACCACCTCCAGGAGCTTGGTGGGGTTGGAGTCCAGGTCCACCATGTTCCCGGCCTCCTTGGCGGCCTGGGTGCCGGAGTTCATGGCAACGCCCACGTCGGCCTGGGCCAGGGCCGGGGCGTCGTTGGTGCCGTCGCCGGTCATGGCCACCATCTTGCCCTCGGCCTGGTACTGGCGGATGCGCGCCAGCTTGGCTTCCGGCGTGGCTTCGGCCAGGAAGTCGTCCACGCCTGCCTCGGCCGCGATGGCCGCGGCGGTGAGCGAGTTGTCGCCGGTGACCATGATGGTCTTTATGCCCATGGAGCGAAGCTCGGCGAAGCGCTCGCGGATGCCGCCCTTCACGACGTCCTTGAGCCAGATGGCCCCGAGCGGCCTGCCGTTTTCGGACACCAGCAGGGGCGTGCCGCCGGATTTGGCGATCTCGTGGATGAAGGCGTCGACCTCCCTGGGGGTACGCTGGCCGGAGTGCTCGGCCAGGGCTTTTATGGCGTCAGGCGCGCCTTTTCGGATCAGGCGATCCGGCAGGTTCACGCCGGACAGGCGGGTCTGGGCGGTGAAGGGCACGAAGGAGGCTCCCAACTCGTGCAGGTCGCGCCCGCGGATGCCAAAACGCTCCTTGGCCAGCACCACGATGGAGCGGCCTTCGGGCGTCTCGTCGGCCAACGAGGCCAGTTGGGCCGCCTCGGCCAGTTCGCGCTCGTCGACGCCCGGCACCGGCAGGAAGGCCGAGGCCTGCCTGTTGCCCAGGGTGATGGTGCCGGTCTTGTCCAGGAGCAGCACGTCCACGTCCCCGGCGGCCTCCACTGCCCGGCCCGAGGTGGCGATGACCCCCGCCTGGATGAGGCGGTCCATGCCCGCGATGCCGATTGCCGAAAGAAGCCCCCCGATGGTTGTGGGGGCCAGGCACACGAACAGCGCGGCCAGGGCTGTTATGGTCACGGCCTGGCCCTGCCCGGAAAGCGCCACGGCAAAAGCCGACATGGGCCGAAGCGTGACGCAGACCACCAGGAAGACGAGGGTCAGCGAGGCCAGCAGGATGTTCAGGGCGATCTCGTTGGGGGTCTTGCGGCGCTTGGCGCCCTCCACCAGCGAGATCATGCGGTCCAGGAAGGTCTCGCCGGATTCGGCGGCCACGGTGACCACCAGCCAGTCCGAGAGGAGCCGCGTGCCGCCGGTGACGGCGCTGCGGTCGCCGCCCGCCTCGCGGATCACCGGGGCGCTCTCGCCGGTTATGGCCGATTCGTCCACCGAGGCGATGCCTTCCACGATTTCGCCGTCCGAGGCGATGGTCTCGCCCGCTTCCACCAGAATCAGGTCGCCCCGGTGCAGGCTCTTGGCGGGCACCGTGACGAAGGGAGAATCGCGGCGCGGGTGCAGGAGCTTCCTGGCGGCCACGTCCTGGCGCAGGCCGCGAAGGGCCGCAGCCTGGGCTTTTCCACGTCCTTCGGCCATGGCCTCGGCGAAGTTGGCGAAGAGCACCGTGGCCCACAGCCACGCGGACACGGAGGCCACGAACCCAAAAGGAGCCTCGCCCTTTCCCAAATAAGCCTGCACGGCCAGCAGCGTGGTCAGTATGCTGCCCACGTAGACCGTGAACATCACGGGGTTGCGGGCCTGTCGGGCCGGAGAAAGCTTTCGCACGCAGTCACTAAGCGCCTGGCGCACGATGGCCGCATCAAACAGGGGCCGTATTTCCTTGTCTTTGGACATGATAAGAAACCTCGTTATTTCAACTGGTACAGGGCCAGATGTTCGGCTACCGGGCCCAGCGCCAGGGCAGGCACGAAGGTGAGCGCGCCCACCACCAGCACCACGGCCATGAGAAGCCCCACGAAGACCGGACCGTGCGTCGGCAGGGTGCCGGGGCCTTCCTGCAACCGCTTCTTGCCCGCCATGGACCCGGCCAGGGCCAGCACCGGGATGATCAGCCAGTAGCGCGACACGAACATGGCCACAGCCCCGGCGATGGTCCAGAACGGCGAAGTGGCGGTGAGGCCCGCGAAGGCGCTGCCGTTGTTGTTGCCCATGGACGAGAACGCGTAGAGCATCTGGCTGAACCCGTGGGGGCCGGGGTTGGAGACGGCGTCGGGCGGACCTGCAACGGCGGCCAGTGCCGTGCCCATCAGGCACAGGAAGGGCGGAATCAGGATGATGAGCGCCGCCATTTTTGTCTCGAAGGGTTCGATCTTCTTGCCCAGGTACTCCGGCGTGCGCCCGACCATGAGTCCGGCCACGAACACGGCCACCACGGCGAAGACCAGCATGCCGTAGAGCCCGGAGCCAACGCCGCCGTAGACCACCTCGCCAAGTTGCATGAGGAGCATCGGCCACATGCCGCCAAGGGGGGTGAAGCTGTCGTGCATGGCGTTCACCGAGCCGTTGGACGCGGCAGTTGTGGCGGCGGCCCACAGGGCTGAGCCCGCAACGCCGAAGCGAAGTTCCTTGCCCTCCAGGCTGGGGACGGGCTCCACGCCCAGGCCCGCAAGCGCCGGGTTGTGCGCGGATTCGGCCTGGAGCGTCAGAAAGGCAAACCCAGCAAACAGGATGGTCATGGCCGCGAGCACCGCGAATCCCTGACGCCTGTCGCCGACCATCGCTCCGAAGGTATGGCACAGCGCCGCTGGTATGAGCAGGATGGCCAGCATCTCCAGCAGGTTGGTGAGCGGCGTGGGGTTCTCCAGCGGGTGGGCGGAGTTGACGTTGTAGAATCCGCCGCCGTTGGTGCCCAGCTGCTTGATGGCCACCTGGGAGGCCACGGGGCCTCGGGCGATGCTCTGCTCCGGCTGCGTGGCCGGTTCCGTCCTGGGCTTGCCTGCATCATCCAGGAGAGGCCTGCCCGAATCGTCCAGCAGGGGTTTGTCGAAACTGACGGGTTCCAGGAAAGCGGCGGTGGCCGGTCCTTCCAGGGTCTGGGGCACGCCCTGCCACATGAGCGCAAGGCTCAGCACGATGGACAGGGGCAGCAGCACGTAGAGCACCGAGCGGGTCACGTCGCGCCAGAAGTTGCCCAGCCTGTCGGTCTCGCGGCGGGACAGCCCCCGGATCAGGGCGGCCATCACAGCCATGCCCGTGGCGGCGGACAGGAAGTTCTGCACCGTGAGCGCCAGCATCTGGGTGAGGTAGCTCATGGTGGTCTCGCCGCCGTAGGCCTGCCAGTTGGTGTTGGTGGCGAAACTCACGGCGGTGTTGAAGGCCACGAAAGGGTCCACCGCCGAAAGATCAGCCGGGTTAAGCGGCAGCGCGCCCTGGAGCCGCTGGAGCGCGTAGACCGCCAGGAGGCCCAAGGCGTTCAGACCCGCCATGGATAGGGCGTAGGCTTTCCAGTCCATCTCCTGGCGGGCGTCCACGCCGCACAGGCGGTACAGCAGCCGCTCTACCGGGCCGAGGGCGCGGTCCAGGCCGCAAGGCTGATCCTGGTAGACGCGGGCCATGTACAGGCCCAGCGGCCAGGACGCGGCCAGGAGCAGGCCGACGAAGAACAGAAATTGAATCAGGCTGTATGTGTTCATTCGAACCACTCCGGTTTGCACAGCGCCGCCAGCAGGTACACGAACAGGACGGCGGCGAGTATGAGGGCCAGGCTGTCCATGGTTATTTCCTTTCCAGATTGCCAATCAGCCCGATCAGGCCGAACAGGCCGAAAACCAGGGCCAGGGTGAGCGAAACAAAGAGAATGTCCATCGCAACCTCCGATGAGTGCCGATGGAGAATGAATACTCAGGGAGGTGTTAACACGGTGTAAAAACTGCGCGGGAAATCATAAAAGTGACATCAATATGGCGAGAGATGCGTGGACCAAGGATGGCACGTGTCCCACCAAGGCGTGAAGCCCCAAAACATGCTCCACCCCTGCGAGTCCACGTCCTACCGGTATTTCCGCGACCTCGTGAAGGTCCGCACGACCGGCAGGCCCGCCCTGATCGAGGGCAACGACCCCTCGACGGAAGATCCCGGACGACGGACACTGGCCTAGGAGATGGCCCGGGCCTGTTTCAACCGGACCGAACCCAGGTACCGCTTGCGCGAGCGCCCGCGTGACGCGGACTCCATCGCCTGGGAGCCCAGGAAGAAATCCGACAAGGGATTGGTTCGCCAAGCTCAGGAGCCGACGCCCGCCAGCAGTTCTGGACGAGCCACCTCCCCGTGCCTGTGCCCACCTCCCCAAAGTACCCCAAAACACCGGACATCAATGGCCCAAAAAGATGAAGCCGGACTGTCACCAGCCCGGCTTCTGAGTTATTTTCAGGACTTATGGACCATATCGGACCACCCTGAAGTATGATTTGGTGCGAGAGGGGGGACTCGAACCCCCACGCCGAAGCGCTGGATCCTAAATCCAGTGCGTCTACCAATTCCGCCACTCTCGCGTAAGGCACACGCGCCTATCATGACTCGAAAAAGTTCGCCAGCGTCTTCCTTGAGCACGCGGGGCTGGGCTGCCATCCTAAGCCGCAATAACCGCGCGCCGGGTCCCGCACGATTTCCGCGTTCGGGCATCGCATTTTGCCGAAGCTTCGCCCAACCACCAGAAACCGTAGGTCCCAAGGCTTCGAGCACCCAGGCGTAAACTGCTCCTCAGACCCGCACGGCAACCGGTATCGCCATGTGATCCGGCGGCGACTCCGTCCCCCGCCGCATGGCCGCTGGACGACCGGGGGGCAGTCCGCCCCACCGCCCGGAGGACCGGCACTTCCTACCGCAATCCCGCCATATGATTCGGCGGCGACGCACCGCGCCCCACGGCATAGCCGCTGGCCAGAGCCTTGTTCAGGAATTTCTGGGCGTTTTTCACCGCGTCCGTCAGAAGGTCTCCCAGGGCCAAGCGCGCCGCGATGGCCGCGGACAGCGCGCACCCCGTGCCGTGGGTGTGGGGGGTATCCACGCGGGGCACGGACAAGGGCAGCGGCTCTTCGCCGGGCCTGCCCAGCCAGTCGATGAGCATCCCCCCCTGCTCTTCCATGTGCCCGCCCTTGATGAGCACGGCCTTGGCTCCGAAGGACAGCATGCGCTCAAGTGCCGCGAACAGGCTTTGCCGGCCGGTAATGGCGATTCCGGTGAGCAGCTCGGCCTCGGGACGGTTGGGCGTGGCCAGATCGGCCAAGGGAAGAACGTGTGCGCGTATGGCCTCCACCGCGTCGTCCTGGAGCAGCGCATGCCCGCTCTGGGACACGCACACCGGGTCCACCACCAGCGGGAAGGCTTTCGCGTCAGCCAGCACGCAGGCTACGGCCCGGGCGATGTCTGCCGAGAAGAGCATGCCGGTCTTGGCGGCGCGCACGGGAATGTCCTCCAGGACGGTGCGAAGTTGCAGCGCCACGAAGTCCGGGTCCGGGGCGTGGATGCCGGTGACGCCCATGGTGTTCTGCGCAGTGAGCGCCGTAATGACGCTCGCTCCATAGCAGCCGTGGGCCATGAAGGTCTTGAGGTCGGCCTGGATGCCCGCCCCGCCGCCCGAATCCGACCCGGCGATGGTCAGGACGCAGGGGTGGGCGCTCACGCCTCCAACCCTTCGTCGCTCTTGCGGATGGACTTCAGCGACAGGCCGCTCTTGGCCAGCACCATGAGTCCGGAAACGGTTGTGGGGATGTATTGAATCATGTGGATGAGAAGCCCGATGGCCAGGGCCAGTTCCTTGTCCACACCGAAGATGCCAAGGCCGAAAATGACGGCGGCCTCGAATACGCCCACCGCGCCCGGCGACGAGGGCATGGCCATGCCCAGCGCCGAGAGAATGAACACCGCCAGGGTCTGGGTCAGGCTGAGGTCAAGCCCTGCCACCCAGTTGACCACCAGGAAGGTCGGAATGGCGTAGAGCATCCAGACCAGGGCCGTGTAGCAGCCCAGGATGATGAGATAGCGCAGGGTTACCTCGTGCACCATCTGCTGCTTGACCTCGACGATGAAGCCTCGCAGGCGTTCGAAGGGCAGCAGGGCCACCAGGCGCATGGCCAGTTCCGGCCACTTGCGTACCACGAACAGGCAGGCCCATATGGACCCGACGCCAAGCGCCAACGGGAAAAAGGCCATCTTGAGCTTGAACTGAAAGGCGACCATGAGCCCCATTATCAAGATGGCGTTCAGGTCGAAAAAGCGCTCCCAGAAAACCATGCTGATGGACTGGCTGAGAGAGTATTTGCACTCCTTGCGCAGGTAGAAGGCCTTGGCCAGTTCTCCGAGCTTGGCGGGAACCACGTTGTTAACGGCCATGGAGATAAGAAATGCCTTGAGCCCCACCAAGTTGCCGCATGTGTAGCCTGACAGGAAGTTCATGCGAAGCGCCATGGCCCAGTATCCCACGAAGGAGAGCACCGTGGTGACGATGATGGCCAAGGCGTTGAAACGGCCGAAGGCGCGCCCGAGCTCCACGAAGTCCACACCCCAGAAGGCGTACACCAGGCAGGCTCCCACAAGGGAGGTGCGCAAAATCAGGCTGACGGTTTTTTTCATGTCCATTGTTGATCTGCTTTCAGTTGCGGTTACCGGTTGAAGCTTTCCTGAAGCCGGTAACGCAGGTGCGTGTAGCGCTTTGCCGCGCCAACGGAATTGAGGCCGATGCCCAGCGCCCTTTTGCCGCCGATGATGACCGCCAGTTTCCTGGCGCGGGTCAGAGCCGTATAGATGAGATTTCTTTTGAGCATGACGAAGTGCTGCGTCACCACGGGCACGATGACCGCCGGGTACTCGCTGCCCTGGGACTTGTGGACGCTCACGGCGTAAGCCAGGGTCAACTCGTCCAGATCGGCGGACTCGTAAGGCACTTCCCGGCCGTCGAAATCCACGACGAGCTCGTTTTCTCGGGGGTCGACCGCCACAATCCATCCCAGGTCGCCGTTGAAGATGTCCTTTTCATAGTTGTTGCGGGTCTGCAAGACCCTGTCGCCAACCCTGAAGCGGTTTTTCCCGCGCACAATCTCGCGTCCGCCGGGATTCAGGCGTTCCTGAAGCAGTTCGTTCAGGGCCTGGGTGCCCACTTCGCCCCGGTGCATGGGGGAAAGCACCTGGATATCCCGCAGGGGATCGAAACCATAGGTCCGGGGAATGCGGCTGGCCACAAGATCGATGATCTTTTCCTGGACCTGGGCGGGGTCGTCGCACTCCACCCAGAAAAAATCGGCCTCGGGCGGCTTCTTGGCGGACTGGGCAGGGAACTGGCCCTCGTTCACCCGGTGCGCGTTGACCACGATCATGGATTCCAGGGCCTGTCTGTAAATGTGTGTCAGGCGTGCCTGCTCCAGCGCTCCGGAATCGAGCATGTCCCCCAGCACGTTGCCGGGTCCCACCGAGGGCAGCTGGTTCACGTCGCCCACCAGCACCAGGCGGCAGGTCAGCGGCAGGGCGCGCAGGAGGTGCAGCAGAAGCTGCACGTCCAGCATGGATGCCTCGTCCACCACCACCACGTCGGCCTTGAGCTTATGCTCCTCGTTGTGGGCGAATCCGCCGCCGGGCTGGGTGCCCAGCAGGCGGTGCAGCGTGGAAGCCGGGAAGCCCGTGGCCTCGCTCATGCGCTTGGCGGCGCGGCCCGTGGGCGCGCACAGCTTCACCTTGAAGCCCAGCTTGTCCAGCACGCGCACCACGGCGCGGGTGATGGTGGTCTTGCCCGTGCCGGGGCCGCCGGTGATGATGAAGGTCTTGTTGGTACAGGCCTGGGCCACGGCCAGATGCTGCTCGCTGGAGAGCTTGATGCCGGACTCGGCCTCCACGGCAGGCAGGAGCCTGGCGACCTTGTCTGCCGCCGACGCCGCCGGATGCGAGGAGATGGCCCAGAGGCGCTCGGCTATCTCGCGCTCCCACTTGTAGAAATGCGTGAGGTACACGGCGTGGGAGATGTCCTGCTGCGGCAGGGCCTCGACGCGGACGCGCTTTTGCTGCTCCAGGTTCTCCAGTGCCTCGTCCAGAAGGTGCAGGCCCACGCCCCCGAGCATGGCGTCGACTTTTTCCAGGAGTTCGTCGCGGGGGTAGAAAAGATGCCCCGAATCGCTCTGGCTGAACAGTCCGTAGACGATGGCCGCTTCCAGCCGCTGGGGACAGTCCGGCGCGAACCCCAGCTTGAGCGCCATGGCGTCGGCGGTTTTGAAGCCGATGCCCTGGATGTCGTAGGCCAGGCCGTAGGGGTTGTCCTTGAGCTTCTGGACGGCCCCGCCCCCGTAGTGTTTGAAGATGCGCTGAGCGAAGGTGGTGGGCACGTCGTGCGTCTGCAGGAAAAGCATCAGCCCGCGCACTTCGCGCTGCTTGTTCCAACTCTCGGTAATCTTCTTGAGCACCTTGGGAGTGATGCCGGGCACTGCCAGCAGGCGGTCGGGATCTTCGTCCAGGACGTCCAGCACCGTGTCGCCGAACTTGGCCAGGAGCTTGCCAGCCAGCACCGGCCCTACTCCCTTGATCTGCTTGGATTCGAGATAGCGCTTGATGCCCGTCAAGGACGCGGGCATGCGCTGCTCCCAGGTTTCCACGTTGAACTGGCGTCCGTACTGGGCATGGGTGGTCCAGGAGCCGCGCAGGAGCAGGGTCTCTCCCGGCGTCACCTGGCCCATGCACCCCACGATGGTCACCACGCCGGGCTCGCCCTTGGCCTGCACCTTGGCCACGAGATAGCCGGTAGCCTCCGAGAAGAAGGTGACGGTGTGGACCTCGCAGGTCAGTTCAGTGGACATGGGCGCCTAATGTCGCGTTCGCGAAAAACATGAACATGTTTTTCGCGAACGAAACAAATGGTTCTCTTGGTTTAGGCCTGAAAAATGCGTGAACGTATTTTGAGAACGCCACACTAGATATCCTGCCGGTGGACCATGGATTGTTTGAGGGTTTCCTTGTCCACGTACTTCACCTCGGCCCCCAGGGGGATGCCCTGGGCCAGGCGTGTGAGGCGGATGCCAGACCCCGTGCGCTCCAGGATGTTCTTGACGTAGCTGGCCGTGGCCTCGGCCTCCAGGGTGGAGCCCAGGGCCAGGATGACCTCGCGCACGTGTCCCTCGGCCAGGCGCTGCTGGAAGCGATCGAACTCCAGCGAGGACGCGTCCACGCCGTCCAGGGGCGAGATCAGGCCCCCCAGGATGAGATAGCGGCCCTTGTAGAGGCCGGTTTCCTCAAGCGCCAGGAGAGAATCCCATTCGCTGACCAGACACAGCGACTCGGCGTTGCGGGCCGGGTCCGCGCAGATGGGACATGGGTCGGATTCGGCGAGGCCTGCGCATTGGGAGCACAGAAACAGGTTCTCGCGCAGGTCGTGGATGGCCCGGCCCAGGCCCTGGGTGCGGCCCTTGGGCCACTTGAGCAGCGTGAGCGCCGCGCGAAGGGCCGATTTCGGACCCAGCCCAGGCAAGGCAGACAATTCGCCGACCAGATCGGCCAGCGGCTTGGGAAGCGCCTTCATGCTCTAGAACAGCCCCGGAATCTTCAGTCCGCCGGTCAATGCGCCCATTTCGTTCTGCTGCATGTCGCGGGACTTCTTCAGTGCGTCGTTCACGGCGGCCAACACCAGATCCTGCAACATGTCCACGTCTTCGGGGTCCACGACGGTCTTGTCGATCTTGATGGAAACGATCTCCTGGGAGCCGGTGGCCACCACGGTGATCATGCCGCCACCGGCGGTTGCTTCCACGGTGCGGGTTTTGAGGTCTTCCTGGATCTGCTGCATTTTCTTCTGCATCATCTGAGCCTGACGCATCATATCGCCCATGCCTTTCATATATCCTCCGAATAATTACTGATCTAGTGTTTTGCGCGCACGTCGATGATGTACGCGCCCATGCTTTCCCTGGCTTCCTGAAACAGGGGGGCCTGCTCGGCCTTGGCTCGCAGTTCCTGCTGGCTGAGCTGCTTTCTGACGGCGGCGGCGGAAATCTCGATACGCACGACACGCCCGAAATACTGGTTTGCCAGCCCTTGCAGGGCTGTCAGGTTGCCGCTCTTGTCGCGTATCTGGCGGGCCTGGAAGTCGGGGCAGCTGAGTTGCAGGCTTCCGTCCTCGAAAGTGCCGTTCACGCTCTTGAGCGCCGTCTTGAGCAGGTTGTTGCCGTGCAGTTCCTGCTGGGCATACTTCAGAAAGCCGGGCCAGTTGAGCGGCCCCTTGGGCGCGCCGAAAGATGCAGGCGCGCCGCTCCCCGTGGATGCCGCGTCGGGCTGGCCCAGGTCATCGCCGCTGAGGCTGTCTTCCTCATCCGGGTCGTCCTGGTCGAACCGCTCGTCTGGCCCGGTCCTGGCTGGAGCTCCGGCGGCGACGCCCTGCCCCGCTCCGAGGGACCCGGCATAGGGCGTCATGGATGGAACGGGGGCCGGTTCCTGCGCCGAAACAGCGTATTCCTCCGACCAGTCCATCATCGGGGGACCTTCTTCCTGAACCGGAGGCACTTCTTCGGTGGCCCAGGACGGAGGGCCGTCCGTGGCGGCGCGGGACTGACCGGCGGCGGACGCTCCGGGAGTCGCGCTTTCGACGGGCGCGCGGGACGTATCTGACGATGACTGCCACGGAGGCGGCCCACCGGCAGACGCTGGCTCTCCTGTCGTCGCTGCCGGAGCGGACCACGGGGCAGGCCTGGGCTGCGGGCTCGCGGTGGCGGTCTCCACACCGGCAGCGCCGGCCTGGGGCGGCATCGACCTGGCTGCTCCTCCCGCCGGACTGGCGTTCTCCGAAGTCCAGGGCGGAGGCTGGTCGCTCACAGGTGCGTTTGGCGCGGCGGGCTCGGCAGACGCGCCAGGGGCTGGCGCGGGCATTGGCCTGGGAGCGCTTGGCGGTGCAGGCCTGGGCTGAGCCTGGGGCTGCTGCGCGGGAGGGACCGGTCCCTTCGCCGGGGCTCCTGCCCCGTAGGCGGGCGTTGGGGAGCGCAGCGCGGCGGCCTGGGGCGGCCTGGGCTGCGGATATCCAGACCCAGGCGTGGGGCCAGGCCCGGCTGGCGAACCGGAACCCTGCAGCGGCGCGGACCGGGGGCCTGCCGGTGGCATGCCTGCGCCAGATGTGCCAGGCATGGCGGGCCTGGGGGCTCCACCGGTGCCGGGACCGGGACGTCCCGGAGGCGTGCCGCCACCGACGTTGGGGGCGTTCAGGGCGTCCAGCGACAGAAGCTTGGGGATATAGGCGAGGTTCAGCAGCAGGAGTTCCAGGGCCAGGGCGGGTTCCAGGCTGGTCATCACCCGGCGCTGGCCCTCCAGGGTCATCTGCCAGCAGGCGTGGATGTGGCGGGCGTCGAACTGTCCGGCCCAGGCCAGCCACTGCCTGCCCTCCTCCTCGCTCAGTTCCAGGTTGGCCAGGGCCTTCTCGCCCGACTGGTTCAACAGGAACATGTCGCGCCAGCAGGATGCCAGCTCCCGCAGGAAGAAGCCGATGTCCAGGCCGCGGTCCAGCACGTTGCGCAAAAGCGTGCTCACCCCAAGGCAATCCTGTTCCTTGAAGGACTGCATGAGCGACAGGAACACGTCCTGCCCGGCAAGCCCCAGGACGTCGCGCACGTCCTGTTCGCGCAGGGTCTCGCCGCCCATGGCCAGCACCTGGGCCAGGAGCGACATGGAGTCGCGCACGCTGCCCGCGCCGCGCCGGGCGATGAGGCTCACGGCGGAGGGCTCGTAGCCCATGGATTCCAGGGCCAGGAGGCCCGAGAGGTGGGCCTCCAGCTCGGGCTGGGCCAACCGCTTGAACACGTAGTGCTGGCATCGGCTGATGATGGTGGGCAGAATCTTGTGAGGCTCGGTGGTGGCCAGGATGAAGGTCACGCGTCCGGGCGGCTCTTCCAGGGTCTTAAGCAGGGCATTGAAGGCCTGCTTGGAGAGCATGTGCGCCTCGTCGATGATGAAGACCTTGTAGCGGCTCTGCAGCGGCGCATAGCCGATGTCTTCCTTGAGGCGGCGGGCCTCGTCGACGGTTCCGTGGGTGGCGGCGTCGATCTCGATGACGTCGGGGGAGATGCCAGCCGTGATCTGGCGGCACTGGGAGCACTCGTTGCAGGGTTCGGACGTAGGCGCTGTGAGGCAGTTGAGGGCCTTGGCCAGAACGCGCGCCAGGGTGGTCTTGCCCACGCCGCGCGTGCCGGAAAAGAGGTAGGCCGGAGCGATCTTGTCCTCGGAAGAGGCCCTGGACAGAATCCGCTTGATGGACTCCTGCCCGGCCACGTCGCTGAAGCGCTGGGGCCGGTATTTTGCGGTAAGACTTGCCATTGCGTTGTTCCGTCGGACCTCAGCAGCACTCGTTCTGTTCGTTGAAATCGGCGCTCTGCCTGAAACTCTCGGCTTCCAGGGCCGCGTTCTGCAAGAGCGCGATCAGCTGGGGGACATCCTCGGGATGCACCTCGACCGTCTGCCCGCCCTCGGGCAGATGCTGCATGATGGACACGAGGCCGCGCCTGTTGGCGAACACCTCGACCGCATGGCGTCTTTCGATCACACCGCGCATGGAGCCTCCCAAGCGACGTTCCGGGCGGCCCCGGCGGAACATGCCGGGCCGCCCGGAGCGCGAGCGTTAGTGAACGGTTGAACGGCGGGCCTGCCGGATATCTCCCTTCAGGAATGTCGCGCGGCAGCCGGTTTCGGATACACGTGAGGAACTATGCAAAATTCGCAGTTGGGGAGCCTCCGGATTCCAAAGGGCTGCGCCCTTTGGAATCCGCAATAATCCCGTTCTGTTGCCCACCCCAACTCTGTCCATGTGGCGGTTGGCGATGAATTGTGCGCGAGCCTCACGGCACCATATAAATCGCGCGCCAAGCTTGTGAACCCGCAGGGAAAACGCCGGTCCAAAGGCGAAGTGCGACGCGTGGTCAATTCGCCGCTAAACGGTGTACTCGGAAAGCCAGGAGGCGTACTTGGGGTTCTCGCCCTTCACGACCTTGAAGAACTCCTTCTGCAGCGTCTTGGCCACCGGCCCGGCCTTGCCCTCGCCGATGACGCGGCGGTCCAGTTCCCGGATGGGGGTAATTTCGGCGGCGGTGCCGGTGAAGAAGGCTTCGTCGGCGGTGTAGAGTTCGTCGCGGGTGAAGCGGGTCTCGCGCACTTCGTAGCCCAGGTCGCGGGCCAGGGTGACCACCGAGTCGCGGGTGATGCCGGACAGGATTGAGGTCAGAGGCGGAGTCTTGATCACGCCATTGACCACCATGAAGATGTTCTCGCCCGAGCCCTCGGACACGTAGCCTTCGGTATCCAGCAGCAGGCCCTCGTCGTAGCCGTCGGCCAGGGCTTCGTTCTTGGCCAGCACCGAGTTCACGTAGTTGCCGCAGACCTTGGCCTTGGTCATCATCACGTTCACGTGATGGCGGGTGAAGGAGGAGGTGCGGATGCGGATGCCCTTCTCCAGGGCCTCCTCGCCCAGGTACGCGCCCCAGGGCCACACGCAGATGGCGGTGTGGATGGGGTTCTTGCCCGGAAACACGCCCAGGGACATGCCCGTTCCGATGAACGAGATGGGGCGGATGTAGCCTTCCTCCATCTTGTTGGCCTTGAGCGTTTCCAGGATGCCCGAGAGAATCTGTTCTTCAGTGTAGGGTATCTTGATCTCCACGATCTTGGCGGAGTCGAACAGACGGTGAACGTGCTCCTCGAGGCGGAAAACGGCCGAACCGCCGCCAGCCTGCTTGTAGGCGCGGATCCCTTCGAATACGCCCACGCCGTAGTGAAGGGTATGGGTCATCACATGAACCCGGGCCTCTTCCCAGGGCACCAGAGCACCATCGAACCAGATAAGCTCGGATTTGGGCGACATAGATTCCTCTTTCATGGTATTGCCCGGAACGCCAACGCGCGGGCTTGAATACGAAAGGCTAGACAAAAGCCCTCTCCAGGTCAAGGAGGCCTCCGCGGCCGAATACTTCGAAAGGCTCTCGTCTGATTCGTCATCCTGCCGGGATAACACGGTAAACATCATCAGCCCCCTGTTGCCCGCCAGCCAACCAAGGCATTGCCAACACGCCCTGCACCGGGTAGATGTCGCGGCGGATATGATGACGCCACCTTTCGGACCCCAATTCCCCTGGCTTGCCCCCCTGGCCGGATACTCAGACCTCCCCTTCCGCATGCTCTGCCGCGAGTACGGGGCTGCCTGCGCCGTCACGGAGATGGTCAGTTCCAAGGGCATGGTCTATTTCAGTCCCGGAACCAAGGACCTGCTGGCCACCTGCCCGCAGGACTCTCCTCTCGCCGTGCAGCTCTTCGGAGCCGAGCCGGAGATGTTCTCCCGCGCCATGGACATGCTCCTGGACCAGGGCTTCACCCTCTTCGACCTGAACTGCGGATGCTCCGTGCCCAAGGTCGCCAAGACCGGCGCCGGCTCGGCGCTCATGCGCACGCCGGAGGTGCTGCGCGAGATCGTGCGGGTGATGGTGGGCAAGGCCGGGCCGGGACGCGTCGGGGTCAAGCTTCGCCTGGGTTCCAGCGCCGAGGACCTTTGCGTGTTCGACATCGCAAGATCCATAGAGGACGAAGGTGCGGCATGGCTGTGCCTGCATCCGCGCCACGCCCGCCAGGGCTACTCCGGCATTGCCGGATGGGAACACATCAAGGAACTCAAGCAGCGCTCGAAGGTGCCGGTCATCGCCAGCGGAGACCTGTTCACCGCGCAGGACGCGCACCGCTGTCTGGCCGAGACCGGCGCGGACGGCGTGATGTTCGCGCGCGGCGCCATGTACGACCCGACAATCTTCCGCCATTTCCTGGACGGTTCCACGGCACCGCCGGACGGGCCGGAGATCGCCCGGCTTATCGAACGCCACGCCGCCCTCATCCGCGAATTCGGCCGCCCGGAGCGGGCCCTGATGCGCATGCGATCCATCGTGCCGCGCTACGTGCGCAACCTGCTCGGCGCGCGCGCGTTGCGCCAGGAAGTGGGTTCGTGTACGTCATGGGAGCATCTGGCGGACATAACCGGCCGCATTGCCGAAGCCAAACCGGCCCCGGGGCCTGAACACCACCTTCAGATCAGGGAGAACTGGGATGACCGTTCGTAGAGCCAAGACCGCCGGATTCTGCATGGGCGTGGATCTTGCCCTGCGCAAGCTCGACCAGCTCTTGAAGGAACAGAACCCGGACGTGCCCATCTACACCTTCGGGCCGCTCATCCATAATCCGCAGGTGCTGGCCCACTACGCCTCCAAGGGCGTGCGCCGCACCGAAGACCCCGAAGCCATCGAGCCCGGCGCAATCGTGCTCATCCGCGCCCACGGCATCCCGCGTTCCGTGGACGAGCGCCTTGCCGCACGAGGGCTGACGGTGGCCGACGCCACCTGCCCGAAAGTGAAGAAGGCCCAGAAGCTCATCGCCAAGGAGGCCGACAAGGGCGGCATCCTGCTGCTCTACGGAGAGGAGGCGCATCCGGAGGTGCGGGGGCTTTTGAGCCACGCCTCCCACGGAGCCATCGTCTTCGACAGCCTGGACGAGCTGAGGGGGCATTCCATCGATCCCGGAGACTCCTATTTCCTGGCCGCCCAGACCACCCAGGACGAAGCCGAATTCGAGCGCATCCGCGATTATCTTTTCGAGACGCTGGGCAAGGAAATCCCCGTGCTCTATACCATCTGCGACGCCACCCAGCGACGCCAGGAGGAAGCCATCGCCATCGCCAGGGATGTGGACTTCATGGTTGTGGCGGGCGGACGCGACAGCGGCAACACCCGCCGCCTGGTCAAGGTCGCCGAAGCCCAGGGCGTCCCGTGCGTTCATGTGGAGACCGTCGAAGAGCTTCCTCTGGAAAAGATGCGCGGGAAAGCACGCATCGGCTTGACAGCCGGGGCCTCTACGCCCAAAACTATCATCGATGCCGTGGAATCGATCATTGCCTCGATTTCGTCCTGAGGGTCAGGCGGAATGCCTGATCCGCACAGCGTCTCCTGGCGCTCGCAAGGCGTGACCCCTTCCCCGCCAGAGTGATCCGGCGAGCAACCCCGTCCCGGAGGACCCCATGTCGCAGACCAACATCCTGCTCGAAGCCGGCACCAACGAACTCGAAATCGTCGAGTTCTATCTCGACGAGGTGGTGCCGGAAGGCGACTCGTCCGGGAAGGCAGAGTACAAAGGCTACTACGGGGTCAACGTGGCCAAGGTTTTGGAAATCATACGGCTTCCCCGCGTGACGGCCCTGCCCGAAGTCTCCCATCCGTCTGTGCTGGGGGCTTTCAACCTGCGCAACCACATCATCCCCCTGGTGGACCTCTCTGTCTGGCTTGGCAAGGAACGCGTCCATACCGACTCGCCCAAGGTCATCGTCACCGAATTCAACAAAGTGACCACCGCATTCCTGGTTTCCGGCGTCACCAGAATCCACCGTCTGAGCTGGGAAGCAGTAGAACCGCCCAACGACTACGTTTCCACCTTGAGCGGCGAGTCCATCACCGGCGTGGTGAAGCTTGAGGACCGCATCGTCTTCCTGCTGGACCTGGAAAAGATTGTCGCCGACCTGAACCCGCAGTTGGGCCTGCGCCTGGACACCAGCATCGACTGGCGCTCCGGCGAACGCTATCGGGCGCTCATCGCCGACGACTCGGCCCTGGTGCGCGAAATGCTGCGCGATCTCATGGAAAAGGCCAACTTCGAAGTGGAAGTGGTGAACACGGGTCTGCAAGCCTGGGAACGGTTGCTCCAGGTCAAGGAAAAGGCGGAGGTTGAAGGCAAGAACATCACGGACTATGTCCAGGTCGTGGTGTCCGATATCGAGATGCCCACCATGGACGGGCACAACCTCACCAAACGCATCAAGGACGATCACACCCTCCGGGTGCTGCCCGTGCTGCTCTTCTCGTCGCTCATCACTGACAAGCTTCGCCACAAGGGCATGGCCGTGGGTGCTGACGACCAGATCTCCAAGCCAGAGGTAAGCCAGCTGGCCCTGCGCGCCAAGAATCTCATTGAACAGCGCCTGAACGCCGTGGCCTGATCGCGGCTCCCAAGAAATGCAAAACGCCCGGCGGGATATCCCAGCCGGGCGTTTTTTCGTGGCATGTTGCATCATCGCGCTTCGCATGCTTGCCTTTTCTCCGGTAAACCGTGCGGTCGCGCATTGGTTTGGCTGGCGGAGCCTGTTTCTTGCGAATGGGAGGAAGGTCCTCCTGCCGGATGATCAGAGTCGTCGAGTTGCGGGACGATCTGGACATTGGTGTCACTCTCCTTTCTGAACAGGCTTTTGGCACAAGTGCTCAATGGCGGACGACATATAAGCCTTGTTGTGCGCATGGCAAGCAGTGTTTGCGTCATCCTGGTCAGCACAGACTTTCCACACGAACTTTCCCCAGGCTGCGCCCAAGGAATCTCTCCCCGACCTCCTTGAAACGCTGGGGCACGTCCGTCACGTGGAAGACGTGGTCCGGTTCGCCCACGCCGGGATTCTCCAGATGCATGTCGCGCAGGAGATCCTCGGCCCGCTCGGACACAGCCTCGGCCGAATCCACAAGGCGCACCCCCTGCCCCATAACTGAGGACAACATGGGTTTGAGGAGCGGATAATGTGTACACCCGAGCACCAGGGTGTCGATGTTCTGGGCGAGAAGAGGCGTCAGGTATTCGAAGGCGGTCAGGCGCGTGACCGGATGATCCAGCCACCCCTCCTCGACCAGGGGCACGAAGAGGGGGCAGGCCTGGGTTGTGATGAACATGCCTGATTCGTCGTGACGCTGGATGGCCGTCAGGTACGCGCCGGAATCGATCGTCGAGGGCGTCCCGATGATGCCGATGCGCCGGTTGCGCGTGCGGGATACGGCGGTTCGCGCGCCCGCGTCGATCACTTCCAGAACCGGGACCGGAGATAATGCCCGGACCGCGTCGAAAGCCACGGCAGCCATGGTGTTGCAGGCGATGATGAGCATCTTCACCTTCTTCGCAAGGAGGAACTGGGCGATCTGCTCGGCGAAACGGGCCACGGTGTCGCGCGATTTGACGCCGTAGGGAACGCGGGCCGTGTCGCCGAAGTAGACGATGTTCTCGCGAGGGAGGCGTTCCATGACGGCGCGGGCCACGGTGAGGCCGCCCACGCCGGAATCGAAGATGCCAATGGGGGAAGAAGG